>CAVAGB010000089.1:0-2025 GCA_963588055.1 Erysipelotrichaceae bacterium | reverse complement strand
ATCGGATATGGGAACAATCTTTTACCTATACGCATAAACTTTTACCTCCCCGCTGAACATCTCTTCTTGGTCGGTTATCAGTACCATCTTGACTCTTTCGCCATGCTTGATGGCCAGTTTAACAGATTGCCCGACTTCAACTTCGGCATCTTTTCCGTTGACGGTGCATTTTTCGATTTTGACTGGATACCGCGCGCCCGATTCATCCATTAAGTTGAGCTCAAGATGCGCGTCGTCCTCGTCGAAGTCTGAAACAAACGTTATGGCATATTTCCTCTCTTTTTTGTTGAGGCAGAAGAACCTATAGGCCATTCCCCTTAGCTCAGCGTGTTTGACCAAGACATGGCCACCATCACCGGATTTTCCGGTCCCCTGGTTGCTTCCGGGTCTTACATGGCCGCCGTTGCTATTGTTGTGACCGTCTGGAGCGAGGGTCGGCTCGCCCTCTGAAGAAGCGTCGCCAATATCGAGCGAAACTCCGTCGCCGTTCTCATCGGGGATGCTGGCATTGATATTGGCTTCCTTTGGCTTGACTTTGTTTTTCAGAATCCTCGGCGTGTCAGAGACCTTCTTTTTCTTCTCTTCGTCCGGTTTCTTGCCCAACTCGTTGTCGACCCCAGGGATATAGTCTCCCGCCCCTTCGATGTCGGTTTTTGTGTTGTCGCTTGAAGCGAGATGCTCGGTGATCAGTTTCCTGATGTTATCGAGCATATCGGCATAGATGCTCTTAACTTCCTTTTTTTGGTCCGGGTCTTCGATCCTGTTAAATTCCCAATCGGTATGCTGCGGGTTTTCAACGTCCCTGAGAATCGCGTTTAGATTATTGTTTTCAATGATGCACATGGCGCTGCAGGGCAAAGTGGATATCTTTTGAAGATCCTTTATCTTCATGAACGGGTATCTGATCATGACGCACCCGTTGGTGGCCATTTCCTCGTGATCGGAATCAAACTCAATGAGATATAGTTTCACGTCCCCATACCCTTGGACGTTGAAGACATCCTTGAAACGGTGTTCCTCATCCGTGAGCAAAAGGAACTGCGAGACGATGTTCTTCTTCTCCTTCTTGCTTATGAGATCTTCAGAGAAAACTATATCCTTTAATGTCGCAGAGTTGATTTTCACTTCGTCGACTTCGACTTCGAGGGCGTTGAAAACAATCGCGCTCATGAAACTATCCAAGATTTTGGTGATGATGTCCCTCTTCCACCCGGAAGGTTCTTTGAAGCCGATGATGTATACGTCGCTTCCGTATTCGTCGCAACCACGTGAGAAAGAACTGTCTAGCCGGAACTGCCCATTGATGGGCTCATTCCTATCCGACGAGCCGAAATATCCGATGCCTTGGGTTTTCTCCGTCGTATTTGGCATTTTAGCAGAGCATAGCTTGCAGATCCCCTCGTATCCCGATTCGCCTTTTTCCGTCAAGGTCGAATAAAAGACTGTATTGAAGTACGAGGTAACGAATGCCGCGAATTTGCCGATGCCTTTCGAGCCTCCTGATGTCGCGCTCTTGTCGGAGATACCGGAGCCATGGACCAAATACCTCCAAGGCGATTTATCATCTCCCGAAACACCGACGAGGCCGGTGGTATTGAAGTCACTGATTCTCAAACAGCCGATGGAGTCTTTGCCAATTTGGGCTTTCATCTCTGCCAATTGGGAAGATATCTTCTTATGGGATTTCCAGGTATCTAAGCAATCATCAACCTGGGAAGACAAGGCATCGATGCCAGGGACTTTCTCTCTATCAACGCGGAAGGAGCTAAAAACCACACGCACGGGGCCGCTCGCCTCTTTTCTTTTGGCGTCGATCGAGTTTTGGCAAAGTTCTCTTGCCAAGGAGGATATGGCGTCTTTTTTGAACGTCTCCATATCCGCGGTGTCTAGCCCATTGTCGTTCGTGAAATGGTTTCCCGGAAACCGCCATTTGATTTCATTACTCATTTCGGTTACCCCCTATTATGAAATCGGTTGTGTCATAGGAATTAGAAGTGTTCGTTACTTCGAATTTGTCTGATAAAT
>CAVAGB010000088.1:0-2060 GCA_963588055.1 Erysipelotrichaceae bacterium | reverse complement strand
AGGATAAAGCGTCGGGCCGAAAAGGACTGCAAAACCCGCAGTTTTCCTGCAAAATGCGCGGTTTTGCTGAAACGGAATAAAGTTGTCCGCAGCAGTTTTTGGCATATAAATGCGGACGGCTGAAGAATAGATGCGGACGAAATGCGGACGAGATTTTAAGGTATCTGTTCCCTATTCGTCCGCAGGTTAGCGGCTCGGAAAACTTGTCGCCTAACGCTTATTCGTTCGCAATCCTCTTGCCGAATTTGGTTATCTTGATCAAGGATGACCTGCCCTGCTTGTTCTGCTCCACGTAAGAGTCTTGCTCCAGCTCTTCAATTGCAAGGGTCAGAGATTTGGAAATGCCTTTGTAGCCCATCCTCATCGCGAGTTCGTTCAAAGACATATCACCATCCTTGAGCAGCGAGAGGGCCTTGGACTTTATCTCGGCCTTCGACATCCTCTTGGGAGGTTGCGCTTTCGGAAGCGCGTTTGTATCCGGCTTGAATGCGTCGTTGACCTTCAGGGTGACCGAGACGTATCTCCTCTCCTCGTCCATGTCGAAAACCGGCATCGGAGAGCCGTTCTCCTTCAGAGCCACGATCGCGTTGGGTATACCGGTGTTCCTCCCCTCGGTGAGCTTGAGCTCCTTGAAGAAATCGCCGATTCGGCGGTTGCGGTATATCCTGCCCCTGATCTTGAAGTCCCTGATGTTCTCTTCGGTGATGCTCCGATCGAGACCGGGGAAGCTAGTTATCTCAAGCTCGCCGGGGGTCAGTCTGACCGTGATCGGCTCGTTGATCATGTAGGACTTGTGGTAGACCGCGTTCGTGAGCAGCTCCTCGATCGCCCTATAGGGATAGTTGAATACCCGCTTGGCCTCCGCCTTGTCGTCGAATTTATAGACCTTCTCCCTGATCACGTAGTTGACGATGTATTGGATGGCGTCCTTGAGTTGCCTCTGGATGGGCCCGGAGAAGACCTTCTCGACCATCCCCTCGCCCGTGGGGTCTGGGATGTCAACGAACTCGATCCTCGCGCCTCTGAAGAACCTCTCGGGGTCCTCGTTGAACATGAGGAGGGCGATGTTCCTAGGCCTCAGGGCCTCGTCGGGACCGGTGACAAGCTGCATCGACTGGGCGATCTCGAGGGTCTCCATCTTGAGGGAGTGCTCGTAGAGGTCGCTGTTGGAGTCGCGGAGGTGCTTCCTGAGAAGCGAGACGTCGATGTCGTCGATCGTTGCGGTCAGGTTAGGCCTGTCGTCGAAGGGGATGTCGCTCGAGATGTAATAGAGCTCCCTCTCCTCCTCCGCCTTGGCGACGATGGAGCTGTTCAGTTTTCTGACATAGTATCTCTTGAGCGACTTCGTATGGGGATCCTCGGGCGCCTTGTAAGGCCGTCCGTGGCCCGCCGGGCACCAGATGACGATGACGTTCTTGCCCTGGAATTTGACGGGCTTCACGATCGGGAGGTACCTCGGCTCGATCTGGTTGCAGTAGCCGACGAGGTCCTTCATGACGCCGTCCACCTTGTCTTCCTCTATCCCCTTGGGCGGGAGCTTCGGGAAGCCTTTGTCCTCCTCGATCCCGATGATGATGTACCCGCCGCCAGTGTTGTCGATGTCGTTGGCGAAGGCGCAGATGCTGTGGAGGACGGCCTTCGGGTCGAACCCCTCCTTGTAGTCTAGCCTCGTCGATTCGACGAGCCTCTCCAAAATCAGGTCCTCTACGTTTATCGGCAGTTCCATAGTTGTTCACCTCTAAGGAAATTATAGGCAACATGGGAGTTTCTTCCAATAAATTTCGACTTAAATTTCGACTTAAATTTCGACTTAAATTTCGACTTAATTCGAATTCGAAGGCGCTGGCGGACAAAGGCTCAGCCATCAACTGGGAAGGGCAGGACCCGAATTCCAAACGAATATGAGCTTTTTTCCCAATCAAGGCTAAGGCGAAAGCCGTGCCGTCAGGCTGCCTTCCGCAATTATGTGTGCCATTAAGAAAAAGGCCAGCATACAGCCAGCCCCAGGTTTTCGATGGTGCGGGCAACAGGACTCGAACCTGCACGGAGTTACCCAATAG
>CAVAGB010000087.1:0-2131 GCA_963588055.1 Erysipelotrichaceae bacterium | reverse complement strand
GAATCATTAAAAACCGCAGAACTTTGCCTAGCGGCGGTTAAAAGCCATGGACATGTATTGGAATATGTTCCAGAACCATTGAAAACAAAAGAACTTTGCCTAGAAGCAGTTAAAAGCAATGGATCTGCATTGCACAGACCGTTGAAAAAGTCCCCAAAGCAAGAAAAACCCTTGGGGACTTTTGCTTTTATTGCTTAATGACGAACATTAAGCATCAAAACCTAAAAAGTGCCGATTTGCATAAACGCCCTGTAAAAAAACGCTGTATACCCTCTGAAAGGAACTTTAGAACTTGTTTTAGGCGTAAAAAAGGGCTTTTATCATCCCGACGGGATAGGACTAAGGCCATTTTTTTCATGTTCTGGCAGATAGCAACCAATAGGCATTGCATTTGTACTTTCAATAATCCTCTGAATCGAGCATATCGAAGACCATGCATTTCTTTACTATCCGCGAAGCTTCGTTCAACTGTTTCTTTACGACGTTTATAGATCTTTTTCCCGTAGGGTGTCAGACGGTGACGATCCAGTTCTTCGAGTTTGTCCTGCCAAATATGGCGAAATAGTTTTTTAGAGGGAGAGGCCGTGCAACGATGATGGGTTGGACAGTTTTGGCAGGTTTTAGCATCTATGCTGAATATTCTGTAGCCACGACGGTCAAGTGTACCGGGGTTAAGCCGGTGCCCTTGTGGACAGGTATAAGATTGTGTGTTTTTATCGTATTGATATTCTCGCGGATAGTACATGCCGTATTGGTGGATGGGACGCTTATAGCCGGTTACGCCATAGATGCCCATCTCAGATAGAAATTTCGCAATGTAGGTTGTTTTGTATCCGGCATCAATGCCGACGGTATGGATGTTAAATCCGAAGTGTGTTCGAAGGTAACGTACTCTGGATGGGTAAGGTCTTGCATCGTTGATGTTGCCCGGTGTGACATGGCTATCAACAATGAGGCCATACATGCCGTCTACTGTCCTATGATCGAGGTAGAAGAAGCCTTTGGGCTTGCCATCCCGAGTCATGAAGCCTGAGTCGGGATCGGTTTTGCTCCGTTTGATTTCATGGGATTTTCCATGCCCACTCGCATCATCATCCCGATCAAATGGTTTTCTGCCTTCTGCTTGTCGTATGGCATCGACTTCTCGATCGAGTTCAGCGAGGTATGCCATGGGCTGTTCTTTGACGATCACCGCATCGAACTTCCCCTTGTTCGCATTGGCTTTGATGTGGGTGCTGTCGGTAAACAGGACTTTTCCATCAATGAGTCCATAGTCTATGCATTGTCTGACGATGTTGTCGAATATTTCTCTAACGAGTTCGGGACGTTTGATAAATCGAAGCCGTCTTGCTTGGCTGAAGGTGGAGTGGTTCGGGATCTTGTCATCCAGGTCATAGCCGATGAACCATCGGTAAGCAAGATTGACTTCGATTTCTTGGACCAGTCTACGCTCGCTGCGGATGCCGAAGAGGTATCCGATGAAGAGCATTTTAAAGAGCGAGATCGGATGAATGGCGGGACGACCGTTGTCATGGCAGTAGAGATCATGCGTCAAATCTTCAATGAAGCTAAAGTCGATGTAACGGTCTATTTTGCGAAGTAGATGGTCTTTGGGAACATAATCTTCCAGGCAAATCATCTGGAAGGCGTATTGGGGAGGTTTGTGTTTTATCATAGGTAAAATCATATCATAAAACACTATATATGCTTTGTTATCAATAGGTTAACATTAAGCGCTTTTATCTAAAGGTAGTTAGAATGGTTTTCTGGCATAATTAAACCCTCGGTATTTAGTGTCCCGAGGGTTTTTCAACAGTCTGAACTGGGCTATCGAAAGATAGTCCAGTTTCTTTTTGTTATATCGCTGTTACCGTAAGATGAAACTCATTCAAAGAAGAGCTTATGGCTTTAGGAACTTTGAGAATTATCGTTTAAGAGTTAGAGTTCTCTGAGGCCATTAACAGATGTTTGTTATATGTTGTTTTGGAATATTATTAACGATTGATTGAATCGTCTGGAATGGAGTCTGCCCCTCTTTTTGAGGGAAGGTTTGGAGAATCCTGTTTATTGCAATCGATTCTTGGCAGAAAAAATACCCACTAGAAAGTGGGCATTATCAGTAACTTAATGG
>CAVAGB010000086.1:0-2189 GCA_963588055.1 Erysipelotrichaceae bacterium | reverse complement strand
GTACAACATGCTGAGGCCTCGCGGCCTCGCCCCCCTCTTCGGCTTCACCGAAAGCGAGGTGAAAGCCCTCTGCGAGAAGCGTGGGATGGATTTCGGCGAGATCAAAGACTGGTACGACGGCTATCGCCTTCGAGGGGTCGAGGTCTACAACCCGAAATCCGTCGTGGAGGCCATAGAAGAAGGCGAATGCGGCAACTATTGGACCAAAACCTCCGCGATCGAGGCGGTCACCAACTACATGAATTTCGATCATGGGGCCCTCAAGGGCGAGATCTTGAAGATGCTCAATGGCGAAATGATTGAGCTGAGCCCTGGCAAATTCGAAAACGACCTCACCAAGGTCAACTCCCGCGACGCCGCCTTAACCGTCCTCGTCCACCTTGGGTATCTAGCTTACATCCCTCCGAAGGACGGCGGACGGACCGGCAGCTGCTACATTCCGAACGAAGAAATAAGAGGGGAGTTCGAGAACGCGCTCGAGGCCTTGGATTGGAAGGACATCTACGACCCAATCAGCAACTCCATAAAACTATGCGAGGAGACTTTCAAGGGCAATACTGATTTCATCGACGAGACCCTCGACAGGAATCACAAAGAGATGGCCTCCTTCATAAGCAAGAACGACGAGAACGTCCTCGCCGTCATCGTCTCGACCTCCTACTACAGAGCGAGGGACTATTACCGCGTCAAGCAGGAGGACACCTGCGTGAGCGGGCGGAGCGACCTCTCCTTCTTCCCGACCGAGCCGGGCCGTTTGCCTTTCATCATCGAGCTCAAGGTCGGCAAGTCCCCAGACGAGGCCATCGAGCAGATCAAGAGGAAGCGTTACTGGGAGGCCTTCCCCGAATACAAGGGCAAGGTGCTCCTCGTGGGCATCAGCTACGACGAAGCGACCCTGAAGCACTCCTCCAAGGTCGAGTGGGTCGAAGCGAAATAGCTTTATCCGTCAAGGCGGTCCTGCGCTGGGCCGCCTTTTCCTTTTGGTCGTTTCAGCTTTGCTGTTCCTTAAAAATGTCAAGGAAACTTTCTTCCTAGACCTTTGGTTTAAGCGTTTTTCACATATAATTATCTTAGGCGGTCAAATAATCTTTGCCATCAAAATACAGAGGAGGATATACCAATGAAAGTCACGAACAAAGCCACGTCAAATTCATCGTCCGCGCCTTCGCCTGCCCACCCTAAGGCAGGCAACAAAGGACGCGCCCCAACTAAGGCGCATGTGGTAAAATCCTCTCGAAAGGAGCAAACGCGCATGCCGATGTACCTCAATAAGAGCGACAGCCAATTCCGGAAGTATTTGAGGAACAAGATCTTTGTCGACAAATCCCTCATTATCAAGGAATGCAACGACGTTTTCGGGTCCGCGGACTCCTTCATGTGCGTAACCCGCCCCAGAAGATTCGGCAAGACCCTCGCCCTCTCGATGCTGAATGCCTATTACTCGAAGGGATGCGACTCCAAAGAGCTTTTCAAAGATCTCGCCATATCGAAAGACCCCTCTTTCGAGACCAATCTTAACAAGCGCAACGTCTTCTATATCGACATGAGCAGTGTCTACACGAGCCTCATCGATAAAAACGAATTTGTCTCAACCCTTCGCGAAACCATACTCTCCGATTTAAAAGAAGCGTACCCATCCATCGATTTCTCAGGATGCAAGTTCCTGAACAGGGCTTTCTCCCAAGTTATATCTGCCACGGACGACCACTTCATCTTCCTCATCGACGAATGGGACGTCATCTACCGCGAGGAAGAACGTAACAAAAAGCTATGCGATGAATACACGGAGTTCCTGAGGAGCCTCTTCAAGTCTGGAGACGTCTCCTCCAACATCGATCTCGTCTACATGACGGGCATTTTGCCCATTAGAAGATACAGCACCCAATCTGCCCTCAACATGTTCGCGGAGTACAACATGCTGGAGCCAAGAGGCATCGCCCCTCTCTTCGGCTTCACCGAGGATGAAGTGAAGGCTCTCTGCGAAAAGCGCGGGATGGATTTCGGCGAAATCAAAAGCTGGTACGACGGCTATAGGCTCAACGGGGTCGAAATCTATAATCCAAAGTCCGTCACAGAAGCGCTTTCGGTCAAACACTGCGGCAGTTTCTGGGCCAAAACCTCCGCGATCGCGCCCGTCGTCGACTACATGAACTACGATAACGGCGCCCTCAAAGGCGAGATCTTGAAGA
>CAVAGB010000085.1:0-2250 GCA_963588055.1 Erysipelotrichaceae bacterium | reverse complement strand
CGCCTGCGGGGTGCCCGCGCGCGTTGTGAAAAGAAGAGACGGGAAGGCGTTGGATGATAAATGAGGCGCTATACCGCCTTTGACGATTGAGAGAAGAAGCCATGAAAAAGATCCTCTTATATCTGGAAACCATGAAACGAGGCGGGGCTGAGCGGGTTTTGAACAACATCGCTTCTTTCCTCGTTGGGAGATACGAGGTTGTTTTGGTCAATGATGTTGCTTTTGCTTCCGAGGAGGAATATGCGATCGACGACCGAGTCAAGCGTTATGTGCTGGGACTTACCGGGGGAGGAGTCAAAGGCAACCTGATCCGTATCAAGAAACTTAGGAAGATCATCAAGGATGAGAACCCCGATGTGGTGCTTTCCTTCAAGGGGGCCTGCAACCTCAGGATGCTAGTTGCCGCCAGGGGATTGAAACTAAGGAAGATCGTCTCCGTCAGGAACGATCCCGTATACGAATACGGGAACGGCTTAGTCAAATTAGCGGCCAAGTTCCTCTTCAGAAGCGCCTCCGGCTGCGTCTTCCAGACCCAGGAGGCGATGGATTACTTCCAGAAGTCCGTGAGGAGGAAATCCAAGATCATCTGGAATCCGGTCGCGGATAAGTTCTTTGAGCGTAGCTGGACGCCTAAAAGAGAAGAAATCGCCGTGGTGGGTCGCTTAGTCCCCCAGAAGAACCCCTTGTTGGCCTTAGAGTCCTTTCGTCTGATATGCGAGGACTATCCTGATGTGCATCTAACCTATTATGGGTCTGGGCCATTGAAAGAGAGCATCCTAGCCAAGGTGGATGAATATAAGCTCAATGATAGGGTGACCATCATCGACAATGTCCCCAACATCGAGGACTACATCAGCTCCGCGAGGCTCTTCTTGATGGCCTCTGATTTCGAGGGCATGCCCAATGCCCTCATGGAAGCGATGACGGTGGGGCTTCCCTGCGTGTCGACGGATTGCCCCTGCGGAGGCCCTAGGGCCATCAGCGAGGGCTTCTCTATGGATATGCTCGTGCCTTGTGCCGACGCGAAGGCGATCGCCTATAGGATGAAGGCGCTCCTAAGCGATGAATCCAAGCAAAAGGAATTGTCCTCCAAAGAGAGGGAACGTTCCTCCTTGTTTAAGATGGAACTCGTGATGAAGCAGTGGGAGGAGTTCCTCTTCAAGGAATGAGGCGGATATAAGCGAAAGTGCATTGCCATCTTGGCGGCGGGCGTGCCGATGGAAACCGCCGAAGTGATTGCTGGCAGCCTGTTTTCTTGACTTATGATATAAAGTTCAGGCCTAACTATATTTGACTCTCTCTGCATTTGCACAGCGTCCATAAGATAAAGAGAAAAGTCCGAGCATTTCCGTATTTTGGAAGAACGGCATTCCTAAAAAGCCAACGCTTTTCCATGGAAATAACAGAAATCTCCGTGGCAGTCGATGCTTTTCATGGACGCACTGCAAGTAACTATTTTTGCGTTTATCGCTGACAAAATTAGCGAGCACATAGAAGGTTCGGCGAATTGAACACGGCGTTTTGCGTTCGGCGGCCGACATCTGTTTGCCGTGCTCCGTTGAAACCCGCCGGGTTTCTTCGCTGAAAGGTTTGGGGGCCAATGCCTTGTTTCAAATCGGGTGCGCTTGCACGAGCCCGCCTTGCGACAACAGATTGACTCGATTACATCCCATCTTTGTAAGCAATACAGAGGACTTACTGCTTCCTCGGGGCTTTGTTGCTGTTCCATGATGCGCTGCCGTTGTTGGATATCTTACGCGCGGGCACTCCGGCGACGGCGATGCCCTCTTCTAGCACGTCCTTATTGACCACCGCGCCGGCTCCGATCGCGACACCATTCGCAATCCTGACGTTCCCTAGCACGGTCGATCCGACCCCTAGGACGATGTCATCCCCTAGATAAGGAACGTCCCCATTGGTCCCTCCCGCCACTAAGGCGGTGTTGATATGGAACCTGCAATCTTTGCCCACATGCGCGTCCCCATTGATGAGGATCGATCCTAGGTGCATGATCCTTAATCCTTTAGAGCATGTATTGGGGCTTATGTGCAGGCCATAAGCGTTCCCCATCCGATTGACCTTGATGTGGTAGATGGCCCTTCTAAGCTTATGGCCTGCGTTCAGATGGTATTCGTATTTCCTTAGGAGGGTCTGATACCTGAAGATGGTGTCCTTCTCCCCGAGGCGGAGAAGCGCGCTTAAAAAGCGCTTAACACCCCCCCTAATCCATAGGACTTCCTCTCATAGGAG
>CAVAGB010000084.1:0-2262 GCA_963588055.1 Erysipelotrichaceae bacterium | reverse complement strand
GGTGGTGGACCCCACCTTATTGCTAGACCAAGAAGAATGGGACGAGGTATGCGCGGGACGTAGGATAAAAGAAAGGTATGTGTTCTGCTACTTCTTGGGTGAACTGTCCATCAAGAACAAGGACATCATTGAGTTCGCTAGACGTAAAGGGCTTAAGGTCGTGACGATGCCTTACCTATGCGCATCCGCGATGAAAGACGGCGACTTCGGGGACTATAGGATCTACGACGAGGGGCCTTCGGAGTTTTTGTCCTATATCAAGTATGCCGACTACGTCTTCACCGACAGCTTCCACGCTTCGGTGTTCTCCCTCATCTATCATAGGGACTTCTTCGTGTTCAACCGAAAAGGGCAGAAGGGGATGAGCAACCGCATAGAGTCCCTTACCTATCTGTTCGACGTCAAAGACCGTTACTGCGACTGCAAGCAGAAATCCACCTTGAAATATATAGAAAGCCTCCCTCCTATCGATTACAGCAGATCCTTCCCAAGGTATCAGGCCATGAAGCAGAAGTCCATCTACTTCCTTAGGAGCAGCCTAGCCGAGGCGGAGAAGAAGATGAAGGCGAAAGGGACAAGCGAACAAGGGGCAACCATAAAGAAGTGGCAGTAGATAGACCACATACGTTATTCAACGTTGAAAAAGGCAATGAAGCTCATTATTTAAGGAATATATGGAAAACAACACAACACCTCTGGTCTCATTGATAACCCCTTGCTGCAACGGGGAGGCTTTTTTGGATCGTTTCTTCAAATCCCTTTTGGACCAAGATTACCCCAATGTAGAGATATTCTTCGTCGATGATGGCTCAACCGACGGGACCAAAGAGATAGCGATGTCGTATCGAAAACCCTTGGAAGATAAAGGGTATCGGTTCACTTATATTTATCAAACGAACCAAGGACAGGCCGCAGCCTTAAATCAGGCGCTCCCATTGATCAAAGGCAAATATCTGATATGCCCTGACAGTGATGACGTCATGTATAAAGACTCCATATCCGAGAGGGTCCGTTTCTTGGAGGCGCATCCTTTGTGTGGGCTGGTGATTGCCCCAAGTGACCTGATAGACGAAGAAAGCCAACAGAGGATCGGGCTCTCAGAGCGTATCGGTGCCAAGGAAGAGGAGAATATTTTTGGCGATGTGCTTTTCGTGAGAAACGTGGCCATTTATTCGACTTATATGTTTAGAGCGTCGAGCCTTCTTCCTCACTTAAAAGGCGGACAGATATATGCCGGGAGGCAAGGGCAGAACTGGCAGCTGATCTTGCCCATTGCCTATGAAATGGACTGTGGATACATCAATAGGCCCCTTGGCGCTTACTACGTCCGTCAGCAAAGCCATTCCCATAGCGTTCGTGGATACCAAAAAAGCATCGAAAGAGCAGACGGCCTAGAGGCCATCATCCTTAACACATTCGAAACGATCGCTTGGAAGTCGGAAGAGGAAAAGGCCGATTACACGAAAAGGGTGAAGATCAAATACGAAAGGGAACGATGCCACTTACATGCGCATTACCTGCAGAGAAAGAAGCTAGTGGAATCCCTTCGTTGGCTTAAGGAAAACGACAAGTTGACTCGCAAAGAGAAGCTTCTTAGATTCCTAAGCTTAAACAGTCTTAATTTCCTTGCCCTTAAAGCGGTAATCAAATTCCGGAGCAGAGGGAAATAGGCTGACTCATCTGCGCAGCATCTTCTTGAGAATCCTTTTGCCTTTGGACAAAACCCTTCTCCATAAAGGGGTTTTCGGGGGCCACTGCTTTGGCAGATCGTGATCGATCAGATACTGATAGTCCTTCCCATCCGCGAAATCGCGGAAGAACTGGGCCCTTGTCGGATAAGGGATCGTGTCCTTCCTGCCCCCGGAAGAAGGGGGCAAAGCCCTTTCGACCGGGGCTTCTTTCAGCTCGAGGGAATCCTTGATCTCGGTTAGGAAAGCATTGCCTTTATCCGTGTGGGTTATGATGACGGAGACGCCTTTCTCATCGTTGAATTCGGGCATGTAGCCGTTGATCCCCCAGGCGTCTCCGATCGTGAGATCAGAGGCCCTTTCGAGGCCTCTATAGGCGCAGTGGTGGCACGAGGGCCTGAGGCCGACGTTCGCGAGGAAATAGTAGTAGTAGTAGTAGTCCCCATTATGAGAAGCAAGAAACTGCTTCCCGTTCTCGAAGTCGATTCTCAAGCAAAAATCGGACCAGCTTCTGACCTTGTCCCTAAAAGAGACGTCTTTGGGGTCGGCTCCAGCCTTGTTTGCCCTGTATTTC
>CAVAGB010000083.1:0-2302 GCA_963588055.1 Erysipelotrichaceae bacterium | reverse complement strand
GGTCAACAAGGGCTTTGCCCGGAGGTTTTATTAACATTTATGAATTCTTTTAAATAAGACTTTCCCAATGAATAGGACTATATAGCGTTTTTCCTGGGCCTGCCGCGGGGCCTCTTCGGAGGCTCCGCCGGCCTTTCCAGGATCCCCAGATCCATGAGCAGCTCCTCCTCCGAGGGGTTGATCCTGACCATCCTCCACTCGCCGTTCAGGCGGATCTTCTTGGCCCTCTCGAGCTTCGCCATCATCCTCCCGTAGGTGTATTTCTCGAGGGCTTTTTTCTTTTCCGCGTCGTTGATGATCCGGTACGTCAGCACGCTCGCGAGGAAGCTCGCGAACTCGCTGCCGATGACGGAGTAGTCGCCGTGCACCCTGGTCTCGTCCAGCTCGCAGGCCTGCTTGTAGTAGCGCATGACGAGCTCGATCTCCCACCTCTTCGAGTAGGCGAGGTAGGCCTCCTCGGCGGCGAGGTCGAGGTCGCTCTCCAGCACGACGGTCCCGAAGGTCGCCTGCCTCCTCTTGAAGTCCCCGTCGTCGTACCCCCCGGCGCTGCGCCTTATGTAGTCGGCCTCCTCCTTGGACGCCTTCCTCTGGTCGCGGAAGGAGTAGAGCCATCTGGGCTTGCCGCTCACCTTCGCCTTCTTGAAGAGGATCCCCTCATGCCCCCTCAGCGCGCCGACGTAGGAGTACATGCCGTGGGTCTCCGCGAGCTTCGAGTTCCTCCTCACGGGGTTGAGGAAATGGAGGTCGGGGTTGGCGGCGAACTCGCCCTCGGCGGCGCTTGAGGGGAAGCCCTTGTCGGCGACGATGATCCCCTTCTTTATGCCGTTCCTCCCGATGAAATCCGAGTAGGCGGTCAGGTCGAGCATGTTGCCCGGGAAGCACTGGGAGCATATGGGCTCCCTTTTCTCCAGGTCGAAGGCGTAGAGGACCGAGATGTCCCGGCTCCCCTTCGTCCTCGCCTTCCTCGAGTAGTCGGAGAGCGAGTTGACCGAGCTCTCGTCGCTCTTGAGCGTCCCGTCGATCAGGAGGTGGTCGTCGACGCCGCAGGCCTCGACGCGCTTCCTCATGAACGCGACGATCCTCGACACGTTCTTCCCGAGCAGGGAGAAGAGGGACGAGACCGTGTTCCTCGATAGCGCGACGCCCGGGTGGGCCTCCGAGAGGAAGGAGGAGTCGTAGCGCTCCTTGAGCTCGCGGTCCCTGATCCCGGGGTAGCAGACCCTGAGGACGGCTATGCAGTAGATCTGCAGGGAGACCGCGTGGTCGTAGTGCGCGTCGAGGTCTTTGACGACGTCCTTGAAAAGCGCGTCGCAGTAGGCGACGTTCGCCCAGTCCTTCAGATCGGGCGAGCCGCTTTCGAGCGCCCTGCACGGGACGTAGGCGCCCCCGACGATGTGCCCGATCGTGGGCCCGTTGACGGGGACGTTCCTCCCGTTCACCCTCTTGCAGCCGACGCGCTTCCTGACGGCGTATTTGTCCTTGCTTTTCCCATAGGCGACCACGATGGTGTTCTTCGGCCTCTCGACGGCCAGGATCTCATTCGGTATAGGCATGCTCTCCACCTCTTTTATATAGTCCCATTATAACCGTAATAGGACTATATGGCAACGAAATTCGCCGAAAAATGTCGACGTTTCGGACCCCTTGCGCCGCGGATTCGGCGCAGAAAAAGCCATCGGATCCGCCGCATTTGGCATCTCCGATGGCTTTTGGCCGACAGCATCTTTAAAAATCGTTGGAGCTATATAGTCCCATCGATTGGGAAAGTCTTACTTAATTGAAGGAAAATCTCGGCCAGTTCGATGCATCTTGGTTTGCTTTTCCCCGCGAAGAAGCCGGTTATCGTCTGCTTTGCGGGCAGCCCACCATAGGAGAGTATCTCTATTCTGTCCTCAAAGACCGAGATCATTGGCGCGTTGAGATCGACCCAGTCATTGTGGGTGAAAGCGTCCATCGGGATGTCCGAGGCGAGCAAGAGATAGGCAAGCACAAGAAGAAGGCGATGACCGTGTTCAAACTGTAATGAGGGGCTTTCACGTCACTTGGCGATTCCCATCCGTTCGAACTTGTCGGAATTTCCGACAGGTTGAACTTTTGGGATAGCATTTGCTTTCCCCTAATGGAATTTGGCTTCTATGGCTGTTGCCAATCAAATGTCGGAGGTTGCTTAAACTCATTGTTACTTCTGATTGTGTTCTTTTTTGCTAATCCCCTTTGATGCTGTTCGGAAACGTTACAAATTGTAACGGTTTCAATCGAAGGCATTGAGCGTCGAATAAATGACCTCCAGTTTGAATATACC
>CAVAGB010000082.1:554-2304 GCA_963588055.1 Erysipelotrichaceae bacterium | reverse complement strand
AGTGAAGCCCTGGACAAAATAAAACCAGTTTTGGGACTTGAACTCACAGCGACGCCACAGGTTATCAGCGGAAAAAAAGTTATTCCTTTCAAGAACGTTGTTATCGACTATCCGCTGGCGCTGTCCATTCGCGACGGATACACAAGAACCCCTTATGCTTTGACCCGTCAGAATATCGACCATTATAGATGGGGTGATGAGCAGCTAGACAAAATCATGATTCTCGATGGCTTGCATTGGCACGAGCACATGAAAAAGGCGTTGCATGACTACGCCGAACGCCAAAGGGTTCATTATGTGAAACCGTTCGTTCTGGTCGTTTGTCAAAACATTGAGCACGCCATGGGTGTTTTGGGCTTTATCAAATCTGATGAATGCCTTAACGGTGCTTATAAAGACAAGGTTATCGAGATAGACAGTGGGAAAGGCTCAGTCGAAAAGGACGAGAACGTCCGTTTGCTGCTAGACGTCGAAAAGTCAGATAATCCAGTCGAAATCATCGTTCACGTGAACATGCTCAAAGAAGGATGGGACGTCAACAATCTCTATACGATTGTTCCTTTGCGCAGCGCTTACTCAAGGACCCTCATCGAGCAAACGATAGGTCGCGGACTGAGACTTCCTTATGGCAAAAGAACTGGCGATAAGGATGTTGATTCCGTCACATTGACCGCCCACGCGAACTTCAGCAGTGTAATCAACGACGCCAGACGCGGCGACAGCATCTTCAAGCAGGAGCACATAATCTACGTTGAAGACATAGACAAGCCGGAGCAGGTCTTTGTCCAAACGAAGCTTGATCTTGAAAGCAATAACGAGCAACGCGTCGAAAGTACCCTGAACGCTGTCTTTCAACAAAGGCCGGACGTGGAAAGAACCGACAGCGCCGAGCAATTGGTCAAAGCGATAAGCGGCTATGTCGCCGAGGTTGTTCAGGCGAACAAAGGCAATGGCAAGGCCGCAAATAAGAAAGAAATAAGAGAAAGGGTAAATGAGAGAATAATCCAAGAAACCGACATCGCGGAAGTCGCCGAGGCCTCAAGCTTTGACAAGGACTTCATCGAGAGAATATTCACATCCTCGATTGACGAGTATGTAAGAACGGTTGAAAACAATACCATCGCCATTCCGAGGCTTATGCAAAAATACGACGGCGAAGCCCAATACTTCTTCGAGGATTTCGACTTGGATCTGACGCCTTTCACGTTCGTGCCGGTCTCAACCGACATCATGCGGGAGAACATCCTCGATCCTAGAGACAAGTACTTTGAACAAGCCTACGACATCGATTTCTCTAACGTTAACCCCGCCAACATCCTCGTGACGATTCTTAGGGACA
Organism: Erysipelotrichaceae bacterium; assembly: GCA_963588055.1. GTDB lineage: Bacteria > Bacillota_I > Bacilli_A > RFN20 > CAG-826 > Alloenteromonas. The sequence continues at coordinate 965 of CAVAGB010000082.1, read as the reverse complement.
AGGCGGAAATTGATTATGAGGAATGCGGTGATCTTGTTAGAAAACTTATAACGCAGTATTTCGAATCCCTACAAGAGAGATACAGTAGAAATCAAATTAAGAACATCGTCGATTCGAACAAATACAGAATCAGCGACGAGATCTACAAGCAGATGCTCCGGCATTACAAGATGAAGCAAGGATCCTTGGTGGAGACCGTTTCATCAATCAGCTACGACATAAAGCGGCCTCTTTTCGACGCCAAACAGCTCTCGCAGGCCATGAGCCTCTACGACGAGATCCCGGGCGGCATGGAAATCAAGAGCCTTGTCTTCAGGGGCGGAAGGAAATGGCTAACCGAGTATTATAAATTCGACAGCAGGCCCGAGAAGGCTTTTGCCGTTTGCTGCGAGAACGATAGAAGGGTTATCC
>CAVAGB010000082.1:0-507 GCA_963588055.1 Erysipelotrichaceae bacterium | reverse complement strand
AAGGGTTGTTCATTGGCTCAGACCCACAAAAGAGCAGTTTGGCATCCAATATCGCTTCGATGGTCAGCTTCACTCTTATGAGCCCGATTTCGTGGTCGAGATGGAAGAATGTTGTTACCTAGTCGAGATCAAACAAAGGGGCGAGCTCAACGACCCAATGGTCTTGGCGAAGAAGGAGAGGGGCCTAGAATATTGCAAACTAGCCTCCGCTTGGTGCATCGCTAACCACAAAAAGCCATGGAAGTACATGTTCATACCGCACGATGCCATTACCGATACTTCGAATTTTGATTTGTTCTTAGCTCATTTCGTCGTGGAAAATGCCTGATGAGGTGGGCGTGTCTCATATCAACATTTGGTAATATACGCAAAATATTTTGCAAACCTTATGCAATATTTGTTATACATTGCATTTTCTTTCATTATACTTTTGTTGAAAAGAGACTTGTCCGTGGAAAACAAAAAGCAGAATTTTAAGAAGATCGCCGAGAACAGGACGAACAAAAT
>CAVAGB010000081.1:0-2329 GCA_963588055.1 Erysipelotrichaceae bacterium | reverse complement strand
AGGAAATACTCGCCATCGTCGGTGGAGGAGAGGATCTTCCAAGTTATAGGCTCGCATTTAAACCAATATTCGGTCCCTTTGACGATTTTTGTCCCATCGTTAAAGACATAAGTTGATAAGTAAGGCCACGCGGTCGTCTTCGCGTAATAATCCCCATTAAGAAGATACCAGCCGTTGCTCTCCGTTGTCGTCAGGGCGTTGAGGGAAGCCAAAGTCGCTTCGTTAGAGACCCGCGTCTGGGGGTAGAGGCCATAGGTCAATGTCTGGTTCACCGTATCGATGACCGGCTCGATGCCGAGGGCCTTACGCCACTCAGCCGCCTCTGCTTCGGTGCAAAATTCCGCGGTCAAAGAATAGCCCCCCGCCGGCATTCTGAAAGTATAAGTGCCGATCCAACTCACAAAAGTTTCTCCACAGTACCAGGCCTTCAAAGCATAGCCATCAGTAGGAATCGCCGTGACGGTTATCTCCTCATCGGTATACCCCTCGCCAGAGACGGAGACGGAGCCCTTAGATTCATCGCCACTAGTGACGGAAAGACTGTTCTTGTTCGCGTTCCATTTCGCATGAAGGCTCACGTCCCCGGTGCTTCCGGCGTGGACGCCGTCGACTTTATTTGAATAAGCTGAATCGGAATACCAGCCATCGAACGAATACCCAGTTTTGGTCGGATTCGAGAAGCTGATGTCATCGGATTCAATGGTGTATTCGGCAGGATTGGATGAGGCGGCCATGCCCCCATCAAGATCATAGGTTATGTGATAAGTGGTCGGTTCCCAGCGTGCCACCAACGTTATGTCCCCGGTGGACCCGGCACTGATTGAAGCGACTTCGTTGCCGTCTTGTTGCCAGCCGATGAAGGTATAGCCATTGCGGGTCGGCGCCCCAAGATCAAAAGAGCTCTCGACATTATAGGAAGAGGGATTACTCGGGGAGTTTGCGCCGCCATCGAGTCTGTAAATAATAGAATACTCAATCAGCTCCCAATTCGCCGTGTAACTGAGTCCCCCCGTGGAATTTGCAGGGATCTTGGCGTTCTTCTCCGGCGCATCGCCGTTGGATCCAGTCCATCCCACGAAGACGGCGCCCGCCCTCGTGGGATCTTTGAGCGTTATCTCGGCGTCCTCTATGCCGTGCGTCTCCGGGTTTGCCTCGTTGTTGACACCTCCTTTGAGATCGTAGGTGATGGCGTATCCAGTCGGTGTCCACGTCGCCTCAAGGGCAATGTCGACGTTCCAAGAACCCTTGATCTCGCTAACGATCTCGCCTTTGTACGACCAGCCGGCGAAGTCATAGCCCTCTTTGGTCGGGGCGTAGAGAGGCGTCGACGAGGCGCTCCTTTGATATGTGGCTGGGTTCTGGGAGTTGTTCTCGCCTCCGTTTAACTCATAGGTCACATAATAGGATGAGGCGTCGGTCGTCTTGATCGTCGTCGCGAGACTGGGGACTCCGAAAGGGACGCCGCCTGAGGTCGCCTTTCTTTGGTAGAAGGTGTAGGAAGTATGGGGGAGAAGCCCTCTGAAGACGTTTGAGGCCTGGTAGTTCTCGCCGTCGATGCTGTATTCGTAGCCGGATTGCTTTTGGAGCGTTATCTCCCTGGCCCCGGCGGACAAACAGGACGGCGACGCATCGTAAACATACAGCACATCGCATTCGTAATCTTTGTCGTACCCTTCTTGCAAAATCGGGTTGCCTCCGCAAGCAGTGCATATGATCCTATCGTCGCAGACTACCTTCGAAGTTTGGTGATAATTAGGCATCTCTTTCCACTCTTCTACCTTTTTTCCACAGGAAGAACAGTACGTTAAGTAAGTAACAACCAGATTGGGATCAGTAGAACCGCCGCTCCGACTCTCACGGACAATCGTGGTGAGGGGCTCGTTGCAATAAGGGCAGAAATAGCCCTTCCCATTGCAATTTGAGCACGTCACTTTGTCAGCATGCTCATGGATAGACCCCGTGCCTAGGCACTTCGGGCAAAGAGGAAGCCACATGGCGTACATCGTGAGGTTGATGTCGCTCGTGAAAGAATCCCCAGGCTGATACACCTTGCCTTCGTATAGATTGTTCCACCCATAGAACTTATAGCCGTCGCGATAAGGCTTCGATGAACTGAGCGTCAGCGTGCCCCCTTTTTCTTTCGTCTGGCTTGCAGGCGCCACGGAACCGCCGTTGGCGTTATAGCTGATCATGAAGCTCGTGGACGTCTGCTTCGAGTATTTGGCCGTGTAAACGGCGTCGCGGGTGACTTCCCCCACCTTCGGTTCCCAGCCTTCGAAAACATAGGATTCATAAGGCTCCGGATCCCTCGACGGCGTCTCATCATAAG
>CAVAGB010000080.1:0-2339 GCA_963588055.1 Erysipelotrichaceae bacterium | reverse complement strand
CCGAGCTTCTCTCGACCCTGGCCTCGCTTTTCGGCGAGGGAGGGGCCCCGTTATGTGAGAAAGCCGTGAAGAGGATCGCCGATTTGTAAGTTTGATCTATGGATAACGGAAACGCGAAAGGACATAAGGCTTTCAGGGAACTGAAGAAGTCCCTCAAGACGAACCCCGCCTACCAGAGGCAGCTCCTTTCGCTTTCGAATTCCAAAGAGGGCAAGGAGGAGCTGAACGCCTTCACCACCCTCGTGGAGATCGACGAGGAATTGCTAAGCACCATCGAGAAGCAGATGCCCTTCCTCATCGGGGCGATCGCCGAGGAGAGGCAATTCGTCCGCACCGACGGGGACGTCGTCCCCATCGAGAGGGTGCGTTCCATCTCTAAAGACTCGATCGTTGATCTCTCCAAGCATTCCAATTACCTTTCCCATGACCCCGCCAACACGGGAGGGAAGGTCATCCCCGACAAGCTTTTCGTCGCGAAAAAAGAGAACGACTACGCGGTTTATGAGAACCGCTTCCTCTACACCCTTCTGACTTATCTAAGCGATTTCCTTGAGCTCCGCCTGCAGCAGATCATGGAGATCTCCGGGCGTTATGAGGCGGAGTCCGTCTACCAGAAGCACATCAAATTCGGGCAGGACACCTTGGATTTCTCGATGACCTTGAAGGAGATCAGGAACAACGATCCTTTGGCGCAGAGCCATGGGGAATCCGCCGGGGCGGTATCTAGGCTAAGCGACTCCCTCACCGCGGTGAGGATGCTTCTAAGCACCCCTTTGATGAAGGAGGTGTCCAATAGCCCCAAGGTCAAAGCCCCGATCACGAAGACCAACATCATCCGCTTCGACACCAATTTCCGCGAGTCCCTCGCCCTTTTCGACTACATCACCTCTTACGATAAGCCTGGCTTCACCACCAAAGAGGACCGCATCCACCTCACCCCCTTCCTCCACACCAAGGCCGAGGAGGATTACGCCTCTTTGCTGTATCTCGATTCCTATGTGACTTACGTCTACGCGACCGGGATGGATAGGGAACTAGCCAAGCAAGAAGAGGAAGAGACAAAACAGGAGAAAGAGCTAGAAAGGGCAAAGCTAGAAAGGGACCTTGAGAAAGCAAAGAAGCATTACTCGAACCTCGAGGAGGCCGAGCAATACATCCTCCAGCTGAGGGAGAAGCACCAGATGGACAAAGAGGCCCTAGAGAAGGCTTCTTCTGAGATCGCCACCCTCCGTCTAGCTAGGGATGAGAGGATCCACGAGATGTCCCTCCGCTTCGACTCCGACATGGAATCTTTCAGCCAGGAATGCCAGAAGCAGGTGGATGAGGCCAACCGCATCAAGCAGGAGGCTCTCGACCAGATCGATGAGCGGATCAGGCTCATCAACGAGGAGAACGAGGCCAAACTCGCGGAGAAAGAGAAGGAGAAAGACGAACTGCGCGGAGAGATCGCGAACAAAGAGAACGAGAAAGCCGAGCTCAATAAGACCATCGAAGGGAAGGAGGCGGAGATCTTCGCCTTGAATTCCCAGATCGAGTCGCTGCGCGCTAGCCTTCATCTCCCCCCGGAAAACGATCTCACCCTCGAAGAGAACTTCGATGAGTTAGAGAAGAGGAAGAAGGAATTCGACCGCTATTACGAAGAGCAATGGAAGCAGGTCAAGAAGGCCATCAGGAAGCGCGCCTTCTCCGCCCCCGATCCCAAAGCCAAGGAAAGGAGGAAGAAATGATCACCCCCGACGATCTGCGCGACAGCAACCGCCGCACGATGTGGTTCGCGGTGATCATCCTCAGCTGCCTCTCTCTTTTAGGCGCAGCCTCTTTCCTATTGGTCCTAGGGCTAGAGAGGGCATATGGCTCCGACTGGGTCGGGCTTTTCGTCCAGTATCCGCGCGCCATGCTGATTTTGCTATTGGCCGTGGTCATCTCCCTAGCGATGATTTTCATCCTCATCACCGTCATCATCAGGGGCATCAGACGCTCCCACGTCGATAGGCGCAAAGAGAACAGAAGGAGGAGGAAAGCCCTCCGCGAGGCCAAAGCCGCCGCCAAGAAAGCCAACGTCTTCTTCGACAAGGAAGCCTTCCTCTTCAACTACAACCTCAAACGCATGGAGGAGAACGACGGGGTCACCCGCTACATCGACGATCCCTCTTCGCTAAGCGATGCGAGCATCGCAGGTGCCCCTGCTGTCGCTAACGTCCCTGTCGCCGAGATCAAAGCCGAAGGCATCGAAGAGAAGAAAGCCGCCGACCACCGTTTCCCCAGCCTCACCGACTTCGACGTGCTCCACCCCTCCTTCGAGGAGGTCGTCCCCGACCAGAAGGCGACCCTCAAATCCC
>CAVAGB010000079.1:0-2340 GCA_963588055.1 Erysipelotrichaceae bacterium | reverse complement strand
CCTTGCTCAAAGATCTAGCGAAGGATTGGCAGATCATCTACTTCACCTGCCATGAGAGCAGGGAAATAGCCTGAGCAGGCGGTAGGCAAAGCCTGAAAAGCCATTCACTTCAGTTTATCGTACTTCGTCGAAACCCCTTTGGCTTTCTCCACCGGGTATTTCTTCTCCGTCTTATCCATCTTCTCGTTGATGATGGACAAAGGATCCACTTTCAAGACCATGCACATCTGCAGGCAGTAATTCACCACGTCGGCGAGCTCTTCCTTGACCTCGTCTAGATCGTAGTTCACGCTGATCCACTGGAAACATTCGAGCAGCTCACCCGCTTCGATGGAGATCGATTTGGCGAGGTTCTCGGGCGAATGGAACTGATCCCAGTCCCTGTCTTTGTTGAATTTGTCGATGCGAGCCATTGTCTCTTCCAATCTATCCATCTTATTCATCTCCCTATATACCTTCCTAGATATTCTCTCAGCCTTGGCTTGCAGGCATATACGTAGCAGCCCTTGATGCCCCTCGTCATCATCACCTTGTAGGAGTTGATGATGTAACGCTTCAGGGTTTCCTCATCCACGCCCGCTTTGACCTTCTTGTCGTAGAAGCGGCTCTTGTCGATCACGATCTCGTTCTTCTTGGGGTCGTAATCGATCTCCGGCCCGAAGATGAGCCCGACGTAATTGAGGTCGTAGCCCTGCAAGGTGTGGATGCAGCCGATCTCGTTGACCGCGTTCTCCGAGAGGATGAATTCCTCGTTGGTCATGTTCCAGACGTAGGAATGGCCGTCGATGTGGATGTCCTGGTGGTTATGGCTCACGATGTAGTCGTAGCCTTTGCTTTTGTAGTCTTTGGATACCCATTCCCAGGCGTATCCTGCCGCGCATCTGCAAAGACCGTGGATCTTGTCGTTTGCCTTGATGGCATTCACCATCTTGTCGACGTCGTCGAACAATTTGAAATCGTATTCCGCGGGATCGAAATCCAGCCTTTGCCCCTGCTTGCAGGCGAAGATGCCGTCTAGATAGGAGGTGAACTCCTCCCCTCCTTTGCATCTCATCTGGGTCTTGAGGTTGCATCTTAGGATGGGCTGCTTGGAAATGGCCTTCTCGAACTGCCCGTCAGTGATGTCGCTCCCTTTGACGGTCTGGGCCTTATCGTAGACGAGCACCCTGTATTTGGAGCGCGCGAGTATCATGTCGAGCTGTGTGGCTTCATATTCACTCATGCCGATATCTTCCGCGTGTTTAGCGAATTGAGGATAGTTGTTTAAGTTCTTCCTTTGGTTCAGGCGATGGGCTTCATCGACTAAGACGAGGTCAAATTTCTCCCCTCCGTCGAAAAGGTCGTAAGGCCCCATGACCATGCTGCCTTTGAGTCCGTTCCCGGTCAAGTTGAAGACGGTCTTCATCGTCTTCCTCAATGAGGTCATCGGGCAGATGTAGGCGATCTTGAAGGGTTTCCCCTCGCTGTGTTTGTAGGCGCCTTGGATCTTCATGAGGAGGTCGTTGTAGTCGGTGAGGTCCTCATCGTCTTCTGAGGGGGTGACTTTGATCTTCATCGCGCTGACGAAGCGATAGAGGATGTTGATGAGGACGAGGGTCTTGCCCGTCCCCGCCCCGCCGTTGATGACGGCGGTCCCCTCTTTATCGTGGCCGAGTTTGTCGGTCGCGTCGTCGATAATCTCCTTGCAGACGTCTGATTGCTCGAAGGTGAGGGTCGTATAAGGCGAGTACTTGAAAAGATTGGAGTTCCTGATGTCGTCAATGTCCATCCTCACCAAGTGCTTCTTCTTAAGTTCCTCCCAGATGTCATCGATCTTGTTGAGGTACTTCTCCCTCTGGTAGTAATCGTGCTTGACCGATTGGCCTGGCTGGATGTTCTGCAGCTTCATCGTGCGATCGGCTTTGCAAAGCTGGATCAGATGCTGCTCGACGTCGAGGATCGCGGATTTGTTGTATTCGTCGTCGAAGATGATCTCGATGTCCTTAAGGCCATGCCTAAGAGGATTGGCGAGATGCTGTTCAAAACGGGAGACCGCGTTCTGGGTCTCCCCAATGTACATCTGCTTGTCGTTATGGATCAGATAGACCACCGGCCAATCCTTCGCCTTGGCTTCGCTTGCCGACAAAAGTTCTTTGCCGTCTTTGGAAAAAGGGAAGGTGCCGATATGCATGGAATTCTTATAGCACCTTTATAGCAGTTTGCAAGGATAACCTAGGCTGTGGTGGGCTTTTCCAAGGTACGTTACCGCCAGTTTTACGCTCCGCCAAAAATCAACCACGCCCCACTAACGGTCCCAAAACGCTACAAAATCGATCGCTTTTGGGACCGTTAACATCACTC
>CAVAGB010000078.1:0-2387 GCA_963588055.1 Erysipelotrichaceae bacterium | reverse complement strand
GAATAAACGCTGATATCCCTTATGAAACTTTCGGCGTTTCCGACGTTTTTCACGACGGTGAGCTTCACGGGAACGATAACGTTCTCGAGATTATCGGACATCTTGTCTTTTAAGCACTCATATAACGTCGCCGTCGTTTGCCCGCCGTTCACTATTTGGAAATTGTCTATTTTCAATATTCTCACCGACTGGTTTGTATTTGGGGTTTTAGCAAGGGTGAGGCTTGTCGCGACCGCCGAAATTCCATTGTTAAAACTCACGAATTGCTCTGGGCTGTTTTTCACGGTGCTTAATATGCCGGCGTTAACCTTTGAAGTTCTCTTGAGATAGGACCTGACGTTCGGCTCGAGAAGCCTAACGCTGTCCTGCTTGTAAAGCTCCGCCAGCCATGATCCTTTCATTCCGAGAAGATACACGTCGAAATCAACGGAGCTGATTAAGTTCAAAGCGTTCAACTCACAGTGAAAACACTCAACGCAGTCAAGCGTGGAGTTTACGGTGGTAAGTTGCTTAAATTTGTTCTTCAGATCTTCGAGGTCATAGGTTCTAAAGGAAACCCTTTGACCGTCGATTTCCTCGATGTCGTCTTTCTTATAACTCTGTGGGACGTTGAAATTCGAGACGATGTTAACGACTATCTCCACCTGCCTTAGTAGACCATGGATTTCGTTGGCTATTTCGTATGTAAACGATGAATCATCAAAATCGATATATTTACCAGAAATGGTTTTCTTCAGGAAATTGATGATTTTGTCGTAATGCTTCTGAAGCTGTTCTTTAACGAGGAAGGAATTGTCGTCGTTCCGGTCGTTATATATCGCCAAATAGAGGTTATAAACTTGGGAGTCCTCATCGTAGTAATAGGCATCCAGGTTTGCGTTAAGTTCTTCGAATTCCTCATCGCAAATCTCGATGCTGTCCATCGGGATAGACTCAATATTGGAAAACACGTAGCGAATGAACGAGTATTTCTCCTCAGAAAAATCGTCGGAATCGTTCTCGGAGTGGGCCAGTTTTACGTTTTTGATAAGTTCTTGATTAAAGCAGTCCATTCATTGTTTCCTCCTCGATTAGATATTCCTCTATGTCGTTGAGCTTTAGTCGATAAGAGACGTCATAGATTGCGTGCGGGATTGTTTCGGACGTTATGGCGGGGAAGCCCGCGGTCACTTGGTAGACGTTCTCTTTTTGAACGGTGAATTGGTACTTTGCCCGATAAAGGTTCGGATTGACCTTCAATTTGGCCAAATTCGCTAAAAAGATCGTCTTAGAGACTATCGTCTTTATTTGGGCCAAAACTTTCTCGATGCATTTGTTGACGTTAATGCCGTTATCGGAATCCTCCATGATGTAGACTTTCAAGAACAGCCTTTTCATATCAGCCGGGTAAGAAGAATCCAATTGGTTTTCGTTGCTGATTCTGATGGCGGTATTTTCCTGGCTTAAAGTAGATTTGATTTCCAACGCCATTTTATCGAACACGAAATCGCGCTTGTTTTTCGCCGGCCCCTGCCAACTATTGATCACGTTCTCACCCTTCAAAGCAATCAAGTTGGACAGTTCTAGCAATTCGGCGCAAAGCCCTTGCTCCTCTTGCTTTGAGAGAACTTTATTCGGATTGGCAAAATAATCTTTGTACTCTTTGACTACTTTTTTGAAGGTTTCATAAACGTCGAAATAAGAATTCGCGGTTGCTAATCCATCGGCAATGGAACTGGAGAATGCCTCGAATATCTCTTCGTTTTGGCTTTCGTTTTTAACAACTAGATATTTCTTATTCGGATCGATGAACGATTCGCTCGAAACCTTGATGGTCATCCCGTTTAGCGTGGGGATGTCCAAATCGGCTAGCACTTCTTTCGTGAATTCAAGATAGATGCACATCTTTTCGTCCGAGATTCCGAAATAGACGTTCGCCGAGGATTTGGCCCCGAGGTAATACTTCGCTACATGGTTTTTGTCTTTAGCGCCGCCGCTTTTGACTTCTTCCCATTTTTCGTATACAGATTTAAGCATCGTTTGTGCCTCCATTCTCTATTTCTTCGTCTTCGTCGTCTTTTTTCTCTTTGTCTAAATAGTCTTTGCTGACGTAATACAAGGTTGCGGATTTTTCGTAGTCCTTTGTTTTCGGGAACCAAATGGCCGGTGCGCAAACGGACTTTCCGTCTTTGACCTCGTCGCCTCGAATGGCTTTTTGCTTATTTGTTTTCGGGTCATATTCGTCAAGCAACTTCTTTTCGAATAAATCAACGACATAAATGGCCATCAGGGCCTTCGAGGCGTCGAATCCGACATAGTCTTTCTCGGGGTCGTAATGATCGGTTTCTTGGTATTCTTTCGTCCCCGGGGTGAGAACCTCCCTGAAATCCGTTGGATCGTTGTTCGTC
>CAVAGB010000077.1:0-2505 GCA_963588055.1 Erysipelotrichaceae bacterium | reverse complement strand
TGGCAAAATCGTTTTTCTTTACAATATCATTCATAAACGAAGGCAGCCTCCTAATTTAGGAAAGCAGGCTCATATAAATATTTTCGATGTCCTGCTCATCCAGTGATTGGGGGTAACAGCCAATCACACGTGTTCCATTACCGCTAGCTAACCGAACGAGGCTTGGGATGTCGTTTTTGGTGATCCCGACTTCCTGAAATGAAGTGGGCATTCCAACGGAATGAAAGAAGTCCTTCATAGCCGCGACGCCCATTATAGCCGTTTCCAGTTCCGTTTTGGCTTCTAAATTGAAAATGCGGCGGGTTAGGTAAGCAAACTTACTTGGGGCCTTCTTGCAAACGTAGCTAGCCCAGGCTGGATAAATCAAGGCAACGCCGGCACCATGAGGAATATCGGGGCGATATCCGCTTAGGGCGTGCTCTAAGGGATGGACGACGAAAGGACAGTATTTTCCAATGCCGGTATAGCCGTTATGGGATAGGGAACTATTCAACATCAAAGCAGCACGTGCTTCATAGTCATCGGGCTTAGCCAAGGCGCGATTTCCTGCTTCCATCGTGTTCTTGATAAGATCCAAGGCCCATTCATCCGAGAGTTGGAGAGAATCAGACTCTCCGAAATAACGTTCAAGAGAATGCATCATGATATCGGAGAAGCCGATTGCCGTTTGATAGGAGGAAACCGTGAACGTGAGTTCTGGGTTCTCCAAAGCGAACAAAGGACGAATAAGGTCGTTGTTGAAACCGAGTTTAATGCCAGTCGCGTCATCCGAGATAACGCAGGAATTGGACATCTCACTGCCAGCGCTAGCAATCGTCAAAATGACGCCAACAGGAATAGTTTTGTTGGGCTTTGCTTTCTTAAGATTGAAATCAAAGGGATCGCCGTCGTAGTAATAGCCGACGCCCATGGATTTCGCCGCATCAATCACCGAACCACCGCCAACAGCCAAAATAAGGTCGCAAGGATGTTCTTTTAGGATTTTTATCCCCGCAAAAACGGATTCTTTCGTTGGATTTGCGCGAATTCCTCCAATTTCATAAAAAGCAACTTTTGCGAGGTTTAGCTGATTGACTACTCTATCGTAAAGCCCACTTTTTTTGATGGATCCGCCTCCATAAACAAGGAGCACAGAATGGATGTTATATTCTCGAAGAAGGTCAGACAAACGGCCTTCTGCGGAATGACCAAAGGCAACGCGGGTCGGGGCAACAAAATCAAAGTCGATCATTTGCTTTCCTCCTTTTTCGACAAAGCGAAGACAGCGGGCAAAAGGATATTGATCGCGTTATCGATGAACTTATTCATGTGATGGACGAAACGTTCAGGGGTTAGTTTCTGATCCTTGAGGTAGTATCCGAACTCATCCGCGACCAAACGAGAGAATCTTCTCGCAGCGTTTCGGACCCCTTCTTTCTTAAGGCCGACTTCCTCATCGCCCACCCAGAGGGTAAAGAGCTTCGCATTTATCTTCCCGTAGATGAAATCATCCGTTAAATCCCTACCCGCGGAGTTATAAGTGGAGCGAAGGAAGGAAAAATTGTTCTTCGCGTAGCTCAAGAAAGCAGTCAAGGTCTTCTTGGTATCTTTGGCATTTGTAACCGCGGTCAGGTCTTCATTTAAAAAGATAGCGGCGATGAGGTCATAGATATCTTGATAATGGTAATAGAAGGTTTGCCTATGGCATTTGCATTTCTCACACAAGGCAGTGACGTTGATGTCTTCTAGAGGCATCGTCTCCATCATGCTTTTGAGGGCGTACTTGAATTTTGCTTCAGTGATCATATATAAACTCCTTTATTCACTTCTCAAACAAACAACCGGGTCTTTTCTAGCCGCTATCTGCGAGGGGAAAAGCCCGCTTATGAAGGCAAGCAAAGCCGAGACGGCAATCAGGATACCCGCGTGTAAGGGGTTAAGCTGTGCTATCTGGCCAAGGTTGTTCGATGGGAAGAGACTATTGAGAACTTGATTGACTGGGATGCAGGCAAGGCAAGTCAGCAAGACGCCGACACAGCCCGCTACAAAGCCAATAAAGAGGCATTCGGACTCGAAGAGACGAGCAATATCCAGTCTCTTCGCTCCGCACGATCGCAATATGCCGATTTCCTTTGTCCGTTCGACAACGGATACATAGGTAATGATCGCGGTCATGATTGAAGAAACGAGTAGAGATATCGAAGCAAACACGATGAGAATAATCGAGACAAGCTGGACAAGGGTTCCGATTTCCCCGGTGAAGTCAGACATAATGTCGATATAGTCATTTCGGGAATCGGGGTGAGCCGAGTTCCAAGCGTCAAGATAAGACTTTAAGACCGTTTTGCTCGTCAAAGAGGTCGGGAATATCAAAACCGAATCTACGAGGGCATAGGAATTAAGCGAAGTAAGACAATCAATGACGCTTGTATCGGCGCTACCATCGAAGAAATCGCAACCCAACGAAATAGAATTGCTTAATGCAGCTTCCAAAACCATGGATTGGAAATCAACGGTTCCAAATTC
>CAVAGB010000076.1:0-2510 GCA_963588055.1 Erysipelotrichaceae bacterium | reverse complement strand
TTAAAAATGAGACAGACAAAGCAAACCCTAATCTATATCCTTCAGCGCCTCGTCTTCAGAGCAGGCCAGGCTCTTGGGCTCAACGGCAACCCGTACCTGTTCTTCGTTGGGTGCTTGGCCATAACGTTGGTTATCGCCTTCGCTTACGACTGGACCTTCGATTTCGTGAGGTCGAAGCTGCCATATAAAAGGAGCGTCGCATGATTAAAAAGATATTGAGATGGATTCTCAACCATCTTCCTTTGAGGAACATCATCATGTTCGAAAGCTGCCCTGACTTGGGGGATAACACCAAACCCGTGTTCGACGAATTCATCAGGAGGGGCCTGAACAAGAAATACAAGCTCGTTTGGGTCTGTTACGATCCGATACTGGATTCCTATCCCAAGATAAAGAACGTTGAGTATCTCGATCCAGGGAAGCAACATCTTAGGGGATCTCTCTATTCTCGCACGGCGAGATGCAAATTCTGCTGCAATAGGTTCCTTGCCGAATTGCGCCCGGGCCAAGTATCGGTATACATCCCTCATGGCATTCCCTTCAAAGACTCGAGCGGCTATTATCGCCATCCCGCTGGCATCAGCTGGATGATAGGCCCCGCGAAGGGGATGAACGTGGAAACAGGCGCTGCGCTGGGCTTCAAGCCCGAGGAGTGCGTGCCTTTAGGATATCCGAGGAACGACGTCTTCTTCAAAGAAGGCAAGATCAATCTGAGCCTCTACTTCGGGAAGTTCAAAAAGTACGTCGTCTGGTATCCGACCGTCAAACAATTCAAAGGGGGCAAGAAGACCGGCTGCGTCAAGCCCATTGCCTTAATCGATACGGACGAGAACATCGAAAGGGTCAATGATATCGCCAAAGAATTGGGCGTCCTTCTAATCGTAAAACCGCACTTCGCGCAGATCGCTGGCCTAGTCAGAAAAGAGGAAGCGAGCAACATCGTCTTCATCGACGATTCCTTCTTCAAGAAGAACAACATCGCTTCCTACGACCTATTGAAAGCAAGCGACGCTATGCTTTCTGATTACTCATCGGTTTATTACGACTACCTCCTCGTCAATAAACCCATAGGCTTAGTCTGGGAGGACATCGAGGATTACAAGAAAGACCCGGGGATGACGGAGAATTATGAATACTACGCCCAGGGCGGAGAGAAGATCTACAACCATTCCGACCTCGCCGAATTCCTAAAACGCGTAGCGAATGGCGTCGATCGCTTGAGCGCGGAAAGGGATGAGATAAAGAAGCTCATCGACGATCACGGCGACGGCAAAGCCGCGGAAAGGGTGGCTGACTTCCTTCTAAGCAAGATGTGAGGCCTTTCTTCCTGCTGTAAGATTAATTGACGCGAAACCCAGAGGACACCCATGAAAGACATCCTGAAGAACGAAATCTATAAAGGCGACATCAAGGAAGTCCTTAGCTACTTGGATTTAAGTCCCCTCAATGGGAAGAGGCTCCTCATCACCGGAGCCGCTGGACTAATTTGCTCATCTTTGATTGATCTCCTCCTCGTGTATGACCAGATCCACCGCGCGGGCATCCGCATCTACGCGGGTTGCAGGAACATTGATAGGTTCAACGCGCGCTACGGCGGATATCCATCTGTGAGATTTTACCCTTACGAAGCGGGCAACCCGTTCCATTTCAGCCCGGACGTGGACTACATCATCCACGGGGCGGGCATCACCTCCCCTGAGCTATACCTCTCCAAGCCCGTGGAGACAATGTTCACGACCATCGAAAGCACCCGCGGCATCCTTGAACGCCTGAAGGTCTGCGGAAAAGGGAGGATGCTATACATCTCCTCCAGCGAGGTCTACGGCGCCATAGACGCGGCAGAACCCATCAAAGAAGACGAATTCGGCCCCATAGACCTCAATTCGATCCGTTCCTCCTACTCCGAATCCAAAAGGGCCGCGGAGCTGCTTTGCAGGTCCTACCTTGAAGAATACGGCGTGGATTCCGTGATCGTCCGCCCAGGGCACATCTACGGCCCCACGGCCTCGTCCAAAGACAAGAGGATCTCCTCGGAGTTCGCCTATCTCTCCGCGATGGGGAAGGACTTGGAGATGAAATCCCCCGGATTGCAGAGGCGATCCTATTGCTATTGCCTAGACTGCGCCTCGGCCATCTTGATCGCTTTGCTAAAAGGCGAAGCGGGGGAGTCCTACAACATCGGCTCCGATGAGGTTTTAACCATCAAGGAGATGGCCTCAATCCTCGCAGAGGCGGGGGAGGTTGGCCTCATCTGTAGAGAGCCAAGCGAAGAGGAACTGAAGCGCTTCAATCCGATGGGCAATTCCTCCTTGGATATCTCCAAGATCAAATCCCTTGGGCACAGGAGCGTCTTCAAGGCCCAGGAAGGCCTCGCCCACACCGTCCTCATCCTCAGGGATCTGCTCGCCGCCCCTCAGGCCGCGTCCCCCTCTGCTGAATGAGCCTTCTCTTCTTTCAGTATCTCAAGCGCCCGTTTCAGCCCGTCTTTGACCGAATACATGGGCCTATAG
>CAVAGB010000075.1:0-2552 GCA_963588055.1 Erysipelotrichaceae bacterium | reverse complement strand
GAGGCGATCATCTATCTCGTGACTGTCTTCGAAGATAAGAAGCAGCTTAGAAAACAACTCAAGGCCTTGGATGGCGGCTTCACCGATGAGCAAATCCAATATTTCTCTTCCTTGAAATTCAAGGATTGGGGCCGTCTTTCGGAGAAATTGCTGACCGGATCCAATGGAAGAAACGCCGAAGAAGCGAAGATCCTCTCCAATCCAGTCGTTCTTCCGCCAGATCAAACCTCCGCTATGCCAAGAAGCATCCTTGATCTCCTCAAATATACTTCCAAGAACTTCAACGAGATCTATTTTGATTCCGGCTACGGATTCGCCGATAAAGTGGAGGCCTACAACAAAAGCGTCACCGGTGAGGATATGACCATCGGCGATTTCATTGACGAAAGCTATGGCTCGCCAGCCGTCAAACGCGCTTTGCGCCAAACGATGGGGATAATCGATGAGCTGAAGAGAATCCTCGGCATCGATGACTTCGATCGCATTTTCGTTGAGTGCACGAGGCAGAAGGAAAAGGATCCAAAGAAGAAATCCTCTCGCAAGAAGAACCTCCAGAACCTCTATAAATCCGCCGAGGCTTTGGTGAAAGAGGAAAATGCCGCCCTTACCAAAGCCGAATTGCAGGGTCTGAAGGCCAAACTGGACGAAAGGGAAGACGATAACCTGAGGGCGAAGAAAGTATTCTACTATTTCGCCCAATTTGGTCGCGACGTATATAGCGGCGAGCCGATTGATCTTGAGAATCTGAAGGATTACGACATCGACCACATCATCCCTCAATCCATCATTAAGGACGACAGCTTCCTAAATACCGTCTTAACCAGGAAAGACATCAACAACAAAAAGTCCAATACCTATCCTTTCAACGACGACTCCCATTGCATCCTGACCCAGAAAGGCATCGATTGGGTCATCTTCCTCAACCGGATCCACAAGAACGACTACATGTCCGACGAGAAAAGGAACCACATCTTGAGAAAGTCAAACCTCTCCCCTGATGAGCTTGAAGGCTTCGTCAAGCGGCAGATCGTGACGACGAATCAGACCGTCAAGACCGTCTGCGACATCCTCAAGAAGGTCAGCAAAGCCAAAATCGTCTACTCGAAGGCGTCGAACGTTTCCGAATTCCGCAACGTCTTCGATTTGATTAAGCTGCGCGACCTGAACGATTTCCATCACGCCAACGACGCCTATCTGAACATCGTGGTGGGGAACGTCTACGATCAGAACTTCTCCACGTTCTCGAAAAAGTGGATTGAGGAGCAGCTCAGGAATGACAGCAAATTCCAATGTGGGATCGATGTTCTTTCCGTCTTTGTCAAAACCAAGACCGGACAAAACCAGAAAATCATCGCGAATCGCCTGACGGGGCAGGTTGCCTGGATCAGCCAATTCGATGAGGAAGAAGCGAAGAAGCAATGGAGGAATCGCGATCCTTTGCTTATGAAGGGGACGATTGAGAAGATCCGAAAGACGCTGTCTTGGAACGACCCGATGATCACCCAAGCCCTCCGAACCCAAAAAGGGAAGCAGGGGTTCTTCAACAAAATTACCATCAAGAAGAGTCTTGCCAACTCAGCCTTAATCGGCGAGAAAAAGGATGGTGATTCCGTTGGGTATCCTTTGAAATGCAAGGATCCATCCTCGAATCCGTTCAGCACAGGAAACTGGCCGGAGAAATATGGGTACTACACCGACATGACTAGTGGATATTTCTACTTGGTTAAATCGATTAGCAAAGGCGAAACCGTGTATTCAATCGAAGCTATTCCGACTATTGTTTTTGGCAATGGAATCCCAAAGTTGGCAGATGTGGAAAAGTGGCTTGAGGAGAACTGCAAATTGAAAGAGCCTAAATTAGTGTTCGACCCAAGCAAAAAGCTTCTGATACGTTCCGTGGTGGAAATCCCTTCTGCTACCCAGGGCGGAAAACATGGTTATTTGAGACTGGGGATTAGCGGGAAAACCGGCAGTTCGTTGATTATGATCAATCTTTCTGAACTCCATCTTCCAAAAGCTGAGCAAGAATATTTCAAATCAATTGTGAAAATTCTTGGAAAGTCCCTTCCGAAGGGAGCCAAAAAGGATCTCTCAATGTACGAAAAGGAAATGGAGGCTGTGAGCGAAGGAAAACACGTTCTAACCGCTAAACAAAATATCGAACTTTACAAGTATTTGGTGGACCACGTTTATTCGCTCCCTGAGTATGAAAACCTCCCTGGAGGTTTGGCCAAACGTTTTAAACTCACAAGGAACGAGACCCTCGAAAAAGACCGTAACTATTTCGAGGATTTGCCGGTTATCGCACAAGCTGAAGTCTTGTTTACGATGATTAAGCTGCTATCTTGCAAATCCGTTCAGCAACAAGACCTATCCGCCTTGAATTCCGCTTACCCCAAAAATGCGGGTCTCATGACTATTTCAAAATGGCTAAAACCTGGTTATAGGATCATCGAAGAATCCAAAACCGGTTTCTATCGCCGTGTTCTCTTTGAGGTCAAATGACGGATGGCCGCTTACCGAATCGTCAAAATCTCTAATCGCTGCAAATT
>CAVAGB010000074.1:0-2562 GCA_963588055.1 Erysipelotrichaceae bacterium | reverse complement strand
TCCTCCTTGGGCTAGCGAAGTCCCCGACGCGCTTATTGGGGATGAAGAAAGCCTGTTTAGAGGAAGCGAAGCGTTATGAGGCGAAAGAAGCGATAAAGGCATTGATGGATAGATTGGCTATCTGAAAATGGTGGTCTATCCTCGTTCCGTGGGTAGAATGGTTCAAAAGGATTGATTGGGATTATGTGGACGTTCAAGAAGAAACTGGCATATGCCTGCTACAGGGTGTTCGCCGCTTGGCTGCCCTCTTCTAGGCGCAGCAAGATGGCGAAGAAGCTGCGCGCTTTCTTCGCGCGCAGGATCCTCGCTAGCTGCGGGAAAGAAGTGAACATCGAGCGTTTCGCCTATTTCACCCCGGAGGTCTCCTTGGGGGATTATTCGGGCATCGGGGAAAGAAGCGAGATCAGAGGCCCCGTCACCATCGGGGACCACGTGATGATGGCCCCTGAGGTCATCTGCTACACGGTCAACCATAAGCACGATAAATCAGGCGTCACGATGGACAGGCAAGGCAACGAAGAGCCTAAGCCCATCGTGATCGGGAACGATGTTTGGATCGGCAGACGCGTGATGATCATGCCTGGCGTCCATATAGGGAACGGCGTCGTGATTGGCGCGGGGGGGGTTGTAGCTAGAGACATCCCCGACGACTCGCTTGCCTGCGGCGTCCCCGCGCGAGTGGTGAAGAAGCGCGCGCCAAGCGAGGCGACAGAGGTGTCCATCGATGCGAAATGAGGAGATGGGTATATCCGCCTACAACATCAAGAAATGGTATCGGATGATGAAGGGCACGAGCGTTTTGCACGTCCATCAGGGATTGGGCAGATGCTTCGTTCCCAACGAGCTTTCCGGCTACTACAACGACCTCACGGAGAAGGTCACCATGGAGCCGGGGCTATTAGAGAACGGCAAACTGCCTTTGTTCCATACCGAGAAGAGCGGGGACATCGAGTTCCCCGTCGGGATATTCCAGTACGGATTCGGGGCCTATGACCTCTATCTGAAAAGCAATGAAGAGAAGTATCTGAACAAGTTCAGGCAATGCGCGGATTGGGCGCTTGCCCATCAGCTCGACAATGGGGCGTGGGACACCCTTTCCTTCCTTTATCCCGACGCGCCTTATTCCGCGATGTGCCAAGGCGAAGGGGCGTCGTTGCTGCTTAGGGCTTATAAACGCTTTGGGGACGCACGGTATCTAGACGCCGCCACCAAGGCCCTTGAGTTCATGCTATTGCCCGCCTCAGAAGGAGGGGCGTCCAAGTACGATGGGAATGATCTGATCCTCCTTGAGTACACGAACCTTCCTGTCGTGATGAACGGATGGATATTCGCTTCCTTTGGGTTATACGACATGTCTTTGGTGTCCTCCGATCCCAAATACAAAGAAGCCTTCCTAAAGACCGTAGAGACCCTGAAGAAATACCTGCCTCGTTTCGACAACGGATACTGGACGAAGTATGATCTCGATAAGAAGATCGCGAGTCCTTTCTACCATAATCTCCACGTCGCTCAGATGCAGGGGCTGCATCTAGCGACGGGAGACCCTGTATTCAAAGAATACGCGGATAAGTGGGCCAAGTATCAGAGCAAGTGGTGGAATAGAAAGAGAGCCTTCGTCAAGAAGGCGTGGCAGAAGATAAAGGAGTGAGATCCCATGGGTTTAAGAAGCGATTATTTTAGCGTGATGTACCGCGTAAGCAATGGGAAGAGCCTTCCTGAGGACATCTCCTTCCTTTCGGAGTTCAAACTCATCAAGAACCCTTCCTTCCATTGGGTGGCCGATCCCTTCCCGGTTGTGATCGAGGGGAAGAGATACATCTTCGCGGAGATCATGTCGAGAATAAGCGGCAAGGCCGCGATAGGCTACGTCTGCTTAGATGATAAGAAACCTAGATGGAAGAAATGCTTCAATCCCCCTTTCCATATTTCCTTCCCCAATATCTTCGTAGATGGCGAGGAAGTTTTGGCTATGCCAGAGACCTATCAAGATCATTGTTTGGCCAGATACTCGGTGTCCAAGGGGGACTTCTCCTGGAAGAAGAAGGAAGTCGTCCTCCCTTTGCCTTACTGCGTGGATTCCTGCTTCGATAGGGAAGGCAAGACCATTCTCCTGACTTATGAGAACGATGGGCATAATTCCAGCAACCTAAATACCCTTGTCGTCAGGGATTACAAGAATCCCGAGACGATCCTTTTCTCCCTCGTCGATAAAGGGAATAAGCTTCGCCCCGCGGGGAATTGCTTCTGGATGGATGACTCTTTGGTTTTGCCTTCCCAGGACTGCTCCTCGATCTATGGGGGAGGGGTCATCTTCAATAGGATCGATCTGGAAGGCAAAACCATAACCCAGATGGGCTTATCCATATATCCTTCCGACATCAGGGAGAACTCCTCCTATAAGAAGGCGGGTGGATGCCATACCTACAATCGTTGTGGGAACCTAGAGACCATCGACGTCTTGCTTCCCAAGTTCGCGATCAGGGGGCTGCTGCATAAGATGAAGTCGATGTTGTTCCATGGATAATGCGCGTGATAATTGAGGAAGAGGGACTATGAAGATTT
>CAVAGB010000073.1:0-2586 GCA_963588055.1 Erysipelotrichaceae bacterium | reverse complement strand
GTCTTTGACCAAGCCAGCTTTTATAAGGTACGATTCAACCAAATCTTCCATTGCATCGCCGGTTCTGTTTTTTCTTCCGTTGGTATCCATGCCAACTTCGACGCCGAGAACGTAGTCAATAAGATTGTTAATGACGTGCTTCTGAAGCAAATCGAACAGTCCGGTGTTCCTCATGAATAACGCATATTGGTCAGCTGAGTAGTTCATCTTCACGAAATTGAAGATGTACGTGTCGCGCGCATCGATGACCTTGATTTCGGCCTCTCTCTTCGCCAAAAGGATCGGAATGGCTCTGATTACTTCCGGATATCTGGCCAGAATCGCCTTGAAATCATCCTCAATGGATTGGGAACCGATGAGCGAATTGAGGATGTTCAGTTCAATCTTCAGTTTCGACACATTCTCATAGACCTTCGGAAAATCTGTGTAGTATGTCCATGTCGCGATGCTGTCCTTCATCGTTAAAAGCCAGGGTTCAAAGTTTCTTTTCATCTTCGGTTTCCTCCTTTTTGTCCTGATATCTCGCGATAGTCAAATCCAGATATTCCTTGGACTCATCTATGCCGATATACCTACGATTTAAGCCGAAACACGCGATTCCTGTCGTTCCGCTGCCATTAAAAGGATCGAGGACAAGATCCCCTTCCTTGGTTGAAGCCAACAGAATCCTTTCCAGTACAGAAAGCGGCTTCTGTGTTGGGTGTTTCCCGTGGGTTTTCTCGCTTTTCTTAGGCAGATTGAGGAGCCAGACGTCTTTCATCTGCTTGCCACCGTTAATTTCCTTCATCAGTGAGTAGTTGAAATAATGTTTGCCCTTCTTCCCCTTGGAATTCACCTTTCTGGCCCACAATATGGTCTCAGTCGAGTTTGTAAAGCATCGGCAAGCCAGATTCGGTGAGGGATTCGGCTTCTGCCAGGTGATGTTGTTGATGATGGAATATCCCTCTAATTCCAGCGCTACGCCGATGGAATAAATGTTGTGGAATGTTCCGCTGATCCATATCGTTCCGTCGTCCTTGAGGACCCTGCGGCACTCCCTGAGCCACTTTCTATTGAATCTGAGTTTCTCTTCTGGCGTCAGGGTTCCATCCCATTGGCCCTTATTCACAGAGACCTGCCTCCCAGAATGGCACGAGATACCCCCGTTTGAAAGAAAATAGGGCGGATCTGCAAAGATTACATCAATCGCCTTGTCTTCAATGCTCTTTAAGACCTTATTGCAATCGCCTTTGAACAATTGAAACCCGTTGTCGAAGTAATATGGCCTATTCATAGTTGGTAATAAGCACCTCTTCTACGTTTCCCCGTCCGCTGGCCTTCGAATTTATCATTCTCTTTGCCTCGACAACGTGAATATGGAAGTCTTTATACAGACCACGGATATATTCGGTATTGTGATTACTGAGCATGACGTACACGCCTTTATCGGATAACTGCTTGAAAACATCGGCAAGCCTTTTTTGCTCTTCTTTTCCGAATGGATTTTTGGCATATGAAGTGAAAGAATCTTTGTCTTCCCACGTATCGTATGGCGGGTCAAAATAGACGAAATCGCCTTTCTGAGCGCTCTTCACCGCATCCTCGAAATCGCCATTCAATATCTCGAATTTCGATGTTTCAAAGAACCTGGCGATGTCATCAAGATTGCTTTCTTCGTAGCAATTGACTGTCTTCTTTCTCCCGGAAGGAACGTTGAAATATCCCTTGCTATTAACGCGATACAAACCGTTAAAACAGGATTTATTGAGGTAGATCATGCGCGCGGCTCGTTCATAGGCGGGCAAGCTCAGAAAGCCTTCTTCTTTGTCCATCGCCCTTACTCGGTAATATTGGTCCTCGGAATGGTTGTCCTGATAGAAATCGAGTTTAGCAACGAGTTTTTCGAAATCGGAACGGTTAGTAAAGCATCTATATGCTTGAACGAGTTCCGAGTTGAAGTCATTAATAATGAAATCCTTAGGAGCGACATTGAACAGCAAGGCGCCGCCACCAATAAACGGTTCAAAGTATCGTTTATAGTCCCTCGGCATCAACGCCCTGATCCTTTCTAATAGCTGCGTTTTCCCTCCAGCCCACTTCACAAAAGGATGCATAATCAATTGGCCTCCATATCGATACCGTTGTTCCGGCACAGCTCTGCGAGCTTTCTTTTCGCCTTCATCGTTGGTTCGTGATGTCCCTGTTCCCATCTATTCACAGAAGCAAAAGAAACACCGATCATATGAGCCAATTCAGTTTGCGTTATAAATAATCGATCCCTTATCGTTTTGATGATTCTAGGCCAGTTCATATCAGTTTCCTTACACCTGATTTTATGACACTTTTGTAATTATTTAAAGACTAGCGATCGCTTTTGCTTGTGGTTTGTCGTTCAGGATTCCATACGATCGTTCTATATCGATTCAAATCCGCCCCGATGTCGCTGAAACCGGATTTAACCGCGTTCTCTTTTCTTTGCTTTAGTTTCTTTTCTTTCAAACATCATATGACAATCGATTTATATGGATTAGATGTATTAATGATCATATACGGGGCCGTCGGAACCGTCTCCGACGCCCCAGATCGATGTGGATCCGTCGAATCCGT
>CAVAGB010000072.1:0-2807 GCA_963588055.1 Erysipelotrichaceae bacterium | reverse complement strand
TCTTTGGCATAGGCAAATGTTAAAGCAAAAGTCTTTTCCAAGGAAGAAGGGGATGGCCGTTTCTCCTTTCCGTGCGTGGCAAGGTGTTTTACAGCACACTCCCCCGGATTTAATTTCATACGAACTCCGCGCTCTTATTGTTCCGGCGTAGTAGTCCAATCGCTTAAATAAGGTCAAATGCATAAAGCTCATCGTCGATGGAAATCGATGCTTCTGTCGAGCTTCATCTCGCTTAAGTTCGTGATTTTTACATCGCTTTTTACGCCACGTTTGGGTGGAAGAGGCAAAACGCCAAGGATTAAGAGGAAGGTTAGGGGCGTCGGCATGCCCAAAATTTCAATATTGCTAAGAGCCATTATTTCAAACCACTAATTCCATAAAGTTTTCAAAATGCTTTATTTTATAAGTATTTTGATATAAACTTGGTAATAAAAGAGATGCGATATGGGACCATTGCCGAAATTAGTGACGAAAGAAAAAGTAATAAATCGATTTACAAGCGATAAGCAATATTCGAACTGGATCGCGAATAAGCTGAGATCGAAGGCTTATGTGAAAATACGGAACAATCTCTATGCTTTAATCGATCCTTCGACAAACGATGTCTATTCAACCAAGTTCGAGATCGCCAGCAACATCTCGGGGACTTCCTTCGTTTGCTTTCATTCCGCTCTTGAGTATTATGGGTTGGCAAACCAGGTCTTCAACGGCGTCACGGTCGGCAGCCTCAGCAAATTCAACGATTTCGTTTTCGGCGGCAACGAGTTTATCTGCAAACGCTCCAAGAGCTTGGCGTTCGTGAACGACGTCGTCAGCGAGGGGATAAGGGTCACCTCCCTCGAGAAAACGATCGTGGACTGCATCGACGAGATCGACTTCTCTGGTGGAATAGACGAGGTGCTGAACGCCCTTGAGCAAATCAAACGCTTGGACGAAGAGAAATTGGCTGAGGTTCTGGAAGAAAGCGGCAAAATGGTTTTGTATCAGAAGGTCGGGTATCTGCTTGAGCTATACAATGACCAATTGAATCTCTCCGAAGGCTTCTTCGATGAATGCAGATCCCATTTGACGGACAAGACGAACTATCTGCTGAAGGGCGAGTTCAAAAGCGCCTCCCTCAACAAGGATTGGAAGCTGATCGTTCCCAAGAACATCAAATCGCGGATCAACGGAGGATATTGATGAATTACGCAAAGCAGTATTTGGCGGAGCTCTCTTCGAAGACGGATTTCATTAAGGACAACCTGGAGAAGGTGCTGAGGCTGTCCGAGATCTTGAGGTTTTTGAATTCGGATCCCTATTTCCGAGGCAAGCTCGCCCTGAAAGGCGGAACCGCGATCAACCTGACGTCCGTGGAACTGCCCCGTCTTTCGGTGGACATCGACTTGGACTTCACGAGCAACCTGGCCAAAGAAGAGATGGAGGAAGCGAAATCCGAAATGAGCAAAAAGCTGGCGGATTACATGTGGCAGGAGGGCTATTCCCTTAATGCGGAGCCCAGGAAGCATTACGCTCTGCTCTCTTTCTCCTTCGCCTACATAAACAGCGCCGGCAACAAAGACAACATCAAGGTGGAGATCAATTTCATGGACAGATGCCATATCTTGCCTTTGGAATATAAGAGAATCAAAGCCAAAGGCGTCGTCGAGGGGTTCCTTGTCCTGGCGTTGAACGACGTCGAGCTTTACGCGAGCAAAATCAACGCCCTCCTCTCTCGCGCCACGCCACGGGATCTCTACGACGTGAATGCCATGATCAATGGCAAGTTCATCGAAGACGGCGATCTGCTGAAGAAATGCCTGATCTTCTACAACATGGTCGGCGGTGAGCAGGACATCGATGATATTTCGTTTGAGAATATAGAAAGAATAGATTTTGCGAAATTCAGATCCCAGCTCAAACCTGTCCTGGCCAAAAACGACAAATTCAATTTGGACGAGGCGAAAGAGAACGTGATCGGCTACTTGAAAGCTTTAATAAAGATAGACGAAGGCGAAAGAAGGTTCATAGAGGAATTCAGGGGCAAGAACTACAAGCCGGAATTGCTCTTTGACGAGGAAACGATAATCGGCAATATAAAATCCCATCCGATGGCGTTGTGGAGATGCCCGCGCACAATGGAACTATCCCGCGAAGCAAACGACGCTGAGATGGGATGAAATCCGTCATCGAAAAGTTCTTGAATGAAAGCCTCATGGTTCGCTTAAGGCGGCCATGAGATTCATCTTCATCATTTTATATCGCTAATCCATCGTCTTCGTTTGAGCTTATCGAACCATTCGAAAGAATCGAAAAGTTCGTTTTCGGACTCATTGGCAGTCCCTCATCGATAAGGCTCTTCAGATGTGGGCGCTCCGGGAAACCAAAAAGATGGCTTGCCCAGCCGCCCTCTTTAAAGCTAAGCGCAAAGTAAGGCCGCATATGGCGAAGAGCAGGCTGCTGGATGCGCAAATCGAGAGGCTTGCTTTGGCGATCGAATCGGCATCGAGCGCTCCCGATAATCAAATATCGAGATCGTAGCTCCACGAAAAATCCGTAGGGTTATCTTGCTGAAATGGATGCCAAAAAACGCGCGTTATTTGAAGCCTTCACGCACAAAGTCCGACCACATCGGAATAATTGTCCCCATAGAGAGTTCGTATAGAAACTTCACTCCCCCGGATTTAATTTCATACGAACACCATGGCTTTTGAATCATCGTTGTCTTGTTGCTGACTGCCGCGAGAGGAAAGTTGAAGGCGCAAAGACCCGCGGCTTGAGAAAATCTCATCTGCGCAAATAAGCGCGAAGTCTTTCGCCGCGTCAAA
>CAVAGB010000071.1:0-2896 GCA_963588055.1 Erysipelotrichaceae bacterium | reverse complement strand
CTGCGCGATAGGGATATTGCTCGGATTGAGGCCGAAGGATAAGGGGAGGTAAGGGATGCTTGTTTCCGTTGTTTGCCCTACCTTCAACTGCGAGGCCTTCGTGGCCGACACCTTGGAGAGCATCCTGAATCAGACCATGGGGGATCTCGAGGTTCTGGTAGTGGATGATTGCTCCTCCGATCGAACCTACCAGATCGCGGAGAGCTACGCGAAGAAAGATCCCCGCGTAAGATTGTTCCGGAACGAATCCAACAAAGGCGCGGCGTATTCGCGCAACCTGGCCATATCTAACGCCAAGGGGGATTACGTCGCTTTCTTGGACGGGGACGACAAGTGGCTGCCTAGCAAACTAGAGGAGCAGCTTTCCTTCATGAAGGAGGGAGGCTATTCCTTCTCCTATACGGCTTATGGGACGATAGATGGGGACAATAAGCCCCTTGGGGGCCTTAGGAAAGGCCCCAAGAGGGTCACCCATAGGGGGTTCCTGCATTACGACTACGCGGGATGCCTGACGGTGATGTACCGCAGAGCGGTGTATCCGGATCTAAACATCCCTGACAACATAGATAAGAGGAACGACTACGCCTTGTGGCTGAAGCTCTCCGAGAGGTGCGACTGCTATTACCTGGATAGGGTCCTTTCTTTGTATCGGATCCATGATGGATCCCTATCCTCCGGGAGGAAGGTGGCCTTGCTTAAGAAGAACGCGGAGATGTTCAAGAAGCTGTATTCCTATAGTTCCTTTGTTGCTTTCTTGTGTGGGGTCAGGAACGTGTTCTTCTGGTTCTATAAGAAGATGAGATACGAGAAGAGGGTTAAGGACAAATGAAGAAGGTGTCCGACTATAGTGGGGAATCGATATGAAAGTGCTGATCGTGGGGTCGATGAAACTGCCTGTTCCCGCCGTCAAAGGCGGCGCGGTGGCGGCAGATTTTAGGTGACTCTCGATCAGGACGCCAGGATAACGAAAGTGGGCCGTTTCATCAGGCGTTTCCGCCTGGATGAGATCTGCCAGCTGCTTGATGTGTTCGTAGGCAACATGACCTTCGTTGGCACCCGTCCAGAGGTGCCTAAGTACGTGAAGGAATACACCCCTGAGATGTATGCGACTTTATTGCTGCCCGCGGGGGTCACTAGCCTTGCTAGCATCTACTACAAAGACGAGGCGTCTTTGCTTAAAGGTGTCGGGGATCCCGACGAGGCATATGTCCACGACATATTGCCTAAGAAGATGGCTTATAACCTAAGGGATATTAAGTCCTATGGGTTCTTCAGGGACATCAAGCTGATGTTCATGACCTTCTTCGCCGTCTGTGGGAAGAAATACGTCGATAAAGGCGCCTAGGAGGCCCTAGAGGGGCGTTGAGGCAACGGAAGGGTTTCTCTTCTCTTCGTATAAATCGTCCCTAGGGGCCTCCTACGGGATTAGGGAAGGGTCAAAAGGGCCGTATGTTCAGGCTGAATTAGCCGCGCCGCCATCACCATCAAAATCGCATAATGAAGTGGCTGGTTCACAGGCGTGGGCTTCTCCCGCTGGCCTTGGCCAACAGGTCTATGTCCGATGTACCGGATTTCGGTGGGAGACTCGGATCAGGCTATTTTCTAGGACGGCTGCAGGCGCATTGCCGATAACTACCTAGATTGATAAAAGGGTCTGCAAGTCTCGTTGAGTTGGGCTTCAAAGCTTTTGAAGGCACGATTGAGGATCTTCGTATGCGAGGGAGAACGAAGCCGATGTGTTCGTGTTTTGGGTATAGATGTCCTTAAAAGCCGTCTGCTGTCTTGCTTGCGTTTTTCGGGTCGGATCGAGACGGCGGTCTTCCTTTACTCCTTCCAGGGGCAATGCGTTTACTGGGTTATGGTGCAGCCTTAAAGCCTAGATTGCCTTATGCGGCCGATGGCTTCCTGCTTTCTTAGTGATCGCCGCGTTCTTGACGGCCTTTTGGGAAACCTCAATCACTAAGTACGAGAATCCTGGATATGGGGTTTTATACTTGTCTTCATAGTCATTGTATTTCTGGCCGTTTAACCCCATCAGCGCATAATCCTTCCACTTCATGGTGTATTGCCCAGAAAGTTGAATTTCAGGATATTGCCGACGCAAAAATTGGGGATCGCCTTTGTCGTACTTTAATATCCCTGGGCCAAGCGTTTTCCCCTCGCTAACCGCATAGTTCGTCGAAAAATCGTTGTATCTGTAATGATGATTGTTAGTCAGCAGAATCGCGTAGCCTTTGCTGACGTCAAATTCTTTGCAGAAATGGCGTTGGTTGATCTGTTCCAATCTAAAAACGTCATTGATGAACTGGTAGGCGCCTTTGAAATGCGCGTCTTGAATCATGGTCAGCACACGTCCTGATTGAGCCGTTTCGTAATAGCAAAGCTTATCGGGCGTTTTGAACTTCAGCTCGATGGCAATGTATTTGCCATCTTTCGTTTTCGCGATGATGTCCGTGTATTCCTTCGCTTGCTTACCGATTTTTCTTTTGCTGTCTGCCAGGCTCTTAACTGCTGCCCAATTCTGGTCTAGGGACAAAGCCTCCAACTTGATTTCCGTTACAAATGGGTTTAGGGCCCGAGCGAATTCGAATTGGAAATCCTGTTCGTTGGAGAACGCTTTCCCATCGGATGCGAGGGAATCCATGATCTTATATATGTCGTTCATGTTCATAGCTATGGCCTCCAGGTTTTTTCTTCAGCAGCGAAAGCGTCATCGCCCGTTCCTTGCTTTTGCTGCGTATAGCGATGCGGCGAGCGCATTGCTCGCGGCAAGGGGCATGTTGCTTTTGCAGGCAAGCCCCCGCTGAGATGTGGTTATCATAGCATCCTGCCTTCAATGCCGGGGGATGATTCGTTTCATTTTATGGTTTATCCTCGAATCGTTCCCAATCTCATG
>CAVAGB010000070.1:1414-2932 GCA_963588055.1 Erysipelotrichaceae bacterium | reverse complement strand
CCCCAAGGGCATACGATTATGATGACAGCTCGACGGGCGTCAAAGACGCGACCTATCTGACCGGGATCGTCTCGCAGTACTACCATGACGATTCCTACAGCGCCGGCTTCATCCTCGGCTACCATCGCCCAGGGAATTTCATCTTCTCCGTCGGCACTGGGGAAAATTGGTACTCGGTCAGCAGCGAGGAGATCGAGCTCTCCTTGATGGAATGGAACCACGTGGCCGGGGTATTCGACGGGAATGGTGGGCAGATGCGCCTTTACCTCAACGGCAAGCTCATCGATAGGCTCGACCTCCCCCAAGGCTCCTCCATTCAAAGCATCGATAGCCCCCTCTACGTGGGCAAATCCTCCGTCAGCTCCACCAGCGGCTCCTGCCTCCAGGGCGTGGTCAGCGGGATGCTGGACGAGGTGGAACTAAGCAAGAAAGCCTCCACGGGCAAAGAGATCCGCGCCGAGTACGATGAGGTCGCCAAAAGCGAAGGCGGCGTCCCCTCGATCTCTTTCGAAGACATTTGGCTGCAGGATGATCTCAAGAGCAAGGACGCCGACCACGTGACTTATCATGGCGGACCTAGCGAGCACTGGATGAATGAGCCCCATGCCCCGATCTACTATAAAGGCATCTACCATCTTTTCTTCCAGTCCAATCCCCTTGGCCCCTATTTCAATAGCGCCTCAGGCATCCGTTGGGGCCACCTCGTGAGCGAGGATATGATGCACTGGGAGCAGGTCCAGGAGGCCATAATCCCGACCATCGGCTCGGTTTGCCCCGACGGGGTTTGGAGCGGAGGCTCCACCTACGCGAGAGTCAACGGCGTCGAAGACGTCCCCGTCTTGCTTTTCACCGCGGGCGATTATTCTCACGAAGGCCTCATCTCCAATCAGAACATCGGGCTAGCCACCCCCAAGGATCCTAGCGACCCTTATCTCAAGGAATGGGAGATCAGCCCCAAATTAGCCCTCGCCCAGCAAAGCGGGCAGGGGAGAGCGGGGGAGTTCCGCGACGCGAACGTCCACATCGAAGGCGACACCTATTACATGACCGTCGGGAGCGGGCTAGACAGCGGCAAAGGCTGCGTCTTGCTCTACACCGCCGACAAAAAAGCCAGCGACCCGATGCACCATTGGACCTACCGCGGGGTGCTTTTCGATTACCCCGAGCAAGAGAATTCGATGGGTTCGGTCTGGGAGCTCCCCGTCTTG
Source organism: Erysipelotrichaceae bacterium (assembly GCA_963588055.1). Lineage (GTDB taxonomy): Bacteria > Bacillota_I > Bacilli_A > RFN20 > CAG-826 > Alloenteromonas. The sequence goes on along the minus strand of CAVAGB010000070.1, from coordinate 1,724 downwards.
CTCCCTTTAAGCGACGAGGAGGGGAAGGACAGCGGCAAATACATCCTCATCATCTCCCCAGCCCCAGCCGAGACCGCGGACAACAACGTCGTCTATTGGATCGGCGCCTTCGATAAGAGCAGCTACCGCTTCGTCCCCGATTCCTATGGGAAGCCAGAGAGGATGGACTATGGGAACAACGTCTTCACCGGGCCCAGCGCCTTCATCGACCCCCTCACCAACAAGGTCTACATGGCTAGCGTCATGCAGGATCAGAGGGAATAGGGCGAGCACGCTTCCTCCGGCTGGGCGCATAACGTCGGGCTTTACC
>CAVAGB010000070.1:0-1404 GCA_963588055.1 Erysipelotrichaceae bacterium | reverse complement strand
ATCGAAGACGGGAAGCTCCTCATCAAGCCCGTCCCTAGCGCGATGAATGGCGGCAGCAAGGTACTTGAGCTAGGCGAAAGCAGCTTAAGCGAGGCCAATGCCTCTTTGTCTTCCTTCTCCGGGCGGACTTACCGCCTCAGCGTCGAGTTCGCCGATTACTCAGGCGACGCCTCTTTCGGGGTGTCCGCCCTTGCTTCTAGCGACGGAGGCGAGAGGACCGACATCGCCTTCAACGCCGAAGACAACTTAGTATCGGTAAACCCCGAGCTCAACAAGAGGAGCTCGAAGGCCTCCGGCGCGAAAGCCAGCGGTTCTCTTGATCTAAGCGCCCAGGCCAAACTCGATCTATTCATCGATAACTCCGCAATCGAGGCCTTCTACAACGATTCCAAGACCATCTCCGCGCGTGCTTACACCCAAGATCTCACCGCGGGAGGCCTCTCCCTTTTCTCCTCTAACGGCAACACCTCCATCAAGAGCCTTGCCTTATATGACCTGGGGGTCTCCGCATGAAAAAGCAGGTTTCCTTATTCCTTATACCTTTCGCCTCGATGCTCCTTTCCTGCTCCAACGGCGCCCAGAGCAGCGCCTCTTCCTCGCAGGAAGCTTCCGCGATCGTAAACGGCGACTTCGAGCTTGGCAGTTTCTCGGGCTGGACCAGTCAAGGAACGGCTTTCGAAGACGCCATCGACGTCAATAGCGGCGACAAGAAGCGCCTATTCATTGAGGGGCAATGGTACCTAAACGGGGAATACAACGACCTCACCGCGACCGGTTCCCTCCTCTCTGACCCCTTCACCCTGGGCGAGGACAGATGCGTGAACTTCAAGCTCGGCGGGGCCGCGAACAAAGAGAAATGCTACGTCGCCCTCACCGACGTCGAAGGCAAGGAGATCGCCGCGATCAGCAACGACGCCTACGACCCCGACCATCCTAGCTACGCCTTGCATAGGCTCTGCCTGAAGGCCCCCAGCAAATACGCGAACAGATTGGTGAGGCTCAAGATCGTGGATAACGACGACACCGCTTCCGATTACGGCGCCGTGCTTTTCGACGATCTGAAGCTAGGCTACGCCGAAAGCGAGGAAGGGGGCTTGCTAGCGGACGCGAACCGCTACCTCGAAAGGAACAAGCCCACAAGCAGCGGAATCTATCGCCCAACCTACCATTTCGCCCCTTCCCTAGGCTGGATGAACGACCCTAACGGCTTTCATTTCTCCTCCAGGGGAGCGGAGCTTTTCTATCAGCATTACCCCTATGACGCGAGTTGGGGCAGCATGCACTGGGGCCACGCCCACAGCGAGGACCTCATCAAGTGGGAGGACGATCCCATCGCCCTCGCCCCCGATGAATCCTATGACTGCGACGGAGTCTTCAGCGGAGGGGCCATCTACGAGGATGGGA
>CAVAGB010000069.1:0-2992 GCA_963588055.1 Erysipelotrichaceae bacterium | reverse complement strand
TTTTGGGAAGACGTTATTTCGTGTTGTTGTATGTTTCTAGATAAGTATCTAATGACCCGTTTTTGGTAGTTTAGCACCTTATTCTTTAGGATTTAGAAATTTTTGACAAAAGTTATTAACTTTAGTTAATAAAATTGTTGAAAATATTTTTTTATGCCTTTACAATATGTGGTGTTAAGGCGTTAAGCAATTTATGAGATACTTCGTCAAGAAAAGCCGCCCATCAAAAAAGGGCCTCTACCTTCAAATTTATAGAACCAATTACGTCCCCGGGCTAGGCAACAGAAACAAGAGCTACAAGGTTGTCGGCTATTACGACGATCTGATCAAGCGAGGCATTAAGGACCCCCTCAAATACGCCCAGGATATCGCGGATTCCTTAAATGAAAGCACCGATTCAAAAACGGTCAAGCAAATCGGCGATGTCTCAAGCAGCCGAAACCTCGGCCACTTCCTCATAAAAGCCATGATCGACAAGCTCGACATAGACAAAACCCTCGATATCTTCACCTCCGAAAAACGTTTCAGTTTCAAAATGTCGGACTTCCTGAGAGCCATGATATATGCGCAGATCGCCAATCCGGGCAGCAAATTGAAAGCTTTCGAGAACGTCATCCCCTCGCTTTACGGCGTGGACAGATTCTCATATGACCAGATACTCGACGGTATCGAGTACATCGGGATGGATTACCAGAAATACATAGAGCTCTTCAACGTCAAGATCAACGAGCAGTTCGGGAGGGACACGGGCATCAGCTTCTTCGACTGCACCAACTATTATTTCGAGATCGATCTCGAGGACGGCCTAAGGCAGAAAGGGCCATCAAAAGAAGAAAGGCACCTCCCCCTCATAGGGCAAGCGCTTCTCCTGGACAAAGAGCAGATCCCCCTCGGGATGATGCTGTATCCCGGCAGCAAAAGCGAGAAACCGCACCTAAGGAAGATGATCGAGGACACGAAGGCCCGCTTCGACATCTCGGGCAAAACGGTTCAGGTCGCCGACAAAGGGCTAAACTGCGCGAGGAACATCTACGCCGCGGCGAAAGAGGCCAATGACGGGTACATATTCTCCAAAAGCGTCCATGGCCGCAACCTTTCTGGCGCCGAAAAGAAATGGGTGCTTTTAGACAACGAGCGGAACGAATGGACCGACGTGAGGGACGGCAGCGGCGCCACCCTGTACAAATACAAATCGTGCGTCGACACCTTCGCCTATTCATTCATCAACGAGGAGGGCGAAGAAGTCAATTTCTCAGCAAAAGAGAGGCGGATCGTCACATACAGCGCCTCATTGGCGAGGAAGCAGCGCCTGGAAATCGCAAAGCAGGTCGAGAAGGCCAAAAACTGCATCTCGATAAAATCGTCGGCAAGAGACGAATACGGGGAGATGAGCAAGTACATAAACTTCACCGCGGCAACAAAAGACGGGAAAAGGGCAAAGATCGCATCAAGCCTAAACAACGAAAGGATCGAGGAAGACCTATCCTTTGCCGGCTATAACTTGATAGTCACGTCCGAATTGGACATGCCGGAGGAAAGGGTTTACGAGGTCTACCACGGATTATGGAGGATCGAGGAATGCTTCAGGGTAATGAAATCGTATCTGGAAGCGAGGCCCGTCTACCTCCAGAAAGAAGATTCCATCTACGGCCATTTCACAATATGCTATCTCGCCCTTACCGTATTGAGACTGCTGGAGATAAAAGTGTTTGAGGACAAAATCCCCCTCGGGAGGCTGGTGGAATTTATAAGGCAGTATTCGGTCACGGACACAGGCGAAGGCACATACATAAACAACGCGATTAGAAGCAAGACATTCCTTGAGATAAAAGAAAGGCTCGGCTTATCAAAACTCGGGAATTTAATTCTTAAGAAACGAGATATAGATTTACTTCTAAATACAATTATTTAACACCACAAAAAAGGGTTATCTACCAAAGACAGGAATCATTTTCTTGAGATATGAGCTTCTGTTGAATACCATAAATCTCTCCTTCACAAACAAAATTGGTTAATTCTAACCTTTTTAATCAATTGATAATATACCATTGCAATTCCTTTTGATAAATTGTTATTGACAAATTTGGTTAGAAATAACCTTTTTGATTCATGAATATTGTTTGTTCAAGGCTTAAAGTGACTAATATTAAAAGAATCCAATCAAAATAATTCTTCTTGCAAACCTCTTTTTGCGTTTATTAAGACCGAGTGAAACTTATACTTTTCAGCGTGTTTCCATCGATAAGCAAGTTGAAGAAAGATTAGACTCTTATAACCTATTCGTGTGTATCTACCCTATATGATACAAAGAGCTGGCATCTATGCATTCGTAATTGGATTCCTCGTATCCTGACGTGGCCACAAATGCATATTCAACCTTGGAATCCGTCTTAATTTTCTTTATTTGCTCAACCTCTTTGTTCATCTCTTTTAGGGTAAGCTTATTCCTATAATATTTCACTTCAATGAATTTCAGACTATCCTTATACTCCAACGCGACATCAAATTCACCATTTGTCTTACTAACATGATCGTCGTAATAGTACGTCCCTATGTTTCTTATTCCCTTAAGTTTGCCGTTTTTGCTTAAAAGAGAATAATAATCCCTCACTATTTCTTCGAACCTATATGAAATGAAAGTAAGCAAAGAATCTTTGATGTATGTTTCATAAAAATTGTCAACGCCTAAAGAAACAATTAAAGAGTTCTTGCCAAAGACATATGTGTAGAAGAACCTTAATGCATTGTCGTTTATCTCATAATACGCCTTTTTATCATCGCCACTTTTATTCATCGGATAAGTCTTTTTCAGCAATTTAATTGTTACTAAGGATTTTAAAGATTTTGCAATTTTACCTGTTTTCTCTACGTCTATATGATTTTCAATTTCTGAATACCTTCTCTTTCCGTTTCCAATGAAAGAAACGATTTTTTTGGCTTGTAAACTATTAATTGCATCAGAAATCAGTAATGAATCGGCATAGTTATATAC
>CAVAGB010000068.1:0-3060 GCA_963588055.1 Erysipelotrichaceae bacterium | reverse complement strand
GGTGAAATTCTCTTTGAACTCTTCAAGAGAGAAAACGCGATAATCGGCACTATGTTTAACGCGCCTGGTCTTAAGCGCATCGAAAAAGCCCATGACAACGAGGTCAACATCTTGGTTTTTTTCGGCTTCCGCCACCAGGTGCTCTAGAAACTGAGGAAGCACATAATCGTCGCTATCCACAAAAGCAAGGTATTCGCCTTTCGATTCCTTGATGCCCCTATTTCGTGCTTTTGGCACATTGTCATGTGTTTGATGGAAGGCCTTGACTCTACGATCTTTGGAGGCGTATTCGTCGCAGATCTCCGCGCTTCCATCACTGCTACCCCCATCGACAAGAATGAGCTCGAAATCATCAAAAGTTTGGCTCAAAAGGCTATCGATGCAACGAGGCAGGTATTTAGCGGCATTGTAAACCGGGGTAATAACGCTCACTTTCATATTTCGATCCTCGTATTTCTGATGGAAGCCCGTTTCAATTCCTTCGTGTAGCAGCCCTCGGGGAACATCAAATAGAAGCACACGGCTATCAAAATGCTCCCTGGCTTGGAATCAAAGGTGAACAGGAAGAATTGGAATAGGAACATAAATAACGACAAGGGGAGCACTAACTTTCTATATGGTTCTTTGGATTTCCTAGTTTTGAAAAGAGGAAGAAGAATAACCCCTTCGTGGGCGATGAAAGTGAAAATGCCATATGAGGCCAGAACCTGCGCGAAGTTGTTATGGGCGGTTATGTTGTAATTACGATATACCGCTTCATTCCCCGCGCCGAACAAGGGGTTCTCCAAGAAAACGCGCAGCCCAACGACGATCGAATAGTAACGGGATTCGAAGGAACTATCCCCACTACCGCTTTCTAACCCTAGGGAACTGAGCATCCCGCTGATGCGCTTGGCGTAATAAGAGAAAGCAGGCACATTGAAGATGACGATTACGCCCAGGGCAACGAGCGCAGCTTCTATCAGGAAGACAACCCAACGATGCTTCTTGAAGAAGAAAGGGATGGATACGAAGAAAACGATCGTGATGGCGAGGACCGTGGATACAGATCCGGTCAAAACCACGAAATAGAAGGCGATCAAAGAGAAGAAGATCCCCCCTGCCCTCAGATACCATTCCTTCGTCTCAAGACCAAAAGAGAAAAGGAGGATCATGCACAAAGCCAAATTCAACGCGATTTCATTTTGGTTGTCGAAATAGCCCCCGATGCGTTTAGAGAAATTCGGATGGATGATATTGCTGCGGTATATAAAGCCAAACGTTGCAAGCAAGCCCACCGCCCCAACACAGGCACATATCAGCATTGCTTTCCTGGACACGATCCCATCTGACAATATCCAGTAAATCATGAGCCCCGACAACGCGCATACGATGCCTACCTTGCTGAAGTTCACGCATCCTGACAGCAAGAAGGATAGGATCATCGTCAGGCAATAGACCGCCATCGCAATGGCGAATACGTCATAACGGAACTTGAACGTCTTGATGTGTTCTACGCGCCTCATGACGAAGTAAAGGACACCCAGAACAAGCCATAAGGCTATATTCACATAGTTATAGGGATAACGTCCTGCAAGACCGAAGGAAAAGAAGAACACCGCGGTCAGGTTCGTATAGATCGCCCAGCGGAGGATGCTCTTAAGGGTCAGCTTACTCTTCATCGGCTTCCCTCCGCTTACCTGCGATCTTGAATAGGAACCATCCGATCGCGATACCAAGTATCAATAAAGTGAATATCCCGAAGTAATAGGAGAAGAAAGAATATAGGAACGAGTATCGGCTCCCTAAGAAGTTCGCGCATAAAGAACCGACCAAGCTGAACGCGAATGGCCCCAAGGCAGATAGGCAAAGGAAGAGCCAAGGCTTATCGATGGATAGATCCCTGGCCAGGAAGAAGAAAACCACCGTGGAAACGATTGCTAAAGCCATAAAGACGAAATACCAAACGGGCACATCCCCATTCAAGATAAAGGAGGTCTGAACCGAGGAATACCCATCCATCTTGGATAGGGTTCCATTCTTCGCGCTGTAGAAAGTGAATGAGGACGTCTTCTCTTCGTCGTAATAGGCGATGGTCTTTATCTTCTGCTCCACGCTGTATTGCTTTGACGTCGAGAAGACGGCGAGCCCGTTCACGGAGCTCGCCAAAGAAGAACCATAGGCGATCAGGAAAGGCGCGCCGAAGGAGTTGATCGCCTCCCCGTAGTGCCCGTCGTTATAAGCGAAGCTCTTATCCCAGTATTGATCGTTGAATCCCTTCGCGTGGTAGATCCCCACGATGCTCCAGGTGATCTTCGTATCCCCATCGGAGGCGCTTAGATATTGAAAGTCAGTCAAGTTGCCATTGGGATCTTTATCAGGCAACAGGTCGTTGTAGCATTGATAAGCCCCATCAGACCCTTCAATCAGCTCATCCGCGTAGAAATCCGGGATGAAGACGAACCCATTCGAGTTCCCATGCGAAACATGGGGATCGAATGTATCGTTGTCGTAAACGTTGATCCAAGCGGTCTCGAAACGATGCAAAGCCTTCTGATTCGTATAGGTGCTAAGGTTCCCTATATGGACCGTGCGCATGCTGCCCTCGCCGAACCCGGCCTCGAAGTCTTTCATCTCGTTGGTTTTGGAATCGAAGGCGGCGGGGATGATCTGCTCATGCCCGGAGAAGTTGCTCCCATAATTCATCGCAAGGGCGGTCATGGCCTTCGAATGGCCCTCCTCCAGGAAGCAGATGGTCGCGTAGGTCAAGCCATAGTCATTGCTCTTGCTTAGCTCCGCGATACGTTTATACGTGGCTTCCTGCTTCACCAAGGTGGAGTTCATGTTCACCATGCCCGCGAAGAAAAGGGACAAGCAGCCCACAAAGGCGGTCAAGATGTTTCTGAATATCCTTTTCTTCTCTCCCATGGCTTCCCCGTATCGGCGACAATGATATCACCCAAAGGGAAAAACCGCCATCACGCGCGCGAGTATGGCGATCCCCCATTAGGCCTTGCTGCCCTTGCTTCTTCTCTCGGGCCTCTTGGCCTTGAGGATGCCTAGGTAGCACCCCACCACCTC
>CAVAGB010000067.1:0-3080 GCA_963588055.1 Erysipelotrichaceae bacterium | reverse complement strand
GCCCAAGAGGGTTGTCTATGTTTCCTGCGACCCCTCAACCTTGGCCAGAGACATTGCTTACATTAGCAAGAGTTATAAAGTCGAAACAGTGCAGCCTTTCGATATGTTTCCGCATACCACCCACGTTGAGACTGTTGTAGGACTATATTCAAGAGACGACAGGCAATAAAAACCGTATATGGCCACGGTATTTTTGCTATGTTAACAAGCCAAGATTTGTCGTAAGCATTAAAGATTCCCTCACTGGCGGTTTCTGGGCGGATGCCCCAGAATCGCCAGCATGAAAACCTACACGCAAGAATTCAGAGAGAAAGCCGTCGCCGATTGCCTCGCGAGCGGAATGTCGCAGCCGAAATTCGCCGAAAAGATCGGCGTCAGCCTGTCCACGCTGAAGACATGGATCTACAGCCGCCCGGACTGCAGGCCCGCCAAGTTCGTCGACCTCACCGCGGCCGCCGGGCCAGATCCCGCCGGGGGCAAGCCCGCGGGCGGCGAGACGGTAGAGGTCACCATCAACGGCGCCACCGTCGCGGGCGACCCGGCGGCGATAGCCGAGATAATAAGGGGCTTGGGGAGATGAGCCCGCTCGACGGCAAGAGGGTGCTCCTCTACAGAGGGGGCACCGACTTCAGGCTGGGGATCAACGGCCTGACCAAGCTGGTCGGCCGCCCGGCGGAGGGGTTCGCCTACGTCTTCTGCTCGAAGTCGGGGTCCTCGCTCAAGATCCTCTGGTACGAGAGGTCCTCCGTCTGGCTCGCCCAGGCCCGCCTGGGCGCCGGGAGGTTCCAGTTCCCCTCGGGGGAGGGGAGCGCCGAAGTCGCCGCCAAGGCGCTCCTGTCGATCGTGGAGGCCGCTCTGGCGAACGCCTCGATCCGCATGGGCAAACCCCTCTGCGAGCAGCCTTCATACTGATTGAAAAAGTGCGACCACATCGCGCTTTTTTGTTGCTTTTTGCCCTGTTTTGTGGTAATATTTTCGCATGGAAAACAAGGCTTCCCGGAACGATTTCGCGTCGATGAGCAGAGACGATCTGATCGCCTTCGCCATGGCCGCGGCGGCCGAGGCGAAGGAGGCGAAGAAGGAGGCCGAGGCGGCGAAGAAGGAGAGCGAGAAGCTCAAGGCCAAGATCTACAGGCTCCAGGTGAAGCTCGCGGAGGCCCTCTCCCTCATCGACAGGAAGAACCAGACCATCCTGGCCGCGAACCGCAGGATGTTCGACGCCAAGTCGGAGCACTCCAAGGGCGAGGGGAAGCCCTCCCCCGTCAACGAGGCGGAGGCGATCTCCGCCGCCGAGGCGAAGAAGGCGAAGGCCAAGCCCGGCCGGAAGCCCGGCGGCGAATGGCTCGCCGGCCTGAGCAGGGGCCAGTTGGAGGATATGGCGGCCAGGGAGGAGCACATCGCCCCCGACGAGCCGCTCCCGGAGGGGGCCGTCCCCTTCGGGGAGGACGTCTGCTTCAAGATCGTGATGAGGCCCGCCAGCTTCGAGATCGTCAAGGTGGTCAGGGACAAGTACCTCGTCGGCGGGAGGGTCCTCCAGGCGAGGGCCGACGCCGACCCCTTCCCGCATTCGCCGCTGACCCCGTCGCTCGCGGCGGGGCTGCTCTCCGCGAAGTTCGAGATGGGCGTCCCGCTCTACCGCTTCCAGGGGGCCATGGCCCAGGCGGGCCTGCCCGTCAGCGAGGCCACGCTCGCCAACTGGGGGGTGAGGGCGCCGGAGAGGCTCCGGGCCCTGCGCGACCTGATGGCGGCGGAGCTCGTCGAGGGCAGCGAGGGCTGCATCCACTGCGACGAGACGACCCTCCAGGTCATCGACGGCGAGGACGGCAGGAAGAAGTCCTACGTATTCGTCTACTCGAGCAGCTACTACGCCCACGCCGTCGACCTCTACGACTTCAGCGCCACGAGGAAGACCGACCGCACCAGGGATCTGCTCAAGGGATTCGGCGGGGCCCTCGTCGTCGACGGCTACGCCGGCTACGACGACCTCCCCAACGAGAAGCAGATGTGCTGGGCCCACATAAGGCGCAAGTTCTGGGACATCGCCAAGACCCCGCTCGGCAAGGGCGGGGAGGCCGAGAGGGTCGTCGCGATGATCGACGACGTCCTCGAGACGGAGCGCAGGTGGCGCGACGAGGGGAGGACCCACAGCGAGATCAAGGCGATGCGCAACTCGCCCCAATACCTCGCCCAGGTCAACGGGGTCAGGGACTACATAACCGGGCTGAGCCCCGCGAAGGGCTCCGCCCTCGAGGGGGCGAGGAACTACTTCGTCAACGCCGGCGAGAAGGCCTTCACCTACCTCAAGGACGGCAGGATCCCGATGACCAACAACCTCGCCGAGAGGGTCGTCAAGCCCTTCGTCATCGACCGCAAGAACTTCCTCTTCTGCAAGACCGAGGCCGGCGCGGAGGCCGCGGCCATAGCCATGACCGTCATAAGGACCGCGCTCAGGAACGGCCTCGCGCCGAGCCTCTACCTCAAGTGGGTCTTCGAGAACATCGAGAGCATGGAGGCCAGGGATCTGCTGCCGTGGTCGGACTACGTCCCAAGCGAGTGCAGGCTCCTGAAGAAACAATGAAAACAGCCGCCGAGCCGATGGCCCGGCGGCCGATAATCTCCGATATCGCCAAGGTTTTTTCGGATTGCCGAAGCAAACCGTCACTTTAGCACACTCTCAGCAAGCTTCGTAGCCTGGGAATCTTTAATGCTTACGTTCAAAAAGGCCATTACGCGAAATACTTCAAAATCTGAAAGACGGATAACCCCGCAAAACGGCGTTATTCTTTTGTTTTGCGGCCTTTTTGGCGTTCAAAAAGCCCGTCCCCTTTCGGAGACGGGCAATAGAAGCGATTAGTCTTCTTGATCAGCGCGGTCGTGCTTTTCGATGTATTGGGCTTTGACCTTTTTCATCGCCTCGGAGACGGAGAAGTTGTTGGCTTCTTCCGCTTCTTCGGGGGAGGCTAGACCAGTGCCGGCGGGGATGAGCTTACCGGTGATGACGTTCTCTTTGAGACCGTGGAGGACATCGGTGCGGTTCTTCACCGCGGCGTCGGTGAGGACGCGGGTCGTTTCCTGGAAGG
>CAVAGB010000066.1:0-3192 GCA_963588055.1 Erysipelotrichaceae bacterium | reverse complement strand
CGGAGAACGACCATGGGCACCTCAGCCCGGAATCATAGGTGTACCATTGTGAGATGATGTAACCTTTGCTCAATTCGGCAGATGGGGCCGATATTGTTTTGCCCTCTTCGGCCTTCACCTCTTTGATGAGATCGCCATCGAGGTAGAAATGCGCGGTGTATTGGTTCTTGGCCTCTAGGGATGAGATTCTGCCGGACAAGGAAGATATCTGCTCATTATCTTCTTTGATCTCCTCGGCCAATGAGTCCACCTCATCCTGAAGCGAATCTATTTTGGAGCTGTAGTCATCCTCAGCCTCCTTCATCTTGCTCTCCAACTCATTGTTTTCTCCGTTGGCAGCGTCCAGCTCGGACTGGAGCTGGCTAATCTGGCTCTGGAGCGCGCTTATGTCATCGGATGTGCACCCTGTGAGGGAGGACACCCCAAAGATGGTCGAACATAGGGTCAGCATTATTTTTGTTTTCTTATGCATATTTGGTTACCTCTTGTTTATGCCTTTGGAATACCGACGATTCGAAACGCATTAAACTTTTATAAGTTATTTATAATAGATAAGCCGAATTAAATAAAGAAAATTGCAAGTTAAACCAACCCTTAAGGCCAAATATTGACCCGTATTCCCCATGTTGTGCGCTTAAATCGGCCTAAAGATTACGTTTTTGTACGGCTTAATCATTTTCGTATATTGAATCCATATGTATAAAGAAGTCAGGCAATGTACAGAAAAATATTCCGCATGAAACTTGTGAAATATACGATGGCGTCAAGGTTATTATAAACTCCCCCATTTTAAAACTACCGAATACATGAACACAAGGTGCAAACTCATTTATCTCCTATCTTTTTCACCGTTTAAATACGTATTTGAATTGGCGAAATGCATGTTATGGATAGGTAACAATAAGCGAGACCACCTGCTTTTGTGCATTTGGCAGAATATCAAATGGGCATAAGCATTAGCTCAGGGACCGCATGCCCAGAAAAAGGAACATTTATGAACAAAGAACGCGATTGACGGATTGTCGAGTTATCTAATCGCAATCGCATATAACCTCCGCGTTACTTAAAGAATTCATTTCCTTATCTATTCTTTTAATCAGTCCATTATCATTGCATCTCATCTTTAAATAGTTCCTATAAGAAAGAAGAGACTCATGTGGATGCGCGTATCTATTCAAATAAGATATGAGTCTCTTCCTTTTGCCTTTGGCCATTTTAGCGACGATCTTATTGCTGCCCACTATCCTATAAGTGAATCCTAGATAGGTTATCCCCTCCTTTAGGGGGTATATCCTGGTTCTTTTGGGGTTGAACGAGAGCTTTATATCATCGAGTTCTTTTTCTAGCGATGAGAGCAGAGTCCTAAGTTTTGTCTTATCACTGGACATGATCACCCCGTCATCCATATATCTCGTATACGAGTGGATTGAGTATTTCTCTTTGATGATCCTATCGAACTTGTCTAGATAATAAAGCGCAAAGGCTTGGCTTGTCTGGTTGCCTAGTGGCAGGCCTTTATTCTCCTCTTTGTTGAAAGAATCGATAATCATGCTGACAAAAGCGAATATCTCATCGTCATCGATAAGTTTCTTCAATTTATTTTTAAGGACATCATGGTCAATCGATTCAAAATAATGATGGATATCGTAAGTGAGGACATATACGTTATCGCCTCTCTTACTCTCCTTAAGCATGAATCTTTTTAGCCTGAGCCTAGCAAAGTCGGTTCCTTTGCCGGTTCTGCAGGCGGCATTATCGTATATAAGATGTTTCTCTAGGAGAGGGGAAAGATAATTGTCAACGAAACAGCTCTGGACGACCCTGTCTCTATATGAGGTCGCATCCACTCTTCTCTCCTTGGGCTCATATATCTTGAATGTCCTGTACGGGGATATCTTATACGTCTTCTTCCTTAGCTCATCAAATAGCTTATTTATCTCATAAGCCTTATTGAGCTCAAACTCCATTACCTCTTTCTTCCATAACCTATTCTTCCTCACTTTCATATGGGCTTTATATAAGTTGTGATAGGTGAATATCTCTTCGTATTTCATAATGTTTTACATAAAAAAGCCATGGGGATCATAGGAAGGGAATCGAATGAGTCCCTCCCACCCATGGCCAGTTTGCCATATGCAAAGACATATAGCTAGGGCATTCCTTCCCTTCAGCCCTTACTGATCAAACTCCATAGAATGACCGACGCTTAACAAAGATGAGAGACATAATCTCAATCTCATTTAGGTGAAGTCTGGGGCGTACGCAGTTGTTCGAGTTGTTGACGTTGTTGTTGTTGAGGTTGCCATCGTTGTTCACGTTCCAAGCGTTGTTGGAGTTGTCCGAGTTCGGAGAACGGGAGGGAACCACGCCAACACCGCGCTAGACACCTTGCAAGGAATCCCTATATCGCCAAAGCATCCTTGCTGAGGGCGTAATACCCCAGGAGATACTTGAAGCAATCACCGGCATATCTGCTTATCACTTCGCCTTGTTTGGCGGTGAAGCAAATAGATTCCGCAGCGAACGACGAGATGAAATCGATGCTCTTGAGTCTCGAGATCGCCTTTCTGACCAGTCTGGCCCTTTCGGGATCCTTGACCGGAAGCTCATTCGCCTCGTAAAGGAAATGAATCAGGTCAAGGCATTCGTTCAAAAGAGGGTTCAGAAGGGAGTAGCGGAATTTCACCGGCGCTCTCGCGCAGGCGCTCATGACGTATTTCGTCAGGGCCTTCGCCTTCACGAACACCAGCAGTTCCGTCTCTTTTCTCTCTTCTTTTTCTTTCAATAATCTCTGTCTCATATTCGCTTAAACATTCAGTTACCGTGACCGTAACTTCTATGCCATCCCCAAAGAATTTGATGTGGGGATGGCATTTGATTGCGGGGATTCTCCTGATTAATCAGGAGACTTTAAGCTGAAGGCTGGGGCGTACGCAGTAGTTCGAGTAGTAGACGTTGTAGTTGCTGAGGTAGCCATCGTAGTCCACGTACCAAGCGTAGATGGAGTTGCCCGAGTACGGAGAACGGGTCCAATACCAGCCGTTGTCTTTGTATGACGCCGACGTGCTGTAGTAGGCGCCGTTCGCTTTAGCCCAATCCGTGACTTTGCAGCATCTTGACGCGTCATCGGCAAAATGGTTTGTGTTCATATAGTCTTGATAGCTGAGGAGGTACACCTTGTCGGTCGTGTTG
>CAVAGB010000065.1:0-3248 GCA_963588055.1 Erysipelotrichaceae bacterium | reverse complement strand
AGCAAGAACATCTCCTATCAAGGAGGATGTCTTGTAATTCACGAGGATTATCGATACATCGGTTTGTTGTTCCATAGTTGCGTTTCGTTTCAACGCCTAACGCCGCTTTGCCAGTTGAGCCTAAAGCACGCGGTCGATGATTTCCGATGCTGAGAGGTCAAAGCGTCTTGCAAAGCTCGCATATCTTTCCCTTCACATATATCGGTTGGATGCTTCTTGCAGTCTGGCGTTTCGCTTCCCGAGCGTAATAGCCGAGCAAAACATAGAACGGCGCTATGGAAGTGTAAGCGCCCAGTTGCTCGGAGATGAGCCCCGATGTCAGCATGACGATCGAAGCGGAGATAACGGCCAGAGCCATAAAGTCATAAGGGCCCTTCTTCTGCGAAAACTTGAAAGAGGAAGCAACGCTAGCCACAGGTACAAAATTGCAAATCAAATACATCAAAAGGCCCAGCAAACCCAATTGGCCAAGGCAAGAAAGATACGTAGACTCGGTACCGACGCCGCCCCATATGCCGAAAGTCGCGATCCCGTTCCCCAAAGGGCTAATCGATTCCAACGCCCCTAAAATAGAGGCGATGTGACCGATCGTGGATCCATCGACAACATAGGAGATTAGTCGATTGATGTTCATCATCAAAACAACGGCAAAAACAGGCAAGGCCGCAATCGCAAAAGTTCTGAATCTTCCCGATTTGACAATCGCCATTGCAACCATGATTAAGGTCACCATGAAGATGATGATTCTCGTGTAGGACAGGAGCAAAGACACATATACGATGGCGAATTGAACGAATGGTCTTCTTTTTTTGCGATAGAGAACCGAATAGAAATAATAGAAACACGGAATCGCGGCAAGATAAGCAAATGTCAAGTGATTGCCATATATCGAGACGAGTGTTTTTGTGGAGAAATAACCATTCCCGTAGGACCCGTAGAAATTGCCAGGCAGCCCATAGACCAAAGTCTTGCCCATCCCTTTCACGTCGGTGATAAAATCGCCGATCTTCACGACGTCCGTCCAAAATGGGATAGTCGAGGTGATGTATGCATCCGTCACATACTCGATAATGCCTAAGATCGCCACGAAGACAAAAAAGCGGGAGAAGAATTTCAGGATCTTGTTAAAAGAGCCCTGAGACCTTGACAGGTTAAAGCCTATCACCATAAGGCACGGGGCCAGGATCCAACTTCTCAAAGATCCTGCCAAAGTAGCAAGGTCTATCCCCTTTAGATAACCAACGCCAGCCATTAGAACGAGATATCCGAAATAGATAATCAAAAAAGCCTCAGATCTGTCGCGGCATCTCCCTTTGAAGATGCCGACGACAAACAGAACAATAAGCAGGACGTCTTTGAAATAGAAAAGCAATTTCGCGAGGGTTAGATTCCCAGTGAGGCTATATACCAAAGGCAAAACAAAATCCTGGAGGGAAACCCAGTATAGAAGGATAAGCACGAGCCTATCGTATAAGGCTAAACTAGATTTCTTACGCATGCGACTCATTCATCAAAGCTTCGATTATCGCGGATGCCGAAGCCATCCAATCATACTTCGAAACATCGTTTTTCAACACGGAATCCGGCGAATCATGGCAGTCTAGGTTTTGATAAAGCTTCTCCTTGAAGTCGTCGAAGGAGTCCAATCTGAACAGGAAAGGATACTCTTCCCCAAGAATCTCCCTAGATGTGGGGATATCAGAACATAAGGGCAATTTCCCGGCTTGCACCGCTTCTAATATGGGTATGCCAAAGCCTTCGTAAATCGAAGGGAAGATGAAGGTATCCGCACATTTGTATATGCTGTAGATGTCCTCATCATCGACGAAACCGGTGAAATGGATCTTGCCCTTCAGCTTCTCCGGGACGCCTTCAAGGAGCTTCTCGACCTTCCAGCCTTTCCTCCCCACGAGTACCAAATCGGGGACACCGGGATCCTCGTTCCAAATGCGGGACAGCCAGCCAATCAAAGTCCGGAAGTTCTTTCTAGGTTCCAAGGTGGAAAGGCCGAGGAGGTAATGCTCGGGCAAAGAATACTTGGCCCGCATTTCCTCTTCGTTTTTCTCCACGATTGGCATCGAGGAAGAACAATAGGACATGATCATGCGGTTAGAATCGAACTTCAATCTATCGACGATCCTGGACCTTGAGAAATCGGAGATCGTGATTATCCTGCCGGAGATTTTGATCGCATGGAGGATGGACCTCCTGAAATAGACCCTGCTTTTGAGCGTCATCGTTTTGGGGGCGTCGAAGGCAACGAGGTCGTGGATTGTGGAGATGACTTTGGTGCCTTCATTAGGCTTCCATAAAAGGCTTGGGGGGAAGGCGAGGAAAATCGCGTAGTCAGGCTTTGCTTTATCGATATAGTCAGGGATCTTCTTCAAAAGAATCTCATATCTATTGCCGGTCAAGACGGTCGTTTTTACGTTCTCCAATTCGGCTGGTTCAAAACGCGACACGGAGTTCTTGAAAAGCAGCTCGAAATCGAAATCCGGGCTTTTTATGAGCTCTTTCGTGATATACAAAGCGTAATGCTCGATCCCGGAGAAATTGTCGTCAAGCGAGGTCAAATCGATTAATACGGTCTTCTTCATTTGCTTCCCTCGAACATTTTCCTACGGAAATGGCATAAAAACCACATTTTCACGAGGAACCACCCATCAAGCCAGTATCTCTTGAAGAGCCTTTTGAAGTCCTTGGAAAGCCTATAGAGCCATTCCAGGCCGTGATTCGACATCCATTCGGGCGCCCTTTTGATATTGCCTGCGATGAAGTCGATCGTGGCGCCGATAGAGAGGTAATTTGAATCTCCAAAATCCTCCGCATGCTTTTGGAAGAACTTCTCCGTCTTCGGAGCCCCCGTGCAAAGATAGACGAATTGGGGCTTCTTCTCACTGATCTTTTTTATGTACTCATGAGATTTGCCTTCGTCCTTCTCATATCCGAAATCAGGGGTCAGAGTCCCAACGATCTCTATATTTGGGTATTTTCTCAAAATTTGCTCTTTTGCCTTCTCGGCAACCCCCTCTTTCCCACCAAAGAGGAACAAGGAGTAATGCCTTTCGTTCATCAAACTTAAAAGCTGGAGGCCTAAATCGGAGCCAGAGACTTTGTGCCGCACATCTTTAACATGCAACCATTTTGCTATCCATAAAATGGGCTTGCCGTCGATGGTTTGTATTGTTGCCGAATTAATCGCACCCCTGAAGGCCTTGTCCTTGTAGGCGACGCGATAATGATCGAGG
>CAVAGB010000064.1:0-3320 GCA_963588055.1 Erysipelotrichaceae bacterium | reverse complement strand
TTGGCAGATCATCTACTTCACCTGCCATGAAAGCAGGGAGATAAAGTTGCCTTAAAAATGAACTAACGAGGAGTTTGGGCTACGACTTTCAGTTAGACGTGCCTACGCAGGCCTGATACGCCGAATCAAACCAGGCATCGATGTTCTCATCGACTTCGCCTGGGCTCGCTATGACGTTGCCCATGATGGTATAAGCCTGATTTAGCGCGGTTGTGGACCCTTTGAACGAAGGATAGCTGAAAAGGCTCGAGACGACGTCCGTCCTATTCTGGTAAAGCGATTTGGCCTCGCTGGATTTATGGATGTCGATGATGCCATAGTCCTTTGATCTTTCGAGAGTCGCGCTCTTCTCAAAGAACTTCTTCATGAAGATCCAAGTGGCCACTCTACGGTTGTGATTATCATGATTCAACATTGCCAGATGCGCCCCCGAAGCATAGGAGTATTGGCCCCTCCCCTCGGCGTGGGGCATCTTGGCCTCGCCAAGATTGAAAGTGGCGGATTGGGTGATGTAGTTCTTTTGGCTTGGGAAAGCGACGCAGAACAGCGATTCCTGATTGGCGAAGTAGGTATCAGCATAGGAATAGGAATCCATGCTCCGCGTCGAGACCAGATAGCCTTTCTCCGCATAGCCGGCCCATTTCTTCAAAAGGGTTTGCATCTTCTGCTTGTCCTCGCCTTTGAGGAAGTCGAAGCTCGGCTCCCCCGTCTGCTTGTCAACGGAGGTATAGCCTATGCCGTATTGCTTGGCTAGATTGAGGAAAAGGTTCGATTCGCTGTTGAAGGCGATGATCGATTCGGAGCCCTCTTTGAGGATCTTCGCCTCGGATGAAAGGCTGTCGTTGTAGCTTTCCAATGCCGGGGAAAGCTTCTCGAAGAGCTCCTCCCAGGTGAGATTATCAAGATAAGAAGCGTCGAGGGCTTTGCCTCCGTTGATCGTGGAATCGAAGGAAGAAAGATCGAGTCCAAGAAGGGCGTCGGCATTGTAATAAAGGCATTCGGTGGTCACATTATAAGGAATCGAATAGGTCCCTTCTTTCGCGTATTCTCCCCCTAAGGCGAGCATATTCGCGTGGAAGTCACTTTTCTCTTCATCGCTCCAGCCATAGCCCACGCTGCTCATGTAGGGATCTAAATCCACCGGTTGTCCATAGGCTTGGTCAAACATCTCGGCGATGTATCCTGGGTAATTCAGAACAAGATCGGGGAAATTGCCGACAACATTGTTTCGAACCGTCCAGTAATAGAGGTCCGAGTAATTGCGGTAGGAACGGGCCTCAACTATGACGTTGGGCTCCTCCTCTTTGAATTCCTCGATGCAGGAAGTCAGGAAGTCGGAGGAAGAGCTGTCGAGAGGGTGCCAGAACTCAATCGTTGTCGGCGTCTTGATGATGGGCGAATTGATGCGGGAAGTTATTTCCTCCCACTTCGCGTAGAGGGTAAGGTCCCCATAGCTCCCTTTCTTGATCACGCTGACTTTGTTGACGAAGGTTGGTTCGGCGTACCACCCTTTGAACTCATAGCCCGCCTTGATGGGGTCTTTCAACGCGAAGTCCTCGTAATAGGCATAGTAGCCACGGGGGTTGTCTGAATCGTTCGCCCCTCCATTAGTGACGTAGTCGATCGTATAGGGGATCGCCCACCACTTCGCCTTTAAGGTGCAGCTGGCGTGGAAGACGTAGGTCCTCAGATCGATCTCCGCCCCATTCAGCTCCCAGTAGCAGAACTGATATCCGCCTTTGGTCGGGGGATCGACAGTCAAGAAGGAATTGCCGCTGATGCTCACCGGGCTTATGGGCGTCCCTCCGTCCGTATCGAATGTGATGGTCAGTTTGCTCAGCTTCCCCGAAGCCAGATCCTCGAGCCACTGCTCCTCGGAGCCTTCGTAGTCTGGGTTGTTCTCGCGATAGAGCTCATAGGCGGATTTGCCGGAGGAGCTTTCCCCTTGGCCTGAGCCGTCTTTTCCTTTGATGTTCCCTTCCTTGCCCCAGGAGCCATTGGCCCTCACGTAGTAGTCATAGGTATCTAGGTCTATGTAGGAATCCCCGTCCTTTCCTAAGGAAGAGGATGGCTCGCCACGGCCGGTAAGAAGGGAATAGCCGTCCGCGCCTTTGTCCCCTTTATCGCCTTTCTCCCCCTTTATGGAGGCGAGCCAATCCTCGTAGGAAAGTTCTCCCCCGTTGGCTTTGTAGGCCTCATAGACCGCGTAGATCTCCTCATTGCTTGATGTCTCTGGCGAAGGCTCAGCGCCTCCGCAGGAAGAGAGGGCCGTCAAAGCCAGCAAGCCCATCATCCCCAAATACCATTTCTTCTTCATAGTCGTTCCTCCTCCGGATTATGTCTTAAGGCCTTTTCGCATCGCGAAGCGGCCTTCTTTCAGTTCTTCTTGCTTTCGATGTCTTTCCTGATCAGATCGACGATAGCGCCGGTCATGTTGTCTTGGCTCTCTATCCATCCGAGAACGTCGGCTTGGGTGTTGACGTTGATCTTCAGCCCGAAGGCGCGGTAGTTCCTTTTGTGGTAGTCGTTGCTGTAGGCCTGCATCTTCGCTAGCCTTTGTTTTGGCGTCAGTTTGCTTTTGCTCATAGGTATCGCCTCCGTTATTGAACAATATGTTAGCCCAGGGGGTGTCTGGATGGCAAATCGGCCTGAAATTGCGTGGATGACAGCGCCCTTTACGTAAAGAGTGAGCCAAAACAGGAAAAAGTCCTTCTGGACCTCCCCAAAGGCCTAAAGACCAAGCAGCAGGCAAGGACCTCTTTAGATAGACGCAAACCAGGCGGCTCCGTCTTTTGCTTTACTACTTTGAAGGGTAATACACATATTGATCGTCTAGAAGGATCGGCTTGTCGCTCTCCAGGGACGAATATAGATTCGAGACGCAACTGCCGTAATGGTTATTGACGACCTGCATCTCGAGTATCCTCTCGCATTTCTGCTCCCTCTTGCTTTCCAATTTCTTGGTAAGCTTGCTGCCGGCGATGCTTCCGCCGAACGCTGCGCCGTTCTTGCCTCCGAGAAGGGTCATCACGATCGCCAAGGCGATCTTGGATCCCTTTTCTTTGTTCTTCCCATCCCTCAAAGCTATGTCATGGCATTTCCCGACGTATGAATTGTATTCTTTTGTCATGCCGTCTATCGCGTCATGCGATTTCTTTATGTACCCGGGGCAACTCGTGCCCGAATACAGGATCTTCACGACGCAGGCGCAGGAAAAAACGATGAGGCAGGTCTGCATCACCATTAGTTGATCTTCCGTTATCTTTACCTTATCGTCTTTCAAATCGCCAATGGCTTTCTTGACGTCACTGAACCTTTGC
>CAVAGB010000063.1:0-3411 GCA_963588055.1 Erysipelotrichaceae bacterium | reverse complement strand
TCTCCGCGTCTGCATCCGCGGCTGAAGAAAGGCTGCAGAATATAGAATTAGCGGCTGATTGGCTGGTATTAAAAAGCTTTTTAGATTAGACCAGAGATTGGTTTGGCGGCTAGTGCGTTCAAACCGTTTTTGCAGATCCCATCGGAATTATTCGATGCCTAAGGCTTTTGTTACTGCGTCTTCCGGGCTGCTATAGAAGCTGATTTGGAATTTGGCAAACAGCTCAGCAGGAACAGTGGGGATGTCAACAGCGCTGCTCATTGGGATCAGAATCTTCTTGGCCCCAGCATCGAAAGCGACTTGCAATACCGAAGCAAGCTCCTCGACTTTGTTGAGCGTCCCGCCGATGCTCATGGAGCCTAGGACGACCATCTGGGGGAGAACCGGCCTATTCAAAGCGCAGCTGCAATAGCCGACCAAAGCAGGCAAAGAGATGTTGCTATTAAGCCCGACGCCCTGGCAGTCCTGGATGTGCATCAGATAGTCCTTCGAATCGATCATGATGGACTGGCTGATGGACTTGCCATTGGCTTTGAAGTAATTCTGGGCGGCCTTCAGGGATTCTCTGGCTTCCTGCGAGTTGGACATGCCTAGGACCTCGAACTTGCCGTTTCCTTCAGCGATCGTGGTCTCGAGCTTGAAGAGGCCCTTCATGTCGTTGCTGCCGTTGCCGATCGTGTAGATGTGGCCCGGCTTGCCAACGCCTTCTGGGATGAGTTGGCCTCCGCCTTGCTCCAAGACGGGGACGAAAACCTCTTCCATATTGGATAGCCTGATGTAGGAGAGCTGGACGTCATAGAACTCCATGCCGCCGATCTTCTTGAGCTGCTCTTTGACCCTGCGTCTCCCTTCGATCGCGTATTTGAGGATCTCCTCGATCTCTTCTTCGGTAAAGTTACCGTCTGGGTAGATGATTTTCGTTAAGCCAGAGACCATCTTCCTCACGGCGATCGTGTCCCTTTGGTTGAGGCATCTGCCGAGCTTGAAGTACTTGTCGAAAGCGTCCGTCTGAGGGACTTTCCTCATCTCGCGGAAGAACTCTGAAAGGTAATCGGAGATGAAGCCGTAATTGTCGGTGAAGTACTCCGGCCTCATCTTTGGGATTTCCCATCCTGGGATGTAGCAGTGCATCCTGTCGAAGAAAGCGCTGTCGATCATCGCCTCAGGGAACGGTTCGAAAAGATGGGAAGTCTTCAATAAGGAATCCACGCTTTGGTTGATGTTGCCGACGAAGACCATGGAGGCATTCGCCTGGATGGCGTCTTTGCCCCTGGCGAAAGAGCCGGAGGCCATGTAGTCCTTCATGATCTGGACGCCGTCCTTGTCTTTGAAGGAGATGCCCGCGACCTCGTCGAAAGCAACGCAGTCCCAGATCCCAACCAATCCGACCTGCCTCCTCCCCATGTTGTAGAAGAGGTTCGCGACGGTCGTCTGGCCGCCTGAGACAAGAATGGAGTTCGGCGAGAGCTCTTTGTAGACGTGCGATTTTCCGGTGCCTCTAGGGCCGAGTTCGCAGAGGTTTACGTTATTCTCCACGAGAGGTACTAAACGGGCCAGGAGGTGCCATTTAACGCGGTATTCGAACTGCGTGGGCTCCATGCCGCAGGAGCGGAGGATCAAATCGATCCACTCGTCCTTGGTGAATTCCTTCCTCGCGTCGATGATCTCGCTCTTGTCGAGG
Source organism: Erysipelotrichaceae bacterium (assembly GCA_963588055.1). GTDB lineage: Bacteria > Bacillota_I > Bacilli_A > RFN20 > CAG-826 > Alloenteromonas. The sequence goes on along the minus strand of CAVAGB010000063.1, from coordinate 1,730 downwards.
TTCGGCATCTGGATAGGGGTGATGTCGTTAATGATGAACGGGGTCTGCTTCCTGTCATCCTCGCTGAAAAGGTAGGAGAGATCCACGATGCACCAGATCCCTCCGGCGAGGAGCTTCTCGTATTCCTTGACGTATTTCGGGTGCACGTAAAGCCCGTGGATGCCAAGGAAGAGGAATTCTGCTTCGAATTGGTCGGTTCTTTCGTTCAGTTTGACGCTTACCTTGTCGATGACGGTGTGGCTGCCGTTTTCCTTGATTTTCGCTTTAATTTTCTCAGCTTCGTCAGGACGGACGTAGTTGTCGGAAAGGATCCTTTTGACTTGCTCGATCCCTTGCTCGATCTCCTTCTCGTCGTCAGAGGTGCAATAGGTACCGAGAAGGTATTCCAAAACGTAGGTCGGGACGTTCGCACTGTTCTTGATTTTCTTCGTGGCGCCCTTAGGGACAACCCTGCCGGAGAATATGTCGAATACTTTTTTGTCTAGATTATCCATGGTTGTCCTCCTAAAACATCTTGAATTGGATGATGTCGATCAGGAACTGTTCCTTCTCGACGTACTCGTTGTCGGAATCCGCATCCTTCAGAATCAGGAAATACGGCTTGTTCCTGTCGAATTGCTTGTTGTTGAGGGTGAATCTGATCTTGGTGACCCTGGTCTCCGGGTCATCGCTTGAGGAATTGGCGACGAACTTGTATTCGTTTGAGACCTTCTCGCCGTTCTGATCGGCGATGTAGGTTTCGCATGTCATCGCTTGCTTCTTGTCCTCGACCTTCTCCATCTGCTCGAACTCGAGCGTGAAGGAGCGGTTGGTGATCTTCCTGGTGATGCTCTTGAGCCTCACTCTGACGGGGGTGACGGTTTCGACGTCCGTCCTGGCTCTGAGCTCGCTGATGTGGAGCAGTGGGACGACGGTCTCTTGCAAAGAGGTGCCACCATGGACGTATTGGATTCCGCTTCCCTGGGTTTTGAACAGATCATATCCCCAAGGGGCGATAACTTTGTATTCGCCACCCTCTAATGCGGTGAGCTTGAATTCGCTTGTGTTGGGCACGCTGATGGATTGATCGTCAGTTACGAGATAACGTTTGGAAACGTCGACGTGGGGCAAAGAAGAAATGTTCCCGTATTTGTTCGATTCCTCGATCTTGTTCCTTCTATAGATGAAGCCGTGGTCGGCGGTGATGTAGAAGTTCGTGACCTGCAGGTTGTTGTAAATCTTTTTGACCAGATTGACGATCTCGGCGATACATGTATCCACGACGTCGAAGACCTTGCTTTCGCTGTGCTCGCCGGCGTTGTCCATGACATCGTGATAGATATAGACCAAGGATTTATCGGCACAGTACGCCCTCAGCTCCTTTTGGCTCATCTTGCTGATGTCGTCATAGGTGATGGCGGCATAGCTTTGGTTCCTGGCTTTCAAGATAGCGTCTCTAGCGGCCGTCCCATCCGTTGACATGCCGTCCAGCAGGACTTTGTTCTGCTCAAGCGAGATGGACTTGTGGGGCAATAAGGAAGCCATTCCGAATTTCGTGATGGAAGGCAAGGGGCTGATCATGTGATCGATCTCGACGGATCCTTTGAGGACTTTGTTGCTTTTGATCTTCTCAAAGAGCTCATGGCCAATCTCGTATCTGAGCGCGTCTGAGATGATGACGAACATCTTCTTCGCGGGGTTCTTCTGCAAAAGCCTGTAGAAGCCCTCGGACATGTTTTCCCCGATGAAAT
>CAVAGB010000062.1:0-3478 GCA_963588055.1 Erysipelotrichaceae bacterium | reverse complement strand
AGGGTATATTGGATATGGCAGATTCCTGCGTTTACACAGGATTTAAGATACTACCTCATTGAGCCCCTTAACATTTATTACAGTTAGAAGGAATTTATATGAAATTAAAATCTGTTTTTCCATCATCACTTACAATACTTATTCTTCTCACCAGCTGTGCTCAATCAAATGTAGACCTAAGCGAAAAGCCAAAAGACTTTAAGTGTGATTATTGGTTGGGCGAAACAATTAATACTGATGAGCTAGATGATTCATCGTTTTATACTTTAAAATACGATACTGTCTATACATATTTGGATTCAAATTATACCTTTGAAATAGAAAAAAATATTAAGTCAATGCCGAATTATTATGTTTCTTATGACATTTATGTAGAAGATAAAATTTCTATAATTCAGTCATTATTTATTACAGATCCAGAAGTTTCTATATATGGGTTATCTTTAAAATCTAATTCATCCACCATTAAAATGACTCTATCAAATATGGGGTTTGAATATCTAGACCAATATAGTGGATGGTATCCATCTTTTTCTAAGGATAAGTATCTCTTTACCTTTACTGAAGAGACAATAATATTATCTTGCTTGTTGTCATATTAATTTAAAACACTTATTTGCATAGGTGACCTATGAAATAGGCTATTTATCGAACTTTTTAGATAAAACGTCACGATGCCTTACAACTTTTTGCGTCAAAATCGCCGTTTGCAGTAGCTTTTTGGCCTTGTCGAAAAGACTTAATTCTTCGTATGACACTATGAACCAAAATAGGTTGAGCCAACCCTGAAGGCCACCCCTGTCATACGACGGGTGGCTTCGCATGAACCTTTTAAGCGCCCGATGGATGGCGTTTATCGGCTCCGTCGGGTTGTCCTTGTCGGCGAGGCCTTTCGTCTCCGAGCTTTTGTGAAGCTCCTCCTTCATGTTGAAGGCGTCGACCAACGCGGCGTGGCATCTCTTGCCGTAATGCACGATCGTGGGGCCGTTTTTATGTGTCCGTGGAAGGATTTCAGAAGCTTCGCCCTCGACGGCTTGGGGGGTGCATCCGCAGGAATAGGGATGCTTGCTGAGTTCGTCTCCGCTGACGACGAACTCCTTACCGCAGTCGCATTTGCAAAGGTAAAAGACGGAGTTCCTTCCCCCAGTGTGGGAGCTGCATGGATACCTCTCCAGAACGGTTACCATCCCGGTTCTTTTTTTGTTTGAACGCCTTATCCATCTTCCGCCTGCCCTCTTTTTGATATGACAAAAGCCCCCAAGCCTCTTTTTCAAGAAACTTGAGGGCTGTTTTCCGATGGTGCACTAGACAGGACTTGAACCTGCACGGGGTGTCCCAATGGATCCTAAGTCTCTTGTGCAGTTGGTAATCCAAGGTAACTATGGGTAATCTAAGCCCGTTTTAACCGAAATAAGTCCGAAACTCTTGTGTGTCCACATACCTTATGGATAATCCAAGGTAACCTATGGTAACCATAGATGCGGACAAGATTTTTGAAATGATTCTCTATGATGAGAAAGGGGACTATTGCCATTTTTGGAGCAAAAAAATTCTACGGATATTATACCATATTCAATCTATCGATATATTAGCATAATAAAAACTCCTCCATTACTGGAGGAGCTAAAGGTTTGGAATACTATGCTTATTACGACAACGAATTTCCCATTTTCACACGGAATTCCCTTGTGCCAAGTCTCCTATTGAAAGACTCTTAACGGCACAAGCTTTAAATTTTAAAGAAAGTTATAAAACCCGAGATTGGATTATCCAAATAAATAGGAGGCCAGGGTTGGGCATCTCCAGTCTCCTATGATTTTCAAAGGTTAAATTTGAATTGTAAGATTGAAATTTCGAAATTTAATTCGCGGTTGTGCAAGATTCAAAGATTCCCACACCAAAGGTTAGAATGGCAAAAAACATTCTTAAACATTATTTCTTATTGCTCTTGACGTAGAAACCGCCAGTCCTCGGCGCGCCTCTGTATTCAACGTAATCAGAAAGCTTTCTCCTCAGCGTGTTCCTTATTATATCAAGGGTTACCGACGAATAGTTCTGCCTCATCTTCTCCGTCAGCTTGACGGTGTTCAAACCTGGATACATATTGATGACTCTCAAAAGATGCGTCTCCATATCGCCGAGCTTATCGTCCTGTATTGCCCGGGCATCATTTTTTATTGCGTCATTTACTGTGTCATTTACTGTGTCATCGTGATTCAGGTTTGGCAAGGTAAGAATGAAGAAATTGTCGCGTGGATCAAATATCGGCTTTTTGCTGGAATTCCCATAGGCCTCGATAATCCTAGGAATGCCGGTCCCGAAATTCTCGATGTAATGCAATTTGTTAAGGATGTTGACGAGCCCAGGATTGCGATACGTCTGGACCCCGTCAAGGATTTCTTTGAGCGTCGCCTCGAATATTCCCCCTGGGTTGGTTATCCTAACTTTGTCATCGAAGAATTCCACCTTTATGTTAGACCTTATGAAATAGTTGCAATGGCAAAACGCATTGAGTATCCCCTCTCTGAGCGAAGCGCCGGGATAGGATACCGTCTCGACCCTTTGCCATGATCCCCTCAGGATGACGGCGGAGACGTCGTTGTAATTCGCGGCGTTTTCCAAAACGTTCGCAAGCACCTTCAGAAGCGATCCTTTGTATTCCTTCTTGGTCGTGAAATTGAGATTCTTGTCGTATTTTGCGAATTTTACGACAATCGGAGACTGATCGGACATTAGCAACCCAAGGTTGGTGAACTTGCCGTCTTTATCAACCATCCTGAGGGAGCGCATGTTCCGCTCGCCGTGGCTAAGGCCATTCTCATCGCAGAATTCCTCAAAAGAGTGGAATGTCAACTCCTGCTCGTCGGAAACATCTTCCTCATAGCTGTATTTCCTTGAGTCAAGGAGCATGAGAAGAATCTCGCTTTCGGTGGCCATCCTCGACGTGGTCCCGACGCGCTTGAATATCCCACTAGGCTTAGGCCCTTTCTCTTTCAAATAATACGGCTTGTCAAGCCCTTCCGTAACGTGAATGGTGAATACGCCATCATCGTTGAAATCATATTTTATAAGTCTGGAAGCATTCGGATAGATGGCATCATCAATCCAATTTGAGAGCCGTACGTCCATGATGTCTCGTTCCTTCATATCAAATGGCGCAGCCAGCTCGCCATCGTCTTTGACGCCAACGTATATCGTTCCGCCTTCGGTGTTCAAGAAGGCTGTTATTTCTTTTTTGACCTCATCGATAAGTTTTTCCTTTAACTCTGTAAGGCTGTTTTCTGCATATTTCATTTGTTGCCTCCTTTTAATATGTCATCTTTTTATTCATTATAACATTTTTGACGCACTAAAACAAATTAGTCTTCATCATCTTATCGCCGGAATTTGTAAAAAAGAGACCAACATAAAGTCGGTCTCATTATCTCATTGGTGCGGGCAACAGGACTCGAACCTGCACGGAGTTACCCAATAGATC
>CAVAGB010000061.1:445-3511 GCA_963588055.1 Erysipelotrichaceae bacterium | reverse complement strand
TTACCAATCCGTGAGCATTAAATCTCATACAAGATGATTTTCCCCTGAATGGTTAATTCATCTAGCAACCTGTTGTGCTGGGCGCCTAGGCCTTTGCATCGAGAGTATTCTTGGAACAAGGAAGAAACGTTTTTTCTAACATCCGAACATATTTTGTCTTTCTTATCAGGATCATGGATGGTATACGCAAAAACTATCCTTGAATCATTATCGAGGTTAACGATTTTCATTTTGTCAAAAACGGAAAAGAAATAATTGTAATCGGCTTGGTTTAGCGAATGCCCAAACACAATGAGATTGTCAAATTTTGATGTTTCACGACTTTCGTCAGAACGCATTTCCAAATCCATCCTTCTATAGGTTTTAGTGAAAATAAATCTTGGATCCTCGGCGGGGAACAAATTTGAATCAATACCGAAAATGGGCGCGTCCCATTCCCCGTTTATGTGATGGATTTTATTGCAAAGATCATCATTCGTCGGATTATCGTAATTAAAGGTGTCAATACTTGCGATGTTTTTGGTGTCGCAAAGTTTCTTAAACGTCTTTTCCGCCTTAGCCAAATATCTGAATTCGGTTTGCCGAACGCCGTACATTGATTCGTGAACTGGACTGATGAGTCTACAAATGTACAATCCAAAATCCGTCTCAAACTTATTTAATTGCTTAAGCAAAAAGTTATAGAAATCACCATTCGAAGCGAACCGTTTTCCGTTGTTTTCATGCAGAACGAAAGCCGCTAAAGACCACATCCAATCAGGCAGTTCCGAATGTTCCAGGCCAGCAACAATCTCAAACACGACATTCCAATTAAAAGTCATATGATGTTTTGGATTTTTGTCCGCAAGCCACACGGCAATGTTGCTTTCCACATCGCACCAATTCCACCCGTTAGTAGTTTCTTTCCCATAAGATAGGATGCAGAACAAAACATCCCACGCGTTTATTTCGGCCGTTGTTTGTATATCGCGCCAAAAATCAGCATGGTTTGAAATTTGCAAATCCAAATAATCTCTGGCATCGTGATAATCATTGAGCCATTTAGATATGCAATCGAATTTATCTTTGCGGGAAATGAAGTAATCCTCGTATTTGGTCTTCAGCCCGCAATAAAGATCGAAGCCGTTGCCGATAACCAGCTTAACGTTCTTTAAATTCTGAACAGCCTCAAACTTTGTCATTTTTAGGCCTCGTTAGATTATTGGAGAACCTCGATTCCGCACTGGTCGTGCAGGTATTCGAAGATGGCGTCGTAATATTCTTTGTTCCTGGTTGGGTCAGTTTCCTCTTCAACCCCGTCAGGAACGAAAATGACCATGGCCTGCCTCGCCCTCGTTAGAAGGACCCTGTAGGCATTCAAAAGATATCTTTGCTGGGCTTTGCTGTTCCTTCTTTGCCATTTAGTGCCCCTGAAGTTGTAGTATTCCCAACCGTCCTTGTTTCTTCTAAGATCGGCGTCCCAGCAGACGACCGCGTAATCGATTTCCAGTCCCTGAACTTTGAACTCGCTCGCAACATACTCCATCGCATTTGACGAACGGAGGTCCTCTTTCGGGGCTAAGAACCAATTCTCAACATCGAGGTCGGTCGGTACATATATGCCTTCTGGTTTAAGACGCTGGGCGGAGCTGCATGCGATGACGCCGCATCTCTGGCTCCCGCGGACCTTGCCTCTAATGTAGTTCTTCGCTTTCTTGTAATCCCTGGTCACGAAAATCGGATAATCGGGCTTGATCTCTTCGTATATCTTCTTCGTTTTCTCGGCGTCGCCGTTCAGGAGGTTGTCGACGAACTGGCACTGCTTCTCGCTTCTGAAGGACCTTATCGAGGTCGACAGGTGCAGCGCCTCGACCTGATGCGCTTTCGGCGACCCCTCGATCAGAGCCCTGTCTATGTCCTTATCTTCCAGTTGGGAGAATATCTTCGGCGAGTAATAGAGCTCCCAGCCGTCGAAATCCTCGATGCACGACCTGAACCATTCGTTGATCCCGACCTCGCCGTCGTAGATGTCTTGTCCTAGGCCCACCAGGCAGATGATGACGGCCCAGTCCTTCCTCCGGTCCATGATCTTGATGAAGTACTCAGGCTCGCTGGAGTCGACGTCGACGCCCATCTTCTTGTTCGACCATGCCGTGAGTTTGGCCTTGTCCCAGCACCTTTGCGCTTCGTCGAAGATGATCACGTTCTCGGGCGGCTCGGTTTTGTCGTGGTTGATGTTGTCTTTTCTGAAGCGATAGGCTTCCTGAATGAAGGCGCTGACGGCGACGTTGATCTCCTTCCTCTCGTCCTTTGTTATCTTCCTCCGGACCTCCTCGGCCTTCCTTTGGTTGCTGTTGTCGATCAAGGCCTGCCTCAAAACGGCCACGAGGGGCCCGTTCCCGGATAAATAAACCGCCTTCGTGTTCTCTTTGATGTTCAGATTCTTGGAGGCCATGTCCAGACCGACGAGGGTCTTCCCGGCACCGGGGACGCCTGTGACGAAGCAGATGGCCTTCTTGCCGTTCTGTTTCGCGTCCGCGATTACTTCTTCTATTGCTTTCTCGCAGGCGTCGATGTCGGCCTGCCCGGCCTCGGAATGGGCGATCTCGGCGACGGTGTTGTCCCTATACGCCGTGACGGCCGCCTCGATGATGGTCGGGGTCGGGCAATATGGGCTGTTGTACCATCTGTCGAAGTCTATCTCCTCGTCGGTCCCGTATTTGTCGTAGACGTCTTTTATGCAACTCATGATCGTGGATTTGTTCGCGTACTGAAGGCGGATCTGACCATCCTCATAGGAATCGATGACGTTCTTCTTCTCCTCCGCCTCGGTGGCGACGAGGATCGGGCAGACGTAGAGATTCTCCGATTCCTTGTGGAAATTCTTCAGATTCAGGGCATAGTCCTCGGCCTGCTCGGCGTCTCTGGCGAGGTATTTCGTCGCGCCGTTCTTGAATTCGAGGGAGAAGACCATGTGCTTGATGAGGAGAACTACGTCGATCCTTTTCCCGAGCCTCACGATGTCGTATTCGAAGATGATGTCGCCGGAGCAGCCGCTGTCCCTCAATTTGCTCTGCAGAGACGAGA
>CAVAGB010000061.1:0-422 GCA_963588055.1 Erysipelotrichaceae bacterium | reverse complement strand
CCAAAGAAGAGTCGAAGCCGAATTTCGCGCCGTACTTCGTCAGCGACCCGAGGATTTCGTTCGGCTCGTCCTTCAGAAAGGCGAGGATCGAGTTGCAGTAATAGGATTTTCCGGCCTGATCAGAGAAATGTAGCCCAGTCATGGATGCCTCCTTGTTGTCAGTATTTGATAAGCTGCTCGAAGATCTTCTTCAGGACCTCGACGTTCACGGAATTGCCGAGCTGCTTATAGGCTTGCTGCCTGTTCTCGTCGGGGATGAACGTGTCGGGGAAGGATTGGAGCCTTGCCGCTTCGCGGACGGTCAGTTTCCTCTTGTAGCGCCCGATGATCGGGGTCTGGACGAGCGCGACGAGCGCCTGGAAAATGTCCGGCTTCTTGACTCTCACACCGGATGGGCGGATCTGGATGACCCCTTCCCAGAC
>CAVAGB010000060.1:0-3540 GCA_963588055.1 Erysipelotrichaceae bacterium | reverse complement strand
CGCCTATGTAATAACCCCAGGCGTAACTTCTAGCAAAATCGTCAAACCCGTTTTGAAGTATCAGCTTTTCCACTGCCTTGGAGTATTCTCCAGCCCGCTGCATTCTATCTAGACGAATAGTTCTGGTCAAACTACTCCAATTTACACGATAGTGATAATAGGTATTCGCCAACCATCCTACTTTTCTAGAATACAAGTAAAAAAGAAAACAGAATATAAAGTCTTCACTGATATATTCTCTTTCGCTTACAAAACGCAGTTTGTATTTTTCTATCACAGAACGGCGGAACAACGCCATACAGGAACTTCCTCCGTGCGGGACCTCTTGTTTCTCGTCTTCTCTATCGTCAAATATCTGCAAGGCGAGCTGTCTTATCGTCTCTTGCCGGTCCAGCACATACAAGGGAGCATTGTAACTGGTCGCGGAATGACTTCCATCATCCTTGAAACGATTACATGTAAACCGGACGATATCCAATTCCTTGTTGACTGCCTCAGCGCACAAACGCTCGTAAGCATTCAGTTCAATAATGTCGTCTGAGTCGACGAACGTGACATACTCGCCAGTTGCCACGTCCAAACCGGAATTTCGCGCATAGCCCAATCCGCCGTTCTTCTTGTGGACCACCTTGATTCTTTCGTCCTGTTCGGCATAAGAATCGCACATCTTAGGACAGGAATCCGGCGATTCATCATCCACCAAAATGATTTCGATATTGCGCAGTGTTTGATTTCTCAACGATGTTACGCATTCGTCCAAATATTTCTCGACTTTAAATACAGGGACAACTATTGACAACTTAACATTTTCCATATTAAAGATCCCAAATGAAGTGATACATATCTTTTGTCCTGAAGAACAAATATTTCAAATAATCATAAGAAAAGAATATCAGAGCGACGAAGGAGGCCCGAATCAGATATCGGGTCGTGAGTTTCTTACTATACGTGTTGTACAGTTGCTTTCGGCAACTAAACACATACGCCAATGGGAAAGCCCAAAAATACCACATAACGTCGCCCATTCTTCTCATAATTTCAAGCGTATAGAAGCATTGAGAATATACAGAACCTATCACATAAAAATTGTACATCAATAGGAAATTCCTATCTGGCTTCATTTGCAAACTTTTGTAACCCAAATAAAACAATCCACACTCCCCACAAGTCTGGAGAACTTTTACTATAGGATTCCTTATATACCCTTCACCCATAGCTTCTGACGAAAACCATCGATCAGACCTGTCTGTATACGAGGCAAACTTGTCGTTAGTATCCCCTAAAAAAGACAAAATTCCGGAAAGATAGCTAAAGTCAAAGACAGACGAAAATACATACGACGCGAACAAGAACGCAGGTACTGTAATATTTGGCGGCAATGGAAAACGAATGAAATAGTAAACTCCAATTAGTGCCAATGCAGTTACTGCGTTGGCGGAATGTATCGAGTAGGCAAGAAGGAAACACAATGCCATTCTTATAACCTTCGCTTTTAATTTCAGGTTGTCGTCTAACAAATATTTGATCATAACAAATACAAACGTGAAACCGAAGGCCTGCCTTATCATATATTCTGAGAAAATGGTAAAGGCCATAAGAAAAAGCGGGAACAGGTATTTGCTGTACTGCCGATATTCCTGAAGCATAATCATCGCTCCGATGATGTAGGCTCCAGAATAGTACATGAATATCCAATGCTCTCCTACTCCAATATATTTTAAAACATGATTGATGGAAGTGAACAAAAGGTCATTCCTTTCCAAATCATGAATATAGACATTCATATAGTGCACATAGTCATTACCTCGGTTCACCCTTAGACCCAGCAACAACGTAAAGGTCACAATGCACCATCTGGCATATCTCCAATAATTATTCCCGTTGGCACTTATATTCCGACCGGCAATCATGAAGATGACCAATGCCAAAACATTCAGAAATATATAGATGAAGTCTGTCGTTATCATTTCTCTTCTTTAAAGTTTTATCTCGTTGCCAAGAAACCCCTTAACAATAATGTCACGAAGTTTTATCCGTTATTCATTGCTGCAGTGGGACGTGCTGAACTGCTGTTTTATCCAATTGATGTTTTCCTGTCTTATTTCATTCAACAAACCCTGCTCTTTAGAGACATCGTAATACGGATTTGTTTCCGCTAGAGGCTTCCCGATACTTACGGCACAATTCTTCATGCCAAGACTTTTCAAAAGCGACATTTGTCTGTCATCGCCCCCTTCCGGGATGACAGAAATCAATGGTTTGCCGAAATTGGCAGCAAAGGCCGTCCCATGGAAAGAGGACGTGATGACCAGCTCGGCATTAGCGAAAAGGTTTACAAACTCCGGCACGTTGGCATCACCCCGGTTGCTGATGTGCAAATCCGTTGGCGCCATCTTGTCATATCCCGACAGGGCGATGACATCATACCCCGTCAGTTGCTTGTAATATCGAGATACTTCATAGATATAGGGGCGAGGCTCGAAAGCATAAGCCAGAATGTATAGCAGAATATATTTTCCATTCGATTGTTTTGTTGCGGGAAGTGACGCAAGCCACTGCTTGTCCGACAGCAACAAAGTCGGGTCTAACAGCTGTCGCGCATCGACGGGCAAATTCAACTGTTCTTTAATTATGTTTACGCCATTCGCCTCCCTTACCGATATGGCATCGAAACGCGACAGGAAACGGGTATATTTCTTCAGATATTGTTCCGGGATGCGAGCCGACGCGAAACTCGAAGCTATCGACAGTTTCTTTGCCTCATCAGGCGCGAACGACAGCATGAACACCGAATCGCCACACAAATATCTTGGATTCCAAACCTGATCGCTACCTACGACAAATGCGCCATACTCACTCCAGTCCTCTTTGCACAAGTCGTCCAAATCTTTGTACTTCCTTGACTTGTTGAAGTATTTGCTTTTAAATTGTTCCAACTTTATCGCTTTTCTATGTGCAGCCTTTAGACCAAGTTTGCGAACGAACCTTCTAATGAACGAATCCTGAAATCGGTGAGATTTTTCCGTGTACCACTTGTTTCTCCTGTCGTAATCGATGAACACAGAATCCAGCCCCATCTCTTCCAAAAGTTTTTGAGTCGCATAGGCTTGAAGGACGGAGCCATAATTGGAAACATCGTATATTGTTACAATTCCTGTTTTCATAATCTTTTCAGTCGAGAAATAACACGTTGTAAAAATAATACCGTCTTAAACAGGGTGCCATCAAGTTTGTATCCGTTTCTGAGAAGATACATTACAATCGGTTTTGTTTCTTTTGCCTTTGCATTTTTCTTCATCTGACCCTCGGCCACCACTTCAAACGGGTGCCTTACAAGTATGACGCCGTTCAGAGTTTCAACAATCTGTTTTCCCCTTTCCGTAAAGGTCACAACGGCGCTGACGCCCTTCTCTTCTTCTTTATAAGTATCGCCCCAAAGATCACCGATGCGGATATCGGCCGACGATTGGTCATACTTGTACTTGCATTGCTTTTGACACTGCAATCCCAGGCAAAGGTCGCCGAGGAACAGCTTGTAAA
>CAVAGB010000059.1:0-3951 GCA_963588055.1 Erysipelotrichaceae bacterium | reverse complement strand
AATTGGAGGCCGAGAGGGCCGAGATCGGCAAAAGGATCCAAAAGGAATCCGCCGTGAGACGCCGCTACACGAAGGGCGAGATCGTCGCTTCCTTGGAGATCCTGAAGGACTATCTCGCCGAGGAGGAGTTCAACAAGAAAGCCCTCTTCGAGACTTTCGTCGAGCAGGTATGCGTATGCAAAGACGGGAAGGTGTCCGTGGCCGTTGATATCTTCGGGAGCAAAACGAGGCTCGAAAGCCGCGACATCTCGAAGCTCAAGGATTTGGAGAAAATAGACGGCAAATCGCGCGATACCGTCGAATGTTTGTATTTCCATCAGCGAGGTTTCGTCGTGGCGGGTGAGCTGCCGAAAAAAGATAAGAAGCCAAGGCAGACGAACTGAAAGGGGGGCCGATCGCGGCTGGCTAATCAAACGATTTGAGTTTGCGAAAACGATGCGAGAGAATCTCAATTATTTGACATCTAAATCGGGGCATCAGGAAACGCCGATTTTTTATGAAGAAGCCCCGAAAAGGCGTCTATGATCCAATGAAAGATATGATGGAATGGTACCAATCCAACCATATTGCTTTCTTCATAATCACTTTGTAAACGGGGCTGAGGATCCCGCCTTGCCAATGGTCCTCGACGACGGAAACGATCTCCCAGCCGGGGCGAGTGTAAGGGCGCAGTTTCTCGTTCAATTTGTCTTGACCTCTGCCGAAGCAGCGGATTTTGACTGTTTGGTGGGTGTATGAAGCAGGCTTCTGCTCAGCTGGCCTCAAGGGATAGCCGCAATGAGGGCAAGAATAGGCCGAGGTGCTGACATTTTGACCGCATTCAGGGCATTTGATGAGTGCCATTCACTTCGCCCTCCTTTTCAGAATAAGGAACTTTTGCCCGAAAAGGAGCGAAAAGTTGCCCTTCACAAGCCAATTGCCAACGACTTTCCATTTCCCGTCGTTGAATTTTCCGCGGGCCTTTTGAAATACCGCGGAAGGTTCCCCATCTTTGCTCCTGATCGAAGCGACGTCGTATTTGTATTTGGTCAGATCTGGGTCGTCTTGGACATTGTCGGTGTAAAGAAACCCGCACCGATGGCAACAGCAATAACCGGGTTTTTTAGCAGGCTTGAGCTCGCCGGCTTTACAGTAAGGACATTTCATAGGTATCTCCTTTTTTTGATAATAGAATCGTCGAAATCAAAGGCAAGGCATCAGGCTCCAATCGTGCTTTCAATTGAAAGCGTTGGATAGCCGTTGCTATTGAAAATCCACGTGCCAGCGCCGGTTTCGACATTGTATTCGGACCAGAACATGGAACCGACGTACAAGTCGGATCCGTAATAATGGGCCGTGTAAGTCCCTTCGTCTCTTAGCCAGCTTGAGGTGCCAGAAAAGGTATGATAGGAATCAACGCAGCTACCTGTGGCCAGCCCATACCCGAAAGCGCCTTTCACGCCATCACATTTAAGATTCCCGGAAGCAAGGCACTCCTTTACTAAATAGCTGTTCGATAAAGCATACAACGACCCTGCGTATTCGGTCCCATTAACAATGCCGCTGTTATAGGACTTTTCTACTGATATTTTGACATTGGGCCCGACCAAGCCTCCGACATAGGGCGCGGTTATAACTCCGGTATTGTAGGAATTGAGGATCGTGATGCCTCCTTCGCTCATCCCTTCCACGGTGACGTATTCGTCCGTATTTGTAGCCCAACCGGATCCAAGGAGGCCACCGGCCCCTTTAAATGTGCTATTGGTTGAAGCGGTCACGTCGCCACCGTTAACGCAAAGCTCGAACGAAGCGCAGGAGGTGGACCATCCCACGATACCACCGGCAGAGGAAACGCCGCTGATTTCACCGACGTTTTTGCATTTCCTAGCTTCGACGGACCCGATCGTCCGGCCAACGATGCCCCCGGCGAACATGACGGCTTCAATGTCGGCATCGTTGTAGCAGCCGTCAACATTTCCCATGGTCGTCGAGCCGACGATGCCACCCGAATAAACGGCGTTAGAAATATCTATGTGGTTCACGCAATCGGATATCGCATCCTTCGGCGAAGAGCCGATCACCCCTCCCGCCGTGATGGGATAGGAAGTGCTTTGTCTGCTGATGGCATATGTTCCGGAAACCTTTATGCCACTTATCGTGCTGGGCTTCTCCTCGTCGCTTTTCCCGATCAAGGAGCCCACGGAATAAGCCGTTTCAATATTGCTAGCCGTGAATGAAACTCCAGAAAGAGACAAACCATCGACCATGGCACCCGAAGCATAGCCAATTAGCCCATAGGCGTCTTTGGAGGCGTCCGCGGTCATGGAAAGGCCAGAGATCGTCTTCCCATTGCCATGAATAGTGCCTGTGAAAGGCTTGTCCCCAGTCCCGACTGGGGTCCAGGCTTTCGTCAGCGCAATGTCGTTCTTAATGGAGAACTCGGCGTTGGGGAAGGCGTGCATCTTCAGAAGGTCGCCTTCAGTCTCGACGTCGATCACCCAATCCATCGTGAAGGTCTTGTCTTCGGCGAACAGCCAAACGGAGAGCGATTTCCCCTCTTCGTCGGTCATCTTGACCCCATCCAGGAGCCATCCTGCGAAGACGCCGTAGTCGTTCGTGGGCACGGGAAGAGTGTAGGATTCCCCATAAACCACATCCACGGAGGAGCTGGAGACGGATCCGACCCCAGGGTCGAGGGTGATCGTGTAGGTGTTCATGGTCCACTTCGCCATGAGCGTGACGTCGTAAGCGATCGCCCATTCGCCGGGCTCAACCAAGCTCTCGCCGTCATACCAGCCGGCGAATGTGCAGCCTGCGACTTCCTTGACTTTCGGGAATTCGACCACCGCGCCGTAAGTCACGGTCGTGTTCACCGTGGTCTGGTTCATCCCATCGAAGAACGTCACGTTGTATTCGTTCCCCGTCCATTTGGCTTTGAGAGTGATGTCGCTTTTGACGACGTCGGAGTTGAACCTCCACTCCTCATCGTTGCAGAACCATCCGTCGAGGGTGTATCCGGTCCTTTCCAATTCGGGTTTCGTGACCTTGTAGCCGTCTTTCACTTTCTGAGGCCCCACTTTGTCGGAAAAGCCGGTGTCGAAAGAGACCGTGTAGGCCTTCGTCGCGACGATTGAGGTCTTTATGCCGTTGATGACGTAATATCCGTCCTCTGAGACCTCGACGCTCCCACACCGTTCACACACGTTTCGGTGAAATCCCCGAGGTCCTCGGTCGACCCGTCTTTGTATGTTACGATCAAATGGCCCTTTGAATCGATCGCGTAAGAAGCCGGGAGATTTGCTTTAATGGTGGTAGCGACCCCGTTGATCACGTAGAACCCGCCTTCCGAGACGGTCACCGAGCCCAAGGAGCCGATGAGGCCATCACCCCAAGATCCGAGGTTCGACTCGCTCCCGTCATTGTAGACCACTATGAGGTCGTTCTTCGAATCTAGGTAATAGGACGTCTCCTTCTTGCTCTGAGCGCAACTTAGAAGAGAGAGCCCCATAGCGAGCGCGGACAAGGATAACAACAATGGCTTTTTCATATCGCGGATTCCTCCGACTTGCGAATATGGGATATTTTACCCCTTTTTCGCCTTCCTTTGCGAGCCGCGGACGGTGCCGCAAAAAGAGGCGGCTTCCCCCGCCGCCCCTTTAATACTTAATAATATTTACCCGCGCGCCTGCTCTCGAAACGCAGATTATTGGACATGGGGGTTCCCCCACTCATTTTGACGGCCGAATGGGCATCACCTATTGTCTTTACTCAAAGCCCGAGATGATAATTTCTCTTAAGATTCTTGATGACTATCTTGCCTAATTAGACGTCAAAAATACGCATTATTTGATGCCGTCCACAACAAAAAGTAAGACACCATCGCAATAATTATCACCATAAAGAGTTCGTATAGAAATCACACTCCCCCGGATTTAATTTCATACGAACTCCGCGCTCTTATTGTTCCGGCGT
>CAVAGB010000058.1:0-4092 GCA_963588055.1 Erysipelotrichaceae bacterium | reverse complement strand
TCTTCGTGTATTCGATGTTCTCCCTTTGATTTGTGAAGATGCAGATAGCGAAGAGGAAGAAAACCAGCTTGTTGTAGAAGAAAATCTGCGAAGTGGACGTCAGCAAGAAAAATGCCAATAGCAAATAGAAACCAATGGTCATATCTAACTTCTTAGCGACGTTTTTGAAGGTGAGGACGATGTAGACGAATATTCCGTAGAACGAAAGCAATCCAAACAGCCCAAAATCACAGAGCAACTCAGAGATGTTATTATGTGAATAAGTGCCGATACCGGAAGCCGCGGAGAAGCCATCGATTCCATAACCAACGAAGAGGCTCTTGAAGGACAAATAAAAGGCGTTATCACGAAATAAGCCCCTATCTATAGAGGAGGTCGAGGCACCGCTTTGCCCAAGCAAATAGGCTATATGCGAGGCGAAACGGCTTTTGATGGTCTCCAAAGGCGGGAAGTACATGATCATCAGAATCATCGCAAGAAGCGCGCCGAAAGAGACAAGGAAGCCGATCCAAATTCTTTTCCTGAGGAGTGAGCAGATCGCGAAGACCGCGATCACCGCCGCATAAATCAAACCCTTCTTGCTTCCAGTGCTCGCAATCAAAACGAAAATCGCCACGGCAAAAGGAAGAAGCCAGTATCTCTTACTGTAGGCCCCAAGAGAAGCCAGTAAAGCCGAAGAGACGGCGAGTTTCATTGCAACGACGTTCTCGTTTCCGAAGTATTTCCCTAAACGCGTAGAAAAATCGAGTTTGATTAGGCTCTTCCAGTACACCACGACGAACGCCGCTACGAAGACGAGGCTAGCGAACAGCAAAGCGTAGAAAACAGCACTGGTGTTCCCGATGATGTTGCAGCTAAGGTATATCACCGTCGCGAACACAGCCAACACCAATAAGGTCTTGTACGTCAACGCGGCGATGGGATTGGCTATCAAACTAGTAAGATAGGCAATCCCCACGAATACGTATATGCATATCAATGGTTTTACGTTTGGTAACGTTCTCTTCTTGATGTAATAGACGACACATAGGACACCCATCATCCCTGCAGGCGCGTACATCAAATAGTTAAGCTTGCTCATCTCCTCGAAGATGAAGTAGGTAACGAAGAAAAGGAAAAGCGAGATCACTAGCAACGAACGGATAACATTATCGAAACCCGTGAAGTATTTCTTAAGGCTTAATCTCTTCATTGAGCCTCCTTCTTGCGGAGAACCCACAGAAACACGGTAACGAGGATCGCCACGGCGTATGCGACGAGCAATCCCAGCACGCCCATATGGGAAAGGAAATGAACGTTGCTCGTCGCCTTGTACACGGCCCAGAAGGGGACGTAGGCGAGGATCAAAGAACCCGTGATACCACCTAACATAGGAACCAACTTCAAGGCGTTCCTCTTCCTTAGGAACAGCCAGGCGCATAAGGAGTTGAGGAGGGCCGCCACGCCGATCTCAACGTAATAGAGGACCTTCGTGGTCTCGTTGTAGGCGAAACCATTGAAGAAAGTATCTAATTCATCTAACGTCGAGGCATCCGCATTCCCTAGGTTCCCCCGGTACACCGTGTAGGTGGGGCTATCCAAGGAGAAGAGGGATTCCATTTTGTTGATGTTCAAGTAGGTGTTGCTCCCGAAGTAGGCGGTGAGGTCCACATTATGGCCTAACCCCCCTGGAAGGTGGGTATAGGCCAAGATGAAATCCCCATAGATCCCGCTCATCTGGGAATAGAAGCTCTCCTTGTCCATGATGACGTTGCTGATCTTCCATTTATGGGTGATGTCCTTGTATTTGACGGTCAAAGCCGTATTGATCACATCGTCGTAGCTAGTTAAGGATGGATTGGCCTCCATGATCTTCCTCGCGGTCCTCTCGGTGATGTAGCAGAAGTTGTTGCATCCAGAGTAATCCGTGTTGGACTTGTCGCTATAGATATACATCTCATACTGATCGAACAGCCTGCCCCTGACGCCTTGATGGTTCGAGAATATCCCCGAGGTGATCGTATACCCTATCTCATCTAGCTGCAGATCCCCATAGGAGAAGCTCAATTCCTCGTTGATCAGCCCATCGGTGAGCTGCAAAGGATTGGGGAAGAGGCCGTTATAGGAATTGACGCTCACCCCGAAGCGGTTTCCGCCCGAATCGCTCTCCCCCGCGTTTGGGCTGCGCAGGCGGATCGCCACCGAGTTCTTCTCTAGTCCGGTGGAAGAGGCCACGTTGGCGATCTTCTGCGCGGTGTCCTCCACCTTCACGTCGTCGACGTAGAAGTTAAGACTCAAGGGGATCAGAAAAAAGAAGAGATTGATCAGGGCAAGAAGCAAGTAGGGCTTGCTTGATTGAAGCAATGTTCTTAGCGGTTTCTTCGTCATGTCAACTATTATCTTATTTATTTTTTGGGTGGTAAAGATTTTCGCCAACGCAAAAACACCGCTCACCGCGGTTATTTTTGGTTGACGAAAATCCTGCTTGGGTTCGTTAGAACTTCAAGGGGTCGAACGTGAGGCCATCGTGCTCGATCTTCCAGATGGCCTTGAGGAGCCTTGCGGCGACGTGGCTGAGGGCGACTTTGTAGTATTTCCCCTCGTCCAGCTTCTTACGGTAGTACTCGGCCCATTTCGGGTAATGGAGGATGACCTTCTGGGCGGCCTGGATGGCGGCGTATCTCATGGCCGGGGGGCCCTTCTTCGTCATCTTGCCCTTCTTGCTCTCCTCCCCGGACTCGTAGACCCTGGATCTCAGCCCCGCGAACTGGACGACGGCGTCGGCGGTCGGAAAATCCCTGAAGTCCCCGACGGCGCCCAGGATCGCCGCTCCGTAGTTGACGCCGACCCCCTTGATCTTGACGAACTCGTGGGGCTCGCCCTCGAAGATCTCCCCGATCCTGGCTTGGATGGCCTCTATCTGGGAATCGAGGAGGTCGGCCTGCTCGCAGAGCATGGCCGCCATCATCTCGTCGCTTTCGACGGGCGAGCCGACGGATGCCTTGGCGAGCTCCTTCATCCGCGCGAACCTCATCGTCGAGAAGGCCCCGTAGGACGCTTTCCTCAGCGCCTCGTAGTCCTTGTCGCGCATCTTCGCGACCTTCGCCGCGGAGGGGAACCTCTTGAGCAAAACCCTGACGGCCGCGGATTCCAGGACGTTCCTACCCCTCGTCGAGTTCTTCTCGCTGCCGTCGGCGTTTTTCCGAAGGAATCCGATCAGCTCCGGGAAGGTGATGTCGAGGTGGCGCTGGATCCGGTTGTAGACCCTCGACCTCTCCGCGATGAGGGAATTGACCTCCCTGGAGAGGGACGCGAGGGCATCGGCGGTGTATGATTTGCCCGCGGAGCCCTTGTCCGGGTGCTTGGAGAGGTACTCCGCGATCATCAGCGAGTCGCCGCTGTCGGTCTTGGGGTAGTCGACCCTCTCGGACTTGATGTAGGCAGTGACGAGCTTCGGGTTGAAGACCTTGGCCGAATAGCCTTCCGCTTTGAGCCTCCGCATAAGGTTCTCGTGGTAATGCCCGGTCGCCTCCATCCCGATCAGCACCGTTTGCTTGGGGCCGATCTCCCCAAGCTTTTTTAGCAGGGAGGAATACCCCTCCCCGTCGTTTTGGAAGTCGAAGGGCCTGATCTTGACCTCGCCTTCCTGGGATACGGCGCAGCAGGTGTGCTTGAATTTGGCCACGTCTATCCCGACGTAAATTGTCTCTGGCATGAATCTTTCTCCTTTCTTGCCATCGCCGCGCATCGCGGGCCTTCCTTCCCTCGTATCATCCTTGATAAGTAAGCGCTCTAGGCGAAATCAACTGACCAGCGATTGGGAAAGAGGCCGCGGCCTTACCATGAAAATAGCAGTCAAACTGTAGGGAAATTGAAAAGGTCTCGCGGCTTCGAAATTGTACCGAAGATTGACGAAATCCGCGAAATGGGCGGCAATCAACCTCCGGTCGAAGTTAGATTAATTATTTGATAACGGGACGGGGAAATTATATTTCCCTGCCGTGGCGATTCAACCAAATTAAGGCGGGCGACCCCCCATTAGGCCTTGCTGCCCTTAGTTCTTCTCTCGGGCCTCTTGGCCTTGAGGATGCCTAGGTAGCACCCCACCACCTC
>CAVAGB010000057.1:0-4121 GCA_963588055.1 Erysipelotrichaceae bacterium | reverse complement strand
GGAGGAGCGGGATACGAACATCGAGGCATCCGCCCCTGCCTAGCCACTCGCAATGCCTCAAAATGCTGGCCTTGGCAAGAATCCTTTGATCGAAAGAGGGCCTGTTTCTTGGATTCGCTTTTGGCGTTTTGGGCTATTTATCAATCTCTTAAACAGGCCAGCTGAAACTCATAGGCCCCGTCTTCTCGCCTTAAAGCGGCAACGCCAATGGTCAGGATCATCAGGAAAAGCGGCTTGCCCGTTTTCTCTCCGTCGATGTCCTGCGCAAGAGCGATGAGCTTCTCCGCGCCATTGTCGATGTCCTCTCGATCCCCCATTATATGGCGTTCCTTCTTTTCCCTTGGTCGCCTACCCTCCCTCTTGAATAGGGCTCTTCTACGTTTTTTCCTTAACACCCCAAATTCAGGAAAACCTCGGAAATGAGGGTGTTAGGTTTAGGGAAGCACCCCTATAGCAGCGAACCCACGCCGATGAAAATGAAGAATTCGCATGGTCAGACTCTCTGAAGAATTTCTGGCGATGCGGCGTTATTTGTTTTCTTTGTTTTGCAGCTTCGCCTTGTATTCTTCTTCCGCTATTTCGACCTGCCGCTGAATCTGTCTTGCCGTAGGGAGATGCTTCTGTATCTCCTCCATCCCCACATTGTCATACGTGGCGACACCCATCGGGGTCGTAACCCCCTGAAACGCCAACTGCACCTCCGTGCGGTCCATATCCTTGCAGATCAATAATCCTATGGTCGGATTGTCATCTTCTCTTTTCACGAACTGGTTCACCGCGTTCACGTAGAAATTCAGCTTGCCAGCGAACTCCGGGTCGAATGGTTTCACCTTAAGCTCGAGAACCACGTAGCACCGCAGGTAAATATGGTAGAAGAGAAGGTCGATCTTCCTCGTTTTCCCGGCGATTATGATCTCCTTCTGCCTTCCTAGAAACGCCCAGCCAGCGCCTAATTCCAGCAAGAACCTCGTCATACGGTCTTCGATGGCGTCCTCTAAGGCGGCTTCATCGTATTCCTCGGGAAGCGCGATGAAGCCGAAATCGTAATTGTCTTTGAGCAATTCCTGGGCCAGCAAGCCCTGCGGCAAGGGGAGCGTCTCCTTGAAATTCGTGACCGCCGCGCCCAGGCAATGGTACGTATCGGCGCGGATGCTGTTGTCCAGCGCGCTGCGGCTAAGCCCCTTCTCTATCGTCCTTCTGATGTAGAACAGCGCCTCCGCTATCGTCTTGCATTTCTGCACGATTAGAACATGGTGCATCCACGGCACATAGGCGAAAACGGGCGGGAATGGCATTTGCGAACCAGCCTGGTTCGCTTTCCGCTCTGGAAATTGCGAAGCAGCTTGCTTCGTTTTTCCCTCGCGGATTAATGAAGCAACCTGCTTCAGCTTTTCGCTGCCCGCATTTACGCTGCTTTCGAAACCCTTAATAAGCTCGACGGCCTCCTCACCTGAGGCATAAAACAAATACCATTGTTTCATGAACTGCAGATTCCGAACAGAAAAGCCATCGGCCCCGGGAAACTCAGCCTGCAGGTCTAGGCTAACTTGCTCAACTACCCTTTTACCCCATTTTTCGTCAGATGAACGTTTTGCAAGGTCTCTGCCGAGTTGCCAATTGAAAAGGAGCTGTTCGGAATTGATTTTTACGGAGGCTTTGATTTGCGCATTACGATATCGCCGTTTCAAATCGCAAATCCATTGAACGTATTCTCTGTTTGCTGCGAAATCATACGATTTTACGATTCTCGGCCTTTCATTTGACTTACCTTTTGGTTCCATAGCGATTTGCATCCCCCTCACCTTATCAATAAAGGGGAATTGCTCGTTTTGCCCAAATGCTTTGATTTTTAGATCCAGCACCTCTTTGGGAAGGGGGCATATGCGACCTTGATAGGGAACGAAGTTCGCGAAGCAACTTGATTCGTTTTTCTTTACAACGGCGAAAGCCCTCACTTTATAAGAGGGGGGATGAAAAAGCCATCGGCTTATCGGATGCTTGGCGTCTTTCTACGAGGACTGTAGATTCTTGGCGGTGCGTCTATTTACTGGCGGCAAGCGTGGGGTTCATACGGGTGCACTCCCGGGGGAGTGGGATTCCTATACGAACACTTTTAGGACATAAAACAACCCGTTTTTCTTGCTCACTTTTCGTGCAATGTTCTCGTACATCCCACGGAAGGAGAAGCGCATGAACAAAGATTTGCTGGTTGAATTGATCAAGGACGACGAATGCAAATGGATCGAATATAAGGAAAACTGGTTTGACCATGAGCAGCTGGGCCAATACATAAGTGCGATGTCCAACGCCGCCGCCTGCCGCGGGGAGGGGTCCACCTATTTTATCTGGGGCATCAAAGAAGGTACCAAAGAGATCGTCGGCACGGATTTCCAATACGACGTCGATGTGAAAAACGAGCCTTTGAAGCATTACCTGGCGAGGGAATCTTTATGCTATGAAAGAGATAGCAAAGGAGATGATTGCTATGGAAGGGCAATCCTCGCCCAGGACTCTCTAGCCGCTGCAGCGCGATTCCAAGCAATCCTTCCCCGAGAAAAGCCAAAAATACATGAAATCCGAAAAAGTGTAGAATTCTACACTTTTCGGGAATTTACGATTGCTCAAAAGGGCGCTATGCGGGATAATCAAATCCGGAAAAGTGTAGAATTCTACAGAAAAGGGGATTTATGATTCAAAGAGACCATTACCTAAAGAAACTGATAGACGCTAAGGGCAACGGATTCCCGAAAGTCATCACGGGAATCAGGCGCTGCGGCAAATCCTATCTGCTAAGCGACATTTACAAGGGCTATCTTCTGGAAAACGGGGCCAAAGAAGAAGACATCCTTTTCTTGGACTTGGACCGCTTCGAGAACGCCCAGCTCCGCGACCCCTTGTATCTAGGCGACTACATCATGGGCTGGGCGAAGGGGAAGGAAAGAACTTACGTCATGCTTGATGAGATCCAACGCGTCTACACCATCGTGAACCCCAACCTCACGAAAGGGGAGCATGTCTTGGCAAAAGAGGGCGATGAGGAGACGATCTCCTTCGTTGACGTGGTCCTCTCGCTTGCGCGCCAGTCGAACATCGACTTATATGTGACGGGCTCCAACTCGAAGATGCTCTCCAGCGACATCGTCACCGAATTCCGCGACAAAGCCACGAACATCCACATCGCGCCTCTTTCCTTCGGCGAATTCTATGCCTATCGCCAGGGGGAGGAGAGCAAGGCCATCTATGAGTACCTCCGCTACGGCGGGATGCCTTTAGCGGTTCTGAAAGGCAAAGAAGAGAAGGCGGAGTATCTGAAGAGCCTCTTCGCCACCACGTATTTCCGCGACATCCTCGAGAGGAACAGAATCGCTAAAGGAAGCGCCCTCGAGGACCTTTGCACCTTCCTCTCCTCCTCCGTCGGCCAGCTCATAAACGCCGACAAGATATCGCGCACCTACGAAAGCGTCACCAGGCAAAGCGTGGACAGCAAAACGGTGGGGAGATATATTTCTTTCTTTCTCGATGCCTTCTTATTGAGTGAAGCGGGGCGCTTCGATCTGAAGGGGAGAAGGGAGATCGGGGCGCTAAAGAAGTACTACTTCACCGATCTCGGGCTAAGGAACGCCAGGCTCAACTTCGCCTTCGGCGACGAGGGACAGCTATTGGAGAACCTCGTCTACAACGAGCTCCTCTATCACAACTACAGCGTCAGCGTCGGCGAGTTCGACACCATCGAGAAAGATAAGCTCGGCCATTCGATCCGCAAGGGGAACGAGGTCGATTTCTACGCCAGGAGGGACGAAAGGGAGATCTATGTCCAGGTCTGCAGCGATATCTCCTCCGAGGAGACCAGAAAACGTGAGATAAGACCCTACTTCCTTCTGAACGACCAGGTTCAGAAAATCCTCGTCGTCAACCGCCCGTTCGAGCGCTGCAAAGACGAGAACGGCTTCACCGTCATCGGGATGGCGGACTTTCTGCTGAGGTTCATCCCTTAAGACAGGCGAGTTGGCTCTGAAAAACAGCATCATCCTCCTGGGAATGAGCTTTCTATGCGAACCCTGGGCGGAAGGATTTCGTCCTTTTTCGAGGATCTCTCCGCGCTTGACGACGCTTACGTCGAA
>CAVAGB010000056.1:0-4147 GCA_963588055.1 Erysipelotrichaceae bacterium | reverse complement strand
GTCCAAGCCATCGTCAAATCCAACGACTCGCTTACCATCTTCAACGAGATCATCAGCAGGAAGGATTCCTTGGAGGATAACTCCGATTATCTTGATCAGCTCGAGAATTTCTACAAAGAAGGCTCGAACCAGCAAAAAGCTTTCGAGGACGCCCATGAGATTGTCGCCTGGTATGACCAAAACTACATGCTCGGCAATTTAGATAAGCTGTCGGATACGGTTGATTCCATCGCCGCCATTTTGAAAATGGATGTCCCGTTCGGAAAGATGAGCGAGCTCAGCAATCTCATCTTCGAAGCAGGGAACATCAAGCAGCAGATCCTTCAGGACAAATTCGACAAGGTGATCAAATCCATCAACTCCGACAAGGAGAAGATCAAGAACGAGCTGGACGCCGTTTTGAGCGGAGAAGCATCCGAGGCTAAAAAGCAGAAAATCCAGGACAAATACGATGTAATCATGCACACCTACGAATCCTGGAACGCTATGCTCTCGCCAAAAACAAATAATCTCGATTCCTACGTCGTCTCGAGCCAGGGAACGCTCAATGAGTTCAAGTCCTTTATCAACAGGACGCTGCTTGAGCCTGAGGTTAAACCAGCCTCGCCCGATACCCCGGTACCGCCGACGCCGGTCAGGGCCATCAGAAGCAAGGACGTCAGGGTCATCGACTGCGTCCCGGTCGCCAAAAAGAAGATCAAATCGCATGAGGACATCGATTCCGTCATCGATTACATCAGGAAAGAGCTTGAGAAGGCTTTGAAGGACAACGACGAGCTCAATCTCGACTAGGAGGATAAGGCATGGACAAAAAGGCATTGCAGACATACGCCGTATGGGCGAAGAACAACCTCGAGAACCAGATCGAGGTCGCTTTGAAGTCGCTCGGCATCAACTCCGTTTTCGACATCAAGGAAGCCAAAAGGGTTGGCGAATACACGATCATCGACGGCGACATGAACTCCTATCCCGCCGACATGTTCGAAAAGAGAAACAGGATCATCGACCTCATCAGGAAAGACGGCTACCATCAGACAATCGAGGAATTCGCCTACACCTGGTTCAACAGGATCGTCGCGCTCCGTTTCATGGAGGTCCACGATTTCCTCCCCCACGGCTTCAGGGTCCTCTCAAGCCGCGATGGCGGGGTTGAGCCCGAGATCATGAAGAACATCAACTTCGTCAAAGACGACTTGCACATCGACATGTCGATCGTGGAGCCCCTCATCTCCCAAGGCAAGACGGACGAGGCTTTTAGGTATGTCCTCTTCCGGCAATGCAAGGCCCTCAGCGGCATCCTGCCGATGCTTTTCCAAAAGGATTACGACTATCTTGAACTCTTGCTCCCTAAGGCGCTGCTCAAAGGCGAGACGTTTATCACAAAGCTCGTCGAACTAGGCGAGGAGCCTTTCTTGAACGACATCGAGGTCATCGGGTGGCTTTATCAGTTCTACATTTCCCAGAAGAAAGACGCGGTCTTCGCTTCCAAAGAGACAATCACAAAAGATACCTTGCCTGCGGTCACCCAACTGTTCACCCCAGATTGGATTGTCAAGTATATGGCGGAGAACTCCGTCGGAAGAATCTGGCTCGAGAGTTACCCATCCTCTTCTTTGAGGTCCCAGATGAAATATTACGTCGAGGACGCCAAACAAGAGGAAGACGTTCAGAAGAAAATCGACGAGATCCAATACAAAAACGTGAATCCGGAAGAAATCAGGGTCATTGAGCCTTGCTGCGGTTCTGGCCACATCCTGGTCTATGTCTTCGATCTGCTTTACAAGATGTACGAAGAAAAAGGCTATCAGCCTAGAGAAATACCAACCCTCATCTTGAAGAAGAACATCGTCGGCTTGGACGTTGATAAGCGCGCAGCTCAATTGGCATCGTTCTCTTTAATCATGAAGGCCAGAACCATGAACTCCAGGTTCTTCAACGATAGTTACTACACCATCCCTGAGGTCTATGAGATTTGGGATTCAAAGCTTCTGACCTCGCTTAATTACAAAGCGACAATTGAGGAAACACATCTTCTAAACGCCGATCAGATCAAAAACATCGAATGGCTGGTCGGGAAATTCGATAACGCGAAGACAATCGGTTCATTGCTCAAAGTCGAGAAAAAGGATTTCGAAGCAATTCGTGCCTCAATTCAAACCTTGAAAGACAAGATGGTTCCAAACATCTTCACCAACAGATTCTTCCACGACGGCATCGCTTGTTTGAATTACCTTTTGAAATTGGCTGAGATTCTGTCCTCGAAATACGACGTGATGATCACGAATCCTCCGTATATTGGCACCTCTGCGATGGAGTCCGATGTTAGAAAGTACGCCGCAAGCAATTACCCAGACAGCAAAACGGACATGTCAGCCATGTTTATGGAAACCGATTTCGTCAAAAAGAACGGTTTTATAACGATGATTAACATGCATAGTTGGATGTTTTTATCCAGTTATGAGCAACTCCGAAAAAAAATATCATCAAGAAAAATGATTCAAAACATGGTCCATTTAGGAGCGCGCGCCTTCGAAATGATCGGTGGAGAAGTCGTACAAACCACTTCTTTTGTTATAAGAAACTCGGCCATTTTGCCAATCGGGATTTATTTTCGTTTGGTAGATGAGAAAGACAAAGAAACCGCCTTTTTGACTCAAAAAGAGAAGAAAATTAATTTTAGTCAAAAGGCATTGCACAAAATGCCTGGATCCCCTATCTCATACTGGATTTCATCAAAAATGGTCAGTCATTTTAGTGACAAAAATTACAAATTTTATGATGCTGTAAAATTTGTATCCGGAAACAAAACTGCAAACAATGATGTTTTTCTTAGATTCAGATGGGAAATAAGCAAACCATTAATTAACGAAGTTTTCTTTACGTGTGCAAAAGGCGGGCTTTATCGAAAATGGTACGGGAATTCAGATTACGTAATTAACTGGTCGGACGAAGCGAAAAAGTACTACAAGAAAAATGGAAACTTATTAGATCCTAGTTATGAATTTAAATCTGGAATTACATACACAGACTTAACCACAAAAGGGTTCAATGCAAGAGTTCTAGACTCCAAAACCATTCCAGATATGGCTGGGCCTGCTTTAATACTTCCAGATGAAAAGAGATGCTCTCTACTGGCTTTGTTAAATTCAACGGTTGCAACTAACTATTTCAGTTTGCTCAATAGTACACTGCATTATAAATTGAATGACGTGAAACGGGTTCCGGTTGTATACGACGAAGACAAGACTAGCGAAATAAACGTTTTAGTAAAAGATTGCGTGAGACAATCAAAAAATGATTGGGATTCTTTCGAAGTGTCCTCGGATTTCAAAAAGCACCCACTTATATAGGAGATTTGCCATGAAAGAAAAAGAAAAAGCAAATTGGGAATTGACCTTGAAAAACATCTTGTATTTTGTCGAGGACGATAGCGACAGAGAAGAGATGCTCTGCATACTTGAAAAATACAACGAGCGTCTTCCAGACGGAAAGATAAGAGACAAGTTCCAAAAATACATCCTAAGCAAAAAGAAGACTTACTATGAAAAGGTTGATTATCTAGTAGATGACTTGTTAAGTGGCGGAAAAGAGCAGGACAGAAAAAAGGTATTGTCAGATTTACTGGACGAAATTAAACCGGCAGTAGAAAAAGCCGAAAGAAGCTTTTGGGATAAGCTGAAAGACTTATTTAAATGGAGCTAAAATGGATAAAAAACTTGTAGCAAAAATTATGTTTGTGGCGTTGGGAGCCCTCTTGCCGGTAGCAATAGGTTTGCTGTTTGCTTGCTTCGATTTAGGAGCTCTGTTTAACTCATGGGAAAATGGCGATGTTCCGCCTGACTGGAGGTATGCATTACTGATCTTATTTAAGCTATCGATATACATATTCCCACCCCTATTAGGGATGCTTGGTTTCTATTTGAGCGACAAAACGACGTATAAACACAAATTTTGGTTTTATTTTATAAAAGCTTTAAACATTCATTTCTTGGTTCTTCTTTGCATCAAACTGTTAGCGGATTCCATCTTTGAGGTGGATAAAATTTGGGGCCTTACAATCTTTGAATCAATTAAAGACGTTCAAACCTTGATTGGTTACGTAGTTACGCTGCTCATTAAGCAAAATATAAAAATAGAGCCTGGGTTC
>CAVAGB010000055.1:0-4315 GCA_963588055.1 Erysipelotrichaceae bacterium | reverse complement strand
ATCGCACCGGCCCATTCTGTTGTGTTTGAAATCTTTGTAAGCCTTTTTGATATACCTGTTATTAGATTTTGTGAACAAAGATTTCAGATACTTCAATTTTCTAGACCAATAAGTGAATTGATAAGCGAAAACGGAAAAATTCCTGCGGTACCTCTTCAAGAAATAGAAACGATTCCTGTTCACGTAGTATGTAGAGAGTTTTGAGTTCTCTCCGCCCGTGGACAAAGAGACCTTATGGTATATGCTCGCGTTTTTCGCGAGTTTAATCCTATATCCCATCAGATGGCATCTAATGCAGAAGTCGGTGTCGTCGAAATACATGAAGTAAGCGGGATCCATAAAGCCCACTTTATCGAAAACTTCTCTTCTGATCAAAAGGCAGCAAGTGGGCGCGTAATCGCAAAGATCGGGAATTGGCTGACCCCCATAGGTTTCCTTGAGGAATAAGTGATATGACATGCCCTTCAATCTATTGAATTTACCACCGGCATACCAGATTTTAGATTTGTCCTGCCAATAGAAAATAAGGGGCGAAACGATATCGTTCCCGTTTTCTAACTCCTTAACCATCAACTCCAAGGTATCCACGTTCAGCACAGTGTCGTTGTTCAGCAAAAGGATGGCGTCGGAACCAAGCTCATAAGCCTTGATGATCCCTAGATTATTCCCAGAGGCGACTCCCAAGTTCTCCTTGGAATAAACCTTGACGATTCTTTCGTCATGGAATTCGTCCAACAGTTCCATGGAATTGTCTTTGGAGGCGTTGTCAACGACGATGATGCTGTAATCCTTATAGGACGAAGCCAATATGGACTCTATGCATTCGTTTTGGTATTTGGCGCCATTGTAGTTGACGATGACGATCCCTATCTTCATATGAATAAAGCCTCCTATTAATACGTTTGACGAGATATGCGCGTCGTCTATGCCTTAGGCAAAGACGAATTGAACATGACTACCTCTTTTGGTAGTTCTTCTCCACCCACTTCAAATACTCGCCGCTTTCGACGTGGCTAAGCCATTCCTGGTTATCTAGATTCCACTTGATGGTAGCCACGATACCGGTATCGAAGCTGTATTCCGGCTTCCATCCTAACTCATTTTCTATCTTCGTGGGATCCATCGCATACCTAAGGTCGTGCCCCGGCCTGTCTTTGACGTAGCTGATGAGGGATTCGGGCTTGTTCAACGCCTTAAGGATGGTCTTAACGACCTCTAGGTTCGTTCTCTCGTTATGTCCCCCGATGTTGTAGACCTCTCCGTCCCTGCCGCTTCTGACGATGAGGTCGATCGCGTTGCAGTGGTCCCCGACGTACAGCCAGTCCCTGACATTGGAGCCATTCCCATACACGGGCAAAGGCTCGTCCCTCAAGGCTTTCTGGATCATCAAGGGTATCAACTTCTCGGGGAAGTGATACGGGCCGTAGTTGTTGGAACATCTAGAAATGGTCACAGGCAGCCCAAAGGTCCTATGGTAGGCGAGGACGAGCAGGTCCGCGCCGGCTTTGGAGGCGGAATAAGGGCTGGAGGTATGGATCGGGGTGCTCTCCGTGAAGAACAGATCGGGCCTATCCAAAGGAAGATCCCCGTATACCTCATCCGTGGACACCTGATGGTAACGTTTGATCCCATACTTACGGCAAGCGTCCATCAATACCTGGGTCCCCAGAATATTCGTCCTCAGGAATATCTCGGGGTTCTCGATGGAGCGGTCCACGTGGGACTCGGCGGCGAAGTTGATGACGTAGTCGAAACGTTCTTTTTCGAAGAGTTTGAACACGGCCTCCCTGTTGCAGATGTTCTCATGGACGAATCTGAAGTTGGGCTTATTCATGATGGGCTCGAGGGTCTCCATGTTGCCAGCATAAGTCAAGGCGTCTATGCAAACATATTCATCGTCCGGGTAACGATTGACCATGATGTGGAGGAAATTCCCCCCGATGAAGCCGGCCCCGCCGGTCACTAAGAATTTGGCCATGGCTAGTTTCCCTTCTTCGCGTCGAAGTTGGCGATGATCTTTTTGAGTTTGGCATCATCGCCATAGACGCGAGGCGAATCATAAGGCCTATCTGGGTATTTCCCATAGTCAAGTTTGATGGGCAGGCCATTCGCCTTGATGTACCACTCAATCTGATCAGCCAAGCTGACTGGCTTGCCGGAGCAGACATTTATGATCCCCAAAACCTCGTCTTGCATGATGCAAAGCGAGATGTACCTCGCCAGATCCTCGTCGCGGATGAAATCGTATTCGTTCTTCCCGCTCGTGAAAGGGAAGCTTGTTTTGCCTTCTTTCGCGGCCTGCCTGATCTTGCAGAAGATCGAGTTGCCATGAAGGTCGTCGCCAAAAATGTAATAAGCGCGCAGCCACTGGAATTTGCAGTTATGCTGAGAAGCGTAGAGCTCGATGGATTTCCTCAATGCGTTTTTGGCGACGCCATACTGCGACAAGGGGTTGCACGGCGTGTTCTCATCGATCGCCCCTTCGTGGTAGCCCACCTCGTGCATGGTCCCCATGACCGCGACTTGAGGCAAGCCATGGCTGATCAGATTCGCAAGGAACTTGTAATGGCCGGACAAATCCAGCATGTGCTTGTCGGAATTGTGGACGAAGCCATCCCTCCAGGCCAAATGGAGACAGACATCGGGGCTGTTGAAGAAAGAATACCAATCGCCCTTATCTTCAAATATGTTGGCGGGAATATAAGCCGCCCTGGGATCGATGTTGCCGTTATTGAAATCCGTGGCGATCACTTCCACGCCGTAATCGCATAAGGACTTGACGACTTTCGACCCTATGTAGCCATTCGCGCCCGTAACTAGAATCTTCATATTTCAGAACTCGATTTTACATTCTTTCAGCGAAGGATGCTTCTTGTCTTTCTCAGACAATAAAGGCTCGCCTTCATAAGGCCAGATAATGTTGATTTCAGGGTCGTTCCACATGACCCCGCCTTCGTCTTCTGGATGATAGAGCTCGTCGCATTTGTAGCAGAAAGTCGCGGTTTCGCTTAAAACGACGAAACCGTGGGCGAAACCCCTTGGGATCATGAGCTGGTTGCCTTTCTCCGAAGAAAGCACCACGCCTTCCCATTTGCCGTATGTCTTAGACCCTTTGCGAAGGTCCACGCAGACGTCAAATACCTCCCCTTCGATGCATCTGACCAGTTTGGCTTGGGGATGGGTCTTCTGAAAATGAAGGCCGCGGAGGACGCCCCTCTTGGATTTCGATTGGTTGTCCTGGATGAAGTCATAGTCCAAACCCGCCTTTTCGAAATCGGACGCCTTATAGGTCTCCATGAAGTAGCCGCGGCTATCGCCGTACTTCTTCGGCTCGATTATGCACACCCCTTGGATGGAGGTCTCTTTGAACGTGAAGTTCCCAAACGTTTGATCCATATTATTTCTTGGTTTTCTTCCCCGCCTTCAAATGAGGATAGATAATTCTACCTTTGGACACCTTCAATAGGTACTGCCCATATTGGTTCTTGCTCATGGACTCGCCCTGTTCAACAAGCTGCTCCTTGCTGATCCAGCCATTGAGATAGGCGATCTCCTCAGGGCAGCAGATCTTAAGCCCTTGATGGTCTTCAAGGTCTTTGACGTAATTGGAAGCATCCGTCAAAGACTCATGCGTACCCGTGTCAAGCCAAGAATAACCCCGCCCCATCGTGGTGACGTGGATTCTATGCTCTTTTAGGTACACGTTATTCAAGGACGTTATCTCGAGTTCGCCTCTAGCGGAAGGCTTGACTTGCTTGGCTTTCTCCACCACCCCAGAAGGATAGAAATAAAGGCCGGTGACGCAATAATTGGATTTTGGTTCCTTTGGTTTCTCCTCGATTGAGATGGCGTTATGGTCTTCGTCAATCTCGACGATCCCGAATCTTTCTGGGTCTTTTACATAGTAGGCGTATAGAGTGCAGATGCCCTCATTCGCGCGGTTGACCGAATTAATCAGATGATTGGTCAATCCAGAGCCGTAGAAGATGTTGTCCCCAAGGATCAGCGCGCAGGGATCGTCCCCGATGAAATCCTCGCCTAAGATGAAGGCCTGGGCGAGTCCATCGGGAGAGGGCTGTTCCTTATAAGAAAGACTTATCCCGAATTTGGAGCCGTCCCCGAGGAGAGCCTCCATCCTAGGGAGATCAACAGGCGTGGAGATGATCAAAATGTCCTTTATCCCCGCGAGCATCAAAACGCTTAAGGGATAGTAGATCATCGGCTTGTCGTAAACCGGGAGCAATTGCTTGGATGTGACTAGGGTCAAGGGGTACAAGCGTGTCCCGGATCCCCCTGCTAGAATTATGCCTTTCAT
>CAVAGB010000054.1:0-4331 GCA_963588055.1 Erysipelotrichaceae bacterium | reverse complement strand
GAGTTCTTCTATCTCTTCGGAATGAGGATCAATCGTTTCCTCTACATCGAGGAAGTCAAGATTCCTCTCTAAGAAGGCCAAATAGAACTTCTTCTTTTCATCCAAGGAGGGAAGTTTGTCGGCTTTTCCCATTATTCCGAACAACAAATCGGTTATTTTTTCCTTTGTTTCATTTGTCATCGTTTTCTTCCTCCTTGGCATCGAAAAATTGAATCAATAGATTGATGTTTTCTTTGAATGGTTCCATGTTCGCCATTCTCTTTTTGACTTCCTTGATATCGATGTTGTTCGAGATCAGTTTTTGATACATCTCTTCCATCAGTTCTTCGAGCTCACACTCGGTATAGGCAATCGTGGTCGTGCCCTGCTCTTGAATCATCGATATGGGCAAGGATTTGGTTAGCACGTTGCATAATTTCTTTAATTCCGATTCGGTTAGCTTCGTGGAAAGCTCGCGGATTAAAGGGTGCTGCATGTTGACGGACAAAACCAGGCCGCCACCGCTTTTGGACGCCCTCCAGATTCTTTCCTCCTCTTTCTTTGTCGTCCGTTTAATCTCCGGATGCTTTTGATAATTAAAGTTTGTCTTCGATTCTTTTCTCGCCTTAATGGCAACGTCGTAGAAAACGCTTTTCAGCTCCTCAGGAATATCGAGCGAGTTTTTGCTGAAATTGATCTTGAAGTATTCGTCTAGCGCGGAGGGGATGTTCACTTCAATGCGAGCGTATTTGCATTTGTCGTCCAAGCCCAGTTTATCGAGCCCGAGCCATCCGCCTTCCTTGATCAACCGCTTGTTGCGATATATGTAAAAGCCTTCTTGATCGATCAGCCCGTTGCCGGACATATACTTTTGATCGATCTTCGAAAGGTTGTTAAACGTAGGAAGGACGTATGCTTTAAAACTAACGTCGTGGCCTTTGTATTTTCTGCTATCGTTATAGACCACCTTGGTAGATTTGTTCTCGATCAAGCCAAAAGGATTCCAGCCTTCTATTTCGCGCTGGATTGACCCTTTCACTTGAATTGACACTCGCAGCTCGCCCGACAATAGGAATTTGCCAAATATGTGGCCGATGGATTTCTCGAGGCCGTCCAATTTGGCGTCAACCTGAGCGTTCGATGAAAGGTCATTAACGAAATGAAGCCTTTTGCAGCAAACGAGAGTCCCGTGGCTGCCTATTTCTTTTTCTAAGCCGAAGCCCTTCAGGACGAAACCCTCCCATTTTTTGGATTCCCTTATGTGGGCGTAATCAATCTCGATGGAATTGCATTTTCCGTTGGAGCATTTGGAGGAAATGACAATATCGTCGCAAAAAGACTTGGTTGCCGACTTCAGCCCTGTGCTATACCGGCCCAAATCATCCCCATCACGCTTTTCGTTAATGTCTTTATATCCGATGACGGCGGCGTGTTTGAGGTCGTCAAACGACATTCCGTCGCCATCGTCCAAAATATAGAGATAAGGTCCTTTTGAAGCTAAGTCGAAAAATATGTTGATGTTCTTCGCGTGGGCGGAAATGCAGTTATCCAATATATCCGCCATCGCGTAATTGAATGTGTATCCTGAATGCCCCAAAACATCCATCATCCCCGTGCCGGGGCTTATGGAAAATGTAATCATTTCTTCCGACATAGCATCATTGCTCCTTTTTTCTCCCTCATTAAATATCAAACACCCCTGTATCAATTATCGATTTCAATATAGCCATCATGACGTCCACAACAATCGAATTCCCGGCTTGCTTATAAGCCTGAGCCCTGGAAACAACGATCTGATAGTCATCCGTGTACCCCATGAGCCTGTGTGCCTCCCTTTCCGTCAGCATCCTTACCGAGCCTTGGTTCGTGGTTCCGTCGAAAGACAAGTAATTATCAATTCCTGCCCTGTGCCTATTGCCCATAGTTTTGAGCAGCGTTCTAGCGATAGGCTTATTTATTTCCGGCTTTTGGTAGAACGTTTTCGTGCCGCCTTTCATGACGTAAGCATAGAGCTTAGGAGTCAAAATGTACTTAGGGTCAGGAACGCCGGGGATCTTCTCTATCGTTATTTCCCCGCTCTTGCCATGACGGTAATGACCTTCGGCACATTCGTTGATTGAAAAATCCTTCATCTCGTACTTCAATTTTTTTGTTTTGGGCGGCATTTCAAAATCCACGCCATCCTTAAATCCGACAACGAACAGCCTTCTCCTGTTTTGCGGTATGCCGTAATCCGCGGCGTTCAAAACGGCGAACTTATATTTGTATCCCAGCGATTCAAAGATGCCCTGGATTATTTTCCAAGTGTTCCCATGGTCATGGTTCAGTAGGTTCCTGACGTTCTCGTACACGAAGACTTTTGGCTGTATCTCTTTGACGAGCCTTGCGAATTCGTAAAACAGCGTTCCTCTCGCATCGTCCAAGCCATGTTGGAAGCCGACCGAGGAGAAGCTTTGGCACGGGCTCCCGCCGACAAATAAATCTACCTTCCCGGCAAAATCCCTCCCATCAAGCAGCTTAATGTCTTGGAAGAAATAGTTTGGATCGAGCTCTGGATAGTTGGCGAGATAGGATTTCTCCACATAGTTCTTAGCTGAGGTTTTGGCCAAGTAGAGCGCGTCCACGTAGGCTTGTTTCTCTGTGGGGCCATTAAGGCCGAATACAATTTCTTGCTCTTCTTTTTCGTCGTAAACGACATCTCTTTCACCGTTGTCGCACGCGAAAACGATTTCATGGGGAATACTCATTCTTTTCATGGCGAATTCGATGGAGCCGATGCCGCTGAAGACCGTGGCCAATCTAATTACTGGTTTTCCCATTTTTGGCCTCCAATACGCTTAGCAGCTCGCGCACAATCGCTTCGAGAACGTTGACGACGATTGAGTTTCCGGCTTGCCTGTACGCCCAAACGTTCGGAACGACGATTTTGTAGGAATCCGGGAATCCCATCAGCCTCATGCATTCGCGATGGGTGAGCTGCCTTATCACGCCTTTTTTCCCTTCGAATTCCCCGACGTACGCCCTTTCGAGGATCTGTTTGTTGTGTTTCTCTTTCGATAACGGCTCGAAAACGAAGTCGCCGTTCCAGTTGAATTGCTGATTGGCCTTTTCAGTTTGGATGATGTTCCGGTTGACCCTTGCCCTGTTCTTGTATTTGGGGTTGGTCACGAATTCGAAGCCCTTTTTGCCCAAATAGAATCTCGAGGCAACTTCAGGTTCCAAATAGTCGAACATCGTCGTCGCCAGCTCAATCGGATCGGGGAATTTGTAATCCAGGCTTTTGTCTTTCAGGCCGACAACGAAGAGCCTTTTTCGGTCTTGAGGCATCCCATAGTCTTTGGCATTAAGAATTTGATAGTTCACCTTATAGCCAAGTGATTCGAAGATGTCCCTGATGATTTTCCAGGTGTTGCCATGGTCGTGCACGAGCATCCCAGGGACGTTTTCATAAATAAACGCCTTTGGCTGCATTTGGCCAATCAGCCTCGCGTATTCGTAGAACAGAGTCCCTCTAGCGTCCTCTAGCCCGGCTTTTTTGCCGATTATCGAAAAACTTTGACACGGGCTTCCGCCGACGAATAGATCGACTTTCCCGGCGTAGTCTTTCCCATCGATGAACCTAATATCCTCGTACCATTGATTGGCTTTTATGTCGTAATTCGCGAAGTAACTTTCCCTCATCCGGTTGGGCTTTTTGGTTGCGTTATACAGTGAGGTCACATAATCGTTCAGCTCTCTATTGGACAGTTTGTTTGCTTTGGCGTAATCAAGAATGTCCTTGGCCGTTTCTTTGATCTCCCTTTCGCCGTTGTCGCACGCGAAAACGATTTCGTAATCGCGATTGAGCTTATTTAGTGACTGCTCAAAAGCGCCGATGCCGCTAAATACAGTCGCTATTCTTAACTTCTTCATCCTACATCAACCCCCAACCCATCATTTGAACACCGCGAAAAACTCTTTCAAGGAGACTCCGAGCTTGTCGCAAATTTCGCTCAGCGTGTTGACTGTGATGTTCTGCTTGCCCGATTCAACGCGTGACAAATAAGTCCTGTCTACCCCTAACGAACGAGCGAAATTTTCTTGGGAAACCTTGAGCTTTCCGATCCTTAGTTCCTTGATTCGATGTCCGATACTCTTCCTAATTTCTTCCATGTTTGTGACTAATTAGAAAAACTATAACATTGAGTGACTTTTAGTACCACGAAAAATTATTATTGTTCCTTCCAAGCATCGCCGGTTTTTGACCGTCGCCGCCCCATTTATCCTCGATTTTGCCCGTCTCTTAATCAAAAATCGACTAACAGAAACGAAAAAACTCAAGTTTTGCAATTTCGAGAAGGTCTATATATGGG
>CAVAGB010000053.1:0-4509 GCA_963588055.1 Erysipelotrichaceae bacterium | reverse complement strand
GGGTTGCACATTCAAGGCCTCCACCAGCAAATCTTTGGCTTCGATTTCGTTCCGGAAGAAATCGTAATTATTGACATTGTAAACCTCGAATCCAGGCATCCTTCCGGCGATTAAATTGCCCTCATTCAGGATTTTAATTAAACGTTTTGTCGCTGTTTGAACGGCTCCGAGGTTAATATCGGCCCCAATAAATCTGCGGTTATTTTTTAGTGCAACGGCTTGTGTAGTCCCCGAGCCCATGAAACAATCAAAAACAAGATCGCCCGGATTAGATGACGATAAAATTATTCGCTCGATTAGCTTTTCTGGTTTTTGAGTGGGGTAGTTTTCAATTTCTGGAGAATTTACAATCGTTTGGAAACTGGCAATATCTGACCAAACATCGGAAACCGGAACCCCTTTGGATTCATCCAAATATAGCCTACGTTCCTTTGTTATTGACTTATACCTGCGTCCGTTTTCATCAATAGAAGAAAAGCGTTTCAGCTGAGCCTCCGAATAAGGCAAATATTGCTTGTTGAATAAAGAGTTAGAACTTTTCGTATAAAACAATATAGTGTCATGCCCCCTAACCCAACTATTTACTAGGCTTTTGTACCCAGAAACGCCTGAAAGCGACCATATAATCTCATTCTGGAAATTATCCGGCCCAAAAACCTCGTCTAAAACCATCCTGATCGCGCTGTCTCTGTGATAGTCCAAATGAACGTAGAGCGAGCCTTTATCAGATAGAAGTTCTCTTAAGAGGATCAATCTTTCATACATGAATTGAAGATACTCATCATTCGTCCAAATATCGCCATACTGCTTCTCTTCAAAAACATTGCTATCGTTGGTTACTTCTTTGCCTCTGAGCTTGATTTTTTTCTTGTAGTCGGCTTTCGAATCAAAGGGTGGATCAATATAAATCAAGTCGATTTTGCCCCTGAATTCTTTCAGAAGATGGCTCATAACCTGGAGGTTGTCGCCCCAGAATATCTTGTTCATCCATCCGTTTTCATCGGGTTCCCCGTATTTTTCTTTCAATTGTGCTGGGAAAAACTGAGTGGATTTATATGGCCTTTTGCCAGTCCACCTTAATTCAGGAAAGCCTTTGATGACAGGCTTATCAAACTCAAAGAGATCGCCTTGTTCCATTTTTTCTTCCATATGCGTTTATCCTTTCTTGCAGTAATGCCTTAAATCGCAGTTCTTACAAACGGCCAAATTGTTGCATTGGCCGTTGAAATCTTTCTTTTCTATTTTATCAACGACGTCGCGAAAAGTCTTGACGGTGTCGTTGATATGTCGATCGTCTTTCTTGAACGAGATCGTCGGAATGCCGTCTTTTTCTCCGGTGTAATAAACCTTCATCCCCGTGACGCTGATACCATATCTCTTTTCGAACAGGTAGGCATAAATTTCGAGCTGTCTTTGGACTCTTTCGACTTTCTCGCTTTCTTTGCTGAGATTCGGCTTCTTCTCGGTCTTGAAGTCAAGGATCTGATATTCACCTTTGTCGTTCGTGACGAGATCGACCTTGCCCGTTATGATAAATTTGTCCTCTGACAGGGTAATCGGCATCTCTGCGTTGGCTATCGCGTTCCAGTTCTCACCGGCCCGGCCGACGTAGCCTTTCACTTGATCAAGCGCGCTTTTAAGGACATTTTCGCTCAAGTATGAGTTCTGGGCCTTTGACGCCGTTTTGTAGTTCAGTTCGAGCCATTTTTCGATGTTGCCATCGTTCACGTCGGCGATCTTGCCACTCAGAACGGCCTTATGGATGTCTTCTATGGTCTCATGGACCACCGTTCCGAACAACGTGGATCCGATTCTGACTTGGTCAAATCCGAGCTCCTTATAGAATTTATATTGAGTCGGGCAGGTCAGATAGACGTTGATGTCGCTCGTGAACGAATAGGAATTCTTCAGTTTGGAGTTCTTGACCTGCTCGAACTTGAACTTGGAATAATCAGGGTCGCGTGGAAGGCTTTCATAGAAGCCCTCGAAGTATTTGCTGGGCTCGTTGGATTTCGAAGAGTCGCAAAGAAGCACAAGCAGGGACTGTGCCCTGGAAAAAGCCACATAGAAGAGCCTCCAGAAATCGAACATCTTGATCTCTTCCAGGGGTTCAAACGAGCTTCTTCCGGAGTATTTTGCGATGATGTTCTCGATGTCTTCGTCGTATTGCTTCCTAGGCGTGGCGCTCTGAGAGCCAATGACCACGATCGGGAATTCGAGGCCCTTCGATTGGTGAATCGTTAGGAAGGATACGCACCCGCTTGGCGCGTATTCGCTTTCGTCTTCATATTCGGTTATTCCGCCATCGAATAGGAACCTCAGATAGGTGTTAAAGAGCCGCGAACACATCTTGTCCAGGTTCGCGTAGGTGAGAACGGAGAGGTTGTTGAGCGCTTCGAATTTGACCAGCAAATTGACGAAAGTGCTGATGTTTCGAACCGTTCTCGTATCGTGCACGCCCTGGTTAAGATCGATGTCCATTTCAGATTTGAACGGTTCGAATTGCAGCATTTCGTAGGCGATGGCGGAGAATCCATAGTCAAGCGATTTCAACTGCTCATAGATGTGGTTCTTGATCTTCGAACGCAGCCAAGCGAGCAACTCCGGATTCCCAAAAAGTGCGTTTTTCGCCGCATCTAAGCAGAGTTTGTAATAGCCCTCCATCGGGTTTTTGAGGCCATTCGATAGCTTGTCCATGCTTTTGATGTACTTCGGAA
The DNA here is from genome assembly GCA_963588055.1 of Erysipelotrichaceae bacterium. Lineage (GTDB taxonomy): Bacteria > Bacillota_I > Bacilli_A > RFN20 > CAG-826 > Alloenteromonas. Next base: position 1,792 of record CAVAGB010000053.1, on the reverse strand, counting down.
ACATCAACAACAGGAGACCGAGCATGGTCAGGATCTCCTTGCGCTCGAAGAACATATTGGAACGCGGCGAATAAACAGGAATACCGTGCTTTTCTAGATAGTCGGACAAAGCCCTGGTTTGCTCGCTTTTCACCGATCTAAATAGGAAGGCTATCTGGTTCAGATTCGTGACGCTTCCGCTATCGAGCAAAGCATTGATGAATTTGAGGGTCTTCTTTTCGAGATAGTCCTTCTCCTTCGTCTCTAATTGGATGACGGACGGTTCACTGGTCGTGGCAGCCTTCGCCGGAATGATGGCCTTTCCGTATCTATACCGGCCCCAATCGAATTTGAATTCCCTGCCTTCGGTCGTGTCCATCCAATCGTTGTAAAAACGGACAATATCAGCATTGGAGCGGTAGTTGCTCACCAATTCGACTTTCTTGCATCCCTCGAATCTCATCGGAAATTCAAGGATATTACGCACCGTGGCGCCGCGGAAGCGATAGATAGCCTGATCATCATCGCCGACGACGCAAACGTTCTTTGAGGGGCCTGCCAGGAGCAAAACGAGGGCTTCCTGTATGTGATTGGTGTCCTGATACTCATCGATCATCAAGTATTTGACTCGATTAAGGAAATCGCTCAGCACCTGGGGATTGTTTTGAAACAGGCGGTAGGCCTCAACCTGAATCGAAGAGAAATCCAGGAAGTTATTTGCGACCCTCAGTTCCTCATACTTCTCGAGAAGCTCCCCGTAGAATCTGTAAACGGCATTAGACGAGGCTTTAAGTTCCCTATAATCAACGAGTTCTTCGGCCAGTCTATTCAAGACTTTCATGACTTCCTCGCACTTGTCCCACATGGTTTTCGTTGCGAAGAACGAATCGAAGTTCTGGATCGATTTGAACGTGCTGAAATTCCGATAGATGAAGTACTGCTGGTCAAACTGATCATAGAGCTTGAAGTTCTTCTTCAGCGACGTCAGGTTCACGTTATCCTTGATGATTCGCAGGCAAATCGAGTGGAATGTCCCAACGTACATCTCGTTCGGGTTGAAATCGATGCCGTGCTTATCCAGTTCGAAGGAAAGCCTCGTCACGAGCTCTTTGGCGGCTTTTTCCGTGAAGGTCGCCAGCAGGATTTCGGATGGTTTAACTCCGTGATTGACGATCAGATTCAAAGTCCGGTTAATGAGCGTGAATGTCTTTCCGGTGCCGGGGCCAGCGATTATCAAAACAGGCCCGTTAACGGCATTAATTGCTTCAAGCTGCTCCTTATTCGCGGTTCCGAATTCCAGTTTCATACCCATCCTCGTCTATTCGTCGATCTGAATCCCGTATTTCTTGAAGTAGGGCGCGAGCGCTCTTCTCGCTTTGTAAGTCGGCTCAAAATGGCCTTTTTCCCATCGATTGACGGTAGCGAAAGACACACCTAATTCTTTGGCGAAGTCTTCCTGAGAAAGTATCATTTTCAGTCTTAGTTTCTTGATAGCGTCCTTATATCCCATATGTGGTCCCGCAAACAAAGATAAGTATAACATTATCTAAACATTTCTACCACATATGGAGACAGCGTGATCGAATGAGCAGTCGATGCCGAAAATGGACGATTGACGGAATCGACGGACGCTCAACCGGCATCGCTGCCGAAAGAACCGTGAAACAGCGATCTCTTTTCTTTGCTTTAGTTTCTTTTCTTTTAAACATCATATGACAATCGATCTATATGGATCAGATGTATCAATAATCATATAAAGGGCCGTCGGAACCGTCTCCGACGCCCCAGATCGATGTGGATCCGTCGAATCCGT
>CAVAGB010000052.1:0-4593 GCA_963588055.1 Erysipelotrichaceae bacterium | reverse complement strand
GGGCCGTCGGAACCGTCTCCGACGCCCCAGATCGATGTGGATCCGTCGAATCCGTCAATATCCTAGAACAATGAATTATGGGACATGAAACGAACAGGAAGAACAAGAAGATCTATGTATACCGGAACAACGAGCTTTTCGGCGTCTACAAATCGATGATGGACGCGATCTACGACTGCCGTATCTGCTACAAATCGATCGAGAAGTCGATCAAGCACGACGTCAGCGTCAAAGGCTACCGGTTCAGTCTGCGGGCGTTGGAAGCGGCCTAGACCGCTTCTAATCGTTCAAAATAAAATCCTAGCATTTTCATAGAACAATAGATTATCGAGGTGGCTGATGACTCGCCACGGAGGGGAAGAAGGCACTAATCCGGATCAGAGGGATGAAAAGCGATCTGATAACCGCACGGCATCGGGAATGATCTCGCTCAGGCAAGCTAAGATAACTGGGATATCGCTCGATGCCGCGACGTTGCGCGTTCGGGGGTTGTCTGGCGCCCGAGACGCGTCTACATCGATCTATGCCATTCGAGACTATCTGAATCACCCCTATAGGATAGCGGGCGTCGTCATGACGTCTTTTTGAGTAGCTTCGGCTACTAGGGCGTCGTCCGGATCATCGACGGATGATCTGGACAAAGCATCATTATCGCCCGGTCTGGATACGGATGCGGGACTACGGAGCATAAGGAGAACGCTGATGAAGAAGAAGGACAACAGGCGGATAGAGGAATACCGCGAGATCGAGAGGCGCGCCAAGCGCACCGCGCACAGGGCGATGAAGACCCAGCGACAACTTGAGGAAGAAGCGCATATCGAGGCCGTCAAGGCGAAGCGCGCGAGCATGAGGAAGTACTACCGCGATCACCCCGAAGCGCGGCGCAAGAACAGGGAAAAATGACCGATGTCGCCTATATATTATCAATATGTCTAAGGAGGCATCATCACATCATGAACGCTAGACAACTATTGCTGCAGCTCAACCGAGACTGCGGTGGCAACTGGGATGCCATGTACCGCGCGATCAAGGACAGAAGAAGGGTCGAAGACGAGGAAATCGCCTTCGATCACAGCTTCGCCACCATCGTCGATGCGGAATACCCAGAGAAATTCAAAACGGCTACCAAACCGCCGTTCATCATCTTCTACGAGGGGGACATCAAGCTGCTCGATTCAGACAACATCTACATGATAATCGGCTCTAGCAGAACCCCGTATGGCATCACCAATGCCGTCAGCAAGCTATCCAAATCGCACGTCATCGCGTCCTATTACGACAATGACTTCGATAAGGAAATGCTGAGGGCGTGCATGCGGAATCGCCAGAAATTCATCATCTTCACCAGCAAGTCGCTCGATGACCTCGATCATAGCGACGACATCATCGACTACGCAGCCAAAAACGGATGCCTGATCCTCACCGAATACGGGTTCGAATCCGGATCCGGCGATTATGCGTCCGCCATGCGATACCGCCTCGTCGTGCCCTTCCTTCAGGGCGTGCTGCTCGCTTCAAGCGCGGGGCACGATCCTAAGGTGAGCATGCTCGTGGAGGCCGTCGCCGAGCGATCTGGGAACGTCTACGCGCTTCCGGAGTCGCCGTTCAAAGACAGCTTCAACAACCGTCTCATCAGGGACGGCGCGATGCTAGTCGATTCCCTCGACGACGTCGCGACCTGCTGCCAATAAGGGCGAACCGCGCGTTCGCTCTTTTCTATATCCACAGATAAGGAGGCACATGCCCAAATACCCAGTCAAATCAAATCAGAGAGGCTTGCCGTTGTCTTGCCCGTCCATTCCTCGCTCCATCGTCCCAAGCGGCTCCAAAGGCCGCAACGTCGGCGGGCAGGTCAAGACGGTCATCCACATGCGCAACGCCAAAGGCGAGGAGGTCACGATCTACCAGAACCAGCAGATGCTGAATCTCACCGACAGCACCCCCGGTTTCTGGTCCATCGGAGACGGCTCCAGCCGATTTATCCCGAACAACTCACAGGGAAACCATCCACAACGGAGAAGCAGAAATGCGTATCCACGCAAAAATCGCTAACAAAGGAGAAAAAGAAATGTGCGACAAAGAAACGCTGAACACCATGGTCAGAGACTACCTCGACATCGAAAGCGAGATCAAATCCAAGCAAGTAGTGCTCGATGGCATCAAAGACCAGATCAAGGAAGAACTTGAGGAAAGGGGCGTCGAAGAGCTGAGCGTTGGCTCCAGCATCGTCAGATACAGGAACGTGCTCACAAGCATCTTCGACAAAACCGCGTTCAAGAAGAAATACGAGGAGCTTTACACCCTCTATCTTCGCCAGGTTCAATCCAAGAAGTTCTCTATATCCTAATTAATAGAGACGCCCATGCCCCGGACGGAATATCGGGGCACCGCCAGGGATCAATCCCCCTGGCCGCAATCCGTCAGAAGGCGATCCCGAATCCGGGACCGCCTTTTTTTCTGAAATAAAAAATCGACATCAACAACCCATTATCGGCGCAAAAGCCGAATGAAAAAGGAGAATTTTCATGCAAAAAGACGACAATTTCAGCCAAAACCAACCATCATTGACCGCCAAACAGCCTTTCAAGGTTGATGAAAGGGCGGTCATCGAAGCCGTTCTCGCCTCTTTCCGCCAAAACGAATACCTCACCGCAGACGAGCTCGCCGCCATTAGGCAAACCATCCAAGACAGCGGCAAAGGCCGCGCCGAATGGAGGTAAGCCATGGCGAAGAGAGTAGAAGTCATCAAGGCGACAAAGCGCGTAGGGCAGCAGAAAGACGCCCCGCGCACCGCCAAACTGAGGGTCGCCGCCTATGCGCGCGTTTCCTCAGATAAGGACGAGCAGGAAAACTCCTTCGAGAACCAGAAAAACCAATGGAACGACATCATTGACAAAAACCCGAACTATGAGAAGGTCGACATCTACACCGACGAAGGCATCTCAGGCACCTCGGTCAAGAAAAGAGACGGCTTTCAGAGAATGATGGCGGATGCCAGAGCGGGGAAGATCGACCTCATCCTTTGCAAATCCATCTCCAGATTCGCCCGAAACACCAGAGACTTCCTCCAGGCGACCAGGGAGCTGAAGAGCCTCAACGTCGACGTCTATTTCGACAATGAGCATATGGATATGCTCGATGCGAGGAACGAAATCATCTTCACGATTCTTAGCTCGATAGCCCAAGAAGAGAGCCACCATACCTCGGAAAACGTCCGCTGGACCTTCGAGAAGCTGATGAGGGAAGGCAGACCCTTCGTCAACACGAAGAGATTCCTCGGCTACGACAAGAACGAGGATAAGACCCAGCTCGTAATCAACGAGGAGGAAGCCAAGACCATCCGCTACATCTATAACCTCTACGACGGGGGGATGGGATGCAACAAAATAGCCCAGAAACTGGCGAAAGAGGGATATAAGACCGCCGCGGGAAACACAACCTGGTATACCTCAACCGTCATCGGAATTCTGAAAAACGAGAAATATGCCGGCGACCTCTTCCTTCAAAAGACCTTCACCGTCGACTTCCTCACCCACGAAAGGAAGAAGAACGAGGGCGAAAGGGATGAATATCGTTTTTTCGATGCCCATCCGGCCATTATTACCAAGGAACAGTGGAATCGCGTCCAGGAAAAGCTCGAAGCCAGCGCCTCTAGGTTCCGAGGCGAGGACAAAGACCCGAGCAAATACGCAAGGCAGTACCCCCTAAGTGGGATGCTGCTCTGCGCAAAGTGCGGGACTTCCTACAAAAGGCGCCTGTGGAACTCCAAAAGCCCGACCGCGAGAAGGTATCTCTTCCAATGCGAGCATTATTCGACGATCAGCCCCGAAAGCGAGCCTTGCGATAATAAGGCCGTCAGCGAGGCCCTGACCAAGCAAGCCTGCTGCGACATCATCAACAAGCTTTATCTGGGCAATTCCAAGATCTTCGCCAAGGTGTCGAAAATCATCAAATCGGCGCTTTCGGCAGAGGAATTGGAGGCTCAGAAGACAAAGATCGAGGCCAAAAAGCTGACTTTGAGCAGGAAGATGGACGAAGTGGCTCAGGAAAGGCTGAGTGCCGAGACCGCCGAGGCCAAAGACGCCGTTGACGACCGCTATTACCGTCTCAAAGCGCAATATTCGCAGCTCGATGCCAGACTAAAAGGCATCGATGACCGAGAAATCCGCTCCCACGGCGCCAAAAGCCGTCTGGACAAGATGCTAACGATGCTTAGCAAGGACAAACTGACCCCGGATATGCTCACCAAAGACATCGTCAGCGCTTTCTTCTACCGGATTTTCGTCACGGGGAAGAACGAAATTGTCTTCGTGATCAACGCGACCCATACGATGGATCTCAAGACCCTCATCGCCAATCGAGCTGATGTGGTCGCCCTCGATCCAATCTATGAGTCAGAGGTCGAAAAACCCGACCCGATCAAGAAGGCCAAACTGAAGTTCCGCGTCGTGACCATCTAATCAAAAAAAGACAGTAGTCATCTACTGTTTTTTCTTTATTTATCATCCTTCAAACGTATTACCGAAATAGTCTCAACGTGTGATGTCTGTGGAAACAAATCAACCGGCTGCACTTTTGAAACTACATAAGTGT
>CAVAGB010000051.1:0-4729 GCA_963588055.1 Erysipelotrichaceae bacterium | reverse complement strand
GTCCATGTAGGGGTTGTACTGGCGGTCTCCGCTGGTGCCGGAGCAAGTCGCGCAGCTAGCGCTCTTGATGCCGTTTTCGGTCTTGCTGGCCTTCTTGGTGACCTGGTAGCCGGAGGAGAAATCGTGGGCCTCTTTCTCGTTCCTCACCCCGCAGGCGCATTCGTGCCAGTGGGAGAGGCCGTCGCTAGAATACTCCGTCGACCAGGAGTGCTCGTGGGTGTCGGGGTCGGGGAGGGAGAGCTCGGGGGAGGAGTAATCGAACTGATAGATGATGGTCGTGATGTAGCCGTCATCATCGGATTCGACGGAGCACTTCATCACCTTCCCGAAATCGAAGTAGACCTTGCAGGTGGCGGTGATCCCCTCATCTTCGTCGACGACCGTCCTCTTGTAGCACTCCTCGTCCTCGACGTAGGCGTAGTTCTCGATGTGGTCCTGACCGCCTTGCAGATCGAATTCGGCGTAATCGACCCAATCGCTGTCGCTGGACCCGTAGGACGACTTGTCCCATTTGCCCGAGGTCTCGTCGTAGTCGTACTCGAAGTACTCGTAGCCGTAGGAGATGGTCGCGTTGGCGACCCTCGTATACCAATTAAGCCAGGTGCTGTAATAGAACCCGTCGTAATAGTCGTAGATGTCCTGCCACACCTTGACGACGTCGCCGTGCCTGATCGAGTTCAGGACGTAATGCTGGTTGAAGTCCCTGGGGCCGTCGTAGGTGTAATAATCCTTGCGCATCGTTATGTCGCCGTCGTAAACGAGCGACTTGTCCCAGTCGTAGGCATCTTTGTCCATGAAGGGGTCGTACTCCTTCTGGGTGGCCTCGTCATATGCGCCGCAGACGGTGCACTTATGGGCCTTGATGCCGTTGGTGGTCTTACTGGCCTTCTTCTTCGTCTCCCAGGCGGAGCTGAAGGTATGCGTATGAACCGTCGGCAAAGTGATCGTCTCCGCGGTTTGGGAGAAAGTGCAGGTGTAGACGCTGCCGCCGTAGGATTTGACGGCTTTGACGAGTTTGGCGGTGTCGAAGTAAAGCTCGGCGGTCACCTCGTTTTTGCCGTCGTTGTAGCTGGCGGTGTAGGCGCTCTTCGCCCCGTCGAAGGAAAGGGTCTGATAAGAGAGCTTCCCGTCGAAGATGTCCCTGCTCACGTCGACGGAGGAGTATTTGTCGTAGAGCTTCTCCGCGTCTTCGCTCCTCATCCAGTATTCGCCTTCTTTGGCGTAGGAATAGTATTTGCTGCTGCCACTTTCGGTGACTTTCGTGTAATAGACGTCCTTAGCCTCGCCTGAGGTGTTCTTCAGATGGACGGTGGCGCCGTTTTTGACGATGGAGTTCGTCTCGGTAGAGCCGTCTTTGGCGGCGGAGATGGTGAACTTGTCGCCGTCGAACTTGATGGCCGAGGAGAACTCTGCGTCGCTGACTTTGTATTGGCTGTAATCGGAGCCGCTATCGCTACTTGAGCTCGAAGTGGCATCCCCTCCATTGCCGCCATGGCATTGCGTCAGGCCGACGGAGAGGCCGACGACCAGCGCGACTATCGCCGCCCCGCTGCAGGCGAGGACGATGATCCTGTTGCGCTTGACGCCCATGAACTCGCCGGTCTTCTGCTTTACGACCTTGGCTTTGGCTTTGACGGCATCGAGTTTGCCGCCTTTTTCCTTGGGGGCTTCGCTTCCGCCCTCAGCGGGCTTCTCGGGCTCCGCTTCCGGGGATTCGGGCTCGTTCTCCACCGGCTTCTTGTCTTCGTTTTCTTCCATGAGATTGCGCTCCTTATTCGCAAGATTGCGCTAAGGATAACCGCTTTGCCGTTTTTTTTGCAAGAGCCAAATTGGTCAAAACAGCACGCCATCGAGATTTTTTAGGACTATTCAATCCTAGTGGCCTTCCCTTGGGCGTGATGGGCATATAAAAAGCCGCGCGAGGCGGCTTTGGATTGATGATTGGGGCTCCGCTGCGACGAGGTCAAGCCATGACCTTAGGCAAGTCAATCTCGTAGAGGTCAGAGTAACTGACGGTTAACGTCTTCGTGGTGGAGGAGTCGGTTTTATCGACTAGTTTCACGACTCTTCCGAGGTCGAAGTAGATGGCCACTTTGCCGTCTTCGGTGGCGTAATGGATGTCGTCCCCGTCCTCGACCAGGGAGAGTTTGTCCTTCTCGTAAGAAGAGGTGTCGTAGGAGGAGAAGACAGTCAAAGCGGAATTCTTCCAATGGTTGTCATCGTCCTGAGCTTTGACCCAGTCCCCGTTGGAATCTTTGGAGATCACATAGTCATAAGAGGTCGTGCCTTTGATGTAGTACTTGGTCTCTTCCCTGCTGCTTCCGGAGGCGGAGAGGAAGGTTTCGGTGCGCTCGAGGGTCGCATCGTCGTAGCGGACGGTTTCGGTCGTCACACCCACATTGTCCTGATCGGTGATGACCTTGAGGCTGTAGGGCCAGAGGTAGGAGGCGAAGGCATCGCTCCACTTGAAACCGTCCATGTAGGGGTTGTACTCACGCTCGCCGCTGGTGCCAGAGCAAGTCGAGCAGGTGGCGGATTTTGTGCCGTTAGAGGTCTTCGTCGCCTTCTTGGTGACGCTATAATCTGCGAAGTCGTGGGGCGTTTTGTCCTTCCTCACCCCGCAAGAGCATTCGTGCCAGTGGTAGAGAGAGTCGCTGGAATAAGACTCGCTGAAATCGTGGGCGTGGCTCGTCCCGGCCCCAGGCAGAGGCAGCTCATCGGTCGCGTATTCGAACTGGTAGACGTCGGTTATCGTCTCCCCAGAGTCGTAGGCGGAGACGGAGACGCGCTTGACGAGCTTCCCGGAGTCGAAGTATAAACTCTCGGTCTCAGTTAGCTCGTTGCCATCGGTTCTGACCGACTTCTTGTAGCATTCCTCGCTTTGGTCGTAAGCGAAGTCGGCGTAGGCGAAATCCTCGGTCAAGTCGATCGTGCCGTAATAGTTCCACTCGAATTGGAAATCGTCCTCCGTTCCCCACGCTCCGCTGGTCTCATCATAGGTGCATTTGACGCAGTCGAACCCGTAGAGGGAGACGCTTTCGTTCGGCGTCTTCTCATACCATTTGACCTCGCTGTCATAGCAGAAGCCGTCGCCGTAGCTGTAGTCGTCTTCGACGACTTTGAGGCGGTTCCCATGCCTGGTCTGGATGATGACGTTATGGGCGTTTTTATGATTGGGAGTGTAGTAATAATAGTAGTCATTCCTCAACTTGAAATCGGAGTCGATCTTAAGGGCGGAGGCCCAGGTTTCGCTGGTGACGTAAGGGTTGTATTGGATGGGGTCTTTTGTGTAATCGCAGACGGAGCACTTGTATGCCTTGGTGCCGGGGGCGGACTCGGTGGCCGGGGTGATAATGACCCTCTCATCCGAGAAAGTGTGGTTCGCGGCGTCGCTCTTCTCGCCGCAGGCGCATGCATGCCAGTGCTGGGTGTCGTCGTGCTCCCAGGCGGTGCCGTATTCGTGGGTGTGCGCCGAGGAGCTTGAGCTGGAGCTGGAGCTGCTTGAAGATCCGCTGCCTTCGCCTCCTTTGGAATCGGTGCTTGAGTTCTCCCCGCTTGAGTTTGAGCTGGAGGTGGCATCTCCTCCGTTAGAGCCGTGGCATTGGGTCAATCCGACCGATAGTCCGACGACCAGGGCGACGATCGCCGCGCCGCTGCAGGCGAGGACGATGATCCTGTTGCGCTTGACGCCCATGAACTCGCCGGTCTTCTGCTTGACGACCTTGGCCTTTTCCTTGGCCTTGCCTTTGATGGCATCGAGCTTGCCGCCTTTTTCCTTGGGCTGCTCGTTCCCGGCTTCGGAGGGCTTCTCCTCGGTTCCTTCAGGAGCCTCGGGCTCGACGCCTTCCGGCTTCTTGTCTTCGTTTTCTTCCATAAGATTGCGCTCCTTATCCGCAAAATTGCGCTAAGGATAACCGCTTTGCCGTTTTTTTTGCAAGAGCCAAATTGGCCAAAACGGCACGCCATCGAGATTTTTCAGTCTATTTAATCCCGGATGCGCATTCACGACGCCTCAAGGGGCTTTCCCTTTGGCGTGATTGGCATATAAAAAGCCGCGCGAGGCGGCTTTGGATGTGGATGTTGCTTTGTGTTACTTCGATCCGACGGCGGAGCCGAGCTCGGGCAGCTCGATCTCGTAGATGTCGTCGTATTCGACCACGATGGTCGTGCTGCAGCTCGCGTCATAGAGCTTGACGATCCTGCCCTTGTCGAAGTAGAGGTCCACCAGGCCGTCCTTCCTTGCGTAATGGACGTCGGAGCCGTCCTCGACGAGGCTGTATTTGCTTTCGGAGTTCGCGTCACCGACGCCGTAGGAGGAGAAGGCAGTCATCGGATAATTATCCCAGTAGTACTCGGGGTCGGTGCTCTTCTTCCAGTAGCCGCCTTCCGGGGCGATAATATATCCCTTGAGATAGTAGTCGGTATCCTCGCTCCACTTCGCGCCCTTTCCGGCCGCATCGGACGTGGACCAGGTGCTCTTTTTGTAGGTTACGCCGTCGAAGGACTTCTCAGTGACGTCTGCCCCGTAGTTTCTGACGGAGGTTATGGTCATGCGATAGGGACGGAGGTAATCGCTGAAAATGTTGTTCCAGTTGAAGCCGTCCATATAGGGGGTGTACTCGCGCTCGCCGCTGGTGCCTGAGCAGGTCGAGCAGGTGGCGACCTTGGCGCCGCTTTCGGTCTTGGTGGCCGCTTTGGTGACCTGGTATTCCCCAAGGTCATGGGCCGC
>CAVAGB010000050.1:0-4779 GCA_963588055.1 Erysipelotrichaceae bacterium | reverse complement strand
TCGTAGGTGAGCGTCGGGTCGTCGTCGCTCATTCTGACAGGGATGTTCGGGCCGTCACTCACGGCGGCGCCTTGTATTTGCATCGGGTCGATCAGCATGTCTAGATCCTCCTATCTGTGGCGAGTCGCAAAAGATTCATTTCCCCTTCGCCGCTTTGTCCGCGTTCTTTTCCTTCATCAGCTTCTTGTAATCGGGGAAGATCTCATCCCAGGGATGCTCAATCACCATCGGGTGGGTCTTGCTGGCCTTCAGCTCCAGCCATTCCCTGTCGGAGCCGCTTTCTTTCCAATAAGCAAAGTTCTCGTCCGGATCGATCGTGTCAAACCCGGAGGAATACCGGCACATGCAATACAAAACGACTTCCTCGTAGGTGAGCGTCGGGTCGTCGTCGCTCATCCTGATTGGGATGTTTGGCGCGCCAGCCACGGCGGCGTCCTGAATTATCATCGGGTCGATCAGCATGTCTAGATCCTCCTATTCGTGGCTAAGAGCCAAAGACAGCGCTTGACACTCACTTGCCCTTCGCGGCTTTGGCCGCATTCTTTCTTTCCATCCGCTTTTTGTATGTGGGGAAGATCTCATCCCAAGGATGCTCGATGACCATCGGATGGGTCTTGCTGGCCTTTAGTTCCAGCCATTCTCTATCCTGGCCGCCTTCCTTCCAGCAGCGAAAACTCCAGTCCGGATCGATCGCGTCCAACCCAGATGAATATCGGCACATGCAGTAAAGAACAACCTCTTCGTAGGTGAGCGTCGGGTCGTCGTCGCTCATTCTGACAGGGATGTTCGGGCCGTCACTCACGGCAGCACCTTGTATTTGCATCGGGTCGATCAGCATGTCTAGATCCTCCTATTCGTGGCAAGCAGATTTACATAGTAGTCGCGCAAGCCATTGCCTCGCGGCTCTATATCCATTCCTATTATGTAATAGGTTCCACCGGATTGAAGAAGAACTTCTTTGTCATTCTTCTTCGCCGTGGTTCCGCGTGTATGCGAAAGTGGCATCGCGGCTACGCCTTTCTCGAGGGTCACTGACATATAAACATGGCACTGCGTTGAATCAGTCGTCAGAGCGTAGCTTTTCGCAGTTTCGAGGCTGCGGCTTGTGCTCATGAACCCCTTCTCAACAAACTCTACGGGCTTCCCTGTCGTCTTCATTGCCTTAAAAGCATCGTCAAGAAAGCCAAGATAGGCATCTCCAGGATTAAAATGCATGCCCCGATAAAGGGTGATAGGCTTGTTTACGACGAAACGGCCAATCAGAAGATTCATTTCCTGGACGCGACAATCAAGTCTACTTGTGGCAAAACCATCCGGGACGATTCCGTACCTTAGATAGTTATTAATCGCCGGGCAGCTGAAAAAATCTGGCAAATTTTGGCTATAAGTCCAGATCGGAATGTACTCGCGGGAATTCCAATCCCGTCTGGAATAGGGATTGTCTCTGATAAAAATGGTGGAGAACATCTCCGCGCTCATTTCCTCGAGATGGAAATCCGTTAGTAGCCAATCGAGCTTCTCTGCCCGCGCGCCTTCGGAATGCATAAGCCTCGCGCGGTGCCTCTCATACTCATTTACGAACCAACCACAAAGATCGCAATGCCTGTCGCGGTTGTCGTCGATGCCGGTTTCGTAGACGCGAATCGCTTCTTTCATGCCTCCAATATAGGTCCCTTATCTGGAAAGCACAAGAACATTTTTCTTTCGATGCCATCGAAGAAAAAGAAATGCTAAATTATTTTTCACTTTTTTTCGTTTCACCCGTTTTGCCTTATACCAAATAAGCTTAGATGTTCGAGATTGCAACCTCAACCGAAACGCTTGAAAGGCCAAAAACGATCGGTGGGGGAAGCGCTGGAATATCTGCCTCGTGAGTTCCCCAAAACGTCATTACCCGCTTCGATTCATTCATAAGGCTTAGGAAGATATTGGAAGAATCGGCGTATCGCCGCCACCAAAGAAGATAGATACGAACATTCGTGGCAAATAGGGCGCGTTCATTTCCCTTTCGCCGCTTTGTCCGCGTTCTTTTCTTTCATCAGCTTCTTGTAATCGGGGAAAATCTCGTCCCAGGGATGCTCAATGACCATGGGATGCGTTTTGCTTGCCTTTAGCGCGAGCCATTCCCTATCAAGGCCACCCTTCTTCCAACAAGCAAAATTCTCGTCGGGATCGATCATGTGCGGTCCAGAATCATATCGGCACATGCAGTAAAGGACGACCTCTTCGTATGTGAGCGTCGGGTCGTCGTAACTCATCCTGAGCGGAATGTTTGGGGCGCCATCCACGGCGGCGTCTTGAATCATCATCGGGTCGATCAGCATGTCTAGATCCTCCTATCTGTGGCGAGCCGCAAAAGATTCATCTCCCTTTCACCGCTTTGTCCGCGTTCTTTTCCTTCATCAGCTTCTTGTAATCGGGGAAGATCTCGTCCCAGGGATGCTCGATGACCATGGGATGCGTTTTGCTTGCTTTTAGTGCGAGCCATTCTCTGTCCTGGCCGCCTTCTTTCCAGCAACGGAAGCTCCAATCTGGGTCGATCGTATCCAACCCGGATGAATATCGGCACATGCAATACAAAACGACTTCCTCGTAGGTGAGCGTCGGGTCGTCGTAGCTCATCCTAAGCGGAATATTAGGGGCGCCGTCCACGGCGGCGTCTTGAATCATCATCGGGTCGATCAGCATGTCTAGATCCTCCTATCTGTGGCGAGCAGATTTACATAGTAGTCGCGGAGGCCATTGCCTCGCGGCTCTATATCCATTCCTATTATGTAGTATGTTCTGCCGGATTCGAGAAGAACTTCTTTGTCGTCCTTCTTCATCGTGGTCCCATGTGACAACGACAGCGGCATCGCGGCTACGCCTTTCTCAAGGGTCACCGACATATAAACGTGGCACTGCGTTGTATCAGTCACTAAGGCGTAACCTTTCGCCGTCTCAAGGCTGCGGCTTGTGCTCATGAACCCTTCCTCAACCAATTTTACAGGCCCTCCTGTCGTCTGCATTGTCTTATATGCATCATCCAGAAAGCTAAGATAAGCGTCGCCTGGATTGAAATGCATGCCCCGATAAAGGGTAACGGGTTTGTCCACGACGAAACGGCCGATTAGCAGATTCATCTCCATAATAAGGCAAATAAGTCTGCTTCCAGGAACGCCCTTTGGAAAAATCCCATGCCTCAGAAAGTTGTTGAGCGCTACGCAGCTAAGCCCCTTCGAGAGGTTTTTGCTGTAAGTTCGGATCGATGAATACTCGCAAGAATTCCAATTCCGTCTGGAATAGGGATTGTCTTTGATGAAGACGTCGGAGAACTCTTCCGCGCTCATCCTTTCGAGGTGATGATCGGACTCCAGCCATTCTGACTCCTCTTCCTGCGAACTCTTAGGATAGATGCGCCTCGCGCGGTGCCTCTCCTGCTCATTCACGAACCAACCGCAGCGATCGCAATGCCTGTCGCGGTTGTCGTCGATGCCAGTTTCGTAGACGCGAATCGCTTCTTTCATGCCTCCAATATAGGTCCCTTACCTGAAAAACACAAAACATTTTTCTTTCGATGCCATCGAAGAAAAAGAAATGCTAAATTATTTTTCACTTTTTTCGTTTCCGCCAACTGAAGAACTAAATGCAGGTTTGTAGGCCGGGACTGCGTTTAGTCAGAAAAACCTCTTTTGGTATGATATTTGAGGTTCTCCCCAGAACCAAATATCTACCCAAAGGAGGTGTTTTCATTATACGGGTAAAAACAAAGGGCGGCAGTTCAATTTGGGCAAACGGACCGTCCTCGAAAGAATGGTCTCACAGGGCCGCAAGGCCAAAGAGATCGCCATGGCCTTAGGAATGGACCCCACATCCGTCTCCAGGGAGCTGCTCCGAAACCGCGTAAAGGTCAGGGGCGCCGCCGTCGGCGGCAGCCTCTGCGAAGGCTGCGCGAACAAGCAGGGCTGCAAGGCCTTCACGAAATGCCGAGCCTACGTGAGGTTCTCCTGCCCCAACGCCGAGAGGTACCCCTTCGTCTGCAACGGCTGCGCCAATGAGGGGATCTGCCCGCTCGAGCAGTTCAAGTACCTGCCGGACTCCGCCAACGAGGCGGCCAGGGGGAGGCTCGTCCTCTCCAGGGAGGGCGCCGACCTCACCGAGGAGGAGCTCAGGTCCCAGGACGCGCTCCTCAAGGACAGGATCGTGGACAAGGGCCAGTCCGTCCACCACGCCCTCGTCAGCAACAGGGACGAGCTCGGATGCTCCGAGAAGACGCTCTACGCCCGGATAGAGAAGGGCGTCTACCCCTCGGTGAAGGCCCACCATCTGCCGAGGCAGGTCTCCCTCAAGAAGAGGAAGCGCCTCGCCAAGAAATACGAGTACGAGCACTCCCCCAGGGTCGACCGGACCGGGCATCTGCACTCCGACTGGCTCATCTACCGCCACAGAAACGCCGTCACCTATTACTTCCAGATGGACTTCCTCGGCGCGCCGACGGCGTCGACCAAGGAGGTCCTGGTGCTCACGATGCCCGAGATCTCCTTCTCGCTCCTCTACATCGTGGAGGGGGCCACCCAGGACAAGATAGCCGCGCTGATAGACCAGATCGAGCGGGAGCTCGGGCTGGCGCGGTTCAGGAAGCTCTTCCCGGCCATACTCACGGATCGGGACATCGTCTTCGACGACTTCTCGAGGATCGAGCTCTCCGCCGGGGGCGAGCGGAGGACGAGGGTGTTCTTCTGCGACCCGGGCGCCAGCAACCAGAAGCCGCACGTCGAGAACTACAACGCTCAGGCGAGG
>CAVAGB010000049.1:0-4903 GCA_963588055.1 Erysipelotrichaceae bacterium | reverse complement strand
CGGTATCTGGCGTCGGCTTCCTTTGGAATCTAGACATTACCTTCGAGAAGATATTCGCTAGGTCACTGAAGAACGGCTTCCAGCTCCGCGTGTTTCCGCAATCGATGAACGCCAAGGTCGCGACCAAGCGAAAGCTGCCGCGGATCGGCGGTTGCTTTGAATGCGCCTTGGACGGATGCTTCGGATCGCACGATGCGGCGCTCAAAGAAGAATACGTCGACGAGGCCGGTGGGGATGGTGTCCTATACTATTCCGATGAAAAAGTTGCGGAGTTCTGCAAAAAGGCGAATAGGTTAGGGCTGCAGATTGAGATGCACGCTATCGGTGACAAGGCATTCGATCAAGCGACAATAGCTTTGAAAACCTGCCTAGATGATTATCCAAGGAAAAACCACAGGCATGGCATCATTCATGATTGTCTGCCAACGGAGGAAGGCTTAAAAATCTGCAAGGAATACGGCATCCAGCTGCCAATGCAGTCCTCTTTCATAGATTGGAGGCAGGAACCAAACGGCTATTTGGAAACGATTCTTGGTGAGGAGAGGTTGAATCGGCTGAATCCGATTAAAACCTATCTCGATAACGGGATAATCGTCTCTTTTGGATCCGACGGTCCTTGCACGGACCCCGACCCAATCATGTGGATGGATAAGGCGATAAACAACGAAAACGTCAGTCAAAAGATCTCACCAAAAGAGGCTTTGAGAATGTGCACGATCAACGGATACTACGCAACGTTCGACGACGACAAAAGAGGCAGCCTGGAAGCTGGGAAAATCGCCGATATGGTGGTTCTTTCCGAGAATCCATATGAAATCGATCCACATCAGTTCAGAAACATCAAGATAATTAAACTAATATTAAGTGGAAAGGATTACGTCACCTGCAAAGGGAGCGTTTTCAAGTCGATAGTTCGTGGCCTTTGCTCGAAAACCCGTTGTTAATCAGCGCCAAATCCCTGGGCATTTGACATCAACCATATCCGACAACAATAATTGTTCTATTCTGCAAGGTAAAAATCACACGGCTTTAATCGTAAAGCGTGGAGGCTCATACGCGGGACTTTGTGGACATTCACCTTCGTGTGGCATAGACTTTTGACCGCGCATCTACCGCAACTGGAACTTCGATTCGCGAATCTTTAAGCGGATCGACATATAAGTCAGCTTCGAAAGGTTGCAATGCATCATTCAAAAAGAACGCCCGAATAAAGAAAAGGCACAAGCCTATAGACGAAAACAAATTTCTATATAACCGAAGGTAACAACAATGGGAATGGCAAGGAAAATAGTGAGATGTGGATATTACAAATGTAAGCGTGTCCTCGCTTTCTGCGCAAAGAACGTCTTTTTCTTGCTCCCTGCGAAGAAACGCCAAGTCGTTATCAACAACTTCAACGGAAGGGGGTTCGGCTGCAACCCGAAGTACGTCGCATTGCAGCTGCTAAGAACGAGGCCAAATTACAAGCTTTATTGGCTGGTCAGGAAAGGCGAGGGTTCAAACCTGCCGCCCGAGATAAAAGCGGTTCGTTTCGGCAGCATCCGATCAATTTTTCTCCTTTCCACCTCCGCCTATATCGTCAACAACGTGAAAAATGGCTTACCTTACCGTAAGAAGAGGAACCAGACATATTTGCAGACATGGCACGGTGTTTGCGGCGAGAAAAAGGCCGAAAACGAGGTTCCGGAATCCTTAAGTCCAAGTTATCTAAAAGAAACCAAGAAGGACTCCTCTCTCATTGATTTCATCATCTCCGACGGCCCAACGGAAACAGAGTTCGAAAGGCTATATATGTGGCTCCCGCCTTCCACGAAGATTCTCGAGACGGGTCTGCCTAGGAACGACGTCTATTTCGCGGAAGACGCAAATGAGAGGAAAATCTCGCTCAAAAAGGAACTGGGCATTCCTGATGGCTTCAAAATAGTGATTTACGCCCCCACTTTCCGCGACGACGGTGACACATCGTCTTATCAATGGGACTACGAAGCGGCTATCGAAGCGTTGAAGAAACAAAGCGGCGAGAATTGGGTTCTTCTCATCAGGTTCCACCCCAATGCTTCAAGCACCCTAATATCAAATTGCGGTGAGAACATCATCAACGTCTCGTCCTATCCCGATCCGCAGAATCTATGGCTGATTGGAGACCCAGTGATTTCGGATTATTCCTCCGTCATCAACGATTTCATGATTCAGAACAAGCCTTTCCTCGTTTATTTTCCAGACTTTGGAAAACCCGCCAGGCTTAGAAATCCTTTATTCAAAGGCCTGGTCCATATCCATCAGACCGAAGAGGATCTCTTAAAGACCCTGTCCTCATGCAGTCTGGATGAAATTTTGGCTTCTAACCAAGCATACAAAGAAAGTTATCCCTCATGCAGCAAAGGAGACGCCTCGAAACGAGTCGTCGAAGCCGTCTTCACGAATTGACGTCATTCGGAATCTTGATCGTCATATAAGGCGAGCAGATGGGCATAATTCGTCTCGCCCTCGTTTTTCGCATAGTCGATATGGTGATTCAACTTATGGATTGGGGACATCGCCATGATTTGGTTCCACCGCTCCTCGTTATAGGGTTTATCGAATTCGAACTGCAGCGTATGGGGCGAGCAATTATTGAAGGCAGGGACGGCGTCCCATTCCTTTTTGAAGTGCCTTGCGGCTAAGGCGAAAACGATATGGAAAACGAAATAGTTATCGAGGATTTTGGCTTCCTTCCAATAGTCGAAAAGGACATCGCGCGTCAAGGCGAGAATCGGCTCATTGGGAAGGGCTGAGATGAACCAGCTTGAGCAAACGGTGGGCATGATGTCGCGGCGGCCTAACTCAAGCTCTTTGAAGACGAACAAAGGGGAACTCTCGATATAGGACGGGAACTTTTCGCTGGAGAACACAGTCGCATCGCACCAGGTGCCGCCATGCTCAGCCAGCAAAGATGCCCTGATTAGGTCGGAATAATGGGCATTAGGGATAATGCCTTTTTTGTATTTCTCAATGATGTAATCAGGCAGATGGCAGTATTGCGAAAGGCTCTGTTCATCAAGCAGAATCACCTTCTTATCGGGGTTGTTGGTTCGCACGGAATTGATGCAGGCCTTCACCAAGGCAGGCGCCTTCTCGTAGCCTTGCAGCCAAAGGATCCAAACGATGTCGGGTTTCTTAGACGCCCCCATGTCAGGAATTTGGTAGTTCTCAATGAATTTCCTGTATCTCTTCTCAAACTTCCGGTAGGTCTTCCATTCCTCCTGCAGAAAAGCAATGTTCCGGTTATCAAGCCTCTTAGGCAGATGGGACGAGATCCTCCTTCCGATGATTCCCCAAGCGGAGCCATCCGCGAAATGTTTCAGCACATTACTCAGCTTCATTTTGGTTTTCCCCCTTATCGGCGTTAGCGGCTTCAACCGGTCGTTCGCTTTTCGCCGCAATTTCCTTTTTCCCATGCTTTAGCAGCTTCTTGACGTCTCCGAAGACCTCTTTCGTAAGATCCCAGAAGAAGATTCTGGCGCATATGGCATACACAAGGACCCCAGTAACGACTTGGATGGCCAGCAAGGCGTATTCATTCAAGGGAATGTAGTTCATGAAGAAGACGCCGATGAACATCGCAATGGACACCAGCAGCGTCGGCGCTACGTCTTTGATCCTTTCCCACAGTCCGTAGCCGATGATCTTCTTTGTGGCGATCGAATTGATTATCGTCCCGATGGCGTCATATAAAACCATGCCGGCCATGATGGCCTCTGGGCCGATGAACATCATCCCGATTGTTATGCCGACCAAAATGGGTTTCTTGATGAATTCCAAAACCAGCAGAGTCCGGGTATTCCCCGTCGCTTTGTAGCATTGATCATCGATCATCCCAAGTACCGAAATGAGCCCTATCGCCGCGGCCATCTGCATATACGGCGCGGCGGAGGCCCATTTCTCGGTGTAGAGGACGTTCACGATCGTAGGGGCCACCGCGGCGATGCCAGCCATAATTGGAAAAAGGATAAAAGCGGAGAACTTGATGGATTTCTTCATCGCTTCTTTCATCCTCCCCTTATCGTCCTGCATCTTGGAATAGGAAGGGAAAAGCACCGAGCTCAAGGTGTTCTGCACATTGCTTTTGAACATATTGGGCAAGGAGACGCCTTTGTTCATGTAAGCGAGGTCCGCGGTTGTGTATTTGAGCCCGATCACGAAGCTCCTTAGCTCATCGAAGAAGGTGCCGGAGAGGGAGGCGGCGCTGATTTTCCAGCCGTATTGGAAAAGAGGCTTGAAACGCGACCAAGAGAATTGGAAGCGGGGATGCCACTTCACGAAGAAGGCTAGGACAATCGCGTCGATGATCGCATCGGTCAAGCTTTGCGCGACTAGCGCCCAAACCCCATATCCCATATAGGCCATCGTGATGCCTACGACGGCCGAGGCGATCGTCCCGCCGAGCGAAGAGAAGAAGAATTTCTTGAACGCCATGTGGCGGGAGATGTAAGCGTGCTGAACGTTGTTCCAAGCAGAAATAAAGAGCGATATCCCAAGCACCCTCAGAACATCAGCGGACCCCTCGGAGCCAAATGCGGTTTCGATATAAGGCGCGGTGAAGAAAAGAATCGTATACAAAACCCCGGCGAACAGCAGGTTGAACCAAAAGATTGTGTTGAAATCCAGTTTGTCCGCGTTTTTCTTTTGAATCAGAACGGTGGTGAAGCCAGAGCTAGAAACGGCGGTGGAAAGCGTGATGAAAAGTGTCGCGACCGAAACGGTGCCGTATTCGCTCGGCGTCAATAAACGCGCAAGGATGATTGAGACCCCGAAGGAGACGAGCCAACCCAAAATCCGTTCGAAAAGAACCCAGAATATGCCTGATTCGGTTTGTTTTCTTAGCGTCTCTTCCATTCCTTTATCCTTTTAGCCGGCCTTCCTT
>CAVAGB010000048.1:0-5147 GCA_963588055.1 Erysipelotrichaceae bacterium | reverse complement strand
CGCATCGATTTGATTCTTAGATGTAGTAACGTTCGAGATAGGCGGCTCTCTCTTCGTCGTTGACGATGGAGATGAGCTCATCGAAAGGCAAGAAGGCAAGCTTAAGGGCGAAGCGGTCCTTAACGATGCCTTCTAGCGATTCCTGGATCTTCGGCAGCAGGGTTTGGGCGGCTTTTTCCTCAGCGTCCCATTTCTTTCTGAACCGTCTGTAAAGCGGGGAGGCATCTTCTCTTTCCTTCATCCTCCAGACGACGTTCAATAGGATGACGTTGCCGACGTGGGATAGGTCCTCATTGTTGTCCTCATAATGAAAGAAGCATTCCACTGGGCTAGAAAGCGCGTTGTAGAAGCCCAGGATGTGCTTGATGAGCTGAGGGTAATCGAAGGAGTCGGCAACGTCGTTGCATTCCTCGATCGCTTTGGCGAATTGCTCGCCTTTGACGTAGTAGGATTGGGGCTTGAGGTATGTGGAAGAGAAATTCTTCTTTTCCTTCTCTTTCTTCTTGCTTCCTTCCAAATATTCGAACATCTTGGATTCGATGAGGATGGCGGTCCTGCCGTCTTTGGAGAGGAGGAGGGCATCGACGTGAGCGGGGTATTTTTCCGATGCGATGAGCGTGCGGAACTTCCTTTCGAAGCTGACCTCGTATTCGCCTTCGGGAATGCCGAGCTTGTTTTCTTTGATGATCAGCTTCTCGTTTTCCTTTCTGCCGAGGATATTGACGATCATCGCCGCGGAGGAGCGCAGGGACTGCATTTTGCAGTTATCTCCCCAATCGGCCCTTTTCTTCAATTCTTTGCCGTTTCCTTTGTCGAAATAGGCTTTGTACTTGGCGAATTCTTCTTCAGTCAGGCAAAGATTGTCGATGTGGGATGTTTGCACGTAGCTGGCTCTTCTATAGGAGGCGCTCTCTTTGAAACTGCTATCGCTTATTCCCGTCTTCGCTTTCTTGGCTTGCTCTTTGAGCAATGAAAGCAGTTCTTCGATAAATTCCATTCCGTTTGCTCCTTGATGGGTTCTCTTTGAGGGGAAGTATAGGGCAATCGCAAAAAAACAAATCCCCTGTCAAAATGCTAGAATCCTTTCGCGATGAATAGACTTGAACGGGCCCTAGCGATCTATCGATACATCAATGAGCGCGATACCTACGACGTAAAGACCATGTATGAGGACCTAGGCTGGGAGGGATACTCCTACGCCAGATTCAAAAGGCTTTTCGACGGCCTCGACCCTTATTTGGTCAATGGATCGACCCAAGCCTACAACAGGGAGCTTTTCATCCTCGATTACCTGAAGTGCCACACGAACCCCGAACGTCCTTATGTGGTGAGCGCCAGGAAGCTGATCTACGCGATGGATCTGGTCGAGCGCATCAGCGTGCGCAGCATAGAACGCTACATCAAAGACCTTAAGGACGCCGGGATCCCGATCCTCACCAAACGAGGCATCGAAGGCGGATATAAGCTGGGCGAGAAGCTCAAGTGAGGGCGGACGCCCCCTAAAATCAAATTCTGTCGTAATTAAATCGTATTTATACGCAGGAGGAATCTTGCGTGAAAGATACGAACAAGAACAAAACGGCTAAAAAACGCCGTCAGGACGCCGAAAACAAGGCGTATGTAGAAGAAGAGGCGGGGATAAGGGGATACAATCCGCGGTCCCTCGCCTGCGATGTGGCCCGCGAGGCGAAATGCGTCTTTGAGGAAGAGGGACGCCTTTGGTATTGCAAGGGAGGGATGCTGCTATCCCCTTTGATGCATAGCTTCGGAGTCGTCGATCTCGACTGCCTGAAGTGGGGCGTGGATGAGGAAATGGTCCTCGACCAAGGCGATGAATGGCCCCATCGCCTCCATTTCGTCGTCTCCCAAAACGGGCAAGATGGGCTCATCCTCCGCCTCAAAAGGCGGATCAGGGAGATCTACGGCTATAAGGTGTATGGCTATTACCACGAGGGGCAATGCCCTTGCCTTTACCCTTGGCGTTTCGTGGTGAGCAGGAAGGGCATTAGGAAAGAGGATAGGATCCTCATCACGCATAGGGGCAGGAAGATAAGCTGCCTAGGCGGCGAGTACGTGAAGCGCAACATCGCTGGATTGCTTGTGGTGGACCTCACCTCTGTTTGGCGCGTCGGCTTCATCGAAAGGATGAGGCGCGCCCATCCCCTCATCGAGGCGGAAAAAGGGAAGTTGAAGGAACTGGAGGAAGCTAGGAGAAGGAAGCTCCTCGCCGTGTTCGGGGAGAAAGACGGGCCTTTGCTATTCGATAAGGAGCTCCATGGGATTGAGGACTACCTCTGTTGCCTCCTCCAGGATGGGAATTCGACCCTGCTAGGGCAGATCAAGAGGATGGAGGCCATCGAATGGCTTGCTCAGCTTGAGGAGATGGCTTTGTATTTTCTTGCCTGCCCCGATCTTTCCTACCGTCTTTATTTCACGGAGTTCTTAGGCTGCAAGATCACGAAGAAGGGGACCATCATCCCGCCTAAGAACGAAACCATGAAGAGCAAGGTGGCTAGGCACATCAAGAACTACCATTTCGACGTCGCAGACCGCTACGTGGGGATCTTCTTCCTCATCGAGGGCAAGCTCTATATGCATAAGCAGCCTCTAGCTGACGATGGCTCGGAGTTCATCGATTGCCCCATGGGGCATTTCGAGTTCTTCGCTAGCCTTGGACTAGACGACACCTACGAGTATTCGATGTTCCCTAGGGGAAGGGTCCTATATAGCAACAAAGAGCGATGCTTCCACGTCTACTGCGACAAGGCGATCATCGATAACGATGAGGCTTTAGAAGGGATATGGGAGGCATTCGCCTTGCCCTTATTGAACGTCAAATTGATGAAAGATGAGCATTACAGGACTTTGCCTTATTGAGGATAGGAAAGGAGAGAACATGAAATCATTCGACAGAATCATCGGCTACGAGAAAGAGAAGGAAGAGCTCCTCCGGGTCGCCGACGCCTTCAAAAACGCGGAGCGCTACGCCAGGCTAGGCGCCGCCTTGCCCCGCGGCGTGCTCCTCTTCGGGGTGCCTGGGACGGGGAAGACGACCCTCGCTAGGGCCCTCATAGAGGAACTCGGGATCAAGACGATCGAGGTGAGGAACGCCTTAGGCGAAGCAAAGACGCTTCAGGCGATAGACCTCGCCTTCAAGGAAGCGTCTGAAGCGGAAGAATGCGTCGTATTCATCGACGACATCGATAAGTTCAGCCCCTCAAGCGAGGCTAGCGTCGACGATAGGGCCTTCTCCGCGATCCAAGCAGGCATTGACGAGGTCAAAGGAAAGAGGATCCTCATCGTCGCGACCGCCAACAACGTCTGCAAATTGCCCTCCTCCTTGAAGAGGAATGGGCGATTCGACGTGAGGATATCGCTTGATTGCCCGACCCGGGAAGACGCTAGGAAGATCGTCGCGCATTACCTCAGCCAGAAGAAGGTCGCCAAAGACCTCAATCTAGACGATCTCTCACGGATGATCACCTACACCTCCTGCGCCGATCTGGAGAAGATCGTCAACGAAGCCGCGAACTACGCCTCCTACCAGAGAAGGGATGCCATCGAGAACAAGGACGTGGTGAGGGCTTATCTAAGGGACTCATATGGCCTGCATAACAACGAGCTTCTTGATGAAGAAACCAAAAGGAGCGTAGCCATCCATGAGGCCGGGCACATCCTGATGGCGGAGGTAGTTAAGGAAGGGAGCGTAGGCATCGCCTGCATCGGGAAGAAGCTGGCATCCACCAAGCTCAGCGAGGAGCTGGAAAGAAGACCTTATAAGGTACTGCTCTCCCTCGCGGGCAAGGTGGCCTGCGAACTCTTCGACAAAGGGAGGTGCGCCAGCGGCTGCCAATATGATTTAGACAAAGCCCTCTCTTTGCTGGAGGAGGGATTAAGCAAAAGCGGAATAGCCGGTACCTCCTTCCTTTCTAGCGCCGAGCACGAGTTCGCTAGCGCGCCAAACGCGTGGAAAAACAGGCTGGATGGGGCGCTTAACGCGGAGCTGGAACGTTACCTCTTCCTCTGCAAGGAGATCATCATGAGGAATAAGCGATTCCTCCTCGCTTTAAGCGATGCCTTGTTCGAGAAAGGCGTCTTGCTGCATTCGGACATCGAGGCCATTAGAAAGAAATGCGAAGTGGTGGAACCTGGTTTGATATTATGAGTGCGTAGGCAACGCCGCTTTCCCTGCCTTGCCTTCAGATGTGGAAGCTAATCCGCTTGCCCCAAAGAGATTGCGCGATGAAGCGAAAGACGAAATAATCAAAGAGAAAGACATCGGACCGATAAGGAGGTACCTATGAAATCAACTGGAGAGAGATTCGCCTTCATCGCGCTTGCTACGCCCTTCGAATCTGACGATGAGGCCGCTATAAAAGGCATCTACGGCCTCAGCGTCATCAACGAGTCGGGCGACACGTTTACGATAGAAGAGCAAGACGCCGAGCTAGGAAAGCCCGAATACGAGAAACTGAAGTCCTTCATCGGGGATAGGACGATCTACTTCGCCTGGAAAGGGGAATACGAATCCTTGCTGTTTGCTAGCGCTATCCACGGGGTGGCGATCACTAACGATCACCTAACCCTAG
Source organism: Erysipelotrichaceae bacterium (assembly GCA_963588055.1). Lineage (GTDB taxonomy): Bacteria > Bacillota_I > Bacilli_A > RFN20 > CAG-826 > Alloenteromonas. The sequence goes on along the minus strand of CAVAGB010000048.1, from coordinate 558 downwards.
AGGTATCCCCTGACGACAAGAGATTATCCGCCCATCCGGATTGGTATGAAGAGGAGAAGGAGCACCTGAAGGCGATGAAGGAGATCATCGCCTCGGGCTCCTATTTCGATGGGGAGGACACCAGGGACACTTCCCTAGGCTATTTCATCGCCCATGGGGACGTTACCTCTCTTGGCTGCGTCCCCATCAAGGGGGACATGTTCCCCGTGCGTTGCCTCTTACAGGGGCAGGGGTTCCTTGGTTACAAGGAGTTCATCGATACCGCTAGAGCGGCCCGATTGATCGTGAGTCTGTCTCATCACGAAGGCGAAGGAGGCATGGGGCGTCTTCTAGACCGTTTCTATTTGATCACCACCGAAGGGGAATGGGATCCTTCTTGCCAGGGGCTACTGCCCATCCTGAGCAATCCCCATACCTCGAAGCTATATAAGGAGTATGGGCTATCCTACTTCTCGGATTGGTATTACGCGGTGGAGGATGCCTTCTCCAAGGACATCCCCCTGGAGGTGGTGGGGTGCTACCTAGGCATCCTCAAGGCCAAGAGGCCCGAGAGAAGAA
>CAVAGB010000047.1:0-5280 GCA_963588055.1 Erysipelotrichaceae bacterium | reverse complement strand
TAGCGCGGAATTCAGGCGGATCCTGAATCCGTAAAGCTCGCAGAGATGCTTGATGATGGCTAGCCCCAGCCCAGTGCCGCCCTCATCGCGGTTCTTCCCTTTGCTCACCTGGTAGAAGCGTTCGAAGACTCTCGATTGGTCCGCCGGATCGATCCCGATGCCGTTGTCCTTCACGAAGAGGCTGCGCGAGGTGAGCTCGATTTTCGTCTTGCCGTTTTGGATGCCGTATTTGATGGAGTTCTCCACCAGGTTCTTGATGATCGAGTAGGCGTCCTTCTCCAAAATCGGCGCAAAGGAGTCGCCTTCGATCTCGATCTTGATGTTCTTCTTCGCAGCCAAGGGGGCCAAGGAATTGGCCGCCTCCTCGGCGATTTGCCTAAGCGAGAGAAGCGGCAGATCCTTCGGCTTCTCCCTGGCGTCGATCTTCGAGATCGAGAGCATATCGGCGATGAGGGAGCTCATCCGCTTGGACTCATTGTAGATCTTGCTCGCGAGGTCTTTGTTGAGAGGATCCTCCTCCTTGAGGGAAAGGATCTCAGAATAGCCCATGATGGAGGTGAGCGGGGTCTTCAATTCATGGGAGGAGGTGTTGAAGAAATCCTGCCTCTCCCTCTCCCCTTTCTTCTCGAGGGTGATGTCGCTAAGGGCGAGGAAATAGAATTCCTCCATCTTCGAGAGGCTCGCCCAATAGACGAAGGGGGCGATGATGACCTCTTTGTGAGCGGTGCCTTGCTTCTCCGGGAAATCGTTCATCAGGGATATCAGCGAATCGATGTTCACCGTGTCCCCGAGCTTCTTCCCGATGGGGTCGTCCACGTCGATGAGGCGTCTGGCCTTCTTGGAGGCGAAGACGATGCGCCTCTCCTCGTCGAAGGCGAATAGGCAGTCGGAGACCGAATCGAGGAGCAGGGAATGGAAACGCTGCTCCATTTCGGCGCGGCGAAGCTCCTCTTCTTGCTTCCTCAGCTCCTCCTTGCTCCTTCGTTTCTTCTCCTCATCCCTTTTGCCATAGCGGAACAAGCAAAAGAAAAGAGCAGCGCTAAGCACGGCCCCGCCGAGAGAAAACCACAGCAAAAGGTAATTCCCCAAACAAAGGGAGACGATGATGGAAGAGAGCAAGAAAGCGGAGATAAGGAGGCAGAAAGAGATGAGGAGACGGGTGAACTTCCTCATTTCAGGATGACCCCCACCCCGCGCAAAGTCTCGATATGGCAGGTCGGCTGGATGATTTTGTTGAGCCTCGCGATGTAGACGTCTAGGCTCCTGCTCTCGACTTGCTCTTCCTCCCAGACGGCGAGGAAGACCTCTTCCTTCTTCAGGACGCGGTCGGTGTTGGAGAGGAAATGGCGAAGGAGGTCGAACTCCTTCCTGGTGAGGCTTTTTTCCTCCCCGTCGATGAAGACGCGATGGAGCTTCAAATCCATCTTGATGTTCTTATAGGAGAGGAGATCGCTTTCTTTGGCGCTTTTCCTGAGGCTCGCCTTGATCCTGGCGATGAGCTCCATCACCCCGAAGGGCTTCTCGATGAAGTCGTCCGCCCCGAGGTCGAGCCCCTTCACCTTGTCCCCTTCGTTCTCTTTGGCCGAGAGGAAGATGACCGGGATGTCTTTAGTGGCGGGGTCGGCTTTGATTTTGGAGATCACCGTGTAGCCGTCGTCCCCATCCATCATCACGTCTAGGAGCACCAAATCAGGCTTCTTCTCCTTCAAGGCGTCGTAGAAAGGAGCGGCGCTTTCGAAGCACTCGGATTCGAAAGAGCCCATTTGGAGGGCGAGGGAGAGGAAATCGCGGATGCTCTTGTCGTCATCGACGCAATAAATGAGGGGTTTCTTTCCGCTCATTTTCTGTTTCCCGTCTCCAAATAGGTAATCCACTCGCCTATATTAACGCAATGGTCGGCGACTCTCTCCAAATATTTGCTCACGAGCATGAAGATAGCGTTTTCTTTCTTGCCGTCCTGGAAGAGGATCTCGTCTTTGAGCGAGGCGAAGAGGACGTCGACTTTGTCGTCTAGCTCATCTAAGTGGGCGCCTCTATTCGCGTCGAGGTTGACGTAGGACTGGATGGCTTCCTCGACGATGTTCATCACCGCGTCGGAGAGTTCCTTCAAACTGGAAGGGAAGACGAATTTCCCTTTGCCGGAGAGGAAGGAGGCCTCTTCGCCGATGTCCACCGCGTAGTCGCCGATGCGCTCGAAATCCGTGATCATCTTCAAGGTCGAGGAGATGAAGAGGAAGTCGCTGGCGACGGGGTGGTCTAGCAGCATCGTCTTCAGGCAGATGCCCTCGATCTCCGAGTAATAGCCGTCCACCACTTTGTCTTCTTCGGCAAGGGAAGCGCCTTTCTCTCCATCTAGAGCGTAAAGGGCACCCAAAGCGTCTTTCATCATCCTCTCGCATTTGAAGGCCATCTTCGTGGTGAGCGAATTCAGGATGACCTTTTTGCGATCGATTGCCGTAACTTTCATTTTATCCGAACCTCCCGGTGATGTAATTTTCCGTGCGTTTGTCCTGCGGGGCAGTGAAGAGCTTCTCGGTTTCTTCCGTCTCGATGAGCTCTCCTAGCAAGAAGAAGGAAGTTATGTCAGCGACGCGGGCGGCCTGCTGCATGTTGTGGGTGACGATGACGATGGTCATCTCTTTCTTTAGCTTCGTCAGCAGCTCCTCGATCAGCGAGGTGGAGATCGGGTCGAGGGCGCTGGTTGGCTCGTCCATCAAGAGGATCTTCGGCTTGACGGAGAGGGCGCGGGCGATGCAGAGCCTCTGCTGCTGACCGCCGGACAAGGAGAGGGCGCTTTTGTTTAGGCAGTCCTTCACTTCGTCGAAGATAGCGGCTTTCTGCAGGGAATTCACGACGATTTCGTCGAGCTCTGACTTCTTGTGGATTCCGAAGTTCCTGGGGGCGTAGGCGATGTTGTCGTAGATCGACATCGGGAAGGGGTTGGGCTTCTGGAAGACCATGCCCACCTCCTTCCGAAGGAGATTGACGTCGGTTTTGGGGTCGTAGACGTCGATGCCACCCACCCTGCATCCACCTTCCACTTTGCAGCCGGGGATCAAATCGTTCATGCGGTCGAGGCAGCGCAGGAAGGTGCTCTTCCCGCAACCGCTAGGGCCGATGAAGGCGTTGATCGTCCCTTCCTCGATCTTGAGGTCGATGCCTTTTAGGGCGTGGAAGGCGCCGTAATGAAGATGGAGGCCATGGACTTCGATCTCCCCGTTTTGGAGGTAGGAGGAGGATGGATCTTTGCTTTTGAATAATTTCATACCAATCCTTTCTTTTTCTGATAGATGCGCGAGACGAGCAAGGAGGCCCCGTTGAAGATCAAGATGAGGATCAAGAGGACGAAGGAGGTCGCGAAAGCCTCGTCGATGTGGCCGAAGTTGGCGAAATAATAGATGTCTAGGGCAAGCGAAGTGCCGCTGTCCATCGGGGAGGCTGGGATTTTGTTCGTCACCATGCCGATCGTGAGGATGAGGACGGCGGATTCAGAGAGCACGCGCCCCACGCTGAGCAAAAGCGAAGTCAAGATGCCGGGGATGGCGGAAGGCAAGACGACCCGGAAGATCGTCTTCACTTTGTTGGTGCCCAAAGCATAGCTCCCTTCGCGGAGGTTCTGCGGAACGGCGCGGAAGGCCTCCTCGCAGCCCCTGACGATGAGGGGAAGGATCATGATGGCGAGGGTGAGCGAGCCGCCCATGAGCGAGTAATTCCATCCGAAGCTGACCGTGAAAACGAGGTATCCGAAGAGCCCGTAGACGATAGAGGGGATGCCGGAGAGGGTCTCGAAGCAAACGCGGATGATTGTTACGTACCACTTCTCGCTTTTGGCATATTCGGAGAGGAAGATGGCCGAGGCGAGGCCCAAGGGGAAGGCGAAGAGCAAGGAGAAGAAGACAAGCTCAAGCGTGCCGACCAATGCGGGCAGGATGGAGATGTTGCTCGAGGTATAGGCCCCGAAGAGGAAATCCCAGGAGAGGTGGCTACCCCCATTGAAGGAGATGTAGATGAGGATAGCGAACAAGGCGACCAAGGAGACGCCAAGGCAGAGATAGGAGATCCCAAGCAGCCCGCCATGGAGGGCTAGATTCAATTTGCGTCTCATCTGGCTTTCCTCTTTCTATTCAGCAAACCGAGCACAAGATAGATGAGCAAGGTGAAAACGAATAAGACGCACCCGCAGGCGATCAGGGCCTCAAGCGGCTCTCCGGTGAGCTCATTGGCGCCCATGGCGATGTTCGCGGTGAGGGTGCGGACGCTTTTGGTGAGCGAGGTCGGCATGACCGCCGAGCCGCCGATCACCATCATGACGGCCATCGTCTCGCCCAAAGCGCGGCCAAGCCCGAGGATGATCCCGGCCAGGATTCCGCTTTTGGCGCTAGGGAGCACGGTCTGGAAGACGCTCTGCACCTTGTTCATCCCCAAAGCCAAAGAGCCTTCGTAATAGGACTTGTCGACGGAGTTCAGCGCGTTGAGGGACATCGAGGTGACGGTCGGGAGGATCATCACTCCCAAGACGATCGAGGAGCTGAGGATGCCATAGCCCACGCCGTTGCTGGAGATATAGTCCCGCACGAAGGGCACGATGAAGGTCATGCCGAAGAGGCCGAAGACGACCGAGGGGATGCCCGCGAGCAGCTGGATCAGATAATTGCAGACCCCGGCGATCTTCTTCGGGACGAATTTGTAGAGGGCGATGGCGGAGAAAACACCCAAAAGCCCGCCGATCAAAGTCGAGATCGCGGTCAGGATGAGCGTAGTGAGAGACATCGCGAGGATGCCGTATTTCGGCTCGGAGGAGGAGATGTCCCACTTCGTCCCGAAAAGGAAGGCGGAGAAGCCATAGCGCGCAACGAAAGGGATTCCGTTGCAGAAAAGGTACATGATGATGGAGAAAAGCACGAGGATGGAGATCCCCGCGCAAAGGAAGAACGTCACTTTCGCGACGTCATCCTCACTCCATTTCATTCGGCGATGAGCTGACTCCATTTGGTGATGTGCTCGCTGGAAGATTTCTCGCTGTCGTAGATGTTGCTCAGATCGGCCTTCTTGATCGAATCCAAGGGGTTCTTCTGGTTGACGATGACCGCGATGCCGTCTTTGGCGACGGTGTAATAGGTGCAGGAGGAGGCTTTGCTGCTGTTGAATTCCTCGGAGATCATGCCGAAGGCGGAAACGCCTTTCTCGCCGTTGGAATAGCCCGTGCCCGAGCCGCCGCCGGAGACGTTGACCTTGACGCTAGGCTGATAGGACTCGAACTTCTCGGCGAGCTTCTCCATG
>CAVAGB010000046.1:0-5413 GCA_963588055.1 Erysipelotrichaceae bacterium | reverse complement strand
CCTCTAAGGGTCTAGGTGCCAGCAACGTAATCATTGTGAACGGAAAGGATGACGTCTTGGGATTCCCTTCAAAAATCGAGGATGACCCGGTAATGAAGTTGGTTTTGAAAGAGGCCAAGGAAATCGAATACGCCGAAGAAAGACGATTGTTTTACGTCGCTATGACTAGAACCAAGAATCGCATATATATGATTGTCCCGAAGAATCGCCCATCACAATTTATTTCAGAAATTAAAGATTCATACACCAACGTCATATTGAATGGTCCGGCATTAGAAAGTGTTGATTATAGTGAATATCGTTATAAATGCCCTCGCTGCGGCTATCCGCTGCAAAGAAAGAGAAAACGCTTTAATCATTTTAAGAACGAATTGGAGTTATTCGTTTGTGCAAACGATCCTGAGATATGTGGCTTTGTAACTAATGACATTGCCGGCGGAAATATGAGCATAGAAAAATGTCCTCAATGCTTAGATGGCTATCTAATTGTCAAGAAAATCAAAAACAGCAACAGGAGAATGCTTGGTTGTTCTAATTTCAACGAACACGGCGGATGCTCATATACAATAATGGAGAGCAATTACAGCCCATCAGCCGAAATAACATCTCAAAATAAAGATAATTACATAGAGAACGACAAGAAGCTGCCTATTGATCGTTGTATTCTAGTCGGATATCCAGTTTTAGATTTGCTCAAAATCATCAAGTACGTCTTGACCAAAGTAACAGACCAGACGGGTTTCCATTTTAACAAATATGCCCTAGTTGATTTCTTAATTGGAGAAACCCAAAGTAAGCAACAAGCGTTTCATCTAGAATCTCAAAAAGGATATGGGAGATTCGATAAAAAGGACAAAAACAAGATTTACAGCGTTATCGATGCGTTAGTGGATTTGGGTTTTTTAAACACCGATAGAGAACAATATAACCACCTCTCGATAAGCAACATAGAAATAAATGAAGATTTTGCAAGAAGGTTGTTTGAATTATTCGTAAAATAATCCACTGTTAACAAAAAAATATATTCGAACGCAACTAGCGTTTTTGCTTATTCACAAGAGAGAATCACCACCGCTCTCAGGAGTGTCATTTTATGCGAAAACTTTGTGTTCGCCGTTATGGTTTTGGACTTGTTATTAGCCTTCCAAAGATAAAGAAAAACGCTAAGATAACTACGAGTTTTTCAATATTGATCTTTATATCAAATTACGACTCAATCCCGAAAACTGATTTCCTGATAATCAAGATCTTTAGACAAACATACTCCTTCGCCGTAGATTGGCTGAAGATTATCTAAAGTTATTATGTCTTTCGATTCTCCAAATCCGGCTAAGCCTCCTTTATTTAAAAACAAAACTTTGCTATTCAAGAACAGCGCGTGATTGGGGTTGTGAGTGGAGAGAATAATCGTTTTTCCCTCTTTAGATATCCCTTTCAAAACGCGCAGGACATTCCTTTGATTCGCATAATCCAATGCCGAAGTCGGCTCATCCAAGATAATGGATTCACTATTTTGCAGAAGAGCGCTACATATCGCGACGAGTTGTCTCTCTCCACCACTAATTTGGTCGATTCTCTCACTAAGCAAACGCTCTATGTGGAATCTGGAGGCTATCTCATCTATTCTTTCCTCCTCATCTTTGCCGGGAGATTCATAGAAACTAATTTGGTTGCACATTCCAAATGAAAGGTATTCTCTCGCCGAATAACCCACAACCCTGCTATGTTTTTGGCTCACGTAAGCAAAGAATTTAGAATGCTCGTGATAGCTAATTTTGTTCAAATTCTTTCCGCCGTATATTATTTCCCCAATTCCCGGTTTCATTAAGCCAACGAGCAGTTTGATTAACGTACTTTTCCCAGACCCATTGAGTCCGAGGATTGCAACAACATCGCCATTTTGAATTTCGCAAGAAACATCATTTAAAATATTCGGAGTTTTCTTTCGATAAGGCAAAGGACACATTGTTGATTTCAATCATGGTTCACAACCTCCTTCTTCTTGATAAGCAAAATCACGACAAATAAGGCCGTCCCGATAATTTCGGTAATCGCAGACAAAGGAATCTCGGAAGCAGCGAAAGATCTAGAGAGAATGTCAGCCCCAGTCATAAATGAACCATCTAGCAAAATTGAGAATGGCGGGCTTTTGCGAGTGTCTTTTCCTACAATTAAATGAACCACGTGAGGGATTGCTAACCCAACCCAAGAGACACATCCGCAGCACGCGACACTGGAGGCTGTAAGCAAAGTCGAGATTCCGATGATTACAAATCGATAGAGACTGTAGTTCAGGCCTTTTGTCTGTGCTTCTTCTCTCCCCAATGAAATTACATTGATTTTCCACCCAAAAAGAAGAAGGACAATCAAGCAGCAAGCAACGATTGGAAACATAACGCAAACGTTTATCATCTTCGAATCCTCAAACGATCCCATTAACCAATACGTAATGGTAGCAAGAGTCGTATCGGGATCCGCTACGAACTTGAGAACGGAAAACACCGCACTCATAAATCCCGAAACGATGACTCCACTTGCCTGAAAATCGTTCTCCTCATCACAAGAAACATTCTCCTCGTTCATTCTTCTCGATTAGCTTCCCTGGGTGAATCACGGGAGGAGAAAGGCCATCGCTATGCGCAACGGGCTGTTGCCCAACCATGGGTCGTCTTTGATTTTTACTCTCTGTAGGTATCTTTTATATATAAGGCGAGAGGAAAATGAAAACAATTCCAAAAAGGTCAAATCTTGTACTGATTTCAAGCCAAACATTGTATTGAAATCATGCCATTTCTTGTATCAGAATGAAGCCAAATCTTGTATTTAAGGCGATTTCTTTCGATAGATAGCTTATTTTCGTTTGGAGGAATTCCCCTGTGGAAAAACCTATATTCCAAGCTTATTTGGCAAGGCTATGGATTTCATCTTCGCCCAAAAGGCATCATTCTTGTAGTCGGACCAAAATAATACCTCAAATCAGCAGTTTCTTTACAACAACCGTTAGCGAGGATATCTTCTCTTCAAAAGGCTTCCATCTCAAGCGCGACAAAGTAGAACGCGAGGCAGATGCGGTTATCGAATACCCCGACGGCAACTATGCTTTGATAAAAACAAGATGGGCAACTAAGAAGACATCGACAAAGGCACAAAGAAACTTATCGCCCTATCACAAGACATCGATGAAGAAAGAATGGGCAAACCGGTTTTAGGAACTATAAGCAACTAGATATTGAGGGACGCTCCTGGTGTTCGCACCCCTGCTCCCCCGGATGGGCGCTCATACGAACTCTATATTTTCGCGGCAAAATCAGACTTCACTTTCCTGACTTATATGACGGCTATATGCAAGCGACCAAAGCCAAGACGGAGCTAGTCCATCGTGTCAATTGTTTAGGGCGGAAAACATCATCTTTTCGGAAAGGACATGCTTTCATACATTTTATTCGTCTCCTTCAGGAAATAAGGCTTCAGGTCCTCAATTTTCCCTTCGAAGAAGGCTTTTTCAAAAACGCCGACGTAGATGGTTGAACCAACGATTCCATCCTTTAATGAAACCATGTCCTCCAGCCACGTCGCAAATTCGGAGAGCAAGGCTTTGTCCTTGCACTCGATGGCTTTGTAAATAAGAGGCATGAGATAGTCTTCGACGACGATCGTCGTGCCTGGCTCCTCATCGTCCCACCACTCCTTCGCCTCTTTATACGGCTTGAGCATCTCGGGGATGGCAGCGACCAGTTTTTCGTTAAACTCTTTATTTTCCATGTTTCTTCTCCCGCCAAGGCTGTCGAGAAGAACTTCCTCATTGACGCGAATCGTCAGCATCTTGTTGACGATTTTGGGCACTGAAAGGCGCCCAGACGCCTATCACTTCCCCTCCTCGGATTTTCCTTTGATGTGGTATCCGCCCGTTTTCCTGGACCCTATGAGCTTGATGTAGCCCTTGATGTCCCTTTTGATCACGTTCCTTATGGAATCGAGCGTGACGGCCTTGCCGGATTTCGCCAGCTCCTCATGAATCCCGTTTACTTTGATCCCAGGGTTTCTCTGAACGATCCTCAGCACTTCCAGCCCCAAATCGCTTATTTGGTCGTTTATTTGGTCGTTTATTTGGTCGTTTATTTGGTCAGCCTTGTAGTTCACGTTCGGAAGCGTGGCCACGAAGAAGTTCTCGCTGCTGTAGAATTGGGGCTTCAAAGCGTAGCCCTGATAGGCGGCCATCGTCCGCGGGATGCCCGTGCCGAAATTCTCGATGTAGCCAAGTTTGTCCAAAATGTGGACGAGCCTCTCGTTCCGGTAGGTCTGCACCCCCATCATCATCTCCTCTATGGAGGACTTGAACAGCCCGCCAGGGCTAGTGATCTTCGCTTTGTCTGGGTAGAATTCGACTTTGATGTTCGACCTGATGAAGTAATTCGCGTGGCAGAAGGCGTTCAGGATGATCTCGCGCAGGGACTCTCCCGGATATGATTTGGTCTCGGTTCTAACCCAAGTATTGCCATCGATGGTCGCAGATACGTCGTTCAGCCTCGACGCCTGTTCCTGAACGTCGGAGAGAACCTTGAGCAAAGAGCCGGAGAAAGTCTTTTTGAGTTTGAATCCCATATCCCTATCGTATTCCGCCACCTTGACCTCGACAGGGGATTGGTCAGACAGGAGCAGGCCAAGGTTCGTGAAAACGCCCGATGGGGCGCGTATGCCAAGGGAGAAAGACTGCTTCTCGGAATACGTCATACCCCTGTCTTCGAAAAGCCTTGCGAGGAACTTGAAAGTCAGGTCTTGTTCTTCGCTCGCGTCGCTCTCGTATACGTAATGGCTAGACTCCATGATCATCTGGAGGATCTCCTCCTCGCTGCAAGTTCTGGAGGAAGTGCCGATTCTTTTGAACGTGCCGCTTGGCTTTGGCCCTTTCTCCTTTAGGTAGTAGGGCTTTTTGGGCCCTTCTTTCACTTCGATCGCCAAGACGCCTTCGTCGTTGTAAGAGAAGGAGACCAAGTTGGACGGCAAAGGCGAGATGGTGTTTTGGAGCCACGAGGAAAGCCTTAGCGAAACATCGTCCCTGTCTTCTTCCAGGAAGGGCTTATAGAGATTTCCGTCGTCATCGACGCCTACGTATATAACCCCTCCTTTCGTGTTGAGAAAGGCGATGATCTCTTTCTTTATGGCGTCGGTCAATTCGCGCTTAAGCTCACTAACATTCGATTCGAAATACATGCCTTCCTCCTTTTTGGTCATCTACAAAATTAATGATACATTGAATGACCAAACAAAACAATAGGACGAAGACAAATGAGACAGGCTTTCGCGAATGTAGGCCACGTCAAGAGAGTTCGTATAGAAACTCCACTCCCCCGGCGTGATTATCATACGAACACAGCTCGTTACGGGTTTTGTCTCTCCAAATTACACGCTAAAA
>CAVAGB010000045.1:4810-5637 GCA_963588055.1 Erysipelotrichaceae bacterium | reverse complement strand
ATCTTATCTCATCTAGAGAAAGAGCAATCCAACTTCCACAAAGGAATCAAAACCCTTTCGCTTTTCTTCCTCGATGAGGTCAAGAAATACAGGGACTACGAGAAGCCTGACGAAAAAGGCGAATATGCGATGTTATTCGAAGATGAGTATGCGAACGCCGTCGCGGAGTTCTGCAACGACACCACGAATAACGATGAAGAATACAAAGCCTACCTCAATAAGTTCAAGGCGGATCAAGTCCACAAAGGCTACTTCTCCATCGACAAGAAAGGCCATGCGATTGATTCCAAAGAAGATCGCAAAACTGGGCTATCCGACGACATATCCGCCTACGATTTGATTCTCAAGAACAAGGAGAGGCTCCTTTCTTTCGATGAGCCAACTCGCTTCATCTTCTCCCACTCCGCCTTAAGAGAGGGCTGGGATAACCCTAACGTCTTCCAGATTTGCACTCTCCGCCACACCAAGAGCGGAATCCAGAAGAGGCAGGAAGTCGGCCGCGGTCTAAGAATCGCCGTCGATAAAGACGGCAATAGACAAGACGCCACCGTCCTAAGCGACTTCTTCGACGTGAACAAGCTGACGGTCATCGCAAACGAGGATTACGACGAGTTCGTCAAAGGACTGCAGTCCGAGATCAGGGAAGTCATCTACCAGCATCCTTGTGAAGCCGACAAAACATTCTTCGTCGGCAAGCCGCTCATCAACTCCTCCACTGGCGAGGAATCCAAGATCACCGACGACCAGGCAAGGAAGATCTATCAATACCTCGTCAGGAACGAATACGTGGACGATAGTGACAATCTCACTGAGAAATTCCACAACGA
>CAVAGB010000045.1:0-4800 GCA_963588055.1 Erysipelotrichaceae bacterium | reverse complement strand
ATTCTATCGTCAGCATCGCCAACAGCATTCGCACCGGCGGCACCTACGAAATCGAAAACGGCAAGAAGCCGAAGGTCCTCGAGAACAAACTCAACCAGAACTTCGACAGCAAGGAGTTCAGGGAGCTTTGGAACGCAATCAACCACAAATACGCCTACCGCGTCTCCTTCGATTCGAACGAATTGATCGCCAACTGCATCAAGAGCATCAACGATACCCTCACCGTCTCCAAGATCGTCTACACGGTCGACGTGGGCGAGCAGAAGGACAGCATCAAGGAGGAGAACCTGGATTCCTCATTCAAAAGGGAGGCCAATAGCTCCAAAACGAGGCATATGGACCTCTCCGCTCAGACTTCCGCCAAATACGACCTCGTCCACGAGATCGCCCAAAGGACCCACCTCACCCGCAAGACCGTCGTGAAGATCCTCGTGGGCACGAAGGGGAAGCTAAGCTATTTCAGGGACAACCCCGAGGAATTCATCACAAAATTCTGCGCTCTCATCGAGGAGGAGAAGGCCTCAGTAATCGTAAGCCACATCTCCTACAACCAATTGAAGGAGCGCTTCAGCTCGGACATCTTCAACGTGAAGCACGCTAATTTCGACAGCGAGAAGGCCTTCAAATCGTCGAAGGCGATCCAGGATTACGTGATCGTCGACGGCTATGCCAAAGATGGGGACTCCAACGAGATGAGTTTCGCTAAAAAGCTCGAGAACGCTTCGGAAGTCAAAGTCTATGCGAAGCTGCCGAGGAGTTTCTACATCCCCACCCCGATGGGGAACTACACCCCCGACTGGGCGATCGTCTACGAGAAGGGCCCAGAGAAAGGGGTCTACTTCATTGCCGAAACCAAAGGCAGTTTGGACAGCCTCTCCCTTCGCAAGATCGAAGCCGCTAAGATCAGCTGCGCCGACACCCTTTACAACAAAAGGCCATCCAAAGTCACATATGGCAAAATCCACGACTACGAGGACTTCTATCAGGCCATGGACGCCTATTTCGATTCGGTGGGGGCGAAAAGATGACCGACTACCCCTCTATATTGAAGGAGATCCGCTCCTCCATGCTCCTTTCCCAAGAGGAACTCGCCCAAGAGCTGGGCGTGACCTTCGCCACCGTCAACAGATGGGAGAACTCCCATCATGAGCCTTCCTTGAAAGGCAAGAAAGCGATCCGTGACTATTGCAAGAAGCACGGACTGAAAGATATAGGCGCCTAATCGAAAAAACTGTCTAAAGCCAGCCAATCGGCCGCTAATTCTATATTCTGCAGCCTTTCTTCAGCCGCGGATGCAGACGCGGAGATGTCCTCGAGTTTCTCCCTAAGCTCATCAAGGGACCAATTCCTTCTCATCTCGTCGCACATGGAGGATGCGTCTTTCATGCTTTCACACACCTTGAGTCTGGAAAGGAATTCCTTTTGAAGCCCTTCATCGACCTCTTCCCCAAGATAAGCGAGGAACTCTTTCACGTGCGAAGGGATCTCCACCCCCGCTTCTTTGAGTTTCTTCTCCTCTTCCCTATGCAAGGCGTCTATCCTCAAGCCGAACTGCTCCGCCAGAATGTCGTAAGACAAAGTGAAGCCATCGCTAGCAAGGGTTTTGGAGAGGATCCTATGCTTCCTTTTGACGTGGGGCACGACAGCCTCATCGACGTCGGTTATCCCTAACCGATCGCTGCTGATCTCATGTCCCAATGCCTCGCTTAGTCTCGCGTCCAGATCCTCTCTAGTCGGTCCCTCCTTCAACGGATGGGAATCTAGCCCATCGCATACGCTACGGAGGGCGGAGAGAAGATAAAGAGAGACCCTATCGATTGCGAAGATCGATTCGACGTATCCGCTGAACGCTTTCATTTCCTGATTCATCGTCTGACCTCCAAGAGCCTTCTCAACGTCCCATTATTCTACGTTCAAAGAAGAAGGGTCCTCTTCCGCCTCTTCAGGGGTTTCTTCCCCTTCCGCCTCTCTCTTCTTCTTGATTCGTTCGATCTCCTCTTTGATGATGTCCCCCATCCCCTTCTCGTCGATCTCGCACCTCTCCGAAGCCACGGACTTATCCGCATAAGCGTCGAAGATCGCCTGCTTGTCCTTGAGGATCTCCACGATCCTCTCGTCGATCGTATCCTCCGCGAGCAAACGGTAGACGAGGACCTTCCTCGTCTGCCCCATGCGATAGGCCCTGGAGATCGCTTGGTTCTCGATGGAAGGCTTAAGCTGAGGCTCGCAGATGATGACCACCGAGGCCGCTTGAATATTAAGCCCGGTCCCGCCCGAGGAGATCTGGGCGAGCAAAACCGTCCCCGGAGATGCCTCCTCGAATTCGTCGATGATCTCCTGTCTCCTTTTCGAGTCCACCGAACCGGTGATGGGGTTAAGGCATCTATTGGGCAGGAAATCGTGGATCTTGTAGAGATTGTCTAAGAAGAAGGAGAAGACCAGTATCTTCCTGCCCTCCCCCGTGGCCTCCTCCACGATTTCCTTCAGCCTATTCGCCTTCGAGGACTTAGAGAGGTCGTCCACGTTCCAGGAGAGCCTCCTGACGGTCATGTAATGGGAATGGAGGACGGTCTCCTCGTATTCCCTCCTCTCCTCGCTCCCCAAAGAGCACCACTCCTCCATCTCCACCTTATCAGGCAGCTCGGTGAGGACGTCCTCCCTCTTCCTCCTATAGTAGACCGGGGCGATCCTCTCCCTGAAAGCGGGCGCCGAGGACATGAAAGCAAGAGGGGCGATGGAAGAAGCGATCTCAGGGTTGAGCATATCGATGAGGGAGATCATCTCCTCGACGTTGTTCTCAAGGGCCGTGCCCGTCATGAAGAGGAGCCTATCGGCATAAGAAGCGAACCGCCTCAGGTTCTGGCTGCGCTTGGATTCAGGGTTCTTCGCGTAATGGGCCTCATCCGCGACGAGCATGGCGAAGGAGAACCCCTCCTCGAGCTCGAGCTTAGAGAGCGATTCGTAGTTGGTGACGGCCACCCCGCCAATCCGCTGCCATGTCTTGAAGGCGCTCTCCCTGCCTGAGCCATGGATCTTGATGAACCTCAGCTTGCTGTGCTTTGCGATCTCCCTGCACCAGTTGGTGAGGACGGAGGCCGGGCAGACCACCATGAAATGGGTCGCCCCGGTGTTGCGGAGGGAAACCATCGCCGCTATCGCCTGCACCGTCTTCCCCAACCCCATCTCATCCCCTAGCAGCACCTTGCCCTGGTGGAGGATGTATTTGACGCCCCATTCCTGATATCTGCGCAAGGTGCAGAGCAGCCCGTCGGGGAAATAGCATTCCCCTTGGATCTCCCTGGCTAGGTCTTCGGGGAGCCCATAAAGGGAATCCGCGTTGCCTAGCACCCCTGGGCGGAGCTCCTCGATGAGGTTAAAGAACCTCACGGGCTCCTTCTGGAAATCCCCCCAGGCTTCTTCCCCCGAAAGGGAATCCACGGATAAGGAGGAAAGGATGGAGGCGGTTTCCTTCTCAAGGTGATTGAGGGTCGCCTGAAGGACGCTGTAGAACTTGCCGTAGCGTTCCCTCTCCTCCCCTTCTAGGAAAAGCCACTTGGCCCCTCCCCCTAAGGAGGAAAGCCCCTTGAATAGAGGCGGGAGAGTGGCGAGGTCGCTTTTCTTCAATCCCTCTATCCTAGAAGGGATCTCCCCCATCCTAAGATAATGGGCTATGGCCTTCACCAAGGCGGTTGATTCCTTGGTCTTGCTATCGATTGAGAGCCTTATCCTGATGTTCTCCTTCGCCTCATCCACATGCTTCTTCACGATGCGTTTGACGGTGTAGGCCGCGTCGCGGCTCACCCCGTAGGCGGAGGCGATCTCATCGACGTGAGAGGCGTAGATATCCGCATAAGTAAGGTACCCCGCGTCGCGCAGGCATTTGATCTTGACCCTGCTCGCCTCCTTGGCGATGTTGTCCACGGGTATCCCCTTAAGAAGGGCCACCAGCTCGGCGGCGCAGTATCGATTGAGGGCGTCCTTCACCTGCCCTTTTTCCGCGTTTAAAGCGTCGATGGCTTCCTTGAGGCTGTCTTTGTCTTGCTTGAAGAAATCCTCAAGCAAGCTGATCTTGGGAAGCTCATTGTCAGGCAGAAACAAGGAGGGGTTCGCCCTCTTGAGGGTCTCTTGGTACCTCGCCTTGTCCTTGGCGAATCCATCGAAGGCCTCCTGCGCCTTCAGCCCTTCTAAGGAATCCATCTTCTGCACGAGGGAGGAAGCGGAGAGGCAAAAGGTCCCTTTCTTGAGGGAGAGCAACTCTTCATAGGCCTTCTCCGCCTCCTCTTTCGTCTTCTTCGAAGCGAAGAGCCGCTTAAGTCCGTTGGAGGTCCTTCTTAAGGAGGCGAGGAGCTCTTCCATATGGCTCCCATAGGAAGAGAGGAGGGCCTTGGAGGAATGGAGGCAATCCCAGGAAGCCTCGCTTTTTCCTAGGGCGATGAGCAAATCGCTCAAAGAGGGGCTTCCCCAATCGACGGGCTCCCCTTCTAAGCCTGATTCGGCGAGCTTGGAGAAAGTCTCTTCCCTATCCAAGGAAGAGGATAGGTAGAAGAGGTCTTTCCTATATTCGCCTTCCTTCTCCTCCACTTTCTCCAAGCCGCGGAAAAGGGCTTTGTAGAAAGAGAGGATGTCTTGGATGTCTTGGTTGGAATATTGGCTTGCCATAAGGGATTTGCGAATGGAATCATTCTACTTTCCTAGGTTAATGAGTTCAAAAGCAAAGAAGGGCATTTTTAAGATGGAACAGCGCATAACGGTCCCAAAACGCTACAAAATCGATCGCTTTTGGGACCGTTAACATCACTC
>CAVAGB010000044.1:0-5642 GCA_963588055.1 Erysipelotrichaceae bacterium | reverse complement strand
CCAGCGCGATCATCATACGAACACCAGGTTTCCTTTTGTCGACGCGGGTAAGGCGTCGCAAGCAAATCGCTCAAAAAGAAGCGAGAAAAGTAGTTTTCAAAGTCCGCGGGTTTATTTTGGCAAGCGGCGGCTATTTGCCGGTGAATCTTTTGATGCTCAGGCTGAAATCAATCAATGTTGAGATATTGGCGTAGATAAGGAAGATAGCTGAGCGTTTCCTTTCCTAGGTATCTTTTGATTTTCGCATAGCCTTCGTCATCGTCGGCAAGAGGCTCCAAAACCGAGAATTGCAGAACAGCCTGAACTTCCTTGTCCTCGGATGTGGCCATTTGCTCTAGAAAGGCGAAGGCTTTCCTTAGGCTTTCCTCGTCGCCGATGTCGGCTAAATGCAAGAGAAATGGGACGACGGCCATCTCGAAAGGCACGTGAGAGCCGTCCGCCGGGTCGATTCGGTTCTCCTTCTCCGTTTTATTTAGAAAGCCATCATAGCCTGCAAACAGGTCTTTGAACTTCAAATAGACGTTCGCATAAGTTATCTTGTCTTGATTCATGCTTTTATTCTCCTAATGATTTTAGCAGTTTCTTCTTAAGGTAATTCGCCATCTTCCTGTCTTTGGCACTTAAGCCAGGGTCAGTGAGGATCCTTTTGTCGATATGCCTAATTGTGTTTCGCGCCTTCTCGGCATGAGTATTCCCGTTCTTGCCGGTTCCCAGGCCGGTTCTTTTCTCGAATTTCAAAATCGAGGCGGTCCCGCCATCGCCAATGAAGGATTTCTCCCTGTAAAGCTGGCTTATCAGGTTTTTCAGCTTCGGGTCTTTGACTTTCCCGAGCAGCCTGTCCCTTCTGTTTACGCCGATCCAATTCTTGTATTTCGCTTTCAAGGCCTTGCCGTTAGATCCGACGTAAAAATCAATCTCGGGGCGTTTGAATAATCCGCTTGCCGGCTTGCTCATCGTTTGCACCCCCTGCTTTTGAAATAAGAGGCGATAGAGCTCGGATACTCGTGGATGCGGATCCCCTGCTTCGCGGCCAGCCCAAAGCAAGGGTACTTGGCGGAGCCGTAGACGATAATGTCCGTTGGGCGGAGCCTTTTGATCATCTCGAAGAAGCCGTCCTCGAACCTTCCCCTGTCCGCGAGTTTCCTCGGCGACCCGCCGACGGTCCCTATAGCGACGATCGAGCCCCTTTCGATCCCATCGAAGCAATAGCCCCACGTCTCCTTGGTCCCCCACCGGACGTTATTGACGACTTCTTTGCCGCAGATGGCTCCCATCCAATGCCCGAAGGCCCTCATCCTGTAGGTGTTGTAGATCTTGAGGGGCATCGGGAAATCCTGATAGGTCGAGAAATCGGGGGTGATGATTCCTTTGAAGTGCCTGAGGATCCCGTATGCCCTCTTGGGGAATGTCCAGATGCTGCGTCTAGGCCCGTCGAAATCCTGGTCGTCCTCGTAGAAGCAGACGTAGGCCTCGCTTCGGAAATCGGGATCCGCTTTGGTTTCCTTCTTGCAGATGAGTTTCGCCTCTCGATAGGTGACGATGCTCGACGGGACCACGCCCGTCGTGGGGCAGAATGGGATGTCCTCTTTCGAGAACGCGGCGCCTTCGACCATGAATGCGTCGAAGACGTCCTTGATGTTTTTTCGTGTTGGTTGATTCATTGAATTATTTCATCTTTCTGCGGCTTTTTCGGCTCGCAAGGGAAGTTTAGAAAAGGAAAGAACCTCGGTAACTAGTCCCGGATGGCTCCTTTTTTGATGCCTGCTTGCGGTTGAGTTGCGGCAAAGTTGCGGTAAAATAATTCCAGGAGAAAATCAAATGCGGAAACTGACTCTTTCATGGCTAATAAAAACGATAAGGCCGTATTCGAACGACCCTAAGCTGGCCTATCAGTTCCTGCTGAGCGATCTGTGCTCCTGCTTCGTTTCGCCCTCCTTCTTCGTTGAGAGCACCGCCTCCTCCCGGATAATGAACAACGAGTACGACGTCCCGCAGCGACTGAGGGACACGCTCATCAAGAGAAGCGGGAGCGACGTCTCCAAAATGGCGGGGTCGTTCCTCCAGAAGCATATGGAAGCTTCGCGCCTTGACCAGCTAACGGCTTCTCTGAAGGACGCTGTTAGGGATTCCGGCATCTCGGCTTCCGTAAAAGCCTCGATCCTAAGCGAAAGCGACGCATCCGTTGTATTTGGCCAAATCGTCAAAATCGCCGCCCTCAGCGACAACAGGGTTTCGATAAACAAAGTCCTTTATCAGAGCGGAGACAGCGAAATCCGCCTGATAAGCGGGGATCTGATCGCCCTTGGGCTCAACAAGAAGCTCGTGACCGGCGGCAGGATAGTCGTCATCCCGGTGGACGAGGATTTTACGATGAGGCTCGGAGATGCCATTTCAAAGGACTCGATCCACGGCAAGTGGATATCAAGGATGCAAAAGGGCGGGGTCTCGGGAAGGGCCATCAAGAAGCGAATCAAATATGCGGAAAACGCCGGGTTGCCCAAAATCGGGAAAGTCTCTTGCGGGGAGACCGAATTCTATCTCGTTCCCGTCTCGAAACTCAGGGAGAGAAACAGGGCTGAGTCCAGCCCAGAAATGCTGAACGGCGCCTTGGACGCGGTCGTGAGGGAATACGACGTCTCCGGGCAGGGAATCCCTCTCTACATTCCCCTGATGGGAACGGGGAGATCGCGGAACCGCCTCTCGCTGAAGGCATCAATAGACCTTATCGCAGAGAAGTTCATGGGGTCCGCATCGGGCCTTCACGGCATCATAAACATCGTCGTTTATTCAAAAGACAAGGATAAAGAGGAGGTTTGCGACTATGCCTTATAGGACGAAAACTTACATCGCGGCGGACTTCGACCACGATATTGATGCAATCTGTCAACTTTACAAATGGAAGGATAGCGACCGCTATTCGTTAGATTTCGCGAACGTCCATGATTACCACAGCTCAAGCGACAGTTCACTTTACTGCAGCATAAAAAACAATCTGTCGACCAGGATGAAGGAATGCAAGCTGTTCGTTCTGATAGTCGGTAAACACACCACGTCGATCACGAAAGGGAACTGCAGGCATTGCTCACAGCACTGGGAATGCTCAAGCGGATACGAAACCAAGTGTTATTGTCTGGCCGGCAATTCGTTGAGCCACAAAAGCTACATCGAATACGAATGCGACCTTGCGGTTAGAAGCAATCTGAGAATCATCGTTCTCTACAACGCGGGCAGCGTCGATAAAAGCTTGTGCCCAGAGGCGCTGAGAGACAAAGGAATCCATGCTCCGATGAAAAAGTATGGTTCTTTTGACTACCCCCTTGTTAGAGACGTGTTCTTGAAAGCCCTCAGCTGATGACTATTCCATCCTCAGAAGAGTTCGTATAGAAACTCCACTCCCCCTGGAGTATACGCATACGAACCCCATGCTAGACTTCCAATGACACAGCCGATAAATTGTATTTTTTATGGCCGCGCTTATCCCTTCAGTGACACGATGGTGGCATGATGGCGAACTGGCGAAGAAGCGCGTTCAGTCCACATGTCTTAGTCTTCATCGCGTGGCTTTCGCAAAGGTTTTTAAGCCCGGAGAACATGGCTTGTTCATTCCCCAGCCCAAGCCTCCTTTCCTTGGAGGCCATTCACAAAAAGGAGCCTAAAAACATCCCCTATGCTGAATGGCTTTCAAGGCACGGGTTAACGGGGGGCAATTTGATAAACCGCAGAGTTGCCCCCGATTAACGGCCTTGTGAGGAAGCGATTTGCTTCGAGGAAGAAGAGCGCGCCGAAATGACGAAAGAGAAAAGGTTAGCCTCTTTCAGGATTTCCTCCGATGCCAAGTGGAAAATTCAGCTCTTTAAATATAACATTCACGCGAAAAAGCGAAAATTTTTACGATTTCGCGTGAGTCATCGAAATATCGAAAAAGACAATTGCCAATGCTGTTTTTTTAGATTATTCTTGCTTTGTATAAAAGCGAAATAACAAAATTTTTAACGATTTCGCGGAGAGGAAGCATCATGACAGGACGCGAAGAGGAAGCAAAATCCCTACTGGAGCTATACGGAAGGAAGCGCGCCGAGCTGGTCGCGGTCTATGGGAGGAGGCGCGTTGGCAAAACCTACCTCATCGACCAGACTTTCCAGGATCGTTTCGCTTTCAAGCACACCGCGGTTTCGCCTGAGGAGCTGAAGAAAGAAGAAGCACTAGCCCTGCAGTTGGAATCCTTTTACCGCTCGCTTGTCAAATACGGGCTAAGCAAAAAGGAGAGCAGGCCCAAAAGTTGGTTCGACGCCTTCGATCTGCTCGAGAAGCTCCTGATCTCGAAAGGGAGCGAGGAAAGGCAGGTGGTCTTCCTCGACGAATTCCCTTGGCTAGACGTCGAAGGATCCCATTTCATCAAATCATTCGAGAGATTCTGGAACGATTTCGGCTGCTCGAGGAACAACTTGATGCTCATCGTCTGCGGAAGCGCGACCTCTTGGCTGCTAAACAAGCTCATCAACAACCGCGCGGGGCTCTATGGGAGGACGACTTATGAGATCAAGCTCTCCCCCCTAAGCCTCAAGCAATGCGAGGAGGTCCTCAAGGAGAACGGCAACGAGCTTTCCCGCTACGACGTCACGACCGCCTACATGTGCTTAGGCGGGATCCCCTACTACCTCAATTATTTGAGAAAAGAGCTGACCCTAGCCCAGAACATCGACATGATCTTCTTCGGGAAGGAGGCGAAGCTGCGCTTCGAGTTCGACCGGCTATTCCAATCCTGCTTCGACCACCCGGAGCTCATCAAAAAGACCGTTGTCCTCTTGGGGAAGAAAAAGAGCGGCTTCTTGCGCAGCGAGATCGCCGAAAAGCTTTGCGTCAGCGACGGAGGGGACTTGACCAAGATGCTGAACGCCCTCGAGTCCTCCGACATCATCGAGAAATACGTCCCCTTCGGAGCAGGCTCGAAGCTTTCTCGCTACAGGCTCATCGATCCCTTTTGCCTCTTCTGCCTGCATTTCGCGCCCGAGCGAAGCAAGGAAGGATTCTGGAGCCTGAATCTCGATTCGCAGAAGACCACGGTTTGGAAGGGCCTCGCCTATGAAAACGTCTGCTTCGCCCACGTCGAGCAGATCAAGAACGCCTTAAGGGCAGGCGACGTCTACGCCGAGGCAAGCCCTTATTACGACAAAGAGGACGGCCACCAGGTGGATCTCGTGCTCAAAAGGAAGGACAACGTCATCAACCTATGCGAGATCAAGTTCTATTCTTCGGAGTTCGCCGTCTCGAAGGAATATTCCCTCAAGGTGAATGAGAGGAAGAACCGCATTGCCGAGATCTCCCCCAAGAAATGGGCGGTCAGGAACGTGCTCATCTCCACCTATGGCCTCAAAAAGAACGAGTATTCCTCCGTATTCGTGAATTCCCTGACCTTGGATGACCTCTTCATCTTTTGATGGGCGAGGGTTCAGCCCTTGCGGAAGCGAGGTTAATCCGACTCACAGAACCTTGCGTAGAGCTCGCGGGTCTTGCCTTTGAAATAACCGATGCATTTCATTCTGCTAGCAAGAACGTCGATGTTCTCGAATATGGCGACCATCATGAGGTTTTCGACGTAAGCGTCGTCAAGCGCGGAGAGATCCTCGAAAAAGGACGAAATC
>CAVAGB010000043.1:0-6021 GCA_963588055.1 Erysipelotrichaceae bacterium | reverse complement strand
ATCGTCGGGGTCTTTGGCCTCGCCTTGAATTGCGTGGTCATCCTCTCGAAGGACGAACGCAGGTTCCTCGTCGCCAAAATCTTGAGGAAAGGCGAATGAAGGAGATGCTGCCTGAGTTATGAATCTTAGAAAGAGACTGGCCGAAAAAATAGCCCGGTGTCGAGAAAAATTGTATCTGAAGGGTTTGCGGAAACGAAATAAAAACATAGCCCCTTCGATTATTTGCAACAACTGCGTGGGGGGGGTGATATCCCATAATTTAGGCCTTCGTTTCAACTCCCCGACGGTGAATTTATTCATCGGGCAGAAAGACTATTTGGCTTTCTGCATCAACCTGAAGGATTACTTAGGCGCGGAGCTCATTGAATGCCCCGACGTTGATAGGCCTTATCCCGTAGGAATGCTTCGCCCAAGCAACCATGAGCTTCCAAGCATAAAGATCTTCTTTCAGCATTACGCGACTTTCAAAGAGGCAAAGAAGAAGTGGGAGGATCGTTCATCAAGGGTCGATTTCAACAATCTGTTCTTCATATGGGAGGTCTATGACAGCTTGACTCCGATGGAAGACGTCAAGACCTTTGATAACCTCCCGATTAAGAAACTGGTCATCGCCCACAGCGGGCATCCCGAATTGAAGAACGCCGTCCAAGTACATTGCTACGAAAACGACATGCCCGTTGCCCAAATACTCAACTACAAAGGACGTTCGGGCAAACGCTACCTTGAAGAAGTGGATTACGTTTCGTTCTTGAACTCCTAATCGGCCCCTGCCCCCAGTGTCCCCCGCCCACCCTCCCTATGGAATGCCATGAAGCTCGTATTCTTATGCCGTTCTATAGCCCTCCTCTTGGATCTAAGAAAGCGATGCGAGCAAGACGTTAGAAGAAAGAGAAGGCGAAGGAGAGGGTCGCTATGATAGCTATGATGGGCGATCCTCGCCCATCATAGCAAGAGACAATACATGACAAGACACGCGGAGAAAGACGGGTTGATGGACGCCTTTGCTGGAGAAGGGGATCCATCCCCTTTCTTCTCTAGGTTCTTCTTCCTTAGATAGGGAAAGGCCAACCTGGCCTTCGCTTGGCTTAGGGCCATCCTCAATGGATGCCATCCTAACCATAAGAACGCCCTTGGGCATCAGAAGGCAGCCTCTAGGCTTAGCATCTCGCCCATACGGGGAAGCTAATCCTAGGAAGAGGGGCCTAGAAAGCGTAGCGGCTGCCTTCTGGATGGAAGGGCCGTGTCCCCGCCTGATATGACGGCGAGGCGAAGAGGAAGGGGCCATGGGCGCGACGGGAATCATTGAGCGCTTTTTTCGTCTATCCCCTTTTAGGGCTTTCGCCTCGGTGTCCCCACCCGTCCACCCTAAGAAGCAGGAGGCTTCAATCAACCCCTAAGGGATGGAAGGAGGGACGCACTCCTTGCCTGCTGGATTTCTATTTGGAGATGCCCGCATATGCTGACGCTACCCCTCCCCAAACCTTTTCTTCCGCCTTGTTTTTGTATGGTAGAATTCCCTTAGAAAGGACGTGACGACCATGACGATGTATCTCAATCAGAACAACGACAGCTTCATCCGCGACCGCAACGACCCCATCTATGTGGACAAATCGCTCATCATCAAAGAGACGAACGCGAATTTCAACACGGGCTCAGGCAGGTTCATGTGCGTCACCCGCCCCAGAAGGTTCGGCAAGACGATGGCGCTTTCCATGCTGAACGCCTATTACTCGAAAGGCTGCGATTCCAAGGCGCTCTTCAAAGACCTCAAAATCGCCGGCGATCCCTCTTTCGAGGAACACCTCAACAAGCACAACGTCATCCGCATTGACATGGCGGCAATCTACACTCGGATTGATGACAAAGCCGCTTTTGTCGCGAAAGTCAAAAGCGATTTGCTGCGTGATCTCCGGGAGGAATATCCATCCCTTGACCTGTCCTCTTGCCTTCTGGAGGAAGCCTTCATCGCCATCAAGAACGCCTACGGGGATCGTTTTATCTTCCTCATCGACGAATGGGATGTGATTTACCGCGAGCAGGAGAGCGACACGAAACTCTGCGACGAATACACCGATTTCCTAAGGAGTCTCTTCAAGTCCTCCGATGTCTCTAACTGCGTTGACCTCGTCTACATGACGGGCATCCTTCCGATCAGAAGATACAACACCCAGTCGACCCTCAACATGTTCGCCGAATACAACATGCTGAAGACGCGTGGGCTATCCTCTTTTTTCGGTTTTACTGAGGATGAGGTCAAGGGGCTATGCAAGAAATACAATGCCGATTTCAGCGCGATCAAGAACTGGTACGACGGCTATAAACTAGGCGGGGTGGAGATCTACAACCCGAAGTCGGTCATTGAGGCCGTGCTGGAAGGCGAATGCGGCGACTACTGGGTCAGCACTTCAGCGACCGAGGCCATCACGAGTTACATGAACTTCGACAAAGGCGTCCTGAAGGAGACCATCACGAGGATGCTCACCGGCGAGAAGGCAAGACTAGATGTCACTGAGTTCGGCAACGACCTCACCAAGGTCGATTCGCAGGACGCCGCCTTATGTGTGCTCATCCACCTCGGCTATCTTGCCTATGACCCGGAGACGAAGTCCTGCTATATCCCAAACCACGAGATCGCCGTCGAGTTCAAGAGGGCCATGAAGAAGCTCAAGTGGAAAAACGCCTTCCTTCCGATGGACAATTCCGAAGAGCTCCTAGAGCGGACATTCAAAGGGGACACCTCCTTCATTGATGAGGCCATGAATGAGAATCACGAGGACCTTGCGAACATCTTCAACAAGAACAAGGAGGACGTCCTTGGGATCGTCGTCTATCTCTCCTATTTCAGCGCCAGAGAGCATTACGAGGTGAGGAAGGAGGAGGCTTCGACCTTAGGCAGGGCCGACCTTTCCTTCGTGCCCTTCGAGGCGGGCCGCCTCCCTTTCATAGTCGAGCTCAAAGTGGGGAAATCCCCCGATGAGGCCATCGCCCAGATAAAGGAGAGGCATTACTGGAAGGCCTGGAAGCGTTATAGAGGCAAAGTCCTCCTCGTCGGCATCACCTACGACTCGAAGGTCCTGAAGCACGCTTCCAAGATTGAGTGGATCGAAGTCGAATAGGCATGAATCAGGCGCTTTCTTAATGGAGGGGGGGTAAAGCGGTCCCTCGCCTGAGCGGGATAATGCTGATGCAAAGGACATCCACCCGTCTTGGGCTTGGCTGTTAGATTGACGCTTTGTCGGGGCAGATTCCCGACGGCCTTTCTAACGGCCTAAAACATATACTGGCGGGGTGTGCTTTCTATACGAACTCCTTTTGCCAAGTAGTTTGATTGGATTCCCAATATCAATCGAGGACTTTCCAATATCCGCCTTTTCTCGCTCCGATGCGCTCGATCACGCCTTGTCCTTGCAACTTGTTCAAGTTGTTCTGAACCGCGGTATGGCCAAGCTGAAGCTCTTTCATTAAGGTTGGAGCGGTGATGTTCGGATCGTTTCGGAGCAGCTCAACGATCTTCAATTGGGTTTTGTTCAGTTTTTTAGCCGTTTCTTGACCGGTTTTATTAACCACGTCGACTTTGACTTGATAATCGACGACGTTGAGGCGGCTGAACGGGATGGTAACGGTAATCCAATTCTCTTCGAATTCGAATGCCTCTTCGCCATAACGGGCCACGATCGTCGGGACGCCCCTGCCCGTCTTCTCGCTTATGCGCAGCTGCAGGAAGATGTCGGATAGCTTCCTGTTGACGGGCTCCGACGCCCCTTTGTAGAAATCGCTTATCGTCAATTTCGGAGAAAGCCCCCCGTTGGAGACGATCTCTATCCTGTCGGAATAGAAGGTGATCATGGGCGCGTTCAGGCTCTTCCAGTCGTTGTGGACGAAGGCGTTGACGACGGCCTCCCTGTAGGAGGCTTGGTCGAACAGGTGGCTTCCTTCCTTTCGAGAACCCTGTTCCTCTCGTCGGCTTGGGGGATGTTGAAGGTGTCCCCGTAATCGAGCGCCTTGTCTAAGGACAGCAGCAGGTTCATGAAGCCGAATTCCTTGGCCGAGAACAGCGGATCGGATTTCTTGGTGCCGGCGAAGATGGCGACCCTGATGGCGATGTGGGAGTTGTCGGAAAGCAATTGCCCCAGCAGGTTGTATTTTCCCTTTTCGTCGACCAGCCCGAGGTTCTTCTTGTAGGTCTCGAGGTTCAGGGTGATGCCTTTCGTGGAATGGTAGTTGACCAGGGAGCCGAACGTCAGGTCCTGATGCTGCGAGGCGATGGATTGGATGCTTTCTTCCTTGTGGTTTAGGGCGAACCATATCTCGGCTTCTTTCTCGGGGTATTTGAGCAGGCTTTCGAGGCTCGAGCCGATCCTCGTGTACCTCACCCCCTCGAAGGCGGTGGGGACCGTTTTGGCCTGGGGGATGAGGAGGATGACGACCTTTTTGCCTTCGTAGTCGAAAGAATCGAACTTGAAAGGTATGGAGGGGCTGAGGTTTCTGGCCAGATAATGCTCAAGCGGCTCGTGATTGACCTCCATGTCGTAATCGAACGCGGTGCCGACGACTTCATGGGTCTTGTCGTTCACGCCCCAGAAGAAATAGGCGTAATCGGATCCCTTCACCTTGGCGGTGTTCGAGAGCGCGGAGATGTATCTTCCGAGCTTCTCCTTCTCGAACCAGTTCTCCTTGAATTCGAACCACGAAGCCTCGTATTCGCGCTTCAGCAGATCTTCCAATATGCTTTTGTAATCCATCGGTACGCCTCCTTGCCTTTTCTTTCATCGGCATTTCACCACGTTGCCTGGAATGCGGTTAAAAAGCGGTTAAAAACACGCGAACTAAAAGCGAAAGGAATATGACAGAAGCTATTCTCGCGGAGGACTTTTATGCCTTTCCTTTTTCGCTAGCCGTCGTAGCCGCATGGCTTTGTTAGGGAAAATAAAGAGCGGTGTTCGTATGAAATTAAATCCGGGGAAGTGGAGTTTCTATGCGAACTCCATTCATGGCTTTTGACGTGCTCCAGAATGCAGATTTCATCTGAAAGCATCGACATCTGCAGATATTTCCCATCTTGGTGATAGGCCTGTTTGAGAAAGGCCTCGAAAAGCTTTTTGGCATCTGTTTTTTACTAGATTCGCCAATCTAAAGAAGATAGGAAAAAGGACGGGATAAGTTTAGGCGACAAGCGCCCTGTTAGGCAGGAGGAAAGTTAAGACGCGATCGCGGGACGAATGCGGATAGTGACAGTTTCAATCCGAGATTTGGCCTCGCGGATGTCTATGTCGTTCTGAAGATTGAGGAAATAGCGGTCGGAGACGCCGAAATAGAGGCCGAGCCTAATCGACGTGTCCGCGGTTATGCCCCGGCGGTCATGAAGAATATCCTGGATCCTGGACACCGGGACATCGATGTCCTTCGCCAGGCGGTATGCCGAAATGCCGAAGGGTTTCATGAACTCTTCAAGCAAGATTTCGCTCATTTTTGGGGTTTCGATTTTGTTCATCTTTCTCTCTCCTAATGGTAGTCAACGATCTCTACGTTCTCATACTCGGAGCCGCCGACGTTTGGTACGAAGCAGATCCTCCATTGGTCGTTGATGCGAATGCTCCATTGGCCAACGCGGTCTCCGGAGAGCGCCTCAAGGTTATTCGCGGGCGGGACTTTTAGATCGGTTAGCTTCTCAGCGGCGTCAATCATCATGAGCTTTCTCAAGGCGACCTTCTGAATAGTCTGAGGAATCTTCTTTGAAAACTCTTGGCGATAGATTTTTTCAGTTTCCTTATCCGCGAAGCTTCTGATCACGCTATTAGTATAACCGTTTTTCGTGTATACGCAAGACGTGCATTGAAATCGTTACTCGCCCGTTCAAAAAAGAAGGAGGCGGGGGTAAGGAATGCTCCGTATTTATGGCTATCGGATATTTCGAAATAGAGGCCGATGCGGAAAACCATCAAAGGGCGGCATGCTGAGGAACAGCTTTTTAGCGTGTAATTTGGAGAGACAAAACCCGTAACGAGCTGTGTTCGTATGATA
>CAVAGB010000042.1:0-6239 GCA_963588055.1 Erysipelotrichaceae bacterium | reverse complement strand
GGGATTTGAGGGTCGCCTTCTGGTCGGGGACGACCTCCTCGAAGGAGGGGTGGAGGAGGTCGAAGTCGGTGAGGCTAGGGAAACGGTGGTCGGCGGCTTTCTTGCTTTCGACCTCGATCTTTCCTTCGGTTTTGATGACTTGCTTGGCGGAAACGGGGGCGTTATAGGAAAGAGGGTTCTCCGCGTTGGCTTCCCTATTCAAACGGATGAGGTTCTTCTTCTTCGAGATATCGAGGAAGAGGAAGGTGAAGGAAAGGATCAGGGTGATCCCGAAGATGGCGATGACCAAAATGGAGATCGCGAGCTCGTTCTTGAGGAAATCCAATATGGAGGATTCTAAGGCAAGAGGCATGGTCATTTGTCCTCACTCACACTGGAGGCGCTCGCTTTATAGGAAGCGAGGTAGGCGTCGATCTTCCCTTCAAGAGATCCAGCGGAGAACTCTTTCTTGAGGGTCTCTATGAGCCCATCCCCTTTCTCGAGTTCCTCCGAGGGGAATTTGCTGAGGTAATAAGGAAGCAAAGCGGAGAGCAAGACGTCCTCGACGACTTCCTCTTGGCTGGTCTTCAAACAAAGCTCGACCGCCTCCATACGCTCAAGGGCGTTCTCGCAGTCGTTAGGGATGTTGGCCCCGTGTTCTTCTTCAAAATGCTCAAAGCAATCGAAGGAAGTGGCGAATTGATCGTCGAAATAGAAGTCTTTGACTGTCTTGGAGGCGAGGTAGCGCACTTCGTCGGCATTGGTCTTGACCGCCTCAAAAGCGCCTCCCCTCTCCTTCGCCTCCACTAGATGCGGGGCGAAGCAAGTGCCATAGCGGAGCAAGATGGAGGGGATGCCTTTGATGCTCCCTCCCTCAGGCAGATAAACCAACAATAGGAGGTTATTCGAAAGGTTGAAGTCCTCGTTGATGGCGTGGGAGGAGGAGCAGTCCGCAAGCGCCTCCATATATCCCGCGAAATAGGATTGGTAGGAAGAAGGATCCAAACCGAAAAGGGAGAGGACGAGGCTGGATTTCTCACCCGGATACATCTTCACGGCCCTTCTGAGCTCATCGAAAGAGGAAAGAGGGGAGGAGACGAACTCATCACTCCAGGCGAAGGCGGAGGAGAGGGCGGAGGAGAAGGCCTTCGCCTCTTCTAAGCCTAATCCGCTTAAGAAGATGACCCTGCTATGGCCTAGCCTAGACAAAGTCGCGGAAAGGTGGGATTCGCTTAGCTCATAGCCAAGCGAAGAGAAAGAAGCGCGCAGAGCCTCCTTCATCTTGGGGAAGGTGAGGTCGGGGCTCACGTAGCGGGCGACTTTGCGGTTGTCGATCTTGATCTTGCGCTTGTTGGGGTCATCGACGATCTTCCTGATGACCGGAGCGTCGCTTTGGGCGAGCTTCTCATTGCCGTTGAGGACGAGGTTGTTCTCGGGGACGTATTCGGGGCAAAGATCCTCTCTCACGACCTTAAGGCCCCTAATGGGGCGCCTAATCAAAACGCCAAGAGCGAGAAGGAACATTAATGCGCCCACGGCGAGGAAGGAATAGGCGGCGTAAAGCGAGAAATCCGGAATGACGCGGTAGGCGCAGATGAGGATGGCGACGGAGGCGCCCAAGCTCCCGCAGGAAAGGAGGAAGAAGACGAACTTCAAAAAGCCGAACTTGCTTCTCTTCTTGTCGCTAAGCTCATGGAGGTCGTTTTTGCGGACCTCCTGGACGTAGGCGATGTCGTCTTGGAGCTCTTGCTCATTGATGGCTTGACGCTGTTTTTCGCTGTTCATAAAGCTCTCTCCTTATCAACGGAAACTTCTCCCGTACTGGCCGCTTACGAAGAGCCAATAGCCGATGATTACCCCCATGACGACCAAAAGCAGAATCGCGAGGAAAGGGATCTCCTTTACCAGGCTCACCTTGTTGGGGTTCCTAGGATCTTCGGGATATTCCTTGCGAGGTTGCTGGGTTCCCTGAATCTCCTCTTTCGGAGCTTCTTCGATAGAGGGGGAAGAAGGCTCGGCGATGGTGGGGGCGACACTCTCAATAGGCGCCTCTTTCGCCTCGGCTTCCTCATGTTTAACAGGAGAAGGAGGGGCGG
Source organism: Erysipelotrichaceae bacterium (assembly GCA_963588055.1). Lineage (GTDB taxonomy): Bacteria > Bacillota_I > Bacilli_A > RFN20 > CAG-826 > Alloenteromonas. Next base: position 4,164 of record CAVAGB010000042.1, on the reverse strand, counting down.
GTACGACGGGAGGCACTTCCTTCTCGATTTTCTTCGTCCCATAGCTCAGGATGGAGAAATTGAACCCATAGGTGCCCTTGGGGAGGATGAGGGGGTCGGGATGCTCTTTCTTCTGATTCCCTTTGAGGCTCAGATTGAGGACCCTGACGCCGAAGCTGTCCATGCCGAACTTATCCTTGTCGAAAGGGGTGATGCGGATCTTGCACTTCTCGATGGTGGGATTCGTTCCGCTAGAGAAGGTGAGGAAGGCGTAGATGCGGTTCTCGTCTTCGTATAAGTCCGCCGACTCGATCCAAAGGGCGGCGTGCCCCATGGGTTTGGTAAAGGTGATGCGGCGGAGGAAGGAAACGCTGCGAGACATTTATTTTCCCTCCTTTTTGTTGAAACGTACGTAATTGAGGAGGAAAGCGACCAAGACGATCAAGTAAGCGATGACCCCGGCGAGCACGATCAAAAAGATGGAGAGTTTGTTCGGATAAGCGAAGCCGAAGTAGGACTGCTTTTGGAGGATATTATAGAAATACCAGGCATAGCCATAGCCCGCTAAGGAGAGCCCTCCGACGGCGCAGCCGGCGAAGACCAAGGGGATGATGAATATCTTCCAGGGCTCCATGTCGAAATTCACCTTCTTGGCGCGGTTAATCTCGACGAAGGCGATGCCTACCGTCCCTTTCTGGAGCCTGATCCAGCAAGGTTTTGAAGGGTCGATGCATTTGACGCGGTAGAGCTTATAAGGATTCGCCCTCTTGTTGAACAGGATTACTTTGAAAGAAGTGGCCTCCTTCACCTCAAGGCGGAGATAGTTCCCGGTCGATTCGACGGATTTGACGTAAGGGGTGGGGTCTTCCAAAGTCTTGTCCAAAAGGAAGCTAGGGGCCTTCTTCTCATATCTAGGATGGACGAGGATGATGGAGAAAAGGATGATGGGGAGGAGGAAAAGCAGCGCTCCGAGGACGATGAACAAAATAGAGAGGGTCGCTGTCATTTGGAAGTTCATTGTCACTTATCCTCTTCTTTCGTGTCGACTTCGATGGGGGTGGGATCTTCGGAACCACTATCCTCAAGCGGTATCGCCTCGATGTAGTGGCCTCTGACCCCTTCTTCATTCGGCTTCTTGCCTTCTTTCTTGGGATAGACGATCTTGTAGCAAGAGGTCTCCGCGCCGTCTTCGAAGAGGTAATAGGAAGCCATCTTCACGGTCAGGAAATAACGCCCGAAGAAGATCGGGGAGAGCACGATCAGGAGCATGAGGATGCCATACCCTATGCCCTGGAACATCGTGATGAAGTAGTCTTCGCTCTCCCCCGCGCAGATGCTCATCGCGATGTAAGCGGCGACGAAAATCGCAGGGATGATCAGATAGTAAAGGGTGGTGAGGAAATCAAGGAAGAAGAGCCTAAGCCCGTGCTTAAGGAAGAAATTGACGGAGTTGTAGGCGATGTCACCGATCGATAGGGCGTGGTTCTTCGCGCCGATGTAGGAGCCGATCTGCAGCATCATCAGCAAGATGATCCACACGATGGCGCCAAGGGCGATGGCGATCGCGGTGAAGAACCAGTAGAAGATCTCAACGGATGCCCCGGCGAAAAGGCTCTCGAAGAAAGTCTTCACGAGGACGGTGAAAAGATAGACCACGCTGCTTGTGATCCCCATCAAGATGATGATGAAGAAAGCGTAGAGGAACCTAGGCAGGTAATGCTTCCGGTCGTCCCCTCCGTCGAAGCTCTTGCTGATGTAGGCGTCATCCGTCTCATCGAGCATCCTGAAGACGTTGTAGCTAGAGGAGGAGAAGAGGGGGAACCCTATACATAAAAAGGAGCCCACGATGCCTGCTAAGGCATAGAAGGCGTAGCAGAAAAGCCCAAGCAGATTGCGTTTGAAGTAACGACGTTGCTTTTGCCTGCCTTTGTGAAAGTAAAACGATATGCTTCTGATCATAGGGACCCCTTCCATAAAGCAGAAAGGGCCATCGAAGCTTCCAAGCAGCGTTTTCGCCCTTGCCTTATAGCTCTAAAGTGTAAATTCCAAGGGGAATAAGTCAATAAGCTGGGCGGCTCCGCGCCTATAATCCGGTCTTTTACAGTTAGGGGCTTCGAAAAGTAGTAAAACGTTGTAACCTACTGTGCTTTCCGGATTGTCTTCTCGCTCAGGTAGTGGCGGTCCAAGCCCAATCCGAACTGCTTCTCGAGGGCGCTCAGCGCCTTCGAGTTCGTGTAATGGGCCTCGTAATAGAGGCTCTTTTTCGAAACGTTCATGTTCCGGAGCGTCCTGACGATCGCGGGAGCCGTCAGGCTCTTGTCGATCTTCTTGAGCCTCCGCTCGAGGACCGAGTAGACGACCTGGGCCGCGTAGCAGACGGCGAAGTGCCCCTTTATGCCCTCCTCGCTCGACATGAAGACGGGCCGCGCGTCGAACTCGCTCTTCATGACCCTGAACTGGTACTCGATCCGCCAGCGGCCGGCGTTGATCCTCAGGATCTCCTTGATCCCCTCGTCCAGGCTCGTCGCGACGGCATAGAAGCCATGGAACGCGCGCTCCTCCTCAGCCCTTTTCTCGTCGATGGAGAGCGTCTTCTTCGTCGCGACCTCGCCGCTCGCCGTCGTGCCGACGGACTTGACGAGTCGGGCCGGATCGTTGGGGTTCCTCCTCCTCTCGACGCCCTTCTCCACCCAGTCCTCCGCCCTCATGAGCTGGCGGCTGAAGACGTCCCTCTGGTAGAGGTAGTACTTCGCGCTGAAGGTGACGAAGACGGTCTCCGAGAAGCACAGCTTCCCCTTCGCCTTGACGCCGGCGAGCCCGGATGGGTCTATCTCCCTGTCCATGGGGTATTCCTTGTAGATCATGTCCCTGGCGAGCGTGCGCCTCTCCGGCTCGCTCAGCTCCTCGCCGGCGGCCAGCCTGTCGCAGAGGCCCCTCATCTCCTCGACGGAGGCGGGGGAATCGTCGTCGACGAACCTCCAGTTCATGTCCTTGAGCATCGCCTCGCGCTCCTCCTTCGCGGTCTTCTTCAGCGACTGCGTCACGATGTACCCCCTTTGCTGGAGCGTGTTGAAGAAGCGGTTCTCGAAGGAGCCGAGGCCGCCGTCGGAGCAGTAGATGAACTTGGCCTGCCCGTAGTCGGCGGCCATCCTCTTCTCGAGGGGCACCGCGGTGACCTGCTCGCTGGTGTTGCCGGGCGACAGGCAATAGGAGACGGGCACGCCGTTGCCGTCGACGAACAGCCCCATCTGGACTATCGGGTTCGGCCGGTGCTCCTTGCTGAAGCCGTATTTCCTCAGGCCCCATTGGACGAAATCGCCCTCCTCGGCGGGCAGGTCCTCATCCTCGTCCTCGACCTCGAAGTAGAAGTTCGTGCAGTCGTAGTAGAGGACCTCCGTGGAGAGCTCCCCGGCCTCCTTGCACGCCTTGAACAGATGCCTCTGGAGCGCCTCCGACTCGGCGCCGAGCGCCCTGACCGCCTTGTATGGGTCGTGCTTCTCGTAATCCGGCCCGCCGAGGTAGGCCGAGCGGTTCCGCCAGTCGGAGAGCTTCGAGCCCGGGCTGATCACCCGCGAGGCGACCGCGTAGGTCAGGATGGCCGGCATGTCGTACTTCGCCTTGCCCCTTATCGATTCCAGGAACTCGCCCAGCCTGAACTCGTCGCAGATCCTCTTGAGGTAGAGCCATCCGACGTTGAGCAGGGTGCTCTCCGACGCCTGGCCCCCGCTTTCCAGCGGCTCGGAGAAATCGATCTCCGAGTTGACCGTGAGCCTGCTCTCCTTCAGAGAGGCGTTGATCTCGGCGACCCTAGCCCTGGCGAAGGCCTCCGGGTCCTCGTGCTCCTTGATGAGGTCGGATCTCCTGCCTATCTTCTCCACGACCTCCGACACGACCTTGTCCCCCACGCGCTTCGAGGAGAGGACGTAGTAGAAGGTCTCATTCTTCGTGCTTTTTATGCTCAGTCTCATGGGCTGCCCTCCATCCAAGGGCATTCTACCATACTCTACGACAATCTACAACATTTGTTTCGCCGATTCTGTAAAACTTTAAAAAAAGTTCTATAGCAAGCTATAGAGCCCTCTTCTTCAAACCAAAATTTGCCTCGTTTTTGCTACCTAACTATAAAACTACCGATTTTTGATTTTCGTCAAAATTGGCATCGTTAAATTCCTTTTTTGCCCCCTT
>CAVAGB010000041.1:0-6286 GCA_963588055.1 Erysipelotrichaceae bacterium | reverse complement strand
CCTTTCTTACAAGCGTTCTCAAAGCTCCCGAAACGAAGATGGGTTCCATCGCGCCATTTATCGGACCGGCGGAGCCGTGCCACGAGCTTGCAGGGCCCCCTCCCCTGCTGCTTAGCAGTCCTCCCGCGTTTATCGCACCCTTACTAAGGCCTTCGATGCTGAGGAATAAATGCGAAAGGAGGCCCCTCTTCCTTCTCCAAAAGGTATAATCCACCCATAAAGGCACGGGGCTAGAGGAACATGGGAAGCAAGCGCAACAGATCAATCCTTCTATTGGGCGCTGCCTTCCTCACCTTCGGGTGCCTGCTCGCAGGCGCTTCTTTGGCATGGTTCGCCCCCCCCCAAACGAGCGCTAGCATAACCGGCATCACGGGCGAGGCCACGGGGTCTTATTTCTCCCCCGTAAACGGCAATCAGGCCCTCGGCACGGAAGAATACCCCTACGGCATCGAGAACGCCAAGCAGCTTTACTATTTCTCCTGGCTCCAGGACATGGGCTTCTTTAACGAGGACAAGAAGGGGAAGAGCAATGAGGACGGGACGGAGACAGGCGACGGGGTGATCGACAAATGCTACTTCGTCCTGATGAACGACATCGACGCAAGCGACTACATCCTCCCTCCCTGCGGAATCTCCAAATACCCCTTCGTCGGGAACTTCGACGGGAACAACTGCCTCATCAAGAACCTCCGGGTCTCCAACTCCATCTCCGCGGGGCAGATCACGAGCTACCCAAAGACGCTGGATTCTAATAACGACAGGCTCACCAAGGAGGAGTTCAACTCCTCCCCCGCGATCGTCGGCTTCTTCGGGATCATCGGAAGTTACGACGCGGACATCTCCTACGACACCTCCGTCAACGCAGTGAAGGACCTCTACTTCGATAACCTCACCATCCAAACGAGCGCGACGAGCGTCATGGCGGGGCTTCTGGCGGGGTACGCCAACGGGAGCCTCGACAACTGCGGCGTGCGCTCGGGCAAATTCGAATTCTCTGATGGGGTCTCCCCCATCGCGAATTCCACCTTCGGGGAGAGCAATTCGAAGCTAAGCAAATACAGCCTCATCGGGGATTACAACCCGAGCGGGTTCGAATGGAACGGCAAGCCAGGGGGAGGGCAGCAGACGGACTTCGGCGGCAGCATCGATATGCTGACCCTGAATCGAAGGGTCTCTTACATCGTGAACTCCGCGCCTTCGTCGAATCAATACCATGCGACGTTCGAAAGCACAACCAAGGGATATAACTGGCTTGACGGCAATGGCTACACAAATTTGTCCTCAGGATCTTATCTTCCCATCAACGTCGACATGGATGAAACCAAATTAAGCGATGTTACGGGCGCCAAAGATACGTCCAACGCTTATTATGCCGGACACACCTCCGAGCCGATCCTCGATACGAACTCCGGCTACATAACAGGCGGGAACGCCCGCGTCCGCGCTCAAACCAGCGTCGGCACCGCAAGCAACTCGGCTATTAGGCGCGCCGTCAAAAGGGTGAGTGGGACAACATCCTCGACTTCTACCAACTTTGATTTGTTTTCCGACTCCGAGGGGAAAATCATCAGCATGGACAAATTGAAGTCCAACGTCGGGTTTTTGACTTATTCTTTCTCCGATGGCTCAGTCGCGGCGATATACGACGATGACGACAAGGATTTCGTCCAGTCGGATAATTTCGTTTACGCAATCAAAGGAAGCAACGTAACCGGATCCAGCAAAAAATACGTCAGCGCCTCTTCGTTTGTGAAATACTCATCGGTGAAGAGCAACTTCCTGCAGATGCTCTACGATTCGACCAACGCCTATTACGCGAACAGCGGATCCACGGCATATGCGGTTTACGTTCCCGGCTTCAGATTCCAAAGTTGGACGACGGATAGCGCGTTCACCACGACCGCGGAATGGCTCGGAGAGGAAAAATCCATCACCCTCCACAACAACGGCGTCCAGTTCGAGATCAAAAAGGACGGCTACATCACCGCGGTGGTGGACAGATACCACACCAGTGGGAACTTGACTTTCTACAATCTCTATTCCGTCGACATGGATAACGGGGCTGCCTTGACGAAGATCAATACGATCCATAAAGACAGCAGCGGCAACATCACCTACAACGGCAGTGATACAAGCACCAAGATCTTCGATTTCTCGCCTTTAGCCACGACGGACACGGGCATGTATTGCTATCAGCTTTTCTATTTCGAGGTGCCGATCAAGAAGGGGGCCTATTTTCTTTCCAGCTATGGCCACACAGGCCTCGATAGCAACCCCTACCTCCTTTATTTGGACATCGGGGCGAATTCAGGCGATGGCGGGGAAAGCGGATCGACCAGCAAGTCCGAGATCGACTTCACTTATTGCAAAGACCCCACCGCATCCACCAAAACCATCGCCAAAATAAGCGACGAGGACTTCATAAGCTCCTATTGCACCTTCTACATCTCCGGGAACCCAGGAACGGTCTATTTCTGGAGGGTCAATGACGGGGAGAGCATCGTCCTCTACTACTATTTCTCCGCGGGCACAGTCATGGGCGAAGGCACGGGAGCTTATCAGCTCGGCAAGGAAGAGGACTACGCGAGCAACTAGCCTTCTCTCTCCGCTCATCGTCGACGAAGCTCAGAAAGCTACCTCTTTTTTCCAAAAGATAGAAAGGCTCGTCAACGAGTCGCATCTCAAGAAGGTGAACGAGGTGAACAACGGCATGTATATCTTGACGGGCTCGCAAAAAGGGAGGCTGCTGCACGATGGGGAGCTATCCTGCGTGAAGATCAAATCCAGGCAAAGCTTCAACGCATCCGCGACCAAAGCCTTCCATCTCCTCGCCTCGCATTCGCGCTCCAGGATGAGCGAGAGGAAGGCCTCGTAGCTCGCGTTGAAGCCCATCGCCTCGGCTATGAGGTCCTTGTAGCATTCCCTCAGGTTGGAGAGGCGCAGCCTCTTGGCCATCAGCGCTATAGTCGTGATTTCCATGGGATCACCTCACCACGACGCCCTCGGATATCCGCTTCAGCTGGGCTATCGAGGCGTCCGCGATCCTCTCGCCCTGATCGGTCTTCTCCGATTTTCCGGCAATGAGGTCGACGAATCCGGCGGGGTCGTTTCTGTATTGCTTGCGGTAGAGCCTGAGCAATGCGGGGTCGCTTTGCTTCAGCGCGAGCGAGCGGCCAAGCGCCCCGGGCTTCCTCTGCAGCGTCTTCAGGTAATGCCTTATCTCCACCGAGTAGCCGCCCTCGCCCTCGAGGAGCGAGTGCCTGGCCACCACGGTGCCGCGGCTCGTTATGGCGACCGCCTTGCCGACGATCTCCCATTCCAGCTCCGTCTTTGCGTAGTCCTCCGGGGCCGAGTAGAAGTTGCACCTTATCGAGACCAGCGAGTAGGAGTTCGCCTTCGCGCGGCCGAAGTCCGCGGAGACGTACCTTCTCTTGGGCAGCGGCCTCAGGGAGGCCTTCTCCGTCGCGAACTCCGCGTCCGTCCTGGCGTTTATGGTTCTCATCCTCTCGTCCTTGTAGGCGACGAGCTCGTCCCATGAGCCGAACTCGTATCTGAGCGAGAAGAGGTCTGGCCGCACCCATTTCCCGGAGTTCTCGACGTGGCCTTTCTCGTTGCCGCTTCTGGGGTTGCAGGCGTTGATCTCGAAGCCGTAGTAGGCGGAGAAGCGGAGCATCTCGTCGGTGAAGACCTTCTCGGCCCTCGATCTGCCTATCCTGGAGACGACGGGGCTCAGGTTGTCGAAGGCGATCTCGCCGAAGACGCCGCCGCATTCCTCGAAGAAGCCCATCAGGGCCTCCTCGACGGAGGCGGTCTTCTCGTTGGCGAACAGGGCGACATAGACGTGGTTCGACTTCGGGCAGCTTATCGTGGCCTGGTGGATCGTCGTTTTCTTGCCGGCGATGACGACCTTCTCCTGGTGGAAGTCGAAGTCCGCCCTCTCGCCGTATTCGTAGCATTGCCTTATGAAGACCTCGGGTATCTGCTTCCTCCGCTCAGCGAGCCTGTTTCTGACGGTTCGCTCGCTGATTTCGAAGCCCTCCGAGACCAGCTCCCTGTGGAGGATCGCGGCGTTGAGCCTCTGCTTTCGGGACTCGCCGAGGACGCTGTCGCGCCTCTCGTCCTGCTCGCAGAGCTCGTTGAATCTCCTCTCGAGTTCGCCGGCGAAGACCTTCGCCTTCCTGCCTTCGGTGTCCATTTTGGGCTCCTCGAAGGCGATTCTCTGGATCTGGGCCTGGTCGATTGGGTCACCGGCGGCCTCGACCCCCTTCTTGGCGTCTTCGAAGTCCCTGACGTATTTCTTCGCGGTGTTCTTCGAGATGCCTAGGGCTTTGGCAATCGATCTGATTGACTTGTCTTCGACCCAAAGTTTGATGATTGTTACTTTGTCCATTGTGCTGACCATCTTTCCGCAGCCTCCAATCTTTGCTTGAAGGCTACTTGGGGGTGGGTCAGTTTTCAATTGCCGATTTCTCCTAAGTGGGTCGGTTTTAGATTGCCGAATGCATCATCTCTTTGTTCTGTTTAATCTTTTCAACTTATTATACGCCCCGTTTATAACCAGCCAAACCAGCTTCTCTTTCATCAGGACGAGGAGCAGGAAATAGACGCAAGCGGAAACGAGAATCTTCACGGCCAAATCAACTATTTCGTTATCAAGCGTCACAAACTTGATGAGCAAGAACAAAATCCCACCCATGACCGCTGAGGCAATAATGTATTTCAACGAACTTAAGAAGAAATGCTTCTTATTCAAATCCTTAAACAAGGCAATTTCGATCGCGGTAATGATGAACTCGGCAATAACCGTGGCAACGGCCGCCCCAACCGCACCATAAAAATAGGCGAACAGAATGTTCAGCCCGAAATTAATGACGGCCCCTATGCCACAAGCCAAGACGGAATACTTGGTTTTGTACTGAGGCGTGTAATACATGTGTCCGCACATCATGCTCACGCTCGTGATCAAAGGCAAACCGGAGAAAATCATCAGCACGGTCTTCGATGGATCGTAGCCTTCACCGAAAAACACTTCAATGATTTCGCCCGAGATGAGCAAACAGCCTACCATTATTGGGAAAGACATCATGAAGGCATAGCGGAAGCCTATATCGAAAAGGTTATTTCTTTTCTCCTCATCATTGTATGAAAAAGCGATCCTTGCATTGATCACGGGTCCCATGACGACGGTCAAAGTCGAACAAAGGTTGTAGATTTTGTGCGCTTGTTCGTAATAACCGACTTCCTCGGTCGAATTTGTGATCACCTTCAGCATGGTTTTATCTAAAACGGCGTAGATGCTTATCAAAGCGCTGGTCAAAAAGAACGGAAACAGTTTCGCCAGATGCCTTTTGCAGGAAAGCGAGGACAACTTAACTTTAGCAAGCCCTTTAATCAAGAAAGGATACAAGAGCAAGATGGGGATTAAGGCACTCAGCAAAGAAATGGCGACATATAGATAGAAATCTTCTTTTGTTTTAATGAAGATGAAGACGAATGTAACAGCTAACACCTTTGTGATGACGGTCTCCCAGGAGATGAAATCGAACCTCTCGATGCCCTGAAAATACCAAGTGATATCCACATAACTCGTAAACATGGATATCAAATAGATGAGCAATAAAATGCGGTATTCAGAATAAAAAGCAATCAGAAGGGAATAAACAAGAAGGGAGAAGGCGAAAGTTCCGGTTTTGATGATGACGAGTTCCCAGAAAATTTTCGATTTCTCTTCTAAATTCTCTCTGGCTTTGGAAATGGCAATCGCGCCGTATAAATTAGTGCCGAAAATAATAACCAAAGAAAAATAAGAGACAATCGACGCAACATAACTATTTTGTCCAATCAAGTCCGCATTAAAAACTCGTGCGATATAAACTCCAGTAAATAAAGGAGCAACCAGATTGACAAATTGGCAGGCGAAATTAAAAACCGTGTTTTTAAACACGCTGTTTCCTTTCGTTTCCTTTAAGCCTTTTTTTGTTTCCATTTGGTATCGCCGTCGAATGATGTGTATGAACGAGTCCTCCCTCCTACCGCCACCCGGAGACGCGGTCGGGCTCGAAATCGGCGCAGCTTCCTATCCTAGATTTGTTCAAAAAGAAGAAAACTGTATGAACAATTCTAACCACGAATGCGCCGATGGAGTATCCAATATCGCGGGATTTTTAAGGAAATTGGATGTATATACAAAAGTGTTGGTGGATTAATCACGATGGTGTCGGTCCTTTCGGTAGAATTCGGCAGGCGTTTCTTCGCAGATTTGGAGAAGTTCGTCAATTTTATCCTC
>CAVAGB010000040.1:0-7005 GCA_963588055.1 Erysipelotrichaceae bacterium | reverse complement strand
GGCATCGAGAATCACCCAATTTATTTTTAGCGGTTTTGCCAAAAAAAGAGGCAAAACCGCTAAAGATAACGCCCAAGAACGTTGAATTAGGAGTCTGAATTCAAGGGGTGAAAACGATAGTCAAAGACGTTTTGACCATCGCCCCTCCTCCTTCTTCTATCCTTGATGCGCAAAGGAAGGAAAGATGGAAAAGGCAAGGGAAACGCTCACCGCCCTCTACGAGGAGAGCTTCAACAACCCAAAGGAGTTCATAAGGGCTCTGAAGGGATGGGAGGAAAAGAAAATCCATAACGTCTCGCCCTACTTTAACTATCACGAGCCCTGCGGCTACAAAGAAATCTCCTTAAGAAGCTCTTTTATCCGAGTTTGAATGCCTTAAGGCTTTTCTCCACGACCCTGCGGCAATCCGAGGCGAATCCCTCGAGTCCAAGCTCGGCTATCTCCCCATATTCCCAGAAGAATACGCAATTGATCTCCGGAACCACCGTGACTTTGTTCTTCTTCCCATTAAGCCGGTTGAATGTTCTGCGGTAGATATCCTCGCTTATAAAGCCGTCTTCCAGCATCTTTTTGTAGAAGGATATGGCTTCCCCAGGGGTTTGAAGTCTTATCGAGTCCAAATTCCTTTTAAGATAATCGACGTACTTATCCAACGGGATTCCCTGGGTGAGGTAGGAATCCTTTATGTTTCTGCCTCGCCAGTAAAGCAAATGGAACGACTGCCCTATTTTCCAAACGCGATCGTCCTTTATTTCCGGGGCGTCGATGTTCTGCAGCATCCACCTTCCGCTATTCTGCGTGGGGCCGAAGGCGAGGGACATATACACCCCATCGCCCCAGAATTGGAGGTTGATCTCATGGAGCCAGGGATACCTTACATGGATCCTCCAGGTGTCCCAGCCGCGTTTATCGATCTCCCCTTCATGGACCTTCGTGGCGATCTGCCTGCCGAAGCGAAGCGCCAAGGGGCGGACGATCGAGGCGTCCGCGGAGAAGGCGGCTTTCCAATCGTCCACGGGGATCTGCCCGAGCAAAACGAAATACTCCGTGAACTGGTCGCTCAGGTAGGAAGTGATTCCTTTGATGTTCTCGATCAATTCGGGATAGCTCATGTAGATGGGCTTGGTCTTGTTCGAGGAAAGGAGCAGGCTCTTCTCGATGTGGTTGTTGATCTGCTCGGGGTCTAGGTCCACGAGCTTGTTCTCCAAGGCGATGACGTATAAAGGTTCCTTGTCTTTGTATATGAAGACCCATCCATCGGGGATGGAGCCTCCCCTTCTCCTCTCCAATACGTCTTTGGTCGCCTTCTCCGCGGAGGCTTTCCTGGCCTCTTCCTCGGGATAAGAGGAGGATAAGGAAGCGTAGAGGGCCTCGTAAATGGCTTTCTCGTCCTTTGTGTCCTCCCCGTCCACCCCCCAAGCCTTCCCGCTTGGGCAGAAGGCGAAGAGAAGGCGGTTCGCCGCTTTGAAGGAAGAGACCTTCTCCGGCTCCGGCTTCTTCTGGAGATAGAAGTCGAACTCGAGCCCGCCAGGGGTCAGATCGATCCCGAAGAGCTTCCTGCAAAGGTCGATTTTCGCCTCCTCGGGGGAGCCATCCAAGAGGTTGATGAAGGCTTTGGTGATGTTGTTCTCCAGTTTCGACACGTCGTCGCGATCCCCTCCGTAATGCCAAAAGAGGTTCAGATGGGGATCTCTCAAGCTTTTGTAATCCAGCATGGTTCTTTCCTTTCCGTCCTTCTATTTAAGCAAAAAAGAATCAGGCAACCGTTTTTCTTTCTTGGAAAGCCCAAGCCATAGGCGACCGGTGGACGCCCATTTTCTTTTTGTTTTGCATCATTAGACATATAACTTTTCTCCATGAGGCAATTCTATGGGACCAGGCGTCCCGAAAAAGGTACTCTTAGAAACATAGAACAGCAGGACAGGAAAGCGCATAATGCCGCATAGGAAACAAAGGGGTCTGAACTCTGGTTCTATTCGTACTTTTCCAAAGCTTTTTTCAGACCCTTTTTTATTTCATCCACGAAGCTCGTGGGGGAAATGGCCTTCACGTCGCCCGCGTATTGCATCACCCAATAGTAGAGGGCATCCTCATTGCAGCGGATCGTCGCGATGGTCTTGCCGTCTTTCTCCTTTATCTTCGCGGCCTCCCCGAACCAGTCCTTGACGTAGAGCACGGCCCGTTCGCCATCGAGCTCGAAGCTGGCCTCTATCGTCTCCCCGCCGAGCATGTAGAGGTGGTCGTTCATGTACTTCGTGATGGAGAAGTCCTTCGGGGCGCCTTCTAGATCCTCCATTCGCTTGATGGGCCAGTCGCTTTTGATTTGCACGTTCATCATGTAGTCCACCCGGAACACCTGCAGGGGGCGGTATTTTTCCCTGTAATTGCAGAGGAGGTAATAACGGCCGAAGTTGTTGATCAGGTAATATGGAGAGACGATGAACTGGAACCCGTCCATCCTCGGGAGGGGGTTCCCCTTCTTATCATAAGAAAGATACTGGAATCCCACGCGCTTCCCCTCTTTCATCGCCTCGTGGATGAGGGAGACGTTGTACAGGACGTCCTTGTTGGAGGTGCGCGTCACCTCGGAGGATTTGCAGATGTAGGAATAGTCTTTCCTCCGGTATCTGCTGAAGCAGCTAGCCACCTGATCGGCTATCTTCTTCGCCTTCCTGCCGTCGATGCTCCTGCTGGAGAACACGGCGTCTATAAGATATGTCGCCTCCGTCTCGTCGAAGGTCCTCGAGAGCAAGGCGAAGCCGCCTTTTGGGCCTTTGGCGATGTCGTAATCAAGTTCCGCCAGTAATTGCAATGAGGAGCCGACCGACTTCCTTTCCAGCTCAATGTCGTAGACCTGGGCGATCTTATCGACGATCTGGGGCTGGGTCAGGTAATGCTCTTCATCGGTGTATTCCTCAAGGATCTTGAGGACCAGCAGGATCGAGCTCTTCTTGTTCGGGATCATCGCCTCTCCTTTCGAATCGATGGTTTGACTATATTCTACCAAAAGTCCCGTTTTCGGGACGAATGAAAGAACGCAGGCAGCGTTCCGCGAATGCAGGTGGCATTAAGAAAAAGGAAGTTCCGCAATTAAGTCGCTAAAGATAAAGGAGGAACTTCCGTGAAGAGTTTATCGCAATCCCCCGCATCGTTGGACGAAACGATAGAGAAGCCGCCCCCAACCCAAATCGTCTATAATTAGGCAAACGTTTTTCAGCGGGCCGCCGAAGGAATCGCCCCGCGGAAAGGAGAGTCCAAATGAAGTTGATCCATTTCGCCGATCTGCACATCGGCTCGAAGTTCGATAGGATGCCGGAAAGCATCAAAGCGGAGCTGCTCACGAAGCTAAGGAACGCCTTCTCGAAGATCATCTCCTACGCCAAGGAGAACTCGATAGACACCATCCTCATGTCAGGCGACATCTTCGATAGGAACGCGGTCATCATGAGCGACAAGAAGTTCTTCTACGACTCCATGAAGGAGAGCCCGGAGATCGATTTCTATTACATCAAAGGCAACCACGACTCCTCCTCCAAATACAGCGAATCCATCCCTAACCTCCACCTCTTCTCCGGGGTGGAGTCCTACCTGAAGGGGGAGGCGAGGATCATCGGGTACGAGCTTTCCGAGGATAACTCCTCCCTTTACGAGCACTCCCCCTTCAGCAAGGACAGATACAACGTCATGATGCTCCATGGCGACATCCATAACCCGAGGGATGAGGACTACATCGATCTGAAGAAACTGCAGGATAAGAACGTGGACTACTTCGCCCTGGGCCACATCCACAAAAGGGAGGAGGGATGGCTGGGGGAGGCTAGATACGCCTACCCCGGCTGCGTCTTGGGCAGAGGCTTCGACGAGACCGGGGAGAAGGGCTTCTTGGTCTTGGACACGGAGGATGATTCCCTCTCTTTCCACGCGCTGACCGACGTCGAGTTCGAGCACATCGAAGTCGACATGAAGGGGAAGAACGAAGCCTCCTTGAAAAGCGAGGTCTCCTCTAAGCTAGGCGATACTGACGATCGGAAGATCGCCGAGATCAGGCTCAGCGGCAAAGCCGACTTCCTCCCCGACTTGGAGGATCTAGAGAGGACCTTCGAGGGCAGAAGGCGTTATCTGACCTTCAAAAACGCCTCGAAGATGGCCTTGAGCTATAAGCCGAACGAGAACGAGAACTCGCTTCGGAACATGTTCATCAACAAGGTGCTGAGCGACCCTTCCTTAGACGAAGACACCAAGCAGAAGGTCATCGAATACGGGCTAAGCAAGCTCATGAAGGAGGAGATCTGATATGAAGGTACTCAGATGCGAGATAGCCAATTTCGGCTGCTACTGCAATAGGAGCTTCTCCTTCGCCTCGGGGCTGAACCCCTATTGCCTTAAAAACGGCGAGGGGAAGACCACCCTCGCCTCCTTCATCAAGGCGATGCTCTATTCCTTGGAGAAATCGGGCAAGAATTCCTACGAGAGGAAGCGTTACAAACCCTATTCCGGCGGGCTATACGGGGGCTCGATGGAAATAGAGCTCGACGGAGAAAGATACCGCATCGAGAGGACCTTCGCCGATTCTCCTGCGAAGGACGCCCTCAAGATATACGACGATAGAGGGAGGGCCCTCCCCTCCTTCCTCTCCAAGCCCCTCTCTGAGCTCCAAGGCGAGGCGGGGAGCCTATTGGGCGAGATGATCCTAGGGATCGACGCGGAGGCTTTCAAGCGCTGCAACTTCGTAAGTAGCAACGATCTGGATTTCTCTTCCAGCGAGTCCATCAAGATGAAGATAGGCAACATCGTCCTCGACAAGGAGAGGGAGAACTCCTATGAGGAGACGATCTCTTCGATCAGGGACAACGACCTCAGGGAGAAATCGCCCACGACGACGAAAAAGGAGAACGCCTATCCCTTCAGGATCAAAGACCTCAGGAAGGCCATCAAAGCCAAAGAGGACGAGATAAAGGGGCTGGATCAGCTGTCCGAAGGGCTCAATGAGCTCTATGAGAGCAGGAACTCCCTCGCCGAAAAGATAGAGGCCATGGAGAAAGAGCAGAAAGGATACGCGGAGATCCACGTCCAGAAAGGGAAGTGGAGCACGGTGGAGTCCTTTGATTCCGAGATCCGGAAGCAAAGCGAAGCCATCGAAGGCATGGAAAGCAAATACCAAGGCAAAGTGCCTTCCAAAGACGAATCGGAGGCTTTAAGGGGGGATCTAGAGGAGCTGGATCGCTGCATAAGCTTGGATAGAACCTACGCGATCGAGCCTTCTGACGTGGATAGGCTGCAAAGCCTAGAAGGCAAGGTCCCCAGCGAGGAGGAATACGAATCCCTTTTAAGCGCGAAGTCCAAAATCGAGGAGAACTCCAAAGGCAAAGGCCTCGTGGAGATCGATTCCGACCGTTACGAGGAGCTTAAGAAGAGGTTCGAAGGGAAAGAAGGCAGCATCAAGGCCGACGAAGCCCTGCAGAAGGATTACTTCGACTGCAAATCGCTTGCCCAGGCCTCGAAGAACTTTGGGGACATAAGCCCGGCGATGGCCAAGGACCTCCCCTCGGAGAACGTCTTAGCTCAGATCGGGGTGGACGTAGGCAAATACAACGCCTGCAACGAGGAGCTGACCAAACTATCCTCCTCTTACAAGGAGCCCTCCCCTGCTTTGAAGATTCTTCTTATCATCATCACCTTCGGCATCTACGCCTTGGTGCTGAAAAGCAAAAAGAAGGCCTTCGAGACTCAGGCATCCGCCAAAAGGGAAGAGCTCAAGAAGATGGGGGAGGGCCTAGACGGGTTCTTCGCTAGATACGGCAAGAACAGCGGCAGCTACGAGCTGCGGCTGGAGGAGATTAAAGACGAATCCAGGAAGCAAGAGTCGCTAGAAGGCAAGAAGGCCTCTGAGCAAGCAAAGGCCATCCAAGAGGAGCTCGGCAAGAAAGAAAGCGCCCTGCTGCTTTATTTCTCTCTCTTCGGCTACTCTTCCTCAAGCCTAGAGGAAGCCTATGCCTCCTACGTCAAAGACCTACGTGAATATAGGGAGATGCGCAAGGACGAGGAAAGGAACCTAAGCCTGAAGAAAGAGGAAGAGGAGGCCAATAAAAAGGCTTTCTCCCTGATTGAGGCGACTCTCTCCAAATACGGGCTCGCTAGAAGCGAGGATCTCGCCGCCCAGCTTTCTAAGCTTAGAAGCGACATGGAGTTCTATAAGAAGACGAAGCCCGTCTACCTCAATAAGAAGGCCAACGAGGAGAGGAAGCTAGCCATCGAAAGAAAGATCAAGGCGATACTTTCTAGATACGGCATCGCTTCTGATGGCGATCTCGCCTTGCAGGCGAAGGAAGCCATCAAAGACGTCGAGAGCTACGCCGAATGCAAGGAAAGGAAAGCCGAGACGATCGAGAAGAAGGCCTCTTTCATCAAGGAGAACGGCCTTGAGGGATTCGTCCCCGAGGAGGTAGAGGAGAAGGAAGAGGAGCTCAGGGCGAAGCATGAGCAGGCCTCCGCCTCGCTTAGGGCCCTAGAAAGCCAGATAGAGGAGAACGAGAGGAGGATCGCCGAAAAGGAAACCTTCCAAAGCCAAATCGACCAATACAACGAGAAGATAGAGGAATACGAGGAAAGGATAGGCATCGCAGAGCTCGCCGCGAAAGCCTTAGAAGAAGCCCACGCGAGCATGGAGGCGACCTTCATCGACCCCATCAAAGACGCCTTCGTGGGCTATGCGAACAAGATCCATGAGAAGATCGGCTCCGGGGTCAGCATGGATTACGACTACGAGATCAAATACGACGTCGCGGGCCAACTAAGGGAGGCCAAAGGGCTTTCCGACGGAGAGAGGACCATCATGATGCTGGCCCTAAGGTTCGCCGTGCTCGACTCCATGTACAAGGAGCGCGATTCCCTCATCGTCCTAGACGACCCCTTCGAGAGCCTGGACGCGGAGAAGCTACCCAAGGCGATCGCCTTGCTCAAAGATCTAGCGAAGGATTGGCAGATCATCTACTTCACCTGCCATGA
>CAVAGB010000039.1:0-7122 GCA_963588055.1 Erysipelotrichaceae bacterium | reverse complement strand
GAAGAGAGAGCCGCCTATCTCGAACGTTACTACATCTAAGAATCAAATCGATGCGAGGTGTTTTCGGACAGCGTTTCGTTTTTGTAGGTGAGCCCCACGAATAAGTCCTCCGTATCATAGCACCCCGTACTTGATCTAAGAGAAGACCTCGCTCATCCCGTGGCTCATCTCCGAGGTGTCGATGTCGCATCTCATCCTTGAGGCCTGAAAAGAGCGCGGCGTCGGTTCTCTCAAGGCATCTCGCGATGGAGGCGGGCGCCGATTCCTTGGCCTCCTTCACCATTTTGCCCAGCAAGCCGGGCTCCTCTGCTAAAATCTTCACGGAAGTTCCTCCTTTATCTTTAGCGACTTAATTGCGGGACTTCCTTTTCTTAACGCCACCTACATTTGCGGAACGCTATCATTCCGCGGCGATGGATACCCCGCCGGCGGATTCGTTGTTAGAATTGTTCATGCAGCTTTCTCCTTTTTTCTGAACAAATCTAGGATAGGAAGCTGCTTCATCGATATCAAGCCCGGCCGCGCCGCCCCCCGGGGGGCGGCAGGAGGGAGGGGTCATTCATACACATAATTCGTTGGTGGTACCTAGTTGTCTGGCATATGCGCCGTTCCTCATTTCCTTTTGACGCATTTGGCCCAATATTCGAGGAATTTCTCCAAGGTCGGGTAATCCTTCTTGAAGTCCTCCGTGAACCAGCAGGTGCAGGAGGCGTTGGGCCCCGTCATCTCCTCATAGGTTCTGACCGCGTCCTCTTTGGACCATCTTTGGATATCGTCAGCGATGTCCCATTGCTCGTTGTGCTTCTTATATCCACCACCGTCGGCGACGATTCGCTCGCCCTTGTATATCTCCTCCTTCCCCTTCGCCCGCAGCCTCCTAGAGGCGATTCGTTTCTCCTTCTTATGGCTCTTGCCTCCATCTTTGATCACGGGGTTCTTCTTGTAGGATCTGCTCATAAGTTTCCCTCCTTCTGCAGTCATTAGTGGGATGAAGGCGGCGCCTCAATCGGCGTCGCCCCCATCCCCCAAGTCCTCGAACCGGTAGCTGTACCACAGGATGTGGTCGAGCTCGCGGCGCTTTAGCTTGGGATCGGTTTTACCTCTGAGCGCTTCAAGGTAGGCATGGAGCTTCTTGTAAGAAAGCTCTTTGAAATGGGTTTTGGTGTTCTTCTCTAAGGGGATTCCGTAACAATTCAGGTAATAAGGCAGCACGTGGCGGACGACGCTGTCGTTGATGTAGTAATTGTCGTTGCCGTCGAAATACTCGGAGAAATAGCGGCAGACCTTCGAGGCGAGGCTCCTCGGTCCGCCTCGGCCGTCCTTCCCCTCCGAGGCGTCGATGGATTGGCTGCCGAAAGCGTATTCGCGGAGGCGGTCGGGAAGGTCGGCCTTGCCCTCTTTCAGATCATCCCAGAACTCGTTCTTCGGATCGACGATGAATTCCACCATCCTTTTCAGATACACGCGCTTCTCCTTGTACCTCCATTGGTTCGTGCTGTTCTCGAGGTCGATCATCCTGATGAGATCCTGGATAGGCTCCTTCGCCTCAACGCCGATCTGTGGGCAACGGCCATTCTTCAGATCGTAGTAGTCGTGCATCTTCTTGGTGAATAGCGCGTTGTAGCTTTCGTCCTCGCCGATTGCTTTCTCAATGATCTCCGAATTGTGTTTGCTCAAACCCACGATGCAGCGCCCTTCATCTTTGAATTCGAGGCCTTCCAAGCCGCGGATATATTGCTTGAACCATGTGTTCTCTATGTGGTCGGTCATGTGTGTCTTGGCGTTCTTTTTCGTCTTTTTGACGGGCATGTTGGAGTAATCGCTGAATTCCGTTGCTTTTGGCATAATCGTTCCCTTTCAATTGGATATAAGCGTTTCGCCTCATGGCGATGGGGAGAGGGCGTTCGATGCCCATCCCCGATGATGAGTCTCAGTAATCGCAATCGTCGTCATCCTCATCGCATTCATCGGGTTCATCTAGGTCAGGCTCGGTCTCCCTCTCTTCCGTTTCATCGACGGCGCCGTCGGGATCGGAGTAATCCGGGCAGGGAATAATCTCGAAGGAGGAGCGGATCCTCTGAATGTCGTTATTGAGGAGGGTGCTCTTCTTGTAGAGCTCCTCCGCGAGGGCTAAGAGGAAGCCCTTGTTTTTGATGAGGATGTCGCGGCAGAGGAAGAGGTAGCGCTCAAGCTCGGAAGCGATGCCGTTCTCAACCCTCGCCTTATAGCCGTCGCTGAGCGCCCCGGGACCGCTCACATCGCCTGGCTGCAGGAACAAGGCCCCGTTCGTGCCGTTCTGGGTCAAGCCGTCGCGGAGTAGGTTCAGCGCTTTCCCGAGGTCGTCGGAGCAGCCGCTGGCGCATCTGCCTTTGTCGTAGAGCTCGCAGGCGACCTTGCCCCCTAGGGCGATCAGGATCTGCTGCCCCCTCCTGTTGGGGGAGCTGTAGAGTTTGGTGAAGCCGTCGTAGGTGCGCGTTGAGACGATGCCCACGCAGCCTTTCCTGAGGACCTCGGCGACCGCGCAGTGGCCGGCCTCGTGCAAGGAGGCCACCCGCTTATCCGCCTCCCCGCGGAGGATGGAGCTGCTCACTCCGTAGCTGTTCTTGAGGTAGGCCTCGACGATGTCCTCGGTCCCGATATAGGGTTTCCTGGCGTGGGCGGCGAGGATGGCGCTGTCGTTGACGATCTTGTCGAGGTCGGCGCAGGAGGTGTAGGTGATCATCTTGGCGATGTCGTCGAAGTTGGCGCTAGGGTCGACCTTCCTCTTGCGGAGGTAGTACTCCACGATCGAGGCGGCGTCCTCCTTGCTGGGGGAGCGCATGGAGATCTTCACATCGAAGCGCCCGCTTCGGAGAAGGGAAGAGGGCAGCTTCTCGATCTTGTTCGCGGTGGCGAGGACGAGGATCCCCTTGCCCTTGAACTGATCGATGAAGGATTGGATGGTGACGAACATCGGGTCATCTACGTCTCTCCCCGAGATTTTGCTGAATTTGTCGATGTCGTCGAAGTAGACGACGGCGGGGCTCGCCCTTTCGGCGCCGTGGAAGGCCGCGGAGATGTCGTTTTGCACCTCGACGCCGCTTTTGGTGTTCGTGACCCGGAAGGATTTCAGCCCCGAGGCCTCGATGAAAGAGGTGGCTAGCAGGGTTTTCCCCATGCCGGGGTCGCCGTAAAGGAGCACCCCCTGGGGGAGGGTGGCCCCCATCTCCTCGTAAGCCTCGCGGTTCCTGTACATATCGATGATCTGGCCGAGCTCATCCTTGGCTTTCTGATAGCCGATTACTTTGTCGAATGGTTCCATTTGTCTTTCCTCCTGTTTCCGACGCGCTCAGTTTAGGGGAGGCGGAAAGAAGGTGTCGGTAAGTTCGTTACCGATTGAAAAATGGGCCGAACGCGGGCTGAGGCTGGGCATTTATGGGGTGAGGCGCAAGGAGGGGCTATTCGGAGACGGTTCGCTTGGCTTTCTTCGCGGCGCGTCTTTTCTGGATGTCGCGCATCGTCTCGAGATCGCCCTTGGTCAGCAAAGAAGAGCAGTCAGGATGGCCGCAGTAGCGGAGGAGCCTATCGAAGTCGTCTTGGTCCAGATCGAGCATCCGCGCGAGCCTCTGACATTCCTCGCGCGTGAAGCTCGCCTCGACCCTTCTGTTGTAGAAAGTCTTATTGCACAAGGAAAAGTCCGCGGCGATGTCTTCCCGTTTCAGACCCTTGGCCTCTATCTTCCCTTCGATGAACTCGGAGAAGGTGGGCTGCCTGAGCGCGTTTGCAAAGGAGCCTTGGCCGGGCGCCGACCCCTGGGCGATGGGAAGCTTCTTCAGCAGGACGCCCCAATCCTCCCCGCAGTTCTCTTTGAGGATATCGATGATCCCCTTGAACGAGACGAATAGTGATCGGGCGTCAAGTCCTTCCAAAAGGATGGAGGCGTAGCGATCCGCCCCGCCGCTTCCTTTCTTCGCCAGAACGAGGGCGGGGAGGGAGGAGACACCGAACCTCTGCTTCAATTCGGATAGGATCGCCTTGGATTCGAAGTCGCTGTCCTTCTCGTTGCAGCGAATCGCCTCCGGGTGGTGGACGTTCTTCCCCCACATCCCCACCGTCCTCCTGTCGAAGAAGGTGAGGATCGTGGCGATATCGGAGGAGAAGGTGTGGAGCTTGCCTCCGTATCCCTCGATGAAATCCCGGGCCGTCTCGTCGTTGAGGTCGTAGAGGAAGAACAGGAGGAAGGGGGTCTCGAAGCCATATCCCCCATTTTGGATTCGCTCGGTGACGTCAGTTCGCGCGAGCTCCGTTTTGCTTTCCGAGGCGGATCGCATGAAAGAGAACGAATCGGATGGGCAATGGCGAACGGGCGCCTCTTCCACCAGGGTCACCAATTCCTCCAATTCGTAGAAGAACACGTTGCGCCAGAACGATTCGCTCATATGGGCGCGCTTCGGCTTCTTGTTCAAGGCGCGCTTTCTGATGCCGGCGAACGGCTTGATGTTCTTCCCTTCCGTCAAAAGGGCGTAAGCCTCGTTCCAATCGCTCAAGGACTTATCGTAGACCTCCTTGAAGCGCTTATCACGATCCGGATGCTCGGCGATGAGCAAAGCGTAGGCGTAAGGCCATGGGGAGCCGTAATAGCGCTCCCAGGACTCGCGCCTTCTCTCCGCCGTCGTGCTGAAAACGCCATCAAACTCACGCTCATACGCTCGGTCCAACTCCTTCAGGCAGGCGTAGGAGAAATAATCGGCAAGGGATTCGCAGACGACGTCCTTCTTCCATGAAGGCGATTTGAGCAACCTATCGTCACCAAAAGAAGTGTAATGGAGGTGATGAAGATATTCATGGAAGAACGTGCCGCACACCTCCGAGAGGAAAGAAACCTTTAGGAAAAGCGACGTATTTTCGTCTTCACATCCTTTCCTCTCCCTCCATTTGGCGAAAGAAGGGTGGTTTCGATAATAGACGATGATTTTTCTTTGAGAATAATCATATTCGCCTAACCTCAAGGAGGCAAACTCATAGGAACCATGCAAAGGAAGCGAATCGCCGCCAACGGCATGGTTGCCTTGCAGATCCCCGTGCGCGCGGCCCTCATCGCAAATGCGATCGTTGTGCAAATTCCCCCATAAGCGGCGAAGAGCGTCGCAGAGATCTGAGGGCAGACTGTTGTCCCTTGAAGGGCGATTTTTTATGTTTCCAGCCCATTTCCGAACATCCTCCAAGCTCACGGTATAGATGTCATCCGGCGGAATCTCATCGCTCAAAACAATCTCCGGCAGATCATCAGCCGCAGGCAGAAAGCCCAAAATCCTTCCGATGGCTTCTTTGCTGGGCTCCAATGCGTATTCAACGATTGTATCTGCCCACCATTTTTTGTCTTTTTCGTCTAGCACGTCGTCGTTCATCTTTTTCTTTCCTTCCTCATCTTTTTTGACGGACGGTTCCGATTCCACGCCTGAACGCACAAGCGATCATTGGAACCTTATCGCTTGGCTGACCGGATCCTTTAACGGGGACGTCCCCCAGAAAGCTCTGTGGCAAATCGCCCATATCTAGTTTATCGTTTCTGAGCTGCCGAATCTGCCTGGGGAACCTCTTCAGCATCGTTCTTCGTATCGTCGTCTCCATTTTCCTCAATGCTTGTTGGCTCCTTGTAGATAACGGCCTCTGGCTTATGAAGACATCGTTTTACGTACCGATTAAACGTCTTGATGAAATAAAGCACGCAGCCGTCGAAATTTGGTTGATCAAAAATGGGAGACCAGTTCTTTTCCACCTTCAACGCCCCGCTGTCAAGCCCATAGGTAAAGCGATAGCAATCCTCGCCGCATTTGGTTCCGCAGTATATGACGTTACTCCTCTTCCTAAACACAAAGCATTTGTCTTTATAAACGAGTTTCTTATTGTTTAGCCATACATAGCATCGGCTTTCATCAAAAAACCTGCTTAGATCATCAAACCAAGCCTTGTCATTATCGGCCTTTCTCTCTTTGACGAATGGCTTCTCGTCATCAAATTTCAAAGAATCAAGCCTAGCGATATCGCTTTCGGGAAGAGGGTTTTGCATACCGATGCTCAACCCATCGGAGACGATCATATCCATGAATTCATCCTCGCTGAGGCCAGCATCCTTCAGCGGCGCAACCCAGTGGGCGTACATGAATTCGAATAGGTCGTCTTCCCTCTTTTTGATTTCCTCCAAAGTCCAGCGCTCGTTCTCCGCCACCTTCTGGGCGGAACGAGAGCCGTAGATATAGGCGAATTTGTTCGCGTCCACGTCGATCTTCTTTTTGATGGGGAAGCTGAAATTCGAGACGCTGCTGTTCTCTCCTTTTGAAAGCAGGAGCAGATTGCCGAGCGAGTTGGTGACGCGCCTTATTTTCGCCTCGTCGAACGCGATGGGGGAGAGGACGATTCTCCGATATTCCCTGCTGGGGGTCTGGGGCAGGATGTGCTCGATGGATTCGGCGCTGACCTCATCCCAGACGACGGCTTTCTCGCCCTGCTTGATTTGGAGGGACTCGTTGTACTCGTAAAGGAAGTAATTGATCCCGCTCCAGGAATAGAAGAAGCCGTCCTTGTCCTTCATGACCGCGCCGAATCTCTCGAAGCAGGCCCTGATCCGCCCCTCATCGACCGCCAGTTCACCGGATCTGAGGGAAGAGAGCAAAGCCTCAAAGCCGCCCCCTTCGCCATGCAGCAAATCCCTGGCGCTTTTGATGATCGAGCTGTAGTCGTTCTTGCTTTGCCCAATCACCTTATTCAGGAAAAGGGAACGTTCCAACGCTTCATAGAACTCGCATTTCTGCTCGTCCTTCAGATGCTTGTCTCCCGCCACCACCATGACCGTCGGCCTGACGAATTTGGTGCTCGCGATGCGGCTGAGTCGGCCAAGCAAAAGCTTCTCATTCTTAGAAACGTCGGGCGCGGGCTTTTTCGATGGATCCTTGATCAAGCTCCAAAACCTGCTGTACTTATCGAGGCTCTCGATGTATTCGATGATGTGGTTATAGCATCCCTTGAAGTCCTTTTTCGCGACCAGATCGTGGAATTTGCCATTATCGATGGAGAAGAAATCCCCCAGGATGTCCTTGATGTAGGAATCCCCTTTGCTTTTGTCTAAGCATCCGTAGACGATCC
>CAVAGB010000038.1:7170-7848 GCA_963588055.1 Erysipelotrichaceae bacterium | reverse complement strand
TCCTTACCTAGATATGCTTTTAACCCGGCGATCTGGCAGGCCACCCCTGAATAGAGGACCCATCTACCATCATCCAAAGCTTCTTTGCATTCCACGTACGTCTCTTCCGTCCTGGACTGCATGTATTTGCTGCCCATAAGCAAAGGAAGATCCTCTTCTTTCTCTATATGGATGTGGTGGGCTTTCAGCTCTTCGTCGAAAGCCACCCCAAAGACCAATCCACCTTTATCTAGAATGGACTTGGCCAAAGGATAGAAGATTCCTCCAGAGGAGCTTTTGATGCGCCTATCGACGTCCTTGTAATAGCCAACGAAGCAGCCTTTGATAGCATCGCTTTTCGGCTTCGCGTTCATAACGGGGCAGGTGCTCACGCATTTATGGCAGTTGATGCACGAAGCATTGTCGACGACGGGGTATAAGAACCCCTCGTCGTCCTTTTTAAGTCCGATGCATTTGACTGGGCAGACATGAGCGCATGCGCCGCATCCGCTGCATCGTTGCTTCTCATCGAAGGTTTCTTTGAGGGAAAAGCCTACGTTTGATTGATCAAGTTGCATATGCGTCCTCCTGAAAGTCCGTTTCGTGCCTTCTTTCCTAATGATAAAGGCCAAACGCAGATTGTGGGATATTTTCGAAAGAAAAGAGATGTGGATATTCTCTTGGCACTAGGCGTTTAAC
>CAVAGB010000038.1:0-7087 GCA_963588055.1 Erysipelotrichaceae bacterium | reverse complement strand
CCCCATTGGTGAGCGACTTGTTAAAAGCCTACTTCCCATGAAAATCCCTCGCTAAGTAATCGCCTGGTGATATCATAGCGGAGGTCAAAAGGCGACTTTGCTGATTGTCAAAGTCTTCATACGGTCGGCGATTGGATCTGCGCAAGAAAAAGGGAATGAGATTGTTATGATAAACGGCTTGGTCAGCATAATCGTCCCGGTCTATAACGTTGAGCAATACCTTTCCAAATGCGTCGAATCCATCCTTTGCCAAGAGGGTTTCGGGAATTATGAGATTCTATTGGTTGACGATGGGTCTCAGGACCGTTCCGGGGAGATGTGCGATGAATACGCGAGGGCTTATCCGAACAAGATCCGCGTCTTTCATAAGGAAAATGGCGGGTTATCAGACGCCAGGAATTACGGCATCGACAGGGCGAATGGCGAATGGCTTTTCTTCATCGATTCCGACGATTACCTTAGAAAAGACGCTTTGTCCAAACTTTATTCCCACATTGATGCGGGCGTTGATATCGTCATCGGGCAGTTCAAAAGGGTGGATGAAAATGGGGTTCCTTGTGGGGACGCCAACTGGGTCCGCCCGACCGAAATCGCTTGCTATTCCGGGCAAGAAGCGGCGGAGAAAATGTATGGGAAATTGGGACGCTGCGTCACCGCTTGGGGCAAGCTGTACCGAAGATTGTTATTTGACGATGTGCGTTACCCCGTGGGGATCCTCCACGAAGATGAGGCCGTGCAGTTCCCTCTGTTCATCAGGGCCGGGAAGATAGTCATCTTGCCAGACATCCTTTATTTCTACGTCCAACGCGAAGGATCAATCATGTCCAAGAAGACGTACAATCGCCTGTTGGATTATCTCAGCGCGGTTGAATTCCGTTTGGAGGATGCGTTAAAGATGAAGAACTACGCGACGGCCGATATGCATCTCCCTTATCTCGCGAGATGGATTATACGGAGATATTACGAGGCCTCATCCGCAGAAGAGAGGAAGGCCTTAAAACCCCATTACAAGACCTATAATCGGCTTTACGACGAATGGAAGAAAGGCAAAACAAGCAAGACGAGGATTACGTGCTGGGGTTTGCGCTATTTCAGAAGGCCATTCATGTTCGCGTTCTACTTAAAATACATCAGGCCTTATGAAACGGCCAAAAACAATGGGTAGTGGCGGATGCCACGCTTATACGGCAAAAAGAGAAAATACATGAGTTCGAAGACAGTCAGCATTGTAATCCTCGTCGATGGCGAAACCTCTTTTCTTCATCGCTCCATCGATTCGGTCATCTACCAATCATATGCAGATTTGCAGATTGTCTTGGTAAGCAGAGGCTCTTTCTTGCCCGCTTTCGACGAATATACGGCTAAAGACAGCCGCATTGTTGTCGTGAAAAGCGAGGATAGCTCTCATCGCAGCGTCAGGAACGCCGCCTTAGACATCGCGGCCGGAGACTACATCCTATTCGTCGATGGCAATGATTGCCTGGCCGCTGATGCTGTGTCCTCCGCCGTAAAGGATCTTGAAGAAAACGATGCCGATATGGCGGTTTTCGATTGTGGCTACGTCAATGACAAAGGATATAGGTTTCTCCAAACGGAGACGCATCCGAAAGAAGAGAGAAAAACCGCGGACAACGCCTCGTTCTGGGGGCTATACCTCTCTGAGCCAAACCGCGCTTTCCATTCATCCAACAAGCTCTATAAGCGTGAGCTTTTGAATGGGATCGAATTCCCTTGCGGAAGAGCCTTTGAGGATGAGTTCGTGTTGCATCTTGTTGTAGACAAGGCGAAGCGCATCTCTTTCTTGAGCAAGACGCTGTGCCATCACTTTTTGCCGAGCGGGGGCTTTAAAGACGGCTTGGATAGGAAGTCATCCATGGACTATTGCAGGGCGTTGGCTGAGAGACTCAGTTACTTCGTCTCCTCCAAATCCCCCTATTGCGATGCCGTCTTTTCGCTAATTAGATCTCATCTATCCGTTTACTATCATGGGAAACTGACGGCATCGCAAAAAAAAGATCTCCGTTTCATCAAAAAGACGTTAAGGACGGCCTATGGCTACAAAACAGTCTCTCCCAGCAAAAAGAACCTGCTTTTTGCTAAATCCCCATTCCTTTATTACGCCTGCCGAAGATTAGCCACTCGATCCTCGAGCGTAAAGAAAAGCGATATTAAAGAGAACCCACAATATAAGAATTTCATATCCGATAAGAGGCCTAGAGTCGTCTTGCTTGATACGCCCACCCATGGCAACCTCGGCGATCAAGCCATCTCCCTAGCGGAAAGGGATTTTCTAAAGCGTTATATCGTGGACGGAACGCTATATGAATTCACCCATTATGAATGTCGTGATTGCATGGCGGTGATTCGCACCGCCCTGCACAAGGAGGATACCATTCTTGTGCATGGCGGTGGTTTCATTGGTTCCTTATGGCCAAATGAGCATCGGGTGTTCATAAAGATCCTAGAAGAGCTGAAGGATTTCAATGTCGTCGTGATGCCCCAAACGATCTACTTCAATCCTTCTGATGAAGATCTTAGAAGATCGTTTGTCCGTCTGCTCAACGAGTCCAAGAACCTCACTTTATGCGTGAGGGAAAGACGGTCCTTGGGCTTTTTGAAGGACAACGACGTTAAATGCCATTATCTGTTTGTCCCCGATATCGTTTTGTCTTTGAAACCCCTGGAGAACAAAGAAAAGAACGGGAGGATTCTGCTTTGCTTCAGAAAGGATCTGGAAAAGGTGGGCGAGGCGGCCTCGCTTTACGATGCGGTTGAAAACATTGGGCTGCCTTGCGACATCACCGACACAGTGATCCCGTCTAAAGTTGCTGTCGAAGAGAGGGAATCCGTTGTAAAGGGGAAGATAGACGAGTTCTCCCATTATTCTTTGATTATCTGCGATCGCCTGCATGCGATGATATTCGCTGTGCTGGCGAAGACCCCTTGCATTGCCTTCGACAACGTCAGCAAGAAGGTTAGCGGCGTCTATGAATGGCTGGAGGGCATGAATTACATAAAGTGCATCAGGCCTGAAGAAATAAACCCCGAACTCATCCGAGACATGCTTTCCGTTGAGCCTTCTTTCGATGAGGGCGCATTCATGAAGAACTACGCGCCCCTCATCGATCTTCTCAAGAATGGTGGCAAGGAATAATTGCAGGTCTATACTTTGGGGCGTCCAAAGGACGCTTATAAGCAAAAGAGGCGCGACAATGAGAAAAATAACCATCAACCAAGTTATCAAAAAGGGAAGAAGGATTGAGATCGACTATTCCCAAGTCGGCTTAGAGGAGTTTATAAACCCGGCCGTAAGGCCTTATCACGAATATGGATGCGACATCGAATCGGTTCCCGATTCCATCGCCGTCATCCCCTTCCTCGCGAATATGCTTCCTCTTTGCTTCGCCTTGGATGCGGAGATTGAGCTGGATTCTATAGATGAGGCCTTTTACAACTGCATCGGTCCTTATCGCGAAGGCTATCAGAAGATGATCCCGATGATCCCCTTCGGGGGGAAAGTCATCGCCAAAAGGATCGAACGCAACGAATATACGCCTGAGAAGAATTGCCTTTTGTTCTCTGGGGGGATCGACGCGACGAATTCTTTGGCCGTCAACGCTGATCAAATCGACGATTGCATCACCGTTTGGGGCGCCGATATCCGCGACAACAACGAGGAGGGTTGGGAGGCGATGAGCCAAACGGTGGAGGACACCGTGACGAAATTCAAAAAGAATTGGATGGTCGTCCGTGCGAATTTCAGAGCGTGCATAAACGAGGGGGGGGCTACTAAGGTGATCGCTAAAACGGGCGAGGATTGGTGGCTGGCGATGCAGAGTGGCATCGCCTTGCTCAGCCAAACGGCTCCTTTGGCTTATCTGAATCGGTATAAGACGATTTTCATCGCGAGCAGTTACACGAAAGATTTCAACCCCATCGATGCTTCGGACCCAAGAACGGATAACTGTTTTAGATGCGCATCGGCGAGTGCGAAGCACGACGGTTATGAGTTCGACCGGTTTCAGAAGGTTCTAAACATCGAGAAAAAAAGGCAAGAGCTCGGCGTCTCTTTGTGCTTGCATGTTTGCTGGCAATCCCCTTCTGGGCGCAACTGTGGGCATTGCGAGAAATGCCTCCGCTCTTATCTGAATTGCCGATGCGTCGGTGTGGATCCTTCGAATCTCGGCTTTGTGCCTTCCCTGACGATGAAGGAGATCAGAAGGTTCTATGCACATAAGGTTTGGTTCAACCCATATTTGCTTTATTTCTTCAAACAGTTTCAGTTCTATCTTTCGAAGCTTGATAAGCGTGATGTTCCGTCGGATTTGAAGTGGATTTTGCGCTTTCATCCCGAGAAGGCGAATTCCAGCCCTTATTGGTTGTTGAAGCGCGCCTATAGAAAGGCCAGGAATGCCTTCAAACGATAATCTCATCAAAATAACGGTTTTGGGGGATGTGATGTCGAATGAGAATCAGATCCCCTTGGCTTTGAAGAATGGATATGACCGCGTTTTCCAATACGTTAAAGACGAATTCAAGGACTGCGATTTGCTGATCGCCAATCTCGAGACCCCTCTTTCTGATGATCCAAGCCACTACTCCAGAAAGAAATATACCTTCTGCGCCCCACGTTCCTTGGCGGCATCCCTTCATAAACTGAATGATCATCTCGTTTTGCTTAATGCGAACAACCATTGTTTGGACAATGATGTATCTGGGCTCGACGAGACCATCCGCATCCTCGATGCAGAAAGAATAGAGCATGCTGGCATTCAAAGCGGCAACCGGAATGAGTATCTGATGCTTGATGCCGGCGGGAAGAGCATTGCCCTCCTTAACTACACTTACGGGACCAACGCGTTTAGCAACCACGTCTACCTTTCTAAACACGAGCAGAAGAGAGTCAACTTGCTACAGAACCAGGAGTTGAGCAATGGTTTCTATCGTTGGTTCCTCGCTACTCGTTTCTTTCCCGCGCGCTGCTTCCGTTGGGCTTGCAGACATATGGGGATCTTCCAGATCAACACGATGCCGTATGAGAGGGTAAGCCTATCTAAGAGCAAGGAACGTGCTTATCTTCGGATGGCGAGACAAGCCTCTAAAAAAGCGGATTTCGTGATCTCCTGTCCCCATATCGGCGGGCAGTACAACGCCGAGCCTAGCACCTATACGAGGCGAATCATAACGAAAACATGCAGGAAGATCTTTTCTGGCGCGGTTCTCGCGAACCACGAGCATGTGATCCATCCGTTGACGAAAGAAAGCGGAGGGGTCTTCTGCGCTTATTCCCTAGGGAATTTCCTCGGCGCGAATGGGGTTACGGAAGGGCCTTTCGATAAAATGGCAGACTATTCCATTGCGATAAACATCTACCTCAGCAAGGACGGATCCGTCCCTGCTAAGTTTTCCTATTCCATCTACAAATGCGAGGACGAAAACGGCCTCAGCGTGGTTCACACCTTGTATAATTTGCTCGCTTCCAACCCGGAAAGGGACGATCTTAAAAACGGCTTGGAAACCATTACAAAATGCCTCTCCGGAACGAGTTTAGAACCTCGAAAAGAGTACTTCGTGGACTGATATGAGCAAGACGCCTTTGAAAAGCAAAACGATCACCAATCTGATATGCAGCGTGGCCGTTTTGATCACGAGCACCGTGATCAGTTTCTGGCTCTCGCCCTATATCGTCGAGCACATCGGCGTTGAGGCGAACGGCTTCGTGAGCCTAGCAAACAACTTCGTAACCTACGCCAGCCTCATCGTCGGCGCGCTCAACAGCATGGCCGCTAGGTACATCACCATCGCTTATCATAATGGTGACAAAGAAAAGGCGAATCTCTATTACAATTCCGTCTTTTGGGGCAATCTCATCATCGTTGGCATCCTCGTCGTCCCGGCGATATTGCTCATCATCTTCTTTGAGAACCTCTTTGACGTCCCTGCGGACATCCTTTTGGACGTCAAAATACTCTTCGCTTTCGTCTTCGCCGGCTTTTTCACAGGGACCGCCGCCCCGAACTGGAACGTCGGATGCTATGTCACCAACCGCCTTGATAGGGAATACATACCGGAAGCCATCACGGCGGTCATCCGCTCCGCCCTCGTCATCGGGATGCTCACCATCTTCACCCCGCATGTCTGGTATGTGGGGCTCGCCTCTTTCATCATCACTTTGGCTATGCTCGTCGTCAATTGCATCAACACCCATCAACTGACGCCGGATCTAAGAATATGCAGGGAAAACGGCAGGTTCGTCTGCTCCTTCAGGGCCATTTGGGAGCTCGTCGGCAGCGGCTTATGGAATTCCGTCTCCAGCTTGGGCAACGTCTTGCTGACCGGGTTGGATCTTATTGTATGCAATGCCTTCTTCGGCGCTACGGCGATGGGTGTGCTTTCCGTCGCGAAGACCCTCCCCAATCTGCTTCAGAATCTTTCTTCGGCTCTGACCAGATCCTTTTCCCCTGAACTGACCATCGATTACGCGAAAGGGAATAAGGAAAATTTGAAACGGAACATCAACCGATCGATGAAACTGACCGGTTCGATCCTCACGATTTTCGTGGGCGGCTTCGTCGCGTTCGGGCAAAGTTTCTTCGCCTTGTGGGTGCCAAGCCAAGACGCCAAGCTGCTGGCCATTTTGTCCGCGCTTTCCTTCTTGGGCTACTTCTTTACCGCGGGCACGCAGATTCTTTACAACGTCTTCAGCACGACCAACACAGTCAGGCAGAATGCAACCGCCATGATCATTTGCGGCATCGTCTCCATCATAGTAACGTTCATCCTTCTTAAGACGACGGATTTGGGCCTGTATGCGGTGGCGGCCGTGAGCACGATCTGCGCCTTGGTCAAGAACTTTGTTTTCACTTTTCCGATGACCGCGAAATACCTTGGCTTCAAAAAGACTACCTTCTTCCCGATGGCCCTTAGGACCTTCATTTCCACCGCTTGCATCGTCGGGGCGGGATTCTTCATTCAATGGCTGCTTCCCGCTTCAAGTTGGTGGATGCTCATGGCAGACGCTTGCATCGTCGGGGTCTTTGGCCTCGCCTTGAATTGCGTGGTCATCCTCTCGAAGGACTGTCTCTTA
>CAVAGB010000037.1:0-8204 GCA_963588055.1 Erysipelotrichaceae bacterium | reverse complement strand
TTTGACGCGGCGAAAGACTTCGCGCTTATTTGCGCAGATGAGATTTTCTCAAGCCTCGGGCCTTTGCGCCTTCAACTTTCCTCTCGCGGCAGTCAGCAACAACACAACGATGTTTCAAAAGCCGTGGTGTTCGCATGATGGCCGTTCCGGGGGAGTGCGTTTTCTATACGAACTCTTTATTGGGATGATTATTCCGATGGGGTCGAGCTTTTTGCGGAGCAAAGATTACGAATAACATGTATTTCTCGGCTCTTTATTTGTCAAACCCGGTTTGACCTTTCTTCTCTTCTTTCCCCTTATATTTGGGCTGGCCAAAAAGGAGGAAGGCTTATGGAAGAAGAAAAGAAACAAAATCAGAAGGAGAAGGGGGAGGAAAAAGAGATGGCTTACAAAAAGATAGCTTACGAAGATAGAAGCCCCGAAGAGAAACTCCTCTTCCTCGACGAATTAGTCGAAGGGATCTCGGACTATCTGGAGCTTCATGACGTCGAAACGGAAGGAGGGGAGAGGTTCAATCATGGGATGCAGCTAGAGATCGCGACGCTTCTCGATAACCCTCCCAGGAGACTAAAGGAAGAATGGGTCACTCTCTTCGACGAGGGGTTCCTCCCTCGTCTCAAGAAGATGTTCTTCGATTACATCCACCTCATCTCGAAAATGCATCGCTACACCCTCACCGCCTCTTGGAAGGGCGACTTCAAAGAAGGGGACAGGGTGAAGGTGGCTTCCTTTGAGCTTTTCGGGCCCAGAGAGAAAGTGAAGGTCCCCGCGGGGAGAGAGGGGGTCGTTTCCTGCATAACCCCCGGGGAGTTCTGCGACATCGCCACCGTCGTTCTGGACGACTTCTCTTACAGGGGCTTCGACTTCCGTCAGCTCGATGTGCCGATGCGGCTCGATCAGCTTGATAGGGTGCTTGAGGAGTTCTGACGGCTCTTCTGAAACATCTTTTTTCCGATGTGGTCGCGATTTCTTTGCCACCATGGCATTAAATGACCTTTTTCGTCGAACCTTAAAGCGGTATTATTGAAAAAGAGTTCCGGTTTCCGGATACCAATCAATTAGTGTACTTGGCGTGTATGCATACTGTGAGCAGACTTCGCCAAAGCAAGGAGGCGTGATATGCTCGCAGGAAAATTGTGTTTATTAAAACTATTGGGTGCCGACGGCAAACAATTCATCATTCCTATTTATCAAAGGAAGTACAAATGGACAAGCGAGCAATGTAATCGCCTTCTTGACGACATTATCAAAGCGGGAAAATCCAAAAAAGAGCATTTCACGGGGACTGTGGTATACCAAAAATTGCCGGGAGGGATTTTTGAGAAGCTGCATCTCGTAGACGGCCAGCAAAGAATCACCACGATCATGCTTATCCTTAAGTCCTTGCAGCTTTGGTGTAAGCCACTTATTGAAAGCGATAATGATTGCTTGTATGTCTACAACAAAATATCCGGCTACCTTTCCGCGGATAAGGACGATCCCTCAGTGGGACTTAAACTTGTCCCAAGCAAAAACGATGCCGATACCTTCAACGCAATAATGAAGGCTGGAAGCTTTGACGAGGTGGAGAAAAATCCAGGAATCATTAAAAACGAGGACAACAGTCTATATAACAACTTCCTGACGATTTACAACAGGCTTGGCGAGGAAATCAAAGCCGGGAACCATATTAAAAATACCATTTTTGATGGCTTGTTGCGGCTCGCCGTTGTTGAAATGAGCCTCGATATGAATGACGACCCCCAGGCTATCTTTGAAAGCATCAATTCCTTAGGGCTTAAGCTCACCAATTCCGACTTGATCAGAAATTATCTCCTGATGTCGAGCCTCAACCAGAAGGAGCTCTATGAGAAATACTGGGAAGTCATCCAGGATACTCTGATCGGCGAAAGGAATATGGAGGACTTTGTCTTCAATTATCTGATGATGAAGAAATCCTACGCGATCAATTACGCCGACATCTACAAGGAATACGTCTCTTTCGCTAACAAAACCTTCGGCGACCAGCCCATTGATAAAGAGTTCCTTCTAA
The DNA here is from genome assembly GCA_963588055.1 of Erysipelotrichaceae bacterium. Lineage (GTDB taxonomy): Bacteria > Bacillota_I > Bacilli_A > RFN20 > CAG-826 > Alloenteromonas. The sequence continues at coordinate 6,172 of CAVAGB010000037.1, read as the reverse complement.
AGGATCTTTACGCCGCCGCGACGATATACAAGCCATTCCTCGGCGAGGACAAGCGCTATTCCTCCGACACGAACATGCTCATGCAGGAACTCCGCGATATGGCTCAGACGACGGCCTATCCTTTCCTGATGAAGGCTTTCTTGGACAAAGAAAACGGAGTCATTAACGAAAAGACGCTCGATCAGGTCATAAATCTAATCATCGTATATCTTGTTAGAAGAACGATTTGCGGGGTGCCGACCCATTCTCTCCGCGGATTCATGCTCAACCTCTACAACCGCGTCTTCAAGGTGGAGGCCAACAAGGCGAGATATTTCGAGGCCATCTATGCCTTCCTCATTCAGCTTGAGACGACCGACAGGCTGAGGGATCTCACCGAGACGGCGGAGGCTTTGAAGGCCGCAGAGATTTACAAGAACGTCAAATTCGCGACCTATCTCCTCTATAAAATTGAGAACGGCAGGTATCCGGAAGCTTATAGCGAGTTCACCAAAGCCGACTCCATCAGCGTTGAGCACATCATGCCCCAAACCCTCACCGATGAGTGGATTGCGATGCTGGGGATCGACGCCGAGGAAATTCATAAAAACTATTTGAATACTTTGGGAAATCTTTCCTTGAGCTCGCGTTCCAAGAACTCCAGCATGTCGAATGAATCCTTCATCACCAAGAGGGACGTTCTTATGGCATCAGGATCCAAATTCATCGAGCTGAATAAGGACATCACCCCGGACCAGATCGTCTTCGGAAAGAAACAAATCGAGGACCGCGAGGAAAGGCTGTCCAAAATCGTTTGCTCCGAATACGATCTCGGTAAGCCGAACATCTCAGGGATCAAATTCGAGAACAGCGTCGAATTTGTATGCTCAACCGACGCCGAGGAAGTTTTCGACTCCGCCGCGCCGATTGCCTACAAGCTCTTTGGCGAGGAGATTCCGGCCGATAGTTTCAATAAGATTCTCATTGGCGTTGCGAAAGCGCTCCTCGCGAGGAATCCGGAGAGGATGAGAGAACTTGCTGCGAGTGATTTCAACCCATGGAACGGAGGGGAGAAGCCTTGCGTTCATTTTGACTTCGGGGATGGCGATTCCGATGTCTTAATCGGCGAGAACATCCGACTTCACACGGTGTACAGCGCCGTTTATTCCGTCCAACTGACTACGCTTCTTATGAAGGAGTTTGGCGTCGATGCCGATCAGCTCATCATCTACTTGAAGAAGGACTCGGTGAAAACCGATAACATCCTTCCGAAGAAGAGGCGCGTCGAAATCGTCAGGAAGGCTTTGAGCGAGCTAGCCCAGGAAGGCAAGGTCGTCTACGACCCCGCCAATATGCCGAAGAGCGACGACTGGATCAAATTCCAGACAGCCGAATTGATTCAAACTTTCCCTTATGACCAGGAAACAAAATGGGATGGCGAATTGTTCCGCTCCATCAGCTATCTCGAATACCATCTGTCCTCCAACACCATCGTCCTCACTTACAAAACGCTGAAGAAAACAAGAGACAGGACCGAGGCTTTGGAAAAAGCCAAAGACGAACTTAATCTGCTTGACGAGGTGACTGATAGCAGCTACTGGCATCTGAAGAAGTATCAGATTGACTACAAGGCCGTTTACCAAGCTCAGGACCGGGACGCGGAGATGAAAAGCCAGATCGGATCGCATCTTAATGACATCAGGCTGGACTTGGAGAGAATCTCCGCGAAGTTGGCCTAATAGCCGGCGAAGCCAACTTAAAACCAGCAACGTCAAAGCCATCAGTATCTATAACCATGCCTAAATCGTTTGCCCATAAAGATGTCCAAGGATTGCTGTCTTTCTACAAGAAGCTCTTTCGTGATTTGGACGAAATCGAGAGTAAGGAAGACGGACACGAAAGCAATCTTTCTTATGTAGCTTCCACCCTTTCGAAGGAAGGCTTCTTTTCGAAGATGGCGGAAGAAGGACTGAAAGGGCAGATCATTGATTGGTCCGATTCAAATCTCATCGACTTTGTGATGGCTATCTATCGCTGCAAGGAAGGGGCGAAATGCGTCTCGGCGGCCAAGGACCTGCGCAAGTCCTACGAGGACCGCATCCGCGATCTGATCTCCTCCGCCAAAAGGGGCGGCAACGCGGTGAGCTGGCTTTTCGCTTCGAAGAAGAAAAAGGAAGACGCCGAGAGCGCCTACCAAGAGCTTGTTTCCCTAAAGGAGGGAAGCTTCTCTAAGATCGCCTCCTCGATAAGCGAGAAAATGGCCTCTTTGGATAAAAAAGGCAGCAAGGATGCCTTCGACGATTTCTTCAAAAGCAAGGCAAAATACGGGAAGATCTTTCAAGAGGTTTGCGGGTCTTTGAGTGAGGATGACGAAGGGCTTCCTGGCATTAGCAAGCGAGAGGACCAATACCGCGACGCTAAGACGGAACTCTCCGGCGTCACGAACAAAGTCGACCAGTTCAAGCAAAACGTGAAAGACGCCGTCCAGCGCCTTTGCCTCACGGAACTTCTGACCCTCCTCAAAGGGATCCCGGTGGATAATCTCGCCAAAGAGGCCCCCAGGGTGAAGATCAAATGCCTCAGGGACGCCGGCTATCTAACCTACGCGGACATCTTTGCCGCGAACGCGATGCAAATATCCTCCGCCTATGGGGTTAGCCTCGATGCGGCTTATACGGTCAAGAACATCTGCGATAAGCACGCGAAAGAAGCGTATAAGAGCATCAAGATCAAACTCACGCCCGATAGCAAAAGCAAAGAATCGACCGGCGTCGTCAAGGCCATTGATGCCTATTTGGAGCTTGAATCCGCCTCGATCCGGATCGATGTTTTAAACAAGAACGACATCTATTCCTTGAGTATCCTTTTCCAGGGCTTCGAGAAACTCGGGGGAGGTGAATCCTGGCTTTTCCTTGATGATGAGGAGGTGGAGCGTTACCGCTATTCCTACAAGGTCTTTGAAGCCACGTTGGACCATTTCCTCAAAGAGGCTAAGGACATCGCCTCCTCCGCGAAAGTGTCCTCCATTAGCACGGCCAAGGCGTGGGAAGACTTCTCCGCCAATTCCGTCAAGTTCTACAACGTCATCGAGGAACTTTGCCCCGGCGTGCTCGGAAATGAGGATTCGATCTACGGCTTGCCGGAGGATTTAGCGAGGGAGATCCAGGACGAGTGCTATTTCCCGGATGGGCTTCTCTGCACGCTGCGCAAATATCAGGAGTGGGGCGTCAAATACATCCTCCACCAAGGGAAGGTTTTATTGGGCGACGAGATGGGCTTGGGAAAAACGGTCCAGGCGATCGCCTCGATGGTCTCCCTCCGTAACACGGGCGCCACCCATTTCATGGTGGTCTGCCCGGCTTCCGTCCTCACCAACTGGTGCAGGGAGATCGCCAAGCACAGCAAACTCAAATACATCAAAATCCACGGAGCGGGCAAAGGGGCAGCGTTTAAGACCTGGCTTAAAATCGGCGGGGTCGCTGTCACGAACTACGAGTCGCTTTCCAGCCTTCAGTACGATGAGAATTTCCATTTCTCGATGCTGGTCGCCGATGAGGCCCATTACCTCAAGAACGAGAACTCCAGGCGCAGCATAAACGCGAGAAACTTAGCCGCGCACGCGGACCGCCTTCTTTTCATGACCGGCACCGCGCTAGAGAACAAAGTCGATGAGATGATCTCCCTCATCAATGTCCTGAATCCCAGTATAGCAAAAGCGATAACCCCGATTGCCTTCATGTCGACCGCCCCTGCGTTCCGCGAAAAAGTGGCCCCTGTCTATTACCGAAGGAAGAGGGAAGACGTCCTCACCGAGCTCCCGGACAAGATTGAGATGGAAGAATGGTGCACCCTCGGCGCAGAGGAGATGAGGGACTACGAGAATAACCTGCTGAACTCCCATTACATGACCGCGAGACGCCTCTCCTGGAACATGGACGATTTGACGAAGTCCGCGAAGGCGACCCGCTTGAAGGAAATCGTCGAAGAGGCGGAAGGAGAAGGAAGAAAAGTCCTGGTTTTCTCTTTCTTTTTGGACACACTTTATAAGATCCATGATTTCCTCAGGGGCAAGTGCCTTAACCCAATCACCGGCAAGGTGAATCCCAACCGAAGGCAAGAGATTCTCGATGAGTTCGATAAGGCGGAGCCGGGATCGGTTTTGCTTGCACAGATCAGCTCAGGCGGCACCGGGCTCAACATCCAAGCCGCATCGGTCGTCGTAATCTGCGAGCCTCAATTGAAGCCTTCGATCGAGAACCAGGCGATTTCTAGGGCTTACCGCATGGGGCAGACGAGGAAGGTCCTAGTCTATCGTCTTCTCGCCGAGGACACGATCGATGAGAAAATCACGAACCTATTGAAGGCCAAACAAGAGATTTTCGATGCCTACGCGGACAAATCCGTTGCAGCTGAGAAGTGCGAGGTCGACGAGACGACGTTCGGGAATATCATCAAAGAGGAGATCGACCGAATCAAGAAGAAACGCGCCGAGAGCGGAGAGGAAGTCCCTGCCTCAAACGAAGAAGACGACTCTGAGCATGCGCCTGAGCCCTTGGGCGAGGAATACTACGACAGCCTCATGTCCATGTCATATGACGAGCTCGTCGCCTTCTTGCTTAAGAAATATGGGCCTGTGAAGGGCGATTACTTCGCGAACGAGAAATGCGTCAGCGTGACCAAATTTATTAAAAGAACCGGGGAGGGGCTGTTCATCCATCATATCGATGAGGACAAAATAGAGAATCTCAGCAATCCCAATATAGCCCGAATGAACTCTCCGGAATACCAGAAGGCGAATCGTCTCGTCTACTGCAACTATTTGGAACATCTTTTGCTTCACATCCTCATTGTCGAGAACGTTGACAACGGAAATCCGAGTTTCGGCTATGGAGGGGTTTTCGTCTTCCTCATCCCTCATATAAACGACGTCTACAACGATTATCCTTTTTCGATTGAATGGGCCGCCCGGGCCGCTTTGGAGATAAGGGATGATATGTCTTCTTACCTCAAAATGGTGAAAAGGGCTTTTGACATCACCGTAGAAAATCCCATTTTGTCTTCTTTTGGCGAGGGCGAAGGCCTCGCCAAAGGCACGGATGGAACCGTGAACGAAGAAATAGCTTCTTTAGTGGATTCCTGGAGATGAAAATGCCGCTTAATTTGAAAAGCGCTAATAGAAAGGCAAAAGGAGATGGATCTAGAACCCACCCTTTTCAGCGCTCCTACGAATTCCTTCGGGCTGCTGAACTTCTCGGCATAGAGGCTGGTGAAGTTTTCTCTGGTCTTTTCATTTTCTTTTTTTCCTTTCTTTGCAGGCTAAGAATAAGGAAAGAAGAGGCTTAGGCGGTCAAAGCCCGTTTGACAATTTGATTATTTGAATCTTTGAGGATCTAGACGATCAAAGAATCGGAGTAGCCGTTTTCCTCAAGCAGTTCGTTGACTTTGTATACGTCATAGATCTTGTTCTCCATCGCGTATCTTATGATGAGAGCGAACCTGTTGGACGATGAAAGGGTGTATCCCGCTTTCTTAAGAAGGTATTTGCATTCGTGGTTGCTCGTCCCCAAGGCAAAAGCGAGCTTCAGGCACACGTTCAAAGAGGGATGGGAGTTCCCTGATATAATCGAGGAATAAAGCTGCCTCGATATATTGGCTTTGTTATAGAGATCAGAGGCGTTCTTATAACCGTATTTGTCCATCAACGAATAGAGGTAATCCACGAAGGAGGAGCTCTTCTCCGCGTTCTTCTCGTGCCTCTTGATGAATTCCTCTAGTGTTTCCATTTCCCCTTAATTCTACAACGCCTTGAGGTCTGAAGCGCGTTTTGGCTTTTTATCCTTTTTGGGCAATTTGCCCACCGCGACGAACCCGCGCTGATGGAAATACAGGCATTCGACGGTCTCTCGCGACTTGACGTCTATCTTCTCCAAGTCTTTTAGCTTCGAAACATCACAGCTCTCGAGCTTCGTTTTGCTTCCGAAAATATCAACGGCCACGGCTACCTTCCCGTCTTTGTATACGCAGACCTGCTCGACGAAGCTTTCGAAGAGGGCTTTCTTGTTGAACTCCGCCTCGGTTAGATAGTCCTTGAGAATCTCCAAGGAAGCGACGGTCTCGCCTTTCGTGTAGCGGCGTCTAACGGCGGATTCCTTTTGGATCCTTTTGCCGATCTCGGCCCTCTCGGCCTCCAATT
>CAVAGB010000036.1:0-9173 GCA_963588055.1 Erysipelotrichaceae bacterium | reverse complement strand
CCGAGCTTCTCTCGACCCTGGCCTCGCTTTTCGGCGAGGGAGGGGCCCCGTTATGCGAGAAAGCCGTGAAGAGGATTGCTGATTTATGAAACGCGCGCACGTCTCTCCGCTTCTCTTAGCTTTGACCGCCACGATCTCTCTTTCTTGCGGCGTGGGCATCACTTTGATCGCCGAGGATCTGGTGGGCATCCCTTTCAATTCGGTCGATCTGGATAAGGTGTCGGTGCCGGAGGAGATCATCGATGGCCTCCTTGAAGACATCCTCGAGTACCTCAAGGAACATCCCGACGCGATCAGCGAGGAGCTCATCGAGAAGATAAAGCAAGAGATAGAAGAACGCATCAAAAACGGCGATCTGAGCGAAGAGGACCTCCTTGATCTCTGGGAGAAATACGGCGACCTCATCGGCCCCTATCTAAGCGAATACATGGAGCAGCTGCTTTCGAACATCAAAGACCCCACGGAGGGGAGCGAGCCTTCCTATAACCACGGCGGGGCTACCTCCGGCATCGATAACGGCACCCTCGATCCCGAAGCCAACCAAACCGTGGTCTTCACCGTCGATTCCTCCTATACCGGCCAGATCTACATCCGCAACACCAGCTATGGCGATTACCTTTATGGGCAGGGCAGCTTCGCTGAAGCTCCAGCTTTCGATGGCTCCACCTACATCACTAGCCCCCTTCTTTATGCCGGCTTCGTTTTGGAGAAAAACGACGCGGAGACGCTCAAGTTCCATTTGAAGGAAAACTATGAGGACGTGGGGATGCTCGTGGGCGATTACTGCGGGACGAGCTACACCACTTCATCCGGTGAGAGCAAGCGCTTCTCCCGCTCCACCGAAGCGCGTCTTCGCAGAATAGAGGATAAGGAATACACGGTGAGCTTCTATCCCAATGCGGACTTCAACCCAACCGAATATTCTTTGCCTTCCTATCTCTCCTCCGAAGAAGAGGGCTACTACGCCTTCACTCGCGCCAATTACCGCTCCGTTCCAGACCAGATGAAAGACACCATCTCGACCTTCCTCGCGGAGAATAAGATTTCGACGGGTTCGACGCCAAGAGAGGTCGAGCAGTTCTTCAAAAGCAACTACTCCTATGAGGCCCAAGCCTTCAGCCCCACGCCTGGGGAAGATATCGTCGTCTCTTTCCTGAAGTCGGAGCAAAAAGCGGGGACCTGCACCAATTTCGCATCCGCGATGACCCTCATCTGCCGCAGCCTCGGCTACTCCGCCCGCATGGTCGGAGGATATGCCCTCAGGGCGGAAAGAGGCGAAAACAGCGTCAAAGAATGCGACGCGCACGCCTGGGTGGAGGTTTATAGCTCGGGCCATGGCTGGGTGAAATACGACCCAACCCCAGGAGCCCAAAGCAAGGAAGAGGCCGTCAAGACCGGCGGATCGAATGGCAAAACGGGCGATCTGGCTTATGCGCCTAGCGAGGAGAAGAAGCTTTTCACCTACTCCACCTCCTACCAAGGGGAGGTCTATTTCCGCAGCGCCTCCTTCTTGGATTACGATCCTGCGACTTCTTCCTTCATGCCCGATGCGATCTCTTCGGATGAGGGCTCTTTGCTATACGCTTCCTCCTCTTTGGACAAAGGATACGACCGGAGGTATCTCATCCAGATGCACATGGGCACCCGTCGCGATACGGGCATGATCTTCGCCTCCTACCCCACTTCAAGCTACTACATAGGAGAGGCGGATAATGAGAGCCTTTACGATAAGAGTCTGCGGCCCGCTAACGACGGCAGGTTCTGGAGGGAGGATTATAGCGACTACACCTATTCCTTCTATCCAGAAGCTACTAGCGCCAGCTCTTCTCTCCCGCTTGATGATTCCTCCTATTGCGCCAACTATTTACCTAGCTACTTGAATCTGCCGGAAGGATATGAAACCGAGCTCGCTTCCTGGTGTTCCCTCAACAACGTCTACTCCTTAAGCGGACTCATTTCCTTCTATAGCGAGGAGTGCGAGTTAGACAATACGGAGACGGGGTATAAAGGCGATGCCATCCTCGACTTCCTGACCACCTCCCACAAAGGCAATTCCAGCGTCTTCGCGGGCGCTTATACCTTGCTTGCGAGGTATTTCGGCACACCCACCAGATTCGTCGCCGGATACAAAGTCGAATCGGATGGGACGGAAGATCAAGAGGTCGATGAGAGCAATGCCTATTATTGGGTGGAGACCTATCAAAGCGGCTTCGGTTGGGTGAGGAACGACCCCATAAGCCAAATGGTTTGCCGCCCAAGCGAGCAGATCAACATCACCCTGTCCCCGAAAGGCGAGACGTTCGTCTATTACGGGGTTTCCCATAAGCCCTCCATCGAAGACAACATCACCGTCGCCTGCAATGACTCCGAGCTGATCGCTAGCGGCATCATCGATCCGGAGACCAATCTCTTCAAGGGGGACAAGATCGCCTCCGCCTCCTTCGCGAACATGGAGTCCACCAATTGCGTGAGATTCAACACGATCCCCTTCAAAGACGTCAAGATAGAAGACGCGAAGGGGAGAGACGTCACCGGCAGGTACAACATCACCTACGACTGGTCAGAGGAGGCTCCTTTCGAAATCACCAAGCGCGAGATCGTCGTCACGACCAATAACGCCGAGATAGAAACCGCGGCGAGCACATACACGTTGACCAAAGAGAAGCTAGATGAGGTCTTCACCCCCAAAATTATCTCTAGATGCTCGAATGGATTAGATGAGGAAAACGACCTCGCCGAAGGGGATTCCATCGAATTCACCTATCCGAAAGAGACGTTTGGAAGCTACGACGTCCCAAGCTCCCATGTTCTGAAGCCGACGGCCAAAATCATCCACACGGTCACTTCCATCGACGAAACGACGGGCGAGGAGAGAGTAATCGAGGAGAGAGACGTCACCGACCAATACAGCTTCGTCTACGTCTACTCCGGGTCCTTGAACTTCACAACCATCAAAAAAGACATCACCCTCACGACGAACGACATGGAGATCTCTTGCGACGCGGACACCTACACTTTGAAGCAAAGCGATCTCGATGCTTATACCGGCAGGATCCTTGCATCCGCCTCTTCCATCGGGGAAAGCGCCCTCAATGAAGGGGATGTCATCGAATACACCTATCCTGAAGGGACGCTTAAAAGTTACGCCGTCCCGAATTCCCTTACCTTGAGGCCAACGGCCAAGATCTACCACGTTGACGAAGATGGCAATAAGAGTGACGTCACCGAACAATATCACATCGAATACGCCTACACGGGTTCTTTGATCTTGAATCGCAGATCGGGGGGCGGCGGGAGCTGAAGCCTATGTCCAGGTACTCCGATTATCAGAAAAAGCTGATGCCTTGGGTGAACGCCAAGAACTTCATCAAACGCCACCGCGTCATTTTGATCATCATCGCGGCCTCTGCTTTCACCGCCGCGGCCGCTTTGACTTCGACCAAAGGGATCGTGAGGGATGAGACGATCGTCAGCGATCACATCACCTATGGCGATGTTTTGGCCTACGGCTCCTCCGCCTTCATGGGGAAGGCCTCCTATGAATTCAGCGAGGCGAAAGAAGACAGCTGGTCGAGCCTCGTTCCCAGCAACGTGGGCGAGTACAAGATGAGGGCGAAGGGCGAGAATTCCTTCGGCGGGGCCTATTATGGCGGGGTCCATTATTTCACCATCGACCCTTATGCGACTGCCTGCGAGCTCGCTTCCACCACCTATACCTACGGCAGCAAGCCCAGCCTCAAGATCGGACTTTGCGGCGGCGACAAGGTCGATGGCTACGACATCGTCTACGATGACATAAGCAAAGACAGCCCCACCGCATCCATCGAGAACCTCAAAATCACGAACTCCTCTGGGGAAGACGTCACGGGCAATTACGCGATCACCTTCTCCTCCAGCGAAGTGACCTTCAACCCCTTAAGCGTTTCCATCAACTTCAGCAAGAAGAGCTTCACCTACGATCAGGCGAGCCACTCCCTCGAGGATGGCGATTACACCCTCAGCAAGAATCTGGTGGACGGGGACGAACTTCGTTTCGAGAAGAACTCGATCATCGACGCCGGGTCTATGGACGCCATCAAAGACGGAAGCATCAAAATTCTTCGCGATGGGGAAGTTGACGTCACCAAGCATTACAACCTCTCCATCAATTACGGCTCTTTGACCGTCGATCCCGCGCCGATCAGCCTCTCTAGCGTCTCAGCGACGAAAGAATATGACGGTCAGCCTTTCTCTTCTTATGAATACGCTCTCTATGATGAGAAAAGCGGACTTTGCGGAGGGGATGAGATCGAATTCACCTTCGAGGACCATTCCACTCAGATCGCCCCAGGGACTTATCTGAATAACTTCACCTATTCCTTCTCCCCTTATAGCGCGGGAACGAATTACAAAGTGGTCTCCGAGACCCCGGGGGCCTTGACGATCACCAAGCGTCGACTCTCAGTCTCCGTCGCGGGCACCCACACCTACGCTGGCAGCAATTTCGCGGGCAAGATCCCCGAAGATGAGATTTCTGTTATTTCCGGCAGCTTGGTCAGCGGCCATAAGCTGACTTGCGCCGTCGAAAGCGAGCAAAGCTGTTTGAACAAGGCCCCGCTCCTCTCCACCACGATCGTGGATGCGGATGGGAAGGATGTGACCGACTGCTACCAGATCAGCGTCAACTCCGACAATCTCTTCTACCAAAAGAAGGAACTCACCATCACCGCCCAAGACATCAGCGTGGAATACGACGGGAAAGACCATGTCGGCGTCTATGAGGTTGAGGGTTTGGTCTCCGGGGACGTGATCCAATATAAGTCTGGAGGGGGAATCCCCACCTATAGGAACGTGATTGATACTACCTATACCCCTGATGTCTCGGCGATTTATTCCTCTAATGGGGTTGATCGCACCAAGTATTATGACCTCAGCTGCATTGGCGCTTCTTTCTCAATCCGCAAACGCCCACTCACGATTCACCTGGAATTCAGCCGCGATTACGCGACTTTCGGGACTTCAATCGAGGGCGCGCTGAGCGATGGGGAATACTCGTTCCTTGGGAACACATCCCTCGCCGAAAACCATAGCATCAACATCGTTCCCTCTGACATTTACCTCACTCCGCGTTTTGATGTTCAAATCACGGATGAATATGGAAGCGACGTGACCGCCAATTACGATTATCAGCTCGACCTCGGTTCCATCTCCTTCAGCAAATCAACCCTCGTTGTCGATGAGCTGAGTACCACACACACTTATAATGGAAAATCCCAAACCATCTCCGAACCAAATATCTCAGGACTAAGAACTGGCGATTTTGCCCAACTGTCATGGGATGACAGCAATCGCAGAAAGACGAGGGTTGGCGATTACGATTTCACCTTCAGGATCGAGAAAATCTACAACTCCTCATACGAAGACGTGACCAAACACTATATCTTTAACGACTCCTATTCCGCTCATCTGAAGATAGAGAAAGCCTCCCCCGTCACGGTGACTTTGATCACGTCCAATGGCTATGACGGCCGCGAGTACACCCCGATTCAAGGGACGGACTACACCGTCGAAGGCTTGGTTGCCAGCGGAAGCGATTCGGTCGCAATCAGCATGAACGAGGACATCTATCTCAACCCCAAATCCACCAACTATGACGTTACCATCACCAATTCCCTCATAAACGAGACGGTGAACGATTGCTATCAAAGCATCGTGAAGAAGAACGCGGAGAACATCGATTGGAAGCCGGGCGCGCTCACGGTGACAGCCGAAACCCGTACGGTGGTATATAACGGCCAAGCCACCTCCGCGAGCATTGAAGTCGCTGGTCTCGCCACAAATGACCTGGTGCGTTTCAAACTCAACGGCCAAACCTACACCGCTAATTCCTCAAAAACGATTCCTCTTTCAAATCCAAACGTCGGAACCTATCCGCTCAATGTGGAAATCGTCGGCGTCGAGCACCAGACCACGTGGACGAAGAATTGGACAGAGGAAGAGAATTACTATTCCTCCGTCACGGCGGTCTCCGGGGCGATCACGATCACAAAACGCCCATTGAACATCAAAATCCTTGAACACGGAAGCGACACAACAAACAAATACAGCCCGTATTGCTACATCGATCAAGATAACGATCCCAAAATTACCGGTGTCGTTGCCGGGCAGAAACTCAGATTCACCTATTCCAGCAATGGTGACCAGGTGGACTATGTGCCGCACATCTACGACAGCGGCAATGTCGAGGTCACGAGCAATTACAACATCACCATAAATGGGGGTGACACCCAGGACCGCATCCCCTTGACGCTCAAATACAAGACCACCAATCAAATTTACGATGCCAAGTCTCATTCGGGCGAGCTCGAGGTTTTGGGTAAACCTGCTGGCTGCGATGCCGAAATCACCTTGAAGGACAACCCCGAGGAATACGAAGCCAAGTACGCCGGAGAAAGCGTCACCTTCGCCCCTGAAGTTGAGTCCATCAAAGACAGTGAGGGGATTGATGAGGCCGCACTATACGACGTGACTACAATTCAAGGAACCTTAACGATTATCCAAAGGCCGATCACCGTTTCGATACAGGGCGATAAGACCTATAACGGATCGCTTTTCTCCGCCAATAGCCTTTATGAGTACAGCGACTATACGATCACCGACTGTTACGGAGGAAACACTCTGCCTGGCGGGGACACCATGACCATCACCCCGATTGACGATGGGACCGGGTCGATTTTCAATCACACCGCCACCGCGGACGATTTCTCCATCGTCATCAGATCAAGCGATGGGACGGATGTCACTTATTGCTACGACATTACAGTAGACGTCAATTTCACCTTCAACAAAGCGAATGTTGATATTTGGTCCAATGGAGACTCGTTCACTTACGATGGGCAGAAGCATTCTGGCAGCACCAATGCCGCCCAAGCAAAGGGGTCCGATCGGGTGAGCATCGCTAACAGCCGTTCGTCCGAAGAGACCGAGCCTGGCACCTATGATTACGTGATCGATGTCGTCTCAATCGTCTCTTCCCAAGGAGACGACCGCTCCGCCTATTACAATCTGCCCGCAAGCGGCACCTCAACTTTCAAAATTAACAAGCGCAGCATCTCCATCGAGTTCCCCACCTACTATAATAAATACCTCGCGGGCGCGACGACATTCGATATCAACGAGGATTTCAACGACGGCAAATTCTCCTACACGGCGAAGAATCTTCCCGATGGTTTCAAAGTCAAATTCTCAACAAACCCCTTCAAAACCGGGCCTTCTGCTGAGGGGACGTACAAATTCAATGAATACATTGATTTGAATTCGATTCAAATCGTCGACTCCAATGGCGTGGATAAGACCGCCAATTTCAACATAAGCGTGAAAGGGAGCTTCATCGTAAAGGAAGTGCTCGACGTCACCATTTGGTGCAAAGACGTCATCAAGACCTACGATGGCACCCCGTTTAAAGCCAGCGATCTGAGCTGGTCTTGCAGTTGGCTTCCTAGTGGTTACGAGCTTATGTATAGAAAGACAAAGCTCGTCCCCTCTGACGTCGACGCTGGCAAATACGCAGCTCCGGAAGTGATCCTCGCATCTGATTTCTATATCTCTAAGAACGGCACGGAAATGAAAGCGGGCAGCTACTCGATCAACGTCTCCCAGCAGCCGACCTTTGAGATCGCCAAATGCAAGATGACCTTCAAGACTCCTGACCTTAAAGGGTACTACATGGGTGGCGAACTCAAACTCTCTTGCGGGGAAGCGACATTGACCAAAGCCCCTTGCACGGTAAGCAAAGGAGAAAAGGCGAATCAGTTCCTTTGCAACAGCGGGGACGTCATTACCTTGATTCCGTCGACTGAGACCTACACGATCACCGATCCGAATTCGCCCGATAACCCCACTAGCAACGGCTCCGCCTCTTCCCCTTGGACGGCCATCGTCACTAGGGACGGGGTGGACGTGACCTACAATTATGAGATCAGCTTCGAATACGGGAGCGTAACCATTGTTGACCCGTGGGCCGTTTAGAAGTGATATACTGAACCCGAAAAGGAGGGTTATATATGAAATCGAAAAACATCGTTCTCCTCGTCTCCTCAGCCCTGCTCTCATCCTGCGCGATGAATGCCTCTACGGCTAGCGTCGGCACGGTTGAAGACCTCAAAAAGGCCGCCGCCGCCGAAGGAAATAAGTCCAGCGTGCGCTACAACATCGCCGGCGACGTCTCCTTCAAGGGAGTCTATGACGCCCAAACCCTCAAAGAGGTCGACATCGATAACCTCAACGCCGAGGTCAACATCTCGAATCTGAGCGGAGGCATCCTCAAAGCAAGCACCAACGCCTATAAGGCCGCGAACATCTATATGGATGGTTCCGTCGGCAAGCTTGATTACAAAGCCTACAAGGATGGCAAGGATCTCTTCGCCTCCTTCTCCGCCTATAACGGCAACGCCAACGCCTACTTGACGGGCGGCAGCCTCTACGCGGACCTCTCCCATTTGGATCTAAGCAACGCCATCTGGAACGCCGAGGTCGCCGAAGAGGCGCCTTCTAAGATCCTGATGAAAGACTTCATCGGGGCCTTCTCCTTCCAAGGGATCGGTTTCTCCGGCTTCGAGTTCAGCAGCACCGAGATCGAGACCTACGTCTTGCCTCTTTGCACCTTCTCCTCCTCCGGCAACTCCCAGACCGCCACGCTCAAGCTCACGAATGAGGATATCCAGAAGACTTACGTCAGCGTCTCTTACGCGAACTGGATGATAAACGTCTACCCGACCATCCCTTCCGACTTGCAGGAAGCGGCGAAGTCGGCGGCCTACAATACCTTCAAATCCGACATCGCCTCCATCGTCAACGCTTTCGATATGGATTTGGCTCTAAGCTATGATTCGACCGGCCTTTATAGCGGCAATCTGAAACTAGACGCCACGATTTCCCCTGATGGGGCGGAAAAATCCGTGGATAAGAAGCATGTCTATACCTACGGGATCGACATCTCCCTCAATTCGCGCACCAACCCGAACATCCCCTCGTTTAACCCGGGCGATTACACGGAAGTCTCCTATTGATGTTGCCATAGGGCCTGGCGCGAGCCGGGCCCTTTTCTCGCTTCCCCTCCTCTTACGCCTAGGGGCTGGGAGGTGAATAATCTTTCTTGAAAAGGAACGAATGCCCATGAAAAAGAACGTCTCTCT
>CAVAGB010000035.1:0-9295 GCA_963588055.1 Erysipelotrichaceae bacterium | reverse complement strand
CGATGTTGTTGATCGCGCCGAAGCCGTGGTAGGCGGTTTCGTTGAGGATGAATCTGTTGGCCATTTAAAAGGCTCCTTTCATATAAGGAAAGTATAAGGAAAAGATGTGAGCAAGTATCAAGTTACCGATATATTGATTTTATTTGGAAAATGCGCAGACGCGTGCGCGACTAACTAAGCTTCAGTAGGAACGTACACCGAATAGAAGAGGGCGATGAAGATCCCGCAAACAACCAGGAGAACAGCCCCGGTGATGAGCAAATAACCGAATTTTGCGTCGCTTTTCTTCTTGCTGCTCACATAATCCCCATACGACATCGTGGCGATGGGCATCGTGTGAGCGAACTTGGAAGCAATCTTCAAAGCAGTGAACGAAAGGAAATTGAAGGCGCCTAGCGTCGAGAAATAAACGAGCAGGCCGATTCCGAAAGCCAGCATTCCGACGACGAGGAAACCATCGCTCAGCAATTTGTAGATGCGGACGAGCGAAGTCTCCGAAAAAAGCCCGACCAAGCCAAAATAGGCGAAAAGCAGGCCAATCTCAGCCGCGATCGCTATGCCATAGCGAAGCAGCATCGCCTTCGGGCTAGTTTTGGGTTTCGTTTCGTCCTTCTGCTTCATCGATCTTCTTGATCTCTTCTTTGTAGGCTTCTAATTCGGCCGCGTTGCAATAAACGAAGTGATTCGGGCAGACCTCTTGGAAACTTGGCTTGTCCGTCACGTAGTTATGCGTCGTGGCAGGATTGTAAGTGATTCTCTTCCTTTCCCTCTCGAAATGCGGGTCAGGGGTAGGAATGGCCGAGATAAGGCTCTTGGTGTAAGGGTGAAGAGGATGCTTGAACAGCTCTTCGCTGCTTGCGAGCTCCACCATGCGCCCGAAATACATGACGCCGATGCGGTCGCAGAAGTATTTGACGACCGAAAGATCGTGGGCGATGAAGAGAATGGACAGCCCCATCTTGTGGCGGATGTCGTTCAAAAGATTGATGACCTGCGCCTGAATGGAGACGTCGAGAGCGCTGATCGGCTCATCGGCGATGATGAGCTCAGGCTCCATGACGATGGCTCTTGCGATGCCGATCCTCTGCCTCTGGCCGCCAGAGAACTCATGCGGATAGCGCGTGGCGTGCTCAGGCAAAAGGCCGACCATGTTAAGGACCTCGATGACTTTCTTGTCGATGAACTCCTTGTCGTGAATACCTCTGATCTTAAGCCCTTCGGCGATGATTTCCCTGACAGTCATCCTCGGGTTCAAGGAGGAAATAGGGTCTTGGAAGATCATCTGGATCTTGTTGGTGATCTTCTCTTTTTTGGCGCCGTGCAAAGCCAAAATCTTTTTGACCTTGAACTTAAGCTTTTCCTTCCAAGAGGGATTGGTAGCCAGGAATTCCTTCTCCTTTTCGCTGAAATAGGCTTTGGCTTTCGCATACTCCTTCTTGGAATATTCTTTGACGCCATGCTTCTGATCGTAGCGGTGCGCCTTGATGCGCTCGGTTTGGAAGGAGACGACTTCCTGCTCGTGCTTTTTTATCGCGTCGATTTTCTCTTGGTAGCTGGCCTTGATCTTCTCGACTTGCGATTCATCGGCATCCTCAAGCTCCTCTTTGCATTGCTTGTTGAGGGCTTTGATAGCGTCTTCAGAGCGGATTTTCGTCCACTTGATTTCCTTTTCGTTCCATCTGGTCCCGCAGGAGATGACCTGGCCCTTGAAGGTTACTTGGCCACCCGTCGGCTCATAGAGCTTGATGATGCTTCTGCCGGTCGTCGTCTTGCCGCAGCCAGACTCGCCGACGAGGCCGAAAACCTCGCCTTTGTAGATATCAAAGGAGACGTTGTTCACGGCTTTGAGTTTGCTCTTCCCGCCCATCTTGAAGAATTGCTTCAAGTGGCGGACGGAAAGAATGACTTCTTTATCGTTATTTTCCATCTTTCGCGTCCCCTTTCTTCGCTTTGGCTAACAAGCCGGCGGCATCGATGCGTTTGCTCTTCTCCTCGTCGGCTTTGACGCAGGAATTCGCGAACGCCTCATCCGGATTCTCTTTGAGCTCGTCAGTCATTTCCTTGTCGATGTCTGCGCCGAATTTCGCCTCCATGCGGGCGATACGGGCCAAAACGATCTCAGGAGGATAGACCGCGGGAGCATTATCCGCCAAAAGCCAAGTCCTGGCGAAATGGGTCGGCGTCACCATGAACAAAGGAGGTTCCTTGCGGAAATCAATCTTCAAGGCGAACTTGTTGCGCGCGGCGTAAGCGTCTCCGACAGGAGGATAAATCATGTTCGGAGGGGTGCCGGGGATAGCGTCGAGCTTCTCTTTGGTGTCGAGGTCAGGCATCGAGCCAAGCAAGGCCCAGGTATAAGGATGCTTGGGGTCATAGAAGATATCGTTGTAGGTGCCGAACTCCACGATCTTGCCCGCGTACATGACGGCGATCTTATCCGCCATATTGGCCACGACGCCGAGGTTGTGGGTGATGAAGATTACCGAGAGGTTGCGCTCTTCCTTGATTTTGTTGATAAGCTCGAGGATCTGAGCCTGAATCGTAACGTCGAGCGCGGTGGTGGGCTCGTCGCAGATGAGGATCTCAGGGTTGTTGGTGAGAGCGATCGCGATGACGATACGCTGCCTCATGCCGCCGGAGAATTCGAAGGGATATTGCTTGAAGCGCCTTCTAGGTTCGGGGATGCCGACTTCCTTCATGAGGCGGATAGCAACCATCTTCGCCATGAATTTGGTGTGTTTCTTCTCCGTTCCCAAAGCGGTCTCGTTGAGCATCTTAAGAAGCGAGGAGCCATCTTCGGCGATCTTCTCATCCTTGCGCGAATGATAGATCGCGATGAGGTTGGTGATGATGCCGGTGAGGTTCTCGCGAAGCCTTTCGTCCTCGACGATGTTCGCTGGCACAGGTTTGAAGGAAGGCTCTTTGCCTTTGGCTTTCAAAGCGTCCCATTTAGCGACTTCCTTATCGTATCTCTTCTTTTCCTCAGCGTTGGTTTTGCTGGTGGAGAAGTAGGTGAGGATGGCTTTCTTTAGCGAATCCTCGAAAGTGAAGGAATAGGAATCCTTGACGGTGGCGAGGGGGTTGATCGTCGCTTTGACAAGGCCGGAGAGCTCTTTCCATGAAAGGAGCAGCTCCTTCTTGTCCAAAGTCTCTTTCTGGAAGAGAGGCAAAGCGTTTTCCAAAGCAGAGGCCGCTTTCTCGGAAGCCTCGATGGTTTTCTCCTCGTAAGAAGCCATGGTCTTTCCAAGCAAAGCCACGAAATCTTTTTCGAAAGACTCATGCTTGTCTTTCACTCTGGCGTTCCTCTCTTCGATAGAAGAGGAAAGGTCATTGTCGCCCGCGAGCGCATACCCAAAGAAATCGGGTTTGACGTTGGTGAGTGCTTTCTCTACCAAAGGAAGAAGCTCATTGACGAGGCCTGAAAGGGAGGAATATTCGTCCTTTTTGGCCTTTTTGACTTTGTGGAGCGCGTAAAGCGGATAGGCTTTCTTCGCGATTTCCATCGAGGCTTTCTTTAGATACGCCGCATCGGAAATGAGATAGGGGTTGGCGATCTTCGGAAGCAGTTGGGAAAGCTCGATGAAGGTGAGCGTCAAATCGCCATCGGTCTTGTAATCGAAGGCGAATTTAAGCTCATCAAGGTTCCTCTTGGTGTCTTTGAGGAAACTAAGCGCGTATGAATACTCGAGCTCTTCCTTGATAACCTTCTCCTGAGCTTTCTGGAAAGTGGAGAGAAGCTCAAGGTCTTTCGCTTTCTCCTCCGCGGAGAAAGAAGAGGAATTGATGCCGTTTTGCAAAGCGGAGAGCATTTGGCGATAGGCCTCTTTGTTCTCGCGCCTGTTGCTCCTGGCCTTCAAGACGGAGGCTTCGGTCAATTGGCGCCCGATGCGTACGATCGGGTTAAGAGAGCTAAGAGGGTCTTGGAAGATCATCGAGATCTTCTCGCCCCTGATTTTGTGCAAATCCCATTCGGATAGCTTCAGGATGTCCTTGCCATCGTAAAGGATCTCGCCGGACTCGACGATGCCATTTTTGGCCAGAATGCCCATGACGGCGCGCGTTGTGACGGATTTGCCGCTGCCGGATTCGCCGACGATGGCGAGGGTTTTGCCTCTTTCAAGGTTGAAGGAGACATCGCGTACGGCCTGCACTTTCCCCGAGACGGTACGGAAGGAGATGCGCAGATCGCGAACACGCAGAACAGTGTCTTTGTTTTCCATTTTTTACTCCTCCGATCCTCTTAACGATGGGTTGAAAGCGTCTCTTAAGCCGTTGCCGAACAAGTTGAAGGAAATCATCAGCAACGAGATGACGATGGCCGGGGCCAAGATGATATGCGGATAGCTTCTGAGGTAAGCCTGCCCGTTGGAGAGCATGGTACCCAAGGAGGTGATGGTGTCGCTATTGAGGTTCACGATGCCCAAATAGGAGAGCATCGATTCGCTGAAGATCGTCCCCGGGATGGTAAGAACAGAGGAAGTGATGATCGTTCCCAAAGTATTCGGGAAGATATGCTTCCACATGATGCGGGCGTCATTCGCGCCAAGGGTCCTCGCCGCCAGGACGTATTCCTGGTTCTTATAGCGGTAGAACTGGGTCCTCACGCGATATGCAGGCCCAATCCAGCCCGTCAATACGAAGGCGAATACCAAAGCGCCGAAAGTCGACATCTTGCCCGTACTGATGAGGGTGCTGTTGACGATTGAGGCCAAGACGATGAAGGGGATGTTGCTCAAAATGTCGCTCACGCGCTCCATGATGAGGTCGGCCGCGCCGCCGTAATAGCCTTCGATTGAACCGTAAATCGCGCCGATCGCGAAATTGACGATGAAGGTGCTCACCGATAGCAGCAAGGAAAGCCCGATGCCGCTAGCTAATCGCGCCGCGATGTCATAACCCTGGCTGTCTGTGCCCATCAGGAAGTAGGGCTCGACCATGTTGTACTTATAGAGGTAATAGTTGTAATAAAGCACGCGGACCTTGTATTGGCTGCCGGTCGTGCCGCCATGGGCGTAGAAGCAGACGTTGCCATCCGAATCCTCAAGGTAAGCCGGCTGAAGGTTCTTCAAGCCGCTTTCCTTGCTGATGCGGTTGCCCGAGGCATCGACTGGATACCCATTCTGGGTGACGTACCAGTAATTGGGGTTCTCCTGGATGATGCTGTTGCTCTCCATCTTCGTGGTGTCGAGCATCGGATAGACGACCTTGAGGCCTTGCTGCTTCTCAAAGTTCAGGATGTTGTTGTACTCATCTGCGGTGACGGAGACGTAGGTGAAGCCGATCTCGTAATATTGCTGCACCTTGGCCGAACGGTAGGTGACGCCGTTGGAAGTATAGGTGTTCGTGATCTCGCGGACCGGGTTATAAACGGAATCCATGCCGGCTTCGACGTCGATGGTGTGGCCATCCTTATCCTCGGCGCCGATGCCGATGGAAAGCAAATTGAGGTAGCCTTTGACGTTGAGCTCCTTGGAGTAGGTGCCGTCGGCGATATGGAGGGAGGAAAGCGTCTTGGACCAAGGCACCATGCACTTGTAGGTGCCGTCGCTATAAGAAGCGCTGTGCTTATTGACCATCGGGGTCAAGATGGCATAGGCGACGACCATCAAAATGGCGATGGCGCCAACGACGGCTGCCTTGGATTTGCGGAAGCGCATCCACGCGTCTTTGAAATAGCCAACGGGTTTGGTGTCGAATTTGAGGTCGTGGATCTTCTCATCCTTCTGGGCAAATTCGAAATCGTCTGGAAGATAAAGTTCTTTTTCCATGTTATTTAGCCCCCATTCTGATGCGCGGATCGATGAAGCCGTAGCTGATGTCGACGAGGATGCCGGCGGCTAGGCCAATGAAGATGTAGAAAGCGTTGCAGACCATGTAGACGTCATAGTCTTTGCCGTTGATCGCGGAAACGAACAAACTCCCGACGCCCGGGATGCCGAAGATGTTCTCGATGATGAGCGAGCCGCCAATGATAGAGACGAACTCGGAGATGATCGAAGGCAGAACCGGGACCATCGAGTTGTTGAGGGCGTGCCTCATCGTCGCTTGGCCATTGGTGAGGCCTTTGGCTTTGGCGAGGATCATGTAATCCTCGGTCAAGCAATCGATGAGCTCCGCGCGCACGAAGCGAGTGAGCCCGGCGATGGTGCCGAAAGAAAGGGAGATGATCGCAGGGATCATCGAGACGAACATGCCCCAGCTGAAGTAATTGCCCCCCGCATCGTTGACGCTAAGAATCGTGAGAGGGAACCAGTTCAATTTAAAGCAGAGGAAATACTGTACGAGGAAGGCGTAGACGAACGAAGGGACGGATACGAAGATCATAACCAAGATATTGATCACCGTATCCGGCCATTTGTTTTTGCACAAAGCGGCGACGATGCCAAGGCCGATGCCAAGCGGAACGCTGAAGAGGATCGAATAGACGTTCACGAGCATCGTCGGAGGAAGCTTATCGAGAATGCAGGCCCAGGCGTCCTTGTTATAGGAAATGAACCAGCTGGTGCCCCAGTCCCATTTCGTAATGATGTTTCGGAAATAGATCCATAGTTGGACAAGAATCGGCTCGTAGTAGCCAAGCGCCCTCATACGGGCCTCTTTCGCGGCTTTCTGAGCCGCGTTAAGGCCTTCGATGCTGGGCAAAGGCAGGGATTTGATCAAGACGAAACAAATGATCATGATGATGAGGAAGGTCAAGATCATGAGGCCGAGTCTCTTTAATATGTATTTGAACATTAATAAGCCTCCTTAAGACGGTAAAAAGGGGACGTTTGTTTGTGACGTCCCCTTTACTAAGCAATGCGGGGTTCTGCCGATTAAGCGTAGTTGAGGGTGCCGCCCTGACTCTGGACGTAGCTCGCCCAGCCAGCGTCGTCGTAATTATAGGTCATATAACGCAGACCGCCGAAGCCGAAGAACATATTGTAGGTGTCAGTGGGGAATTTCACCTTCATCGAATCGAGAGAGACGGAAGCGTAGCTGCCGACAACCGCGAAGTCATAACGGTTGAGGATCGCGTTCTCAAGGGTCGCGAGAACGTGGAGCTTGAGATTGACGTCAGCGGTGTAGTACTCGCCGCTGGAGGAGCCGATCGCCTGAGACCAGGCCTGATAGGTCTTGGTCTTCGCGGTGACGCCTTTGCCGTCCCCCCAGTCATAGGAGATGGTGAGGGTCTCTTTGGTCGGATCCCAAGAACGGGCCTCGTTGATGTCGGTGTAGGAAGGATCGCAGTAGACCCTGAGGCAGTTGAACGGATAGAAGGCAGCGCCGCCCCAAGCGCAGTTGGCCATTTCGACCTGGCCGGAGCCGATCGCGTCATAGCGGTCAGGATCGCCGGAGAAGGATTTGCCCTTGAAGGTGATCTTGCCTTCGAGCTTGGTGCCCTTGGTCGCGGTGTCAACGAACTCATTCAGAAGTTTGGTCTGAGTGGTCGCGCTGGTGGTGGTAGCATCGTAGTAGCCGATTTCGAGCTCGATGGCCTGCCCATCGGTGTAGATGCCTTGCTCGATAGCGGTGTTGTAAGCGCTCGTGAAGAGGCTCTTGGCTTGCTCAACGTCGAGACCGGTGACGGCTTTGTAGGCATCATCAAGGGTCGCGTAGGTCTTGCCTTCGCCGTATTCGATGCCATAGAGGTCGACGACGGCTTTCTTGGCTTCGTCAGTGTTGCGGTAGACGGAGCTAGGATCGTTCTCAACATCATAGAAGTAGAGAGAGTTGAGAAGGGCGTAAGCAGCCTGGTTGCCCGCGGTGCCTTCGGCGTTGAACCTCTGCCTGTCGATGGAAAGCGAGATGGCTTTGCGGAAGTCATAGAGGGAGAGGATCTGCTTGTTCTTGCCGTTGTTTGCGGTCTTCTCGAGAGCCTTCAGGTCCTCAAGGTTGCTATCGAAGACAAGACGCATGGTGTAGGTCTGAGGAACGTGACGGAGGTAGTCGCTATAGCCATATTTGGCCAAGTCGGCTTGCTCAAGGCTGATGCCGTCGAGGTCGCCCTTTTCGAAGGCGAGAAGCGCGGAAGCGTGTTCCTTATAGACGTCGACAACGATGTTGGTGGTCTGATACTGGCCGGTGTGTTTGCCATCGGTCCAGCCGTACCAGTTCTCGTTGCGCTCGAACTTGAACTGCTTGTCTTCCTCGAAGCTCACAAGCTTGTAGGGGCCGAAGGAGTCATAGCCAGCAGCGCCTTGGGCGGCGGTGCCGTAAGAACTGGTCTTGAGGCCGCCGGTCTCGGTGGTCAAGCTGCGGTACATCGTCGGGTTGACGAGCCAGAGAGAGGAGCAAGCGACTTCGAAGTTGAATTGGCTCACCTCGTTCTCAGTGATGTAGAGAAGGGTGTAGTCATCGAGTTTGACGAGGCCGACATCGCTGAAGTTGATGTCGTCATAGGTGACATAACTGGAGCAGAAGTAGTATTTGGCATAAGTCGCAGCCGCAGAGCTGGAGACGCCGAGAGCGGACCAAAGGCCGATATCGGCGAGTTCGGCATAGGTGTCAGCAGTCACAAGCGTCGGTTCTGCATATTTCTCAAAGAGGTTGACGCCTGCAGAAGTGGTGAAATAGGCCGCGACATAAGCCGGGGTGGCTTTGATCACGTCATAGGTCGAGCCGAAGGCCTCGTCGAAGATTGGCGAAGAGGCAAGATCGACGTAGACATCATCCTCAACCGTGACGCCCCATTCAGGAACGCTATTGAGGTTGGTCAGCGATCTCTCTCCAGCGTTGTAATAGTTGAACGCATGAACGATAGAGGTATCGCCGCTGTAGTAGTTGTTCGCGCGATAGTTCTTATATTTGGAGTTAAGAAGAAGCTCCATGGAATCGACGTAGGTCTGCGCGTTGATCACAGTGCCGCTGGCGAATTTGGCGTTTTGGTTGAGGTCGATCTTCCAAACGCGGCCCTCGTCATCATCTTCGATGCCCCATTTTGTCTTGAACGTAGCATCGACGATGCTGAGGTCCTGGGTGGCGTCGGTGATGTTGGTGGCCATTTCGTAAACGACCTTGTAGCCGCCTTCCACATCGGGATCGTAGGAATAATCGACGAAACCGATTTCGGTATAGCCGGTGATCTCGTCCGCTCCGCTATCCTCCCAGGTATGCGGATTCCAGTTTTTAGGTGTGCCGGAAACGTAGGAACGGTAGGTATAAACCCCCGAGCCCTCAGCAGAAACCGGGCTGCACCCCGCCAAGACCATCAGTGACCCGAGGCCTAGGACAAAAAGTGTTTTTTGTTTCATATAGAAACCTCCTTGAACTTCAAGGCTTCGTTAAGAATGCCTCGATGCCGAGTAATTTAAGT
>CAVAGB010000034.1:0-9509 GCA_963588055.1 Erysipelotrichaceae bacterium | reverse complement strand
GGTGCTTTCTAGGCGGCTTCGCCTTGCATTTTGCTCATCCTCTTCTTGCCTGGATAAACGGGCGCGTCCTGTTTGTTCCACGTTCGAGATTCCGGGTTTATGAACGTTGATAAGCCATTCGAGGGGTTCGAAGATGCCGCCTGCGCCAAGGCGAAGCATGGAAGCGCATCCGCCCGAATCGGCGAAATGGGGGCGGGCATAACCTCGCGCATGAAAATGGGTTTTGTCCCTGCTCATCCACCCGCGCAACCTCATTAGGGAAGAAAGCGGCGCCTCGCGCATCCCTTCTTACATGGCGTTTTGCTTATCGCCCCCTCTCGAGGGGCGCCATGACGATAAAGGTTTCCTATGGCCTTTTAGGAAGCCTGCGCGATGACGCTGTTAAGGCTCTTCCGATGAAATGACGAATGACTGCTTGATCTTATGATGTTTTCCCTTTAAGAAACAGTCGACTACAGGCTTACTTTGCCATTTTTACTACTTTTTCGAAGCCTTAAAATGCCATTCTTAGTATTTTTTTAATGTCTTACTTTGCCATTTTTTCAATATATGGTTAGAATTTTCTTGGAGGTTCTTATGGAAAGATTGGCGTTGAAAGAGATAGAAAGCTGGCATAAAGACAGAAGGAAGCCCTTGATGGTCTATGGCGCGAGGCAGGTCGGCAAGACCTATCTGGTAAAGGACATCTTCGCGGAACGCCACTACAAAGGGAATTACGTCTACGTCGATTTCAAAAAGGATCGCGCGATGCGCGATTTCATCAACGAAGGCAACGTATGCGACGCCAGAAAGATCGTCGAGTACCTTTCTTTGAGGGAGGAAAGGGACATCAACGGCTCGACTCTTCTGATATTCGATGAGGTCCAGGAGGCGCTGCCCATCATCACCGCGATGAAATACTTCAAGCAGGATTGTCCGGAGATCCCCGTGATCTGCACGGGGTCCATGGTCCGAATCAAGCTGAAGAGGAAGGCGAAGATCGACAACCGCCACAAAGAGGAGTCCTTTTTCTTCCCCGTCGGATGCGTGGACGCGGTCATGGTCTACCCGCTTACCTTCGAGGAGTTCTTGCTGAGCGCCAACCCAAGGATGCGCAAGGCGATCCTCTCTAGTTTCGAGGCGATGAGGCCTTTGGACCCATCGATTCACGAAATGGCCCTCGATTTGCTTTACCGCTACCTGCTCATCGGGGGGATGCCGGAAGATGTGCAGCTTTTCTTGGACGGCAAAAGCCTTCTGCAGATAAGACAGAACGCCATCTCGCTCTTCGATGACTACCTGAACGACATGGAGCTTTACCAGGCAAGCGGCGAATCCATCATCCGCGCGAAGTCGATTTTCGGCAGCATCTACGCGCAACTGAGCAAGGAGTCCAAAGACTTTAAGGCGAGCCTCGTCGACTCCGCGCTTCGCAGCCGCGACCTCAATTCGCCTCTAGAATGGCTGGAGACCGCCTCGCTTGTCTATTGCTCCAGACAAGTCAAAGAACAAGTGTCAATCCCCTTAAAAGAAGGTGATGAGAACAACTACAGGATCTATCTCTTGGATCTAGGCTTCCTGGCCTATCAAAGCGACATCGACCTCACCACTTTCGTGACCCGCGACGCTGAGAACGCCCTTTCGGGGGCATTCTTCGAGAACTACGTCGCCAATGAGCTCAAGGCTTATGGATTCCCTTTGTTCTACTGGAAGGGGAAGGGGGGGTCGGAATTCGAGTTCCTGCTCGAAAGCGAAGGCAAAATCATCCCCATCGACGTCAAGAAAAAAGGCGGCAGAGTGAAGTCTTTGGCCAAGTACAAGGAACGCAATTCCTGCCAGAAGGCGATTAAAATCTCCACGAACCATTTGGGCTATGACCAAGCAACGGGCATCTTGACCGTTCCTTTGTATATGGTCTTCGCCTTGCTTGGCAAGCTCAAAGAAACGAAAGAGAGATCCCTCTGGTTATAGAGGCGGTTCCGCCCGTTTTGATTCGCATTGGCTGCCCTTTGCCCCTCCGCCCGATGGACCGGGGCGAATTTGGTTGGGCAGAGGAAGAGCGGCTCTAAATCGAAAAAGGGAGGGAATCCGTCTCGATCCTTCAAGGAGGATGAGGGATGCTGCGGATTCGTCGACCTAACCTAATGGCTCCTATGCGCTCCCTTTTCATCTTTTCATCCCAATGATCCTAAAAGATCGTTGCCTCCTATCCTTTTTTGGTGCATCAATTTGCGGAAGCATCCCAAGGGGGTTTTCAAAAGATGGGGTAGCTTCCCCTCATAAAAAGGCCAGGGCGCGTCGGATGCGCTTGTTTGGGGCGAAGGGATAGACGCAATCCGCTGAGGCAAAAAAGATGATGGACCATGCATCTGAAAAGCGTCCCGTTCAGGGAGGCGGGATCAAGAGACTTCGATCCATTCCAGCTTCGTGCTGTGCCTGAGGCCCTTCTTCGTCGCGTTTATGCCGACTAGGAGCACCTTGCCCTTGTAATTGGGCCAGGCCTTCCAGTAGGCCATCTTCTTGATCTGGGCGAGGGCCGCTTCGGGGGAGCGCCCAATCTTGAGTTCGACGATGAAGGGGGGATAGCCCGCCCTCCTGGGATAGAAGGAGACGTCGCTTCTGCCGCTGATGCTGTTCTCCTCCTTCCTGACCTCGTAATGGTCCCTGGCTTTGTAATAAGAGGCGACGACGACTACCGAGAGGACGTTCTCGTCGTATTTGCTCACCTGCGAGGCGAGCTCCTCGTGGTTCCTGTCGAGGGTCTGGCTGACGAAGGAGGCGTCCCCTTCCATGGTCTTCTTGTAGAGCTTGCTGGAGTTGCCGATCGGGTCGTAGATGTCATGCCAGTCGAGCTTCTCCAAGGCCCTTTCGAACTCCAGGGATATCTCTTTGTTTGGGATGTAGCAGCTTCCCCTCTCCCCGGCGATCTCAGGGGGGAGGTAGGCGAGGTAGCCTAGATGGATGAGGACCGTCAAAGCGGCGTCCTTGGAGTCGATCTGGGACAGATCGTTGCCGAATTTCCCCGGGTCGAGCTCGATTGCATCGCCGGAGAGCATGCTCGCGATGGCGCCTTTGAGGACGCCCTGATCGTAATTCATGTAGTCGGTGATCGCCTCGATGGCGGAGGTCGCCACCCAGTAATCGCCGCACTTATGGAGGGTCATGGCCTCGACGACGGACTTGGGGTTATAGACCTCGAGACCATCCAGTTTGTAACCGTCATACCAGCTCTTGACCTCGGAGAAATCCATGCCGTATTTCTCGCAGAGCCCCTTGACCTCGTCTTCGGTGAAGCCGAAATGAGGGGCGAGGCCCCTGGGCTCCAGCATGTTGCATCCGACGAACATGTTGAGGGCCGACTGGGTGTTGTATCTCCTGATGGGGAGGATGCCCGTCATGTAGACGAGATCGATGCAGGATGCGACGTCGTAGGATTTGAAGAGATTCCTCAGAAACTCCGTGTATTCGTCGCAAAGCTTCTTGTTTTTGCCTTGCTCCCTGTAGATGACGTCCCATTCGTCGATGAGGAAGACGAACTTCTCGTTCAGGCTCATCGATACCTTGACGACGCATTTCCCAATGGTGTTCTCCTTGCCGGTGAGCAGCGATGGGAATTCCGATTTGAATTCGTCTAGGAGGGCGCTTTCGAGCTCGCTGAAGAAGGTTTCTTTGCTGCGGATGCCCGTGTAGATGCTCGCCATGTCGATGAGGATGACGTTGCGCTTGTTGAGGTTCTGCTCGAAAGAGGGGTCATCCTTGATCTTCAATCCTTTGAAAAGCCCTTTGGAATCGCAGCCTTTCGAGTAATAGGCGCAGAGCATGCTGAGGGCCAAGGTCTTGCCGAACCTTCTGGGGCGGGTGACGCACATGAATTTCCTCGCCTCTTTCCCAAGCGAGGCGTTGGTCTCTTTGATCAGCAGCGACTTGTCGACGAAGATGTCGTCGCTATGGTAGGAGATGAATTTGCCGTTGTCAGGATTGAGATACCTTCCCATGCCGTTCGCCCTTTCTATGGGTATTCTACCATAGGGGAAAAGGATGGAAGAAAAGGTTTGGGGGCCTGCTTCCCCGCGCGTCATATCGATTCATCCTTTGTCTCAATGCGCGGGTGGGGTGTATCGATTTCTTTGGACCGGCAGGAGGCTCAAAGAATGCAAAGGAAATGCGCCTTCGAACAAAGGAAGGCATGGCTAGCAAGCCTATCTTAGGGGCGAGCACGCGCCTACGCCCCTAGGGGGCGCGAGGCCCGACTTTTGTGACTGAGTTTCGCGGATGAGTGAGAAAACATTGCGAGTTCGCGGCGTTCCGAATCGGCGAGGCGTTGGTGATCGGGGGCAGAGAAGCTGGCGCGAGCCAAGATTCAGCTAAGCCCGGTGAGATGAATGCTTTCTGCTAGGAACTTCGCCGAATCGCACATCACGCGAATTTTAGCGGGTCAAATTTCTATCGCGCCAAGCGATTTGGCGCGATAAATGTCCCGATAGAATTCTTTTGGATCCCTAGGAGGGTTGGGCACAGGCTATATGTACAGGGGGTGGCACGCTCTTCAAGGGGCCTGGGATTGCCGCTGTTTCTTTGGGTATGGTTCACCCCTTGCTGGACTGCTCACATGGAGGCCCCTAGAAGGCCGCATCCTCTTGGACAAGGAATTCTCTTCCCTTGGGCGAATCCTCTTCTAGAGGCCTTCTAAGGGCTTATAGGATACCTGTAGCCTGCGAGGCCTTGTGTTCGGGGCTTTGTTGGAACGCGACGAGGCGTGTTTAACCAGACGAGGTTTTTATCGCCGCCTGCGTTAAGGGAAGCTGTCGGCTTTGGGCTGGCTGTTTTTGACTGGCAGATGGGAGTAGACATCATTGCTGAGCAGAGGGGACGCTGGGACTGTCTTTTTTGGTCATCTTTATATAAACGGCAACAAACATGTTTTATTGCCGAAAATATATTGACTGATATTGGCTTTGCGCCTATTCTAAAAACGGCAATAAAACGATTTCGCTGCCGAAAATATAAAAGGAGGTTCCACGATGATTCCCTCATCTTTCGCAAATGGGCTCAAAGGCAAAGAGACTTTCTCGAAGGGGGATGCCCTCGCATCCTTCAGAAGCGGGGGCTTCTGCTTGAGCGAGGCCTCCTTCGAGAAGAGGTTCGCCTCCCTTGTGGAAAGCGGGGAGATCGTGCGCGTGGGGAGAGGGGTGTATTCCCTCCCCGAGCGGCCTAGCGCCCCCTACAGGCACGAGTACTCCGATTTCGCCAAGGAGATCGCCTCCTACCTCATCGAGGAGTACCCCGCGGTCGATTTCTCCCTCGCCGAGCTGCTCCAGCTCAACGAGTTCGCGAACCACCTCCTCGCCCACAACGCCATCTTCCTGTCCGTTGAGGGCGATTGCGAGGTTCTCGTCTTCGAGGCGCTCAGGGAGCGCTACTTCGGGAGGGTCCTCCTCGACCCCACCCTCGATGAATACGACAGCTACCGGTCCGACGGCGTCGTCATCGTGAACAAACTGGTCACCGAATCTCCGAGGGGGAAAAAGGAGCGCTGGCGCGCCCGATTGGAGAAACTACTGGTCGATCTGGTCGCCGACCCTTTGATGTCCAAGCTCGTCAGCCAAAGCGAGTTCCCCGAGATCTACGACAACGCCTTCTTCTCCTGCCCCGTCGACGAGAGCTCCCTCTTCCGCTACGCCAGAAGGCGCTCGGTCTACGACGAGATCGTGAGGATGATCGAGGAGGACACGGAGATCCAACTAAGGACGGTAAGATGAATGCTTTCTGCTAGGAACTTCGCCGAATCGCACATCAGGGAGCTGCAGGGGAGGCTGCGCCGCGACCCCGCGCTACTGGAGCGCAGCGTCCATGCTTTCGGGCTCCTTGAAGCGCTTGCGGGAACCGGCTTGCCTTTCATCTTCAAAGGCGGGACGTGCCTGATGCTTCTACTCGGCAGGCCGAGGCGTCTTTCGACGGACATCGACATCGTCGTCAGCCCGGGCGTTGAGGTGGAGCCTTATTTGGAGCGCGCTGCGAGGCGGTTCCCTTTCTTGTCCTATTCCGAGCAGGAGAGGGCCAAAAGGGGGAGCATCGCGAAAAGGCATTTCAAATTCGAATACGCCTCACCGGTCTTCAAAAGGCCGCTGAGGATCCTGCTCGACGTCCTCTTCGAGGAGAACCAATACGCGGAGGTGTGCCGCAAAGAGATCGAAGGCGATCTCCTGATCACGGAGGGCGAGCCCGTCTTCGTCACGATGCCGACCCCGAACTGCATCCTGGGTGACAAGCTGACCGCTTTCGCCCCGCACACGACCGGAATCCCCCTGAACGTTGGGAAGGACCTCGAGGTCATGAAGCAATTTTATGACGTGCATTCCCTTCTGGACGTCTTCGATGACTTTCGGGTGGTCTCTTCGGTCTATGATGAGATCGTGAGGACCGAGATATCCTACAGAGGGGCGCCCCTCACCCGCGAAGACTGCCTCTTCGACACCTTTGTCTCGTCGCTTTGCATCGCCTCGCGCGGAGAAATGGGGCGAGAGGAATACCCTCTCTACGTCAGGGCGATCCGGGAGTTCGGCGGCCATGTGCTTTACCAGAGCTATTCGGCGGAAATCGCCTCATTCATGGCCCCGAAGCTGATGTGCGCCGCTCTTTGCCTGCTCCTTGGAAGGCAGTTCGAGAGGGTGGAGGAACCGGGGAGTTTCGCCGACAAGGCGATTCGCTGCGAAGCTCTCCTTCCGCTGCGCCACCTGAAGAAACGTTCCCAAGAAGCCTACGCTTACGCCGTTACGGCCGACGGACTCTTGGGCGAGCTGCTCCAGTCAGGAGTGAAACTACCAGATCCTTGGAAGCGATGAGCGAGCCCATCGCCCTCCCCAAGGGGAAGGATGCGGCTTGCCAAAGCATCGGAGCATCATCGGTTCCCCCATTGAATTTAAAGGTTCAATAAAGGTTCATTAAAGGTTCATTTTGTCGCGCAAGCCCCGCCTTCCCATTGGCGTTGTCCCCTGTTTGAAAGGGATTCGCTGAGGCGTACCCTCGCGAATTTTCGCGGGCCGAATCTCTATCGCGCCAAGTAATTTGGCGCGATAGATGTCCCGATAGAATTCCTTTGGCTCCCTATGAGGACTTAAGTTGCGCGAGGCAGGTTGAATGGAGGCCCCTAAAAGGCCGCGCCCTCTCGGCGAAGGGATCGAGCTGCTGCGGCTTCCGCAGGGCGGGCACCCCCACCATGATCTCGGCCTCATCGTCGAGCAGACTGTCGACGGCCTCTTTGATCTTCTTGGATTCCATGGGCAAAAACGCCTTTGTCCAGCCGGCTCCGCAGACCTATTCGCCAAAACAAACCTATCGGAGGGGGCTGGACAAAGGCATCTCCTCTGTCCATCGAAAATGGTCTGGGTTCTCGGTTTGTTTTGGCGAAAAGGATTATATCACGACGAAAATCTTTGCCTTATCAGTCGTTTTCGCTAACAGAGCCCATCTTTGTATAATGCTTTTGTATCTTTTGGTTTAAGCAACTTTTGCAGTGATTTTCAGATATCTCAGTAATAGACGTGAATTTTATAATTTTAAAAATTAAAATATACGCGTATATAAAGGAGTTTCATTCATATGGAAGAAAACAACAATTATCGAAATAAGAAGCGGAAGGATATGGTAAGAACTTATAGTGCGGCTTTTTTGATCGCGCTCTCTCTTGGCCTTTCAACTGGGCTCGCGTCTTGTGCGATCGCTGAAAATCCCTCAAGCAGTTCCTCTAGTGAAAAGATAGAGAGCTCCAGCACTCATACTCATGATTATGGCAACACTTGGCAGTATAACGAAACCAAACACTGGCACGAATGCGCTGCTGATGGCGCTAAATCCGATGAGGCCGATCATACGTTTACGACTGATAAGGTTATCATTACCGAGGCTTCGGCAACGGCAGTTGGCGTCAAAGCCTACAAGTGCACCGTCTGCGGCTATCATAAAGGCGATGAAGAATATACGCCTTATATCAGCAGTGAAGATTTCTTGTCAGCCCTTAAATTCGATGGCGATAAATACACAGTCGATTGTCTAATAGCTGAGACAGGCAAGGAAAACGAAACCGCAGGCCAAATCAAAAACGGGAATATCGTTCATTATGTTAGCACCGGTTCAGCATCCGCTGATTCGTATTACACCAAGGATGGCGATGGCGACTCTACAAAATATTATGAATATAGTAAGGATAGCAGCGGAACTTGGATTAAAAGCGAAGTCACTAATAAGTATTATGACGCCTATAAAAGTTTCGACGCCAATAAATCCTGCTTCGATAATTCTTTGACCTACGATAAGCTTACCTTTGATGCCACTATAGATGGATACACTGGCAAATATTCAAACGAGCAAGGAACTGAAATCGATGTTAAGCTTTATTTCGCTGAAGCTAAATTGGCCAAAGCCGTCAAAACATATTCAGGCAAGACTTTTACGTATACTTTCTCAGAAGATGCAGAGGCGATCAATTTACCGACTAACCCTCACACGCATAGCGTCATCTCTGGCGTCTTGGATTTAAATACGAGCGAAGGAACTGACCTCAAATTGAAGGGAACTTGCAGCGAATGCAACAAAGAAGCCTCCGTTGCTTATGATACTAATAAAACTGTAACGGGCATCGAATATGGCTATTACCCGCAGTCGCACGTGTCAGACACTTCCACAATTTCGTCTTTGAATGCTTTGACAAGCGCCGACACCACAACCGGTTGGTACTTGCTAGATGACACCTATTACTGTAAGAAAAGGGTGGTCTCTCGTGGGAAAATCACTTTTAGCGATGATGTAGATGCCGACGATGGCGACGAATGCTGGTTTAAATGCGAGCCTATCGAATGGAAGATCCTTAGTTTTAAAAATAGCAAATATTCCCTTGTTTCATCCGTCCTTCTTGATTCTCAAGCCTACCGTTCTGGAGCAAGAAATAATAACTACAAGGATTCGGATATCAGAACTTGGCTCAAAGGAAGTTTCTATAATTTAGCGTTTTCTTCCAATAATTCGTATATCGAAGAAGTTACAGTCGATAATTCCGCCTCGACGACAGATTCTCTTACAAATTCATATGTCTGCGATGATACCGATGACAAAGTGTATCTTCTAAGCTATAAGGACTATAACAATATCAATTATTTCGCGGATGATGCCTCTAGGGTTTGTGAAGAAACCGATTATACCTTATCATGCGACTGTTACGGCGGCTATTGGACAAGATCGCCATATTCAGATATCCCCGCTCCTTATTACGCATGGTACGTTAATCATACAGGCGAACTAGATTCTAATTGCTATGATACAGCATATAACTACGGAGTACGCCCAGGCATCACCGTTAGTTTGTCCTGATGTAATTAAAAACCTGCTTCTAGAATTCCGGGAGCAGGTTTTTTGATTTGCTAAATGGATGTATATACAAAAGTGTTGGTGAATTAATCCCGATGGTGTCGGTCCTTTCGGCAGAATTCGGCAGGCGTTTCTTCGCAGATTTGGAGAAGTTCGTCAATTTTATCCTC
>CAVAGB010000033.1:6660-9721 GCA_963588055.1 Erysipelotrichaceae bacterium | reverse complement strand
CTGAATGGCTTATTGTGGTATCGGGGGAGGGAATATCCCGGCGAGGCTCTCTTGGCTGGAAGCCTTCCCCCATCCGGCCATCCCTTCTTTCCAAACAAGGGAATCCGGCTTAAGAGAGCCTTGGATAGCCATGTCCTTCAGGGTCTTCAATTCAAACGGCCCAGAAGCCTGCCCGTCTTTTACGATGTAATACTTCAGCGACGGAACGGGTGGAGGGGTGATTCCCGTGCTTTCGGGGCTCAAGGCGGTGTTGAGCGTTCCCGCCATCTTCTGTCCCACGGCGTTCCCAAGGCTGATCCCCGCCATCATGGTGACGGGGTTGAATCCGCTGCCACCATCGCCGAGATTGATGTCCCCGACGCCATTCTCGCCCATCTTGCCTAGAGCCTCCGCGCCGGCGACTCCAACTTGCCCGCTGACCTCGGTTTGATAGGCGCCGAGATTCGTCTGCTTGGTCGCCATATGCTGGGCGTACCGCCCTTCCTCCCTTTGGATGCGGAGAGTCTCCTCATAGTTCTCGAGGTCGATTTCCTTCTTCCTCAGCGTGACGTCCTTCTGGAGATCCTTCGTGATCGCCTTGAGTTCAGCGTATGCCTCGGATTCCTTGTCGAGTTCGATCGCGTTGATTTCAAATCCCGTGCATTCGATTCCAAAGACTTCCCTCATTCTGTCTTTGACTTTGAGCTCGACCGCCTCGTTGATCAGCCCGATTTTGGAACCAATATTGACGAGAGGGATATCGTGTTCGGATGGCGCGTTCGCCACCTCATCCTTAACCAGCCTGACGATGGAGTCGTTGACTTGCTTCTTGAAGTCCTCGAGGTCGAAGGTCTGCAGGCGGTGGTGCTTGATGAAATCCTGATAATCGTCGATTTTGAAGGTCATCGAGCCCCTAACGGCGACTGGGACCTGAAAATCGGGATATCTTGGGTCGACGACGTCGAAATAAGGCGCGCCATAACGAATCTGAACTACCTTGGCGAGGTTGATGAAGTAGACCTCGGCCTGGAAAGGCGTGTCTCCTTCGTACCAAAGGCCGATGAGCGAGGTGAGGATGGGGAAGTTCTTCGTTTTGATGGTTTCCTCGAAAGGGCCGACGATGCAGTCCTCGAAAATCCCTTCCTTCTTTTGCTTGTAGACGAAGACGGCGACCTCGCCGTTTTTAACGTGGAGGATGGAGGAGGTCCTGATCGCTGCCTCGCGTTTCAGAGTGCCCTCTTCGTATTTGCTTGGATGCCATTTCCAGATGAGATAGTCCTTCTCATCGCAGCGGATGACATCCGCCCCAAGTCCGCCGGAAGTTGCCGGCTTTTTGAATTTGTTGAATAAACCCATAATTCGTCCTCTTACCTCCTTTTTCTTCTATTCGCCTTGGCGGCTTTTTCTTCCCTGAGTTGTTTGTTCGTCTTCTTCTTTTTGATTCCGGAGACGAAAGATAAGACGCCGATGCCGACGATGCCCATGCCGATGTACATAAGCCAACTCAGCGGATATTTTCCTTCTTCGTTCGTAACACCGACAGGCACGAACATAAGGACGGTTCCGATGGTCATCATGATGATTCCGAAGATGGTCATGACAATCTTCCTCTTTTTGGTGGTCACCGTCTTGGAGACGCATTCGTTGTAGAGCCCCTCAATCTTGCGGATGTCGTTCTGGTCGGTGAACATCAGCATCGCTTTCTTGTAGCACTGCTCGATCTTCGTGTGCCAAGCGCAGGCGATGTTATCGCCGTTGACATTGCTTAGATATAACTTCTCGTCGAAGTTCGAAGTCGCGAACAGCATGAATTCCATGATGTCTTCCTTGCTGTTCGGGATAACGTAATTTTTGATCGCCTCGATCTTCGTGTCTTCGTCGCTAATTGAGGAAATCAACTTTGAGAATTGGGCGATGGAAATCGTCGCTTCCCTGCCTCTGATCTCATGGCCGCAGGAAGGGCAGACCACGGCGTCGGAAGGCAGTATCTCGCCGCAAACCGGGCATTTCTCAATCTTGCTCTCGCGTTTTGGCTCCGGGGCTGGCTTCTTCTCCTCTTCGATGACGGGAGCGCCGCAAGAAGGGCAAAAACTCGTGCCGATTGGCATTTTGACTCCGCATTTCCTACATATCGCGACTTCCACGGTTTTCTCGACCTCGACGACTTTCGGTTTGGCCGTTTCCGCTCCGCAATGCGGGCAGAATTTGCTGCCGGCCGGATATTCCTTGCCGCAGGAAGAACAAACGATGATCTTTTCCTCTTTCTTGGCTGGTTCCATGGAGGCGGGATTCTCTTTAATCGGCACCGGGGCGGATTCAACAATCTTAGGCTTTTGGGGGGCTTCGACGGCTTCCGGGTCTCCAAAGGCCTCTTTTATCTTCTCAACCCAGGCGACCGTGTTTTTATCTTTTTGCTTATCTTTTTTTCCGAATCCAAACGCGTCGCGAAGATCCTCCCTGATGCTGGTGTCCTCGGCTTTGGCGACTCGGAACAACTCGATGCCGTTCATCGTTTGCACGCGCAGCCATTCGCCGCGATGCTCGTATTCAAAGTCATCAACGCAGAGAGAGTCCTTGTACTTTTTGATTTCCGAAGCTGGAATCTCAAGGATTCCACTCTCTTTTCTTTTGCGCCAAGTAGCAAGAATCCTCTTGTTCGTCAAAACAAGCCGGTCCACGCTGTCCACCCTTTCCAAACTGCCCGAATACCAGGTGTAACCCTCTTCGAGGAGAACGACTTCGTCTTTGTCCAAAACAATTTTGTCCATGGTTTTTTTGACCTCCTTATATTTATTTTGTTAATTGTCTTTTAAGGCATCGCATATATCGCCGATGTTGCAATCGAGGTATCCGCATATCCTGAGCAGCACGGACAAGGCGACTTCCTCGTTTTTCCGGAGCTTCGTCATCGTGCCTGTTGAAAGCG
Source organism: Erysipelotrichaceae bacterium (assembly GCA_963588055.1). Lineage (GTDB taxonomy): Bacteria > Bacillota_I > Bacilli_A > RFN20 > CAG-826 > Alloenteromonas. The sequence goes on along the minus strand of CAVAGB010000033.1, from coordinate 6,816 downwards.
AAAGGTCCCTTCGAAGGGTGACCGGCGAGACATCCTTTTCGACAAGCATCAGCCAAAGTTTCTTGTAACTGATTTTCATATTTCCCTGTGTCGCCATGGAATCACCTTATCAAAAAAAAAAAAAAAAAAAAAGTGTTTTTTCGCGAAAAAAAACAA
>CAVAGB010000033.1:0-6600 GCA_963588055.1 Erysipelotrichaceae bacterium | reverse complement strand
AAAAAAAAAAAAAAAAAAAAACAAGTGTTTTTACGCGAAAAACTCGCAAGTTCTTGCGAATTTGATGGCTAAACAGCAACGATCGATAGGGGATTTCCAATTGTTCTTGGCCGATAAGAAAATCATGCTATTGAAGGTTTCTTCAGCCATTAGCCAGTCGATTGGTAAGGCCATAAGCATCGCCCCTTGGTTAGGAGCGATGCTTTGGCTTCTTGTCCTTTTTAGGCAGCTCACCCACCACGACGAAGCCGCGCTGACTGAAATACAGGCATTCGACGGTCTCGCGCGACTTGACGTCTATCTTCTCCAAGTCTTTTAGCTTCGAAACGTCACAGCTTTCGAGCTTCATTTTGCTTCCGAAGATGTCGACGGCCACGGACACCTTCCCGTCTTTGCAGACGCAGACCTGCTCGACGAAGGACTCGAAGAGGGCTTTCTTGTTGAACTCCGCCTCAGTGAGATAGTCCTTGAGAATCTCCAAGGAAGCGACGATCTCGCCCTTCGTGTAGCGGCGCCTCACGGCGGATTCCTTCTGTATCCTCTTGCCGATCTCGGCCCTCTCGGCCTCCAGCTTCATCAGGGCGCTCTTCGTCGTCTCCGTGATGATGCCCATGCCTATGGCTTTTAGGAAGTTGTCGATCTGGGACTGTATCTTGGATGCCTGCGCCCTCATCTTCGCGAGCTCGTTGGAATCCCTGGACTGGTTCCTGTAGACATAGGAGGCGGTCTCCTTGATGACCTTCTTGTCATCCAAGGCTTCTAAAACAAGCTTTGCGGCCACGTCCTCTAGGATGTCCTTGCCAATCCTCCCCGTCTCGCATCTGCCGAATCTGGCGTTCTTGCAGTGGTAGTAGGAATACAGCTTCCCTGTCTTCGATGTCCCCGATTCCCCGGTGAGCATGGCCCCGCATTCTCCGCAATAGGCCTTGCCGGTCAAGCCGTACTCGACGTCGGCGCGGTAGACCCCGCCTACTCTTTTTCTCTTCTCCCGGCGCTCCTGGGCTTTGTAGAAGGTGGCCTTGTCGACGAGCGGGGGAATGGCGCTCTCGTTCCTCCTGCCGTCGCATTTCAAAACGCCGATGTACCTTTCCGAGGAGAGCGCCTTGCATAAGGTGGACGGTTGGATTTTCTTCCCCTCCGTCCTCTCGTACCCCAACGCGTTGAACCTCTCCCATATGGCCCTGATGCTGAGGCCGCCGTAGGCATAGAGATCGAAAAGCTCCTTGACCATGTGGCCCTCGTTCTCGTCGATGACGTAACGCCCATCCACGATCCGGTATCCGAATCGCCTCAATCCTCCCGTGGTCTTCCCTTTGATGACGTTCTCGACCATCCCTCTCTTCACCTTCTGGGATAGGTCCGCGGAGTAGTACTCGCTCATCCCGTCGAGCAGGGATTCCATGATGATGCCGTCGGGCCCGTCCATGATCCTCTCGGTCGCGGAGAGTAGCCTCACCCCGTTCTGCTTGAGGATGGCTTTGTACTTCAAAGAGTCGTAACGGTTCCTCGCGAACCTGTCGAGCTTCCAGACCAAAACGATCCCGAACCCCTGGGAGGAAGAGGCCCTTATCAACCTCTGGAAGTCTGGGCGGTCGTCGGTGGTCGCGGACTTGGCCCTGTCCACGTATTCCCCGACGACCTCTATTCCGTTCCTCTTCGCGTATTCGAGGCATTCCCTCCTCTGGCCCTCGATGGATTCCTCCCTCTGGTTCTCGCTGGAGAAGCGGAGGTATAGGACGGCCCTGTTCTGTACCTCGGGGCTAAGCGCGATGGGCTTCTTCATAAGACGCCTCCTTGATGACCCCGTTGATGGCGCAAGCCAAAGACAGATCCATCGCGGTCTCCGGCTTGAGCTTTGGGGTGTAGTAATTGGAACGCCTGTAATGCCTCGCGACCAAAGAGCAGTGGGAGAGGAGGTCGCAGGCCATTTGATAGCCGTTCCCGCTCCTTCTCCGTATCGCCCTTTCGCTGCGGTCCAGCAAAGACCTCAGATGGGCGTGCCGCCTGAACACGGGGTCGCCCATGAGATTGAATATCGTGGGCGATATCTCCTTCGCGAAGCTTGATTTCGCCCAGCCTTCGTCGTGATTGAATGCGTCGCGTGGGTTTCCCACCGCCGGTCTTTCCGGAGCGGGGGTGGCGCATTTTGCGCCAGATCCCTTATCCTGTTCCGCGAGAAAAGCAAGTGGAACCTTGTTTTTCGTAGTGATCGTCGTCGTTGCTCCCATATATGAAATAGAGCCTCCTTCCTTGTGATATGGGGATGAAGGCCCTTGGCTATTCGAAAGCGAGCCTTCTCCCTGAGAGGGCTCAGATGGGGTAGGGGGCTAAAGACGCTATTCGCGTCAGCGGGATATGAGACGCATATCCCCGCTGCCCCGCCTCGGGCGAAGCCGATAAATGAGTCGATTGAATTATAGGGGATGGGCGGTTCCCATTCCAGAATTACATGCGGATGTGGAAAAAAGATCCCCCATATATAAACCTTCTCGAAACGGCGAAACTTGAGGAAAAAAGCGAAAGTTTGTGCATGGCGAACAAAAATAAGGGGGATTGGGGCGGTTTTCTCCTCTTTCGCTGTCTTTTTGGAACTAAGGCAAAGCCAAAATAGCCTTTGGCGGCGTTGCTCGGAAAGTGTTATACTTTTGGAGGTAACAAATAAAGGTGCCATATCTATGGAATACGATTATCAGAAAATGATTATTTCTCTTAGAAACAAGCTCATCATGTCCCAAGAGGAGCTCGCCAAATACTTAGGGGTTTCCTTCGCTTCCGTGAACAGATGGGAGAAAGGGCATCATGAGCCGACGATCAAAGCCAAGAGGAAAATCGTTCAAGAGTGCAAGAAGAACAAGATAGAGCTTTTCTTGAAGACGGAAAGTTAAAAGCAGCCTGGCCGTTCGATGTTCGAGGCCATAAAGGACGAATACTTCCAATTCATTCAATTGCTCGATTGCTCAAAAAGGAGAAAAACATGCCATATCCAAAAATCATTGATAATAGAAGGGTTACTTTAGGGGACACGCTCAAGCAAATTTTGCCAGCCCATAAAGAATTGAGCATTGCTACTGGGTATTGGGATATTCTGGGAACAGCCGAAATAATCGACCTGTTGAAAGAGTACACATCTATCAGACTTCTGATCGGGCAGGAGCCCATGTCCTTCCGTCACCAAAAACAGCTTCACCTTGATTTTTCAAAGCCAGAAGCGCTCTTCCCCGACAAGGATTTCTCTGACGACATGGTGCGCTTTTCGCACGAAACAAATCAGGAAAAGCTCCGCGAGACGACGAATGTGTTGTGCGAGCTGATCAATTCTGGAAAATTGAAGGTGAAGGTCTACAAAAAAACGACTCTCCACGCAAAGACATACATCTTCGGCAATTACGAGGCGAATGATTCCGTCGCCATCGTGGGCTCAAGCAACTTCACAAAAGCCGGCATGTTCACCAACACCGAGCTCAATACGGTCGAGGGCGATTTCAGGGTCGTCAATTTCAAGCCGGCGAGCGAAACTCAGGAAAACGGCTATTTCTCTTGGTTCGATGAGCTTTGGAATGATCCTTCCTGCGAAGAATGGACCGGCGATTTCAGGCGCATTCTAACGGATTCGCCGTTGGGCGCCTTAACGTATGGTCCATATGACGCTTACATCAAGACGTTGATGGAGTTCTATCCAGACGAATTGTTGCCCCCGAAAGAACTGTCGGAAGAGACAAAGGACATCTTGTTTTCGTTCCAGAACCGCAACGCCGGCATCCTGATCAACAAATTGAATAATTGTGGCCTGGCGATCCTGGCCGATTCCGTCGGCTTGGGAAAGACCGTCACCGCGGGGGCCGTCATAAAGCACTATCTGGAGAAAGATGAGCAAGCCAACGTCCTCATCATCGCTCCAGCGGCACTTAAAAAGCAGTGGATCAACGACCTAGGCAGCATCTTAGGTGTGGATTACGCGACAGGGGATTACAGGATAGTCTCGCAGCAGGACGCAAACGCCATAGACGCGATTTACGAGGAATACGAAGCGGCCTGGAGAAGAACCAAGCATATAGATCTATTCGTCATCGATGAAGCGCACAACCTCAGATCGAATAGCGGGAGGCATCACGATTCGATTCTCCGCCTGCTCCAACAGCACCCAGATTCCCACATCCTTTTGCTCACGGCCACGCCTGTGAACAATTCCTTGATGGATTTGGCGAACATCATTCAGCTGGCCTCCAAAGGCAAGCTCAAATCCGTCAATGTCTCCTACCCAAGGCCGGACGGGAGCCAAACGGATTTGATAGACTTCTTCGAAGCCCTTCAGAAGATCCAATCCGGGATCAAAAAGGCCGAGAAGAACCACGAAGACATCGACGCATATCTCGAAAAATACAAGCCAACCATCCATGAAGGCCTAAGGCACTACTTAGTGCGCTCAACGAGGCAAGGCGTCGAAGCCGAGGGCGGCATCATCGACAAGAAAACCGGAAAGAAGGTTTCTTTCCCCGTCTCCGCCGTCTCACAGATTGAATACAAATATAGCGATTCCCTGACCCAGAAGTTGTTCGACGACATCGGGAAGCACGTGACCGAGACTTTCGAAGGGATCGACCCTCGCTTGCTCAATCTAACTTTGATGGCCGAATTCACCCAGCAATCGTGCCACCCATTGGATTTTCTCTACGAAGAGATGAGAAATCCGGGCTCCGCCGTTGAACGTTTCGCCCTGACCCAACCCGACCCACGCTTAGAGAAGGTGTTTTTGGACAAGCCCGTGAAGAATCTCGTCCACAACATCCTCCAATTGATTTTCATCATGGGCTTTGTGCCGTATAGGCCTGACGTCTACATGTATTCCTATTACGGGAAATCCGTCAGCGAAATTGGCGCGCTCAAAAACGTCGATCAGTCCGTCAAGGTCCAACTGGCAGTCCACAACATCATGCAAATCACGTGGCTGAAGCGTATGGAATCCTCAGCCGCCGCTTTGCTGTTCTCCATCGGGAACTACGAAAAGCGCATCGCCCTATTCGAGAAATATCTGAATAAGGGGTACATCGTCAATTTGACCGATGCCTCACTTCTTGAGAGCGATTACAACGACGGCGAGGACATCGATCAAGCGTTTGACGACTATGAGAAGTACCTTCGGGAGAAAGAAAGACTGATAGAGGAGGGCGGTGATCCGAGCGCCTTGAAAAAGAAAGGCGTCGAGAAGAAGAAAGCAGACCCAAACATCTTCAACATAAAGCAGATCAAGCAGGATCTCTCTAGAGAGAAAATAATCATCTCTCTGATGAAGGAGACCTTGATGAAGCTCATCCGGCCCGAGAACGATCCGAAGGTTTGCTCTTTGCACGAGCAAATCAAAGCCGTTTTGGGTTCCGGAAAATACGGGAAGAAGGTTCTTGTTTTCTCGTTCTTCGCAGACACTATAAATTATCTCGCCAAAGTCGCCCCGACAATGTTCAACGATATTGACCCGGACTTTGCGGGACATGCAGGATTCATCTCGGGTCAGAGTTCCGAAATAGAGAGCCTCGTCAAACGCTTCTCGCCTGTTTCAAAGCATCACGAGCTCAAAGAGGGAGAGGAACAAGTGAACTTCCTCTTCTCGACAGACGTCCTCTCGGAAGGGCAAAACCTCCAAGACGCCGGTTATCTTATAAACTACGACCTTCATTGGAACCCGGTTCGAATGATTCAGAGAAACGGCCGTGTTAACCGGCTCGGCTCCCAATATTCCGAGGTCATGATCTCGAATATGAGGCCGATGGAGGAATTGGAGCTTTATCTCAACCTCGTCCATCGCCTTGAAAGGAAAATCAAGACCATCCGAAACACGATTGGGCTTGACCAAGGCGTCCTGTCTGAATCCGACATCAATCCGATTGAGTTCGTCGAAAATTATTACAAAGACGGGAAGCTTCCTGACGACGATGACTCCATATTGTCCGACACGGACAAACACATCATCGAGCTAAGGAAGTTCCTCGGAGAAAACCCGGTCGGAACCCCGAAGTTCGAGCAGGTCTTCAATATTCCTGAAGGAAAATGGAATTATCTGCCTGCATCATCTTCGTTCGATGGTTTATCCATCTCCCTGGTAAAAATTGAGGGCGAGACGGCGGTCACCAAAGTCAAGAGTTCGCAAGTTTTCTTCGTGGAAGCGCGAAAGGGCGATGATTTCGGTCCTTTGTTGACCTACATAGACTACAATAAAGCGCTTGATTACATAAAAACGACCGTCGATGACAACGAGCGTTCTGTCGACGCCATAAAACTGGACCGAGCTAAGATCGTAAAACGCGCGTTCAAAGTTGCTGGAATCCAATATAAAAACCCTGGCGTATGTTATAAAATCACTCCCCAATACGAGAAAGCGATACAAACCATTGCGCCATATCTTCCGAATGGGCTCAGTGTAAAAGACGACCTGCAAGGAACCATCAGAAAGGGCGTCACCACGACCGATTTGAAGAGCAGGCTCGAAAAGAATCTGAGGCAAATAAATAAGGATCAAAGCCAGAATGGCTCCTTAACGGCGAGCACCATAGAAGAATTCGTCAAGGTCTTTAAAGACATACAGAAAAATCTAGAGGAAGACAAAGA
>CAVAGB010000032.1:0-10125 GCA_963588055.1 Erysipelotrichaceae bacterium | reverse complement strand
CCGATCGTCACAAGCTCGGTGTTCGTGAGTTTGCAGAAGAGCTCGATGTCCTTCTTCGTTAAGGCCGTGCTGATGACCGCGTGATGGGCGCCGCCGGCGTAAATCCATCTCTCCGCGCCATCGGAGAAGCTAGGCAATATCTTCCACATGACTCTCGCCACGGGGAGCTTCGGCATCGCCTCAGGCTGCTTGATGAGCTCGATGTCCGCGCAGATAAGGCGGAAATGGGTGCCCATGTCGACCATCGAGACGGCGATCCCTTTGCCCGTGATGCCGTCGAATACCAAACGCGCGGGGTCTTCTTTGCCGCCTATCCCAAGGGGATGGACCTCGATCATGGGTTTGTTCGCGGCGAATACAGGGGAAACCTCAAGCATATGGGAAGCGAGTTCGACTTCCTCCCCTTCGGTGAGGTCGTAGGTGTAATCCTCAAGGAAGGCGGTCGCGCCTTTGCGGTGCTCCGCCATCTTGCATAGGACGGCCATGAGGGAAGCGGTCTTATAATCCCCTTCCGGGCCGAAGCCGATGCCTTCGGCCATGATGTTCTGCGCGGCCAAACCAGGGAGCTGCTTCATGCCATGGAGATCTTGGAAGGTGTCGGTGAACGCGCCGATGTTCTCTTTCTTGAGGAACTTATGGAGGGCGACGTCGTATTTGGCTTGCTCTTTGACTGAGGCGAGATTATCCGTGTTCATGACGTATTTCTCGCTGTATTCCTTCATCTTCGCATCAATCTCTTCAGGAGTGACCGCGTCGATGATGTCGACGAGGTCCCCAATGCCGTAGTAATTGACGTTCCAGCCATAACGGATCTCGCTCTCGACCCTGTCGCCATCAGTGACGGCGACATCCCTCATATTGTTGCCGAAGGCGGCGACGCGGAGGGAATGGGAGTAATCCAAAGCGAGGGCGACGTCGGCGAAGCCTTGGATGCGCGAGATGACCTTCTCGTCTTTGTAATAGCCCGCGACCACTTCCCTCTTGATGCCTAGCCTCGTGCAGATGAAGCCGTATTCCCTGTCCCCATGCGCGGACTGGTTGAGGTTCATGAAGTCCATGTCGATACTCGAATATGGCAGCTTGCGGTTGCACTGGGTGTGAAGGTGCAATAAGGGCTTGGTTAGCCTTTGGAGGCCCTTGATCCACATCTTCGCCGGGGAGAAGGTGTGCATCCAGGTGATGACCCCGACGCAGTCCTTGTCGTAAGAGGCCTTGCTGAGGACGTCCTCGCACTCCGCGGAGGTGATGACGGTGGGCTCAAGCTCGACGCTGACCCCGACGAGTTTCTCATCCAGGTAAGACGCCATCTCCTTGGCGTCACTAGCGACTTGCTTCAGGGTCTCTTCGCCATAGAGGTCCTGGCTTCCGACGACGAAATACAGCTTTTTCATTTGGTTTTCTCCTTCTGCCCGTAATAGGCGTTTTTGCCGTGCTTTCTGAAATAATGTTTATCCAGCAGGTATTGATCCACCCGCTTGATATCTGGATTGAGGGATTCGCTTAGAAGGGCCATCTTGCAGACCTCCTCCAAGACAATCGCGTTCTCCACCGCTTTCTCCGGGCTATTCCCCCAGGTGAAGGGCCCGTGGTTCCTCACTAGCACCCCGGGGACGGCTTCGTAGTCTTTGCCCTTGAAGGTCTCCACGATCACCTTTCCCGTATTGAGCTCGTAGGCCTCTTCTATCTCTTCTTTGCTTAAGCTCCTCGACACGGGCACCTCCCCATAGAAGGTGTCCGCGTGGGTGGTCCCATATGGGGGCAAATCCCTCCCGGCCTGGGCAAAGGCGACCGCGTGGGTCGAATGGGTGTGCACCACCCCTCCGATCTTGGGGAAGCGTTTGTAAAGTTCTAGATGGGTGGCCAAATCGGAAGAGGGCCTAAGATCGCCCTCCACCACGTTTCCTTCTAAGTCGGTCACGACCATGTCGCTTTCTTTCATCGAAGAATAGGAGACTCCGCTAGGCTTGATGACGACTAGCCCTTTCTCCCTATCAATCCCCGAGACGTTCCCCCAGGTGAGGATCACCAGTCCGCTCTCTTTGAGCCTCAGATTCTGCTCGTAGACCCTCTTTTTGAGTTCTTCCAGCATCTTATAAAACCTCCCCGAGCAACTGCTCCGCTTTCAAAGCTTTCTTATAACGTTCCATATAACGATCGAAGCCCTCCGCGATCTTAGGATCAGGCAAGGCAACCGTCACCTTGCTGTCTTTGAAGATCACCTTGTCCAGGTAATCCTCCAAACCCATATCCGCGTTCAGCAACGCGGCGAGGACGGCGATGCCCCAGGCCCCGCCTTCTCCGGCGTTGGAGGAAATGGAAACCGGCGTCTTCAACGCGGAGGCTAGATATCTATCCGCGACCCCAGGGGTTTTGAATAATCCCCCGTGCCCGGCGATTTCTTTTATCTTCACGTTTTCTTTCTCGAAGATATCGAATCCTAGCCTCATCGTCGCGAAGGCCGAATAGATCTCCGAACGCATGAGATTGGCCAGAGAGAAATGCGATTCGGCGTCCCTGACCATCATCGGATGGCCCTTGTCCACTTTGGTGATCGATTCGCCAGAGAGGTAGTTGAAGGAGAGGACTCCGCTGGCATCATCCTCCGCCTCAAGAGATTTCTTGAAGAGCTTCACGAAGAGCTCGCCTTGGTCAACGTTCGTGCCAAATGTCTTCAGAACCTCATCGAATAGACCAACGTAGGCGTTGATCTCAGAGGTGCAGTTGTTCGCGTGGACCATCGCCACCATATCCCCAAGCGGGGTGGCGACCAGATCGATCTCGGGATAGGCGTGTTCTAACTTCTTCTCCAAGACGACCTCGGCGAAGATGGAGGTGCCGCTGGAGACGTTGCCGGTGTTCCTCTTGATGGAGTTGGTGGCGATCATGCCCGTCTCGGCGTCGCCTTCAGGCGGGCAGAGCTTCACGCCCGCTTCGAATTCCCCCGTGGGGTCGAGGAAAAGCGCGCCTTCTTTGGTGAGGGTCCCCGCCTCTTCTCCTGCTAGCAACACCTTGGGGAAGATATCCTCCAAGGCGAAGGGATAGCCTTTCTCTTTCAGGAGCTTATCGAAGAGGGAAAGGCAACGAGAATCGTATCCCTTCTTTTCAGGATCGAAGGGGAACATGCCGCTGGCTTCGCCCACCCCGATGACCTTCCTCCCCGTGAGGAGGTAATGGACATAGCCTTCTAGAGTGGTCTGGAAAGCGATGTCCTTCACGTGCTCTTCTTTGTCTAGGATCGCCTGATAAAGATGGGCGATCGACCATCTGGCGGGCACATGGTAATCGAATCGTTCCGTGAGCTCGTCCGCGGCCTTCTGGGCGGTGACGTTCCTCCAGGTGCGGAAAGGCACGAGGATCCTATCTTCCTTATCGAAGACCATGTAGCCATGCATCATCGCCGAGATCCCCAAGGCCCCCGTCGTGGTCAGAGGCTGACCATAGGTCTTCTTGAAATCGCCTTTCAAAGAAGAAAAGCAATCCTGCAGCCCCTCTTGAATCGCCTCTAGAGAATAGGTCCAATACCCATTTAGGAGCTGGTTCTCCCAGGTATGGGAGCCGCTTGCCAATACTTTGCCTTCGCCATCGATCATGATGGCTTTGATGCGGGTGGAGCCGAACTCTATCCCGATCGCAGTCTTCTTTAAATCCATAAGTTTTGTCCTTGCCTTATTCTAGAACAAACCGCCCGTCTTTTCCCTTCAACTCGACGATATGTGGCCTCTCATTTGGATGGTCGTCGTTGTTGATGTGGACGATGAGGTAACGCTTCCCCTTGAAGGAGAAGACCATGCCGTGCCCTCCCCCGTTGCTGAGCAGGGGTTTCTCTTCTTGCTTCCATGGGCCGCCTATCCCTCCTTGGCTTATGGCCGCCCCCAAGGAATACCCCTCCTTTGAAAACGAAGACCAGATCATGCAGAGCCTATCTTCCTCATCCCTGAATAGGAATGGCCCGTCGGTCACGTAGCCAACAACCCCTTTGTTTTCGTCATGAGGCACCGTCCAAGGAGCCTCGCTCCCGCGAAAGAGGACCTTCACATTGCTAAGCGAGGTGAAATCCTCATTGAGCTCGCCAAGGCAGATTTCCCCGTCTACGCATTGCACCCATTCGTGGCAGAAAATTGCGTAATGCTTCCCGTTTTCCTCATAATGAGTCGCATCCAAACAATCCCACTCTTCCGGGGTGAAGGGCTTCTTGCTAGGGACATATCTCCCAAAGGGGGAGGAACTCACCAAGACCTGGGAAGAGCGGCGTCTTCCTTCTTTATAGAAAGAGGCGAAGATGAAATACTTCCCGTTTATCTTATGCAGCTCAGGCGCCCAATAGTTCTCATCCGCCCAAAAGGAAGGATCGCCCTCAAACAAGACATAAGGCCCTTCGAAATCCTCAAGGTCCCTAGACTGATACCCAAGGAACCCTGAGGCCTTGCCTCCCCAAGCTTGGACGTCGCTAGTCCCGATCAAATAGCAAACCCCATCCTCGACGAAGAGATAAGGATCGCGCATATAGATGTCGCTTAATTTCATATCGATCCGGTTTCTAGGGCAATTCTGAAGGCGGTTTATTGCCATAGCAATAAGAAAGAACCCATATGGCGCTTTCAAGAACAAGGATGTCCCCTTCTTGTAAAGCCAAAAGAAAAGCCGCCGCCGGTTTAGCCAGCAGCGGCCCGCTTCACTCGGCGGCAGTGACCTGCCCGCCGGTATAAAGCTGATAGTATTTGCCCTTCTGGGCGAGCAAGGCTTCATGATCGCCCCGCTCGATGATGTGGCCATGCTCCAAGACCATGATGACGTTGGAGTTCTGAATCGTCGAGAGGCGGTGAGCGATGACGAAGACCGTCCTTCCTTTCATGATCGCATCCATCCCTTGCTGCACGAGCTTCTCGGTGCGGGAGTCGATGGAGGAAGTCGCCTCATCGAGGATGAGGACCGGCGGATTGGCGCAGGCGGCGCGGGCGATGGAGAGCAATTGCCTCTGACCCTGGGAGAGCCCGGCCCCAGCGCCGTGGAGGACGGTGTCATAGCCCTGAGGGAGCATGCGGATGAAGTTATCGGCGTTGGCTAGCTTAGCGGCCTGCACCACTTCCTCATCGCTTGCTTCGGGGTTGCCGTAGCGGATGTTCTCTTTGACCGTGCCGGTGAAGAGGTTGGTCTCCTGGAGGACCATGCCCATCGCGCGGCGGAGGTCCTTCTTCTTGATCTTGTTGATGTTGATGTCGTCGAAGCGAATTTTGCCGTCGGCGATGTCGTAGAAGCGGTTGAGAAGGTTCGTGATCGTGGTCTTGCCTGCCCCAGTCGGCCCGACGAAGGCGACCTTTTGCCCAGGCTCGGCGTAGAGGGTGATCTCGTGGAGGACGGGCTTATCCTTGACATAGGCGAAGTCGACGTCGTACATGTTGATCTTGCCTTTTAGCCAAGTATAGGTGACTGTCCCAGTTTCAGCATGAGGGTGCTTCCAGGCCCATTTGCCGGTGCGGTGAGAGGCTTCGACGGGGTTCCCGTTGCCGTCTTCTTCCGCGTCGACCAAGGTCACGTAGCCCTCATCCACCTCGCTAGGCTCGTCGAGGAGAGCGAAGATTCGCTCGCCCCCAGCCATCGCCATGTTGATCATGTTGATCTGGTTGGCGAGCTGGCCGATGGGCATGGTGAATTGCTTCCCGAGGGTGAGGAAGGAGACGATGATGCCGATCTGGGCGGAGAAAGAAGCGCTGGGATCGTTGCTCAAGCAGAAGCCGGAAGCGATGGAGAGGCCTCCGATCAAGGCGAGCACGACGTATTGGATGTTGCCTAGGTTATTGGTGATCGGGCCGAGGATATTGGAGAACTGGCTCGCCTTGGTCGTGTAGAGGCAAAGCGCGTCGTTGAGCTCATCGAAGCCTTGTTTGGCCTGGTTCTCATGGTTGAAGACCTTGATGACCTTCTGCCCCGCGATCATCTCCTCGATATAGCCGTCCGTCGCCCCCAAGGCCCTTTGCTGGGCGATGAAGAAGCGCGCGGATTGATGGGTGACGTAGATGACGACGGAGAGAATCAAGACGAAGAAGGCGAACACCACCAAAGTGAGCAGCCAGGAGGAGGAGACCATCGCGATGAAGGCGATGACCATCGTCACGATCGACTGCACGACCATCGGGAGGACGCGGCTGGTGAATTCGCGGAGGGTGTCGATGTCGTTGGTGTAGATCGACATGATGTCTCCGTGCGTACGGGTGTCGAAATAGGAAAGGGGAAGGGTCTCCATGTGATTGAAGACGGAGTCCCTGAACCTCTTCTGGAAGCCCTGCCCGATCACGGAGACCATGACCTGGTAGAGGTAGGCGGAGAGGATGCCCACGACGTAGATCGCGGCCATCACGATGATGCCCTGGGTGAAGTCGAGGTTGCCGAAGATGCCGCCCCAAATCCCGGTCAAGGGCTCTTGCTTGCCAAGAAGGCCCGGGATGTAATACCCGATGACGATCTGGCCGACGAATACGTTGCCGACGACGCCCGCCATCGAGGAAAGGATGATGACTAAGCCCGCTAGAGGCAATTGCCAAGGATACTGCTTGAACATCATCTTCATCATGCGATGAAGGATGCGGATCTCTTCTTTGGCGGAGAGTTTCTTGCCGTGCCTCGGCATATCTTTTTTATTGCTCATCGAAGTCTCCTCCTCCCATTTGGGTTTCGTAGATCTCGCGGTAGACCGGCGAGGTCTTCATCAATTCGTCGTTGTTGCCTTTGGCCAAGATCTTGCCATCGTCCAGGAGCAGGATCATGTCGCAGTCTTTGATCGAAAGGATGCGCTGGGCGATGATGAATTTGGTGACGTCGGGGATCTCGGTCTTGAAGCTTTGCCTGATCACCGAGTCGGTGTGGGTGTCGACCGCGGAAGTGGAATCATCGAGGATTAGGATCTTCGGGTTCTTAAGCAAAGCTCTAGCGATGCAAAGCCTCTGCTTCTGGCCGCCGGAGACGTTGGTCCCTCCTTCGTCGATCGGGCTGTCGTAGCCAAGCGGGAAGGTGGAGATGAACTCATCGGCGCAGGCAAGATGGGCTGCTTTCTTGATCTCTTCATCGGTCGCGTTCTCATTGCCCCAAAGCAAGTTGCTCTTGATGGTGCCGGAGAATAGGACGTTCTTCTGCAAGACGACGGAAACGGCGTCGCGGAGGGCGACTAGGTCATATTCCTTCACGTTGACCCCGCCTACCTTCACTTCGCCTTCGCTGGCGTCATAAAGCCTGGCGATGAGGGAGATGAGGGTGGATTTTGCGCTGCCGGTGACCCCGATCACCCCGACGGTGGAGCCGCTGGGGATATGGAGATCGATATCGTGGAGCGTATCTTTCTCAGCGGAAGCGCTGTAGCGGAAGCTCACGTGGCAGAAATCCACGGAGCCGTCCTTCACTTCCTTGACGGGGTTCTTCGGAGAGACGATGTCGGGCTGCTCGACGATGACCTCGGTGATACGCTCGGCTGAGTTCTTCGAGATCGTCACCATGACGAAGCTCATCGAGACCATCATGAGCCCGTTCAGGATCATCATGATGTAGGAGAGCAAGGAGGTGAGGGCGCCGGTGGTGAAGCCTAAAGAGGCGTCGTTCCCAGACTTTTGGATCAGCTGCGCGCCAAACCAAGAGACGAGCAGCATGGCCGCGTAGATCGCGATCTGCATCGCGGGGTTGTTGAAGGCGAGTTTCTTCTCGGCTTTGATGAAGTTGCGGTAGATGAAATAGGAGATGCCGCCGAACTTCTCCCCTTCGAAGGCTTCCCTGCCGAAGGATTTGACCACGCGGATGCCGTTGAGGTTCTCCTGGACCTCGGCGTTGAGGTCGTCATAAGCATTGAAGACGCGGACGAAGACGGGGTGGACGACGTTGGAGATCGTGAAGAGGACCGCGCCGAGGAAAGGCAAAATGACGAGGATGATCATCGAAAGCTGCCAAGACTTGAAGCAAGCCATGACGAAGGCGACGATCATCATCATCGGGGCGCGCACCACCATGCGGAGGATCATCTGCACGGAGAATTGGACGTTGGTGACGTCGGTAGTCAAACGGGTGACCAAGGAGGCGGTGGAAAACTTATCGATGTTCGAGAAGGAGTAATCCTGGATGTGGTAATACATCGCCTTGCGGAGGTTCTTGCCGAACCCCGCGGCGGCTTTGGCGGCCACAAAGCCCGCCAAGATGCCGAAGAGGCAGCTAGCGATGGCCATGCCCATCATGATGAGGGAGTAGGTCCAGATGGTCTTCATCTCCACCTCGGATGCGCTATTGACCGAAAGCGCGTCGACGAGGTTTTGGGAGAAGAAAGGGACGAGGACTTCGCAGATGACCTCGAAGGCGACTAAGACCCACGCCAAAATAACGTCGAGCCAATACCCGTTCAGATATTTGGCGAGCGAGCGGTAGATGTGCAGGCTTTTGCTGCGCTTGATGGCCGCGTCGTTCCTCGCCTCAGCCTCGGCTAGAGCCCTTTCGTTTCCAAGAGCTTCTTTATTCTTCATTTCTTTCTGTTCCTTTCTTTCACTGCGTTCAGCAATTTCTGGCTGATGCGATTCCATTCCTCGATCTCCTCTTCGGTGAGGTAGGCGTTGAAGGAGGCGTCGAATTTCTCGAGGATCGGGGTGACGGTGTGGTGATATTCAAGTCCCTTGGGGGTCAAGGTGAGCGACTTCATCCTCTTGTCTTCCCGGTCTCTGGCGATTTCGAGGTAGCCTTTCTTAACCAGGGAAGTGATGTTGTCTGAGACCGTCGGCTTCTTGAGCCCGAAATCGCGGGTGAGATCCTTGGATATGACTCCGATCCCCTGCTCCTGCCTATCGCCGATATAGCCGATGAATCTGCTTTCGACCGGGCTGATGCCGGCTGGGAAATATTCATCGAAATTCTTTTGGAACACCAAGCGGAAGGCGGAATAGAGTTCCTGAATGTTTTTTGCAACTAGAGCGCGTTTCATGATTTGCCTCCAAAAAAACGTGAACTATTTTGGTTAATTCCCTAACTATGTCAAGAGCGAAAATCAAAAAGTTTCAAAATAAAAATCTACTGATACTGACTATACAATTAAGGTTTTGTATTAGAGGCGTTTCAGCAGTTGCCCCTAGCGATCACTCCATTCAAAAGTAGTTCGACCTCTTTGGCTGTTTTTATGTTCAAAGCGATCTCCGAACGGAGTTTCTTATAACCTGGGTACCCCGAGAAGAAATGAGGCAATATCCCCCTTAGCTCCTTCACGGCTGTATCTTCGCCTTTCAAAGCGATGAGGCGCGAAGCAAAATCCTTCGCGTAGAAGGCCTGCTCAGCGGGAGTTGGGTCAGGGAGGCGCTCACCCGTATCAAAATAATGGTTGATCTGGGTGACGAGGTAAGGATGCCCGACCGCTCCCCTAGCGACCATCACGGCATCCGCGTGGGTGATCTCGATTGCCTTCTTCGCATCTTCCGGGGTGAAGATGTCCCCTGACACGATGAGGGGAATGGAGAGAGTTTCTTTAAGCCCGGCGATTTTGGAGTGATCGGCTATTCCCGAATAGCCTTGCGCCCTGGTGCGCGAATGGACGGTCAGCGCGCTGACTCCTGCTTGTTCTAGTTTCTTAGCAACCTCGAAAACATTGATGGAACTCTCGTCCCAGCCCAGCCGGATTTTGGCGGTAACCGGTTTGTGCGAGGCCTCCACGATCCCCTTTATATATAGATATAAGGAATCGGGGTCCTTCAGCCAGGCAGAGCCCGCGCCCGTTTTAACGACTTTCGTGACGGGACAGCCGAGGTTGATGTCTAGGATGTCGTAATCGCACTTCTCCTCGCAGATCTTTATCGCGGGGAGGGCGTGCTCAAGCGAGAAGCCAAATAGCTGTATCCCAACGGGGCGGTCCCCTTTGGAGGTCGCTAGATATTCGTAGGTGCGTTTGTTTTTGTAATCGAGGCCGCAATCGGAGACCATCTCGCTATAGGAAAGTCCCACCCCAAAGGGCTTCATGAATTCGCGATAGGCGAGCGTGGTGATTCCCGCCATCGGGCCAAGGACGACGCGCCCTTTGATTTCAATGTCGCCGATTTTCATAGCCGAATCGTTATACAGGAAAGGGGGCAAAAAAGGAATTTAACGATGCCAATTTTGACGAAAATCAAAAATCGG
>CAVAGB010000031.1:0-10237 GCA_963588055.1 Erysipelotrichaceae bacterium | reverse complement strand
GCCGGGGCCGATGAAGGCGGAGTCAAATCACCAACACTTTTGTATATACATCCAAATATTATCAGCTTCACTCAAGAAGAAGGTCCGCTCCATTCTGGAAGAAAGGAAGCTCGCTTGCCTTTTCTTGGACGAGGTGCAGCTGGTTGAGGGGTATGGGGAGGCGCTTAGGCTTTAAGCATGTTGATGGGGACGACGATGACCCCGTCTTCCCTCGTCTGCAAAGGGCCGAAAGCCGTCAGGATCATCAAGAACTCCGGCTCGTTCTCGTCGCTTTTCTCTTTGATTTTGTCCCGGAGCAATCTCAGTTTGCCCGCCCCGTATTCGATCAGCTCCTCCCCGCCTAGCTTAATTTCGATTGCGCCCCATTTGCCGTTTCTTAAGTGGACGATCGCATCGCATTCGAGATTGGCGTTATCGCGATAATGGCGGACTGTGCCCCCGAGCATCTCCGCGTACACCCTCAGATCCCTCACTGCCATGTCCTCGAAGAAGAAGCCGAAGGAAGCGATGTCATTGATCAGATCGCCTGGCTCTATCCCCATCGCCTGACAGGCGATGGAGGTATCCACGAAATGGCGCGTCGGAGTGGTCATGATGGCGGTCTTCGAGCGGATGCTGGGGCACCAGGCCTCCATATCCTCGATGATGTAGAGGTCCTGGAGCGCCTCCACATAGGAGGAGAAGGTCTTATCGTCGATCGTTTGCCCGCCCCGTCCCTTGACGTCTTTCATGATCGTCGTGTGGCTGGCTTCCGTTGAGATGTTCCGCGCGTAGCTTCTGAGAATCCTTTTGAAGATCTCGGGCTTCTTGTTCCGGAACGAGGGGTTTTCGCTGTCGGCGAAATAGAAGAGCCCGTCGTAATAGTTCTTGGTGATGTCGAGGGCCAAAGAGCGCTCTTTGCCTATCGCCAAGGGCCAGCCTCCGCGGCAAATCAGGAAGGCGGTGTCTTCCAAAGTATGCTCGGGATTGGGGTCGACGATCCCTAGGCGCCGCTCCTCGAAGAGCTTCGAAAGCGATACCAGGCCTTTCGAATCGCCTGATTCGTACGATGACATCGGATACATCTTAAGCGGGACGATCCTCCCCGCGCCCGGATGCTCGATCTGCGTCTTGTCCGCGGGGGTGCTGCTTCCGGTGAGGATGTAGCTTCCGAATTCGTAAGCGAGGTCGAGATCTTCCTTCACGTAGTTCCATGTGTCGGGGGCCTTCTGCCATTCGTCGATCAGATGGGGCTTCTCCCCGATGAGCGCCAGCTTGGGGTTTAGCTTCGTGTTCGCGACGACGCCTTTGGTGTTGATGCGGTAGACGCTTTTGGCGTAGCGGAGGCAAGTCGTGGTCTTGCCGCAGAACTTCGGGCCGGCCACCAGCACGGCCCCGCTGGAAAGAAGCTTCCTCTCGAGGCTTTTCTCGATGTAACGTGGGTAATAATTCGAATCAGGCATATTGTGCTCCTTTCCATCATCATAAGAGAGATTCCTATGATTTTCAATCCTGAATTCCCAACATTTTCAATTCGGAATTCCTAAGATTTTCAATCCTTAATTCCCAACATTTTCAATTCATAGTCACGTATACAAATCCTGTTCGGATCCCCTTTCCGCGGGGTTCTATGCCCCCTTGCCTTCGAATGCACGTCCCTCACCGCGCCTTCATCTGCTCGATGGCTTACCTTTGCCTTGCCCAACAGGGGGGGGGAATCATGCCTCCTTCACCATGTAATAAAAGGGAATCGCCCCTTTTCCCTGACTTTTCCCTACATTTTTAGGGAATCGGAAAGGCAGCTGGGCAGCAGGGGAGGGGATAGTGCAAGCTTGTGGCGAGCAAGTTCCATCGTCTCAATGACGGCGCGATAGAAGCGATTTCGTTTGGGAAGGATGCGGAACGCTTTTAGGAAGGAACGCCCAGGCTCCATCTCACCAAAAGAGTATCTGCATGGGAGGCGGAGAGAGATGCATCACCGCGCGGGGAGCCTTCCGCAAGAGGGGCTCCTGCGTCTATGGCCTCGAGGCTTGTTCTTATCGTCTTCGTCCCCTCCTTTGCCGTTCTTTGAACCTCCTGCCGGTCCAAAGAAATCGATACGCCCCAGATGGTGCTCGTTGATGGCTTGATGCCTCCTTTGACTGGGCATCGGTTTCATCCGTTGCTTTTCCCCGATGTTATAGAATCTGAAGAGAAGAGGGCCCTTCGTTTGCTTTTGCCGAAGGGGTTTCACTGACTCTAAAACAGCAGTTAAAGGGGGGTAATTTCGCTTTTTTATCAAATTACCCCCCGTTAACCCGTGTTTTTGATGGATAAATCTAATATAATGAAGCCAAGGAGGAAACTGCCTATGCCCTTATTCAAACGGGAGAACTACCTTTCCAAAATCCGCGATTTCTATCATGTGAATGACCTCATCAAGGTCATCACGGGAGTGAGGCGATCGGGCAAATCCTCCATCATGCGCCTCATCGTTGAAGAGCTTCGCCTAGAAGGGGTGAAGGAGAGCAACATCCGCTTTCTGGACTTGGATGCGAAAGGCATGAGGGGCATCAAGACCCCGGATCAGCTGGAACGCCTCATCGAGAACGCCTTCTCCGCGGAAGGGACCAAGTACCTCTTCCTGGACGAGGTGCAGAACGTGAAGGGATACGAGGAGGTCGTCAACGCCTATCGCGGGGAAGGCGATTACTCGATCTTCATAACGGGCAGCAATTCCTATCTCCTCTCCGGCGAGCTCATGACCAAACTCACGGGGCGCTACATCGAGTTCGAGGTCTATCCCCTCAATTTCCAGGAATACCTCCAGATGAAGGGCTTTTACCATTTGCCCGTCGACCCCAACCTCGCCGTGGAACTGAGGAGCTACTTGCAGGAAGGGGGCTTCCCGGAGACCCTCCTCCTCCCGAACCTGCCCGCGAAGCGGGCTTATGTGAGGGCGCTGGTCGACGAGATCCTCAAGAAAGACGTCTACCGAAGGATCAAGATCAGGAAATGCGACAGCTTCGACGCCGTCATGTCCTACCTGATCAACAACTTCGCTAGGCCCATGAGCAAGCAGAACATCCTGAAGGGGCTCGAGGAAGGGGGGCTCAGGATAAAGGAATCCACCCTGGCGAGGTACATCCGCGCGCTGAAGGACGCGAAGATCCTCTATCCCTGCCAGAACTTCGACCTCAAGTCGAAACGCTCCCTGAAAGGGGAGAGGAAATATTACCTCTCCGACCTCTCCTTCACCTACTTGACCGACCCCAACAACGTCTCCGCCTATGGTCCTTGCCTAGAGAACGTCGTCTACGTCTACGCGAGGTCGAAGGGTTACGAGGCCTACGTTGGCAAGATAGGGAAGCTCGAATGCGATTTCGTCCTCCGCGATCCGAGCCTGGACTACTCTTACGTCCAGGTCGCCTACACCATCCTCTCGGATGAGAAGACGATGGAAAGGGAATATGGTTCCCTCCTTTCCATCGAGGACAACTACCCGAAGTATCTGCTGACCACCGACTTCTTGCTGCAGGGGAAAGAGGGCATAAAGCACGAGAACCTCATGGAGTTCATGCGCGATGGCAGGCTTTTCTGATCCCTTCCTCATGTGGGGGCGCGACGCTAAGGCCTCAAGGATGGCGGTGGGGGCGATGAGGGCCCGCCTTCCCGCGCAAGAAAGGGAGAAAGATGCCAGGGCCGTCAGGGATTCCCAACAATTTCAATTCGGGATTCCTATGATTTTCAATCCTGAATTCCCCGCAATTTCAGTTTGCCTCCGCCTAAATTGAGATCATATCATGCCCGCCTCACGAGCGGAGTGGGCCGAAATGGCCTAAGAGGCATGATCGCCCTTGAGCGCATGGGCTTTTCCGGAGCGTTCAGAGGGGAGGCGGGCATCCTGCAAACTTGCGGCGAATAAGTTCCATCGGCACAATAGATGGCGCGATAGATGTCCCGATAGAATTCTTTTGGCTCCCTAAGAGGGCTTAAGCTGCGCGAGGCAGGTTGAATGGAGGCCCCTAGAAGGCTGCATCCTCTTAGGCAAGGGATTTCTCTTCTCTTGGGCGAATCACCCTCTAGAGGCCTTCTGGGGGCTTTCAGGATACCTGTAGCGCGCGAAGCCTTGTACTAGAACGCTTCAGGCTGCGTCTTGCCCGTTTTATCCAATTTATCCAAGTTTATCCAACTTTTATCCAACTTTTATCCAAGTTTTATCCAAGATTTATCCAACAAGTCATGAAAAGAGCAAAAAAACAGGACATAAATTGTTTTATTTTCTTGTTGAGCATACAATGGTGCTGCACCATTGATTAAGTTGATTGCGGCCATCTTCTTAGCGGGGCTATCGCCATGGAAGACGCCCGTCAAAGGCGGCGAAAAAGCAATGGCTGGAGGAAAATATGGTTGATCTAAAGACGATATTAGAGAATTACGAGGGCATCAACCTCGAGGCGAAAAGCGCCCAGAAAGGCATTCCTTCGAGCGTCTGGGAAACCTATTCTTCTTTTGCCAACAGCTTCGGCGGCACGATCGTCCTTGGCGTAGGCGAAGACAAGGCAACGAGGAAGTTTGTTCCTCTCGGCGTACCCGACGCGGAAGGGGTGATCACCGACATTTGGAACACCTTGAACAACAAATCCAAGATAAGCGCGAACATCTTGCTGAAACGCCACGTTTACAAGTGCGAGCTTGATGGCCGCGAATACGTCGTCATCGAGGTCCCCCGCGCCAATCGGAAAGACAAGCCCGTGTTCATCAACGATGACATGTTCGGAGGATCTTACAAAAGAAATCACGCGGTCGACTACAACTGCACCAGAGATGAGGTGATCGCGATGCTCCGCGACCAATCCGACACCTCCGCGGATTCGCGTGTGGTGGATGGGCTCGGGATTGAGAGCCTCAATGGCGATAGCGTGCGCTCCTACCGCAACAGATTCGCTTCTTTGCATGGGAGCCACGTGTGGAACGGCCTTCCCGATGACGAGTTTCTGATGAAAATCGGGGCCGTGAGGATCGCCGAGTCGGACGGGAAGGTCCATCCCACTTTGGCGGGTCTTCTTTTCTTCGGGGAGTTCGTGGACATCTCGAACGAGCTCCCAAACTTCTTCCTCGACTATCGAGAATCCCTCCCGGGGGATACCCGCTGGGCTGATCGCGTTTGCTCTGGCGATGCGGACTGGACGGGGAACGTCTACGATTTTTACTTCAAGGTCGCCCGGCGTTTGACCGCCGACCTCAAGCGGCCTTTTGCCTTGGATGGCAATCTGCAACGAGTCGACGACACGCCGATCCATCGGAGCCTTCGCGAGTGTTTGGCCAATGCGCTTATACACGCCGATTACTACGGTAGAAGAGGCGTCGTCATTGAGAAGAAACCCGGCCAGATGGTCTTCTCGAATCCTGGGACTTTCCGAATTGACGTACAAGAAGCCATCGCCGGGGGCGTCAGCGACGCCAGGAACGCGCGCATCTTCAACATGTTCTCGCTCATCAACGTCGGCGAGCGTTCCGGTACAGGCATCTGCGACGTTTTCAGCACATGGAAAGCAAACGGGCTCACGAAGCCGCGCATCACCGAAACGCTTGACCCCGATAGGGTGAGCTTTGTGCTGGAAGGCGATTTCTCGCGTCTAGGTCAAGACGAAGGCGCAGGCGAATCTGCCGAGCAGAGGATTCTGAAAATCCTCGCTGATTCGCCCGAATTGACCCTAAAGGAAATTTCCTTGAGATTGCCTTTGCCCCTTCCGAATGTGAAATACTATATGCGGAAGCTTCAAGACGATGGCTCAATCGTCCGCGTGGGCAGCAAATATCAGGGGCGTTGGCAGGTCAAATCCGCCAAGAAGCCTAAAAAATCTTGAGCCTGGCGGCGGGCCCCTATGAGCGTAGGCGCGTGCTCGCCCCTAAGATAGGCCTTCCTTTGCTCAAGGGCGCTTTTCCTGTTATTTGTTCGCTCTCTTTTTGGGGCGGGCAAATTGATGTGTCTCAATATGAAACAACCCGTTTTTCTTGCTCACTTTTCTTGCTCACTTTTCGTAAAACGTCCTTTTCGAGTGAGCAAGAAAAGACAAGCAAGTCAAAGAAGACGAAGGGCCTCATGTTGCCTGAGATGGGGAACAGCGCCTCGATCACGACCCTTGAACTGATGCATATCCCCATCCTTGGCGAGACATCGGTCTAGAAATACGAGTTGGTCGAGGAGAAGGCCTCAGCGCGCCTGAAGCGCGCCAGCCCTTTTTGGCATAGATTCCGATGTCTTCTTCGCGCAGCGCCCTGCTGAGTGAGCTCGCGCGAAGACCCGTCTTCCTATGTCGACCCTTTCTTTTGGTGTGTGTGGCACATATGTGTTTCTCCTACGGATTGATTATAGACGGGATGCAGACGGTTCCGGACCCGTCTGCCTCCCCTCCGTTTTTCTGATGAGTAAGTTTCGTCATCTCCGTGTCTATCTTTAGGTGCCAGTGCAAAAGGACGGGTTAGGCGGTGCCAAACTTCCGATCTAAATTTCGCCAAAACACCGATTTAAATCTTGCCAAACTTCCGATTTAAGGTAAAAATTATCGATGGGAAGGGAAAAAAGCATGGAAGAGAAAAAGTATAAAAACCGCCTGTTTGACAAGCGCCTGGAATTTTATCTAAGGAGCGTGGGGGCCGTGCTCATCACGGGGCCCAAATTCTGTGGTAAATCGACCACGGCGCTCCGCTACGCGAAGACGGTCGTCGACCTCACCAAGAGTGAGACGCGCGACCACTACATCTCCCTGGCCAAGGCCGCCCCGTCGCGCTTCCTCGCCATGGGCGAGAAGCCGATGCTCATCGACGAGTGGCAGGTCATCTCCTTCATCTGGAACGACATCAAGGCCGCGATCAGCGAGTCCTCCTCCTTCGGGCAGTACATCCTCACGGGGAGCGTCACCGACAACACCAAAGGCAACGAGGACGAGTTCACCCACACGGGGACCGGGCGCATCCTCCCCAGGATGATGCGCACCTTCTCCCTCTTCGAGAGCGGGGAGAGCAGCGGAGAGGTCTCCCTCTCAAGGCTCAAGGAAGGGGACTTCCTCCCCTGCGTGAGCGACAAGACCATCGAGGACTACGCCTTCTATATCTGCCGCGGCGGCTGGCCTCTGTCCCTGGACAAGGAGAGGGACGTCGCCCTGCAGCAGGCCGTCAACTTCTACGAGGGCACCGTGACCAAGGATATGTTCTCCCTGCGCGACGTCCCCCTCCGGAAGAACGAGGGCAGATGCCGGAGGCTCTTCCGCTCCTACGCTAGGCATCTTGCCTCCCAGGCCTCCGATGAGGAGATCCGTTCCGACATGAAGGAGGGGATGGACGGAGAGACCTTCTCGAAGTACCTCCTGGCGATGGAGCGCCTCCACGTCTCCGACGAGTTGGAGGCCTGGAACCCGAACCTCCGCAGCAAGACCGCCATCCGCTCCAAAAGCACGCGCTATTTCGTCGACCCCTCCGTCGCCACCAGCGCCCTGGGGCTCTCGCCTGAGGGCCTTTTCAAGGACATGCGCACCTTCGGGTTCCTCTTCGAGTCGCTGGTTATCCGCGACCTGCAGGTCTATTGCTCCTCCATCGACGCCGCGCTCTACCATTACCGCGATAAGGCGGGCAGGGAGGCGGACGCCGTCATCAAGTTCCGCGACGGGGACTGGGCCTTGATCGAGGCGAAGATGGGCGACTTCGAGGACATCGACCTTGCCGCGGGGAAGTTGCTTGCCCTCTCCGAGGACATCGACGAGGAGAAGCCGAAGCCCGCTTTTCTCATGATCATCACCCAAACCTCGCTTGCCTACCGCAGGGAGGATGGGGTCTACGTCGTTCCGCTTGCCTGCCTCAGGGAATGACGAGCGTAACTACTCAATGAAGCCATAAAACGCCTCTAGAGAGCCCCTGAAGGAAAGCCAAGGGAAAACTCTTTTGCAGAGGCAATCCGCCCCTTGGGCCTCCTAGGGTTCTCTAGGACACCTGCAGCACGCGAAGAACGATTGCCTCTGGATATCTTGCAAGAGATATCGGAAATTGACATTCAGGCGTCTTCCTGCCCCTGGCGGGCCGCTTTTTATTGCATCTGAGGTGTGTCAACTATTTGATGCACCACAAGAAATCGCTGGGCTAAGCCTTTTCTAGTCCGCTGGACTAACAGAGCCGGCTTTTCTAAAAGGAGAAGAGGCTGCATGAGGCAGGAGGATTTAGCCATGTGTCCGCTTCTTTCCTGGATTATGATGAAAAAAGGCGGCAATCGATCAAATCCTTCATAGGAAGAAAGAGAAGAAGTCCTCGGCTTGGATATAGGCTATCGAGCTCTCCTTTTCCCCGAGGACGTTTTGCCTGTAGACGATGCATTTCCGATACTTCCCCTCGATCGAGGCGATCTCCTTCTCCCTTTTGAATTCGATGTTCAGCACGCCTCATCCCCCCAATCGAAATCATCGCTTAAAAGGTTTTCGATCCCGACGCGTTTCACCCCGACTGAATCTAGCCTTGGGGCGAAGTCGCCGCTCAAGACGAGGTATCTTTCGAGGAAGGGGGAGGCTTTTCGGATCGCTTTCGCCCCCTTTCCTTCGCCGCTGACGTCTAGGGCAAACAGCATCGTTCGCCTGCCTTTTTTGGCATAGATCCCGATGTCTTCTTCGCGCAGCGCCCTGACCCCTCCCTCTATTCGGACCCTTTCCCGAAGGTAGCCAAAGCGAAGGGAATAGCCTTCTTCCTTAAGCCTCCCGATGAGAGGGCTGGCGCAAAGAAGGTCCGCCTTCTCCGCCGCCTCGCGCCTAGAGAAGCCATAAGCGGATGGATCGGAAGGATAAAGCCTGAAGGAATTGCAGCTTTCCTTCATGCTTTTGAGTTCGATCTCGCCAAGGCGATAAACAAGGAAGCGCGCTTCGCATTCTTGGAGAAGCCTCTTAACGGTGTTGGGAGCGAGCTCGGAGGAGAGGGAGGAAAGCCCCCGCAGAGAGAGCTTCCTCCCGGCTTGGGCGAGGAAAAGAGACACCATCTCCTCCGCTTCCTTTGCTTTTCTTGCCTTCTTGGCAAAGGCGGTCTTGGCGAACAGGGCAGAAGCGCCTTGCTCTTTTTTGGAAGAGGGCCCCCTTTTTTATCAGCGAGGAGAGGAAGTCCTCGCCCTGCTGAGGCAGCAAGAAAGAGAAGGGGGACACGTAATAAGAGTCATAGCGGCCGGCCATGGTGGTCAAGCGATCGTAGTCAAGCGCGGAGGAGTCGACCGAGGAAAGCCCGATCAGCGTCATGCCTTCGTTCCCATAGGCCAGATTCACCAGAGAAGGGAAATCCTTCCTTTCGAAAGGCTCCTTCAGAAGCAGGCAGCAATGCTCTTTTAGAGGCGAGGAGGCCTTCGCCTTGAATTCGCCTAGGGAGCCTCCGAAGAAGAACTCGGTTCCGGGATAGGCTAGTTCCAGGATCTGCCTCAGATAAGAAACGATGGCATCCGTTTGTTCCTCAGAGAAATTTCCAAAGAGGACCTTCGCGTGGAGATCTGAAAGGGTCGAAGACATTCCATGGAGCGTTTTTGCTAACATAACTTCCGTTTTATATTGCACATTGCCTGCCAACGTCAATATTTGTGCAATAGATAAAAACCACGACAAATGCTATTTTTCATATTTTGCTATTGCACGTTTTCAGCCAATGGCATGAAATGCGCAATAGCCATGTCCTCTAAAAAACCATCTGAGAATCTTGAGCGTATCGATTTCTTTGAACCTCCTGCTGGTCCAAAGAAATCGATACGCCCCAGACTTCTCCCTTGCCGGAGACCACCACAAGCTTAGCCCCCACTAGTCCGAACGGACTACTTGAATAGCAAAAAACCTCCGATTCCATCGAAACTATTGACAAAATCGGGGGGGGGTCTATGATTTTCCTCATAAAGAAGCTTTTTGGACGTGCCTGCTTGCTCTTGGGGCGATGAAGCCTAGAAGCAATGCAGGCGGATGCGTCCTCTTCGCTAGGGGGTGCGTGCTTATGAAAACGAAATGGCGTCTTGGATTGATTGGCCTATTGGCTTTGATGTCCCTCTCTTCCTGCATGGTGGGGGACTACTCCTCTTCCAGCGACTCCCATAATCAGGAGATCTACGCGGTTTATGAGGCCTATAGGGCCAATGGAGGCGAGCTTTCCTATGAGGATTGGCTCGCCTCCATCAAAGGAGAGAAAGGTGACAAGGGGGACAAAGGAGACAAAGGGGATGTCGGTTCCGATGGTAGAGACGGCAGGGATGGCCGAGACGGGGAAGACGGAGAGG
>CAVAGB010000030.1:0-10397 GCA_963588055.1 Erysipelotrichaceae bacterium | reverse complement strand
ATAGGCTGTCGGTTCTGTCGGTTCTGTCGCTGAGCTGTCAATGAAATTCCCGGTCATATAGGAATTGAACCACGTGTTGGCCTTGTAACCCTTAAGTGAGGCTTTGACGACCGTTTTTTCAATAAGGGCACCGTCCAAAGCGACGTTCATTGTTAGACGTCCAACGGCGTTGGTCTGTTCGCCGACGTTATCGCTTGTCTTAGTATTGAATGTCAAAGGCACCTTCACATAGATCTTTTTACCAGTAATGTCGCTCAGTTTGGTCGCGCTGACAGTTGAGGTGCAGCTTTCATCGGTATAAGCGGCAACGCCAGTAGTGTCGATGCTGCAGCTAGCGATGGCGTTATCTCCGCCGGAGGTATCGACCGATCCGAAGGAGACGGCGGTAACGCTGTTGGAGACGGCTTCGGTGCTATAGCTGAGCCCCGAGATCATGAAATAGCCGCGCAGATCGGCGAACTTGAAGGAGAAATTCGTGAGGGAAGCGAAACTATCCACCCCCACCTCTTTCGCAGTGATGGTGACCGTATGCCAGATATCATCGTTGAAGATCTTATTATCTAAGGAATAGCTGGAAGTCGTAACCGCACTATCCTTGGTATAAGCAAATTCGCAGGAAACATAATCGCTAAGCGAGCCTTTGGAAAGGTTGTAGTTCCAGCTCTTGTAACGATAAGAGAAGGTTACCGAAGTGACCGCATCGGTCCCGGAATAGGAGAAGCCAAAAGAGGAAGGATTATTGTTGAATTGTTCGGCAGCATATCCATTCGAATCAAGCGCCCTGGATCTTGAGAAATAAGCCGCGGTCTTGCTGTCGACGGTCACGTAGCAGGCATTCGCCTGGTCGATATTCGCGCCAGAAAGGATGGAGACGTTCTTGATTGAGTTGTCTTCGGTAGGCGCGCTGGCAGTGGTCAAAGCCGTGAGCTTAAGGTCATCCGCCACCGTGACGGCAGTCGTCTTGTCTTCATATTTGAAGCGGGAGGAGGCGGGATTGCTGGAGCAGCACTCCGCGCAGCGCCAATAAGGCTTGTAGCCGTCTTGAAGGGGATCCCTCCAATCGAAGCCGATCTCCTTCAAGGAAGCTTCGCCATGGGAGTGGTTCTCCGCCCGGGTGATCCCCTGGCTGCTGACCCCGGCGTTGGTCGCCGCGACCAAACCAAGCGACAAGACCCCTGCGGAAGCGAGAATGAGTGCTTTTCTGTTCATATGCGGATTCCCTTTCTGGGCTGGGCCGCTACCCTGCCCCAAAGAAGATGGAGGCGTGCTTATCTTTATGGGCTTGCCCGCTATCCTTGGAAGGCTCTTCTTCATATGCCTGCGAACCGATGCGTCAAGCGGATATTGCGAAGGCTTATTCAAACCAAAAGATGGGCGGCAAGAGATCTAGGATGGGCGCTTTTCTTCTTCTTTTACCTCCAAAAGCGCGCTTGTTAGCGCTTTCATAGAAGTATGATAGGACCCCCCCATTGCAAAAAGCAAGGGGCAATCTAGCCTTTTCGCTTATTTTCGCATTTCCTGGTTCGGCTTCTTAATCAGAAAGGCAATGCTTCCCCTTTCATGACGGTTCCAAGGGCCGCTTACCTTTATATTTTTCGCGCGCTCGCGCGCGAGCCCCACCGCTTCAGAGACGAAAAAGAGGCGGCCTTCCGGTCGCCTCTAGATAGCGCTATTGCCTAGGCTCAGCGGCGCTGCCCGCCTTTGCCTCCGCGGTTGCCTCCGCGGAAGTTGCCATGTCCGCCATGCCCGCCGTGGCCGTTCCCGCCGCGGGGACGCTCGTTCTCCGCTCGCTCGACGTAGCCTTCCGGCTTCTCCTCGAACTCCCTGTGGCTGACCTTGACCTTGCCGGATTCATCGATCCCGATGACGACGACTTTGAGGGGGTCGCCCACACTCACGACGTCGCTCGCGTTAGAGACGTAGTCCCATTTGAGGCGGGAGACGTGGCAGAGCCCGTCGGTGTCTCCGAAGAGGTTGACGAAGGCGCCGTAATCCTCGACTCTGGTGACCTTGCCTTCGAATATCTCGCCGACTTTGGCCACGCGGACGATGTCATCGATCATGGCCTTGGCCTTCTCGATCATGGCTTTGGAGCTGTGGTAGAGGGTGACTTTGCCATCCTCCTCCACGTCGATCGCGACCTGGTCGCAGCTGGCGATGATGGAGTTGATGGTCTCTCCTCCTTTGCCGATGACGTCCCTGATCTTCGAGGGGTCGATGGAGAAGGTCACCATCTTAGGCGCCCACTCGCTGACTTCTTTCCTGGGCTCGGGGATGCAGGAAGAGATCGCGTTCCTGATCTCCTCCCTGGCTTTGTGGGCCTGGGCGAGGGCCTCGGAGAGGACCTCCCTGGTGACGCCATGGATCTTGATGTCCATCTGGAGGGCGGTGATGCCCTTGCCGGTGCCGGCGCACTTGAAGTCCATGTCGCCGAAATGGTCCTCAAGGCCCTGGATGTCGGTGAGGATGGTATAGGGGTTGGTGCTGTTGTCGGGCGAGCGGGAAGGATCGCGGGTGATGAGGCCCATCGCGATGCCGCTGACGATGCCCTTTATCGGGACGCCGGCCGCCATAAGGGACATGCAGTTGGCGCAAAGAGAAGCCTGGGAGGAAGAGCCGTTGCTCTCCACCACGTCCGCCACGCAGCGGATGGTATAGGGGAATTCCTCTTCGCTAGGCAAGACGTAGCGGAGCGCCCTCTCGCCGAGCTTGCCGTGGCCGATCTCGCGGCGGCCAGGGCTGCCCATCCTGCCGATCTCCCCGACGGAGAAGGGCGGGAAATTATAGTGATGCATGAAGCGCCTCTCGGTCTCGCCGGAGAGGTCGTCGATCTCTTGCTTGTCGCTTAAAGGCCCGAGTGTAGTCGTGCCGATGACCTGGGTCTGGCCCCTAGTGAACATGGCCGAGCCATGGGCGCGGGGGAGCAGATCGACCTGGCAATCCAGCGGGCGGATCTCGTCGACCTTGCGTCCATCGGGACGGACCTTGTCTTCGATGATGAGCCTCCTGACCTCGGCGGCCACCATGCCTTCGAGGATGTCGTGGACCATCATCATGGTCTTCTGATGGGCTTTCTCGTTCTCATAGGAACGGGAATCGTAGTCCTCGAGGATCTCGTTCTCTAGGGCGTCGATCGCGTCTTGCCTCTCGAGCTTATCGAAGATCGAGATGGCCTTGACCATCTTCTCCCCGATGCGGGAGTTGATGTCCTTGACGATCTCTTGGTCAGGCGCGTAGAGGTCGATGTGGCGCTTGGGCTTGCCGATCTCAGCGATGATCTTCTTCTGGAAGCGGCAGAGCTCCTTGATGGCGTCGAAGCCGAACATGATCGCGTCCAGCATCTCTTCCTCTGGGACCTCTCTCGCGCCGGCTTCGACCATCATGATGGCCTCTTCGGTGCCGGCGACGGCGAGCTCGATGTCGGATTTGGCTTTCTCTTCCATCGTGGGGTCGATGATGAGTTTCCCGTCGACTCTGCCTACGTATACCCCGGCGACCGGGCCGTCGAAGGGGATGTCGGAGATGCAGAGGGCCAAGGAGGCGCCTAGCATCCCGGTCATCTCGGGGGTGTTGTTCAGATCGACGCTCATGACGGTGCTGACGATCTGGACCTCGTTGCGGAAGCCTTCCGCGAACAGCGGGCGGATCGGCCTATCGATGAGGCGGGCGGCCAAGGTGGCGTGCTCGCCGGGGCGGCCTTCCCTGCGGAGGTAGCTGCCAGGGATCTTCCCGGCGGCGTAGGCCTTCTCCTCATAGTTGACGGTCAGAGGGAAGAAATCTCCTTCCTTCGGGGTGTCGGCGCAGCAGGCCGTGGCGAGGACCACGGTGTCGCCGAAGCGGACGAAAGCAGAGCCGTCGGCCTGCTTCGCGATCTCGCCGGTCTCGACGCTCAAGTGGCGTCCGGCGAATTCGGTTTCGAATACCTTTTTCATTTTTTCTCCTGTGAAAATTCTCAACGGGGATAGTTTAGACCTATAAAGAAGGGAAAGACACAAAAAAGATTTCTTCCTCCCATAAGGGAGAACTCAGCTAGGCTGCCATCTCTTTCCCCTAAGTTTAGATGCCCTTCGCCGTCGTTCTCTATCAAAAAGAAGCGCTGGTTGAGAAAACGCTGAAGCCCATCTAAAAAGAGGCTTTTCCGATGATGCGCGGCGTCTGACTTATCTGGCCATTTATCTGGACATTTTTGCCTACAATTTTCCTTTTCTATCATTGAGAAATTCTATGTTAACTTTTCTTGAACATTCGTTGCCAACAGGCTTTTTCATCGTTTTTTATCTGGACATTTATCTGGACATTTTATATGGACATTTTTCCGTTTTCCGGTTAGTATAACGACGATGGCTGGAGGCTAGTTATGATCATCGGAGAAGAAAGCGAGACCCTGGAATTCAAAGAGACGACCGGCGAGAAGAAGGAAGCGATGCAATCGATCGCCGCGATGCTCAACAAGCACGGGCACGGCACCGTCTATTTCGGCGTGAAGGACAACGGATACGTCCTCGGGCAGACAATCGAGGACTCGACGAAGAAAGACGTGTCAAATTGGATATTCAACGCCATCTACCCGCGCATCACCCCCACTATCGAGGTCCTCTCCCTGGAAAGGAAGAGGGTGATAAAGGTCTCTTTCTCCGGCAGGAACCGCCCCTACTCCGCGTATAAGGAATACCTCACTAGGGTCGGCGCCGAGAACCGCCAGATGTCCACCGACGAGCTCAAGAAGATGATCGCCCACTCCAATTACCTCTCGCCTTGGGAGGACGAGGCCACCCCCTTCACCAAAGAGGACATAGACGAAGAGGCGATGAGGGATTTCTACGAATCCGCCGTCTCCTGCGGAAGGTTGGAGATGAAAGGCTACGACCTTGATAGGCTTCTATCCACGCTGAGCCTCACCTCCGAGGGGCGCCTGAACAACGCCGGAGAGGCCTTGTTCGGCAAAAGCGCGAGGATAGGGCTGAAGCTCTGCAGCTACGCAGGCGAAAGCAAAGTGCATTTCACCGACCTCAAGCTCGTCACGGGCAACATCTACAACCTCGTCACCACCGCCTTGAACTACGTGCAGGATCGGATGGATTGGCGGGTGGAGATAGGCGCGAGGAAGAGGGAGCAGCTCCCCGAGATACCCCTAGACGCCTTAAGGGAGATCATCGCAAACGCCTTCGCCCACGAGGATTACGAGGTCGGCGAGGAGGTGCAGATCTCCATCCACCCAGGGAGCATAGACATCTACAACCCCGGAGCCTTCCCCGACGACCTCACCCCATTCGATTTCATCGATAACAACCTCCCTTCCTACGTCAGGAACCGCACGATCCTCGACGCCCTCTTCCGCAGCAAGGACGTGGAGAAGGCCGGCACGGGATTCCAGAGGGTGAACGAGCTTTGCATCCAGAGCGGAGTCCAATGGGAATTCAGGAAGGAAGCCTATGGTTTCACTTTCAGGTTCCTCAGGAAAAAGAAACAGGCGGAAAGCGACGGTCCGGAAAGCGAATTGAACCGGACCGAGAAAGCCGTCTATAAGCTGATCTCGTCCGAGCCGAGGATCTCCAAAGCCCTTTTGGCTGAGAAAACAAAGAAATCCGAGAAGACGGTCCAAAGGGCGATCGCCTCCCTGACCGAGAAGGGCCTCATCATGAGGGTCGGCTCGAACAAAGAAGGCTATTGGGCGAAGAAGGAAGACTGAAGCCTTCAGGCAATCAATGCAAACCTCCAATATGCAAAAAAGTGCAAAATAAGAGGCTTAGAAACCCCTCAAACGGTGCATTTTGCACGTTTTGCGCCCTTTTTTGAGGTCTTATTTTGCACTTTCGTGCATCAAGTCAACCAAAAAAGGCCCCGAAGGGCCTAGGTTCTCCAAGGGTCGGATGCGATTACTTGCGGAGGCTGAGCTCTTTGAGGAGCTTGGCGTAGCGGTCGACGTCGGTCTTCGCGAGGTAGTTGAGGAGGCTGCGCCTCTTGCCGACGAGGATCAATAGGCTGCGATGGGCGGCGGCGTCCTGGCCGTTGTTCTTGATGTGGGCGGTGAGGTCCTGGATGCGGGCGGTGAGCAGCGCGATCTGGACTTCGGTGCAGCCGCAGTCCTTCTCGTCCTTGCCGAACTTCTTGATGATCGCGGCGGTCTTGTCTTTGTTTAGTGCCATTTCTGTTTTCTCCTTGTTTTTGGTACTTGGCCTCGTCTAAGCCGAATCTGGAGAGGGGTTGCGGCAAAGGCGGGCTGCGGGCAGTATTCTATCAAGGCGCGCCTGCGAAGGGAAGAAGGAATTTCGCCCGGGGCGCGAGCAACGAGCGCAGCTTCGGGGATGGGCTTCGCATAGGATTCCCGGCAGGGCGAAAAGTGTGAAAGAGTGTGAAAGAAAATAAAAAGTGTGAAGAAGTGTGAAAACATTTGAAAAGTGTGAAGAAGTGTGAAAAAATAAACGAAGGAGGACACACCATGGAAAAAACATCAGCAAACCCCTTCACCCTATCCTTCGGCGAAAAGCCTTTTCAGTACGTCGAGCGCGCATTCGCCTCAGCCGAATCTTTGGTGAAGGACATAACCTCGGATCCTCCGCTGTCGCGAAGCTTCATCATCAGCGGGGTGAGGGGATCGGGCAAAACCGTCTACCTGACGAACGTGATGAACGAAATGGAGTCCCTCAAGGATTGGGTCGTCATCGAGCTCAATCCCGAGGACGACATGAGGGAGGGGCTCGCCGCGAAGCTCTATAGCAACGCCGGCTTGAAGCACCTCTTCCTCGAGAAGGAATTCGGCTTCTCCTTCCAAGGGCTTTCCTTTTCCATCAAGGGGAAGAACCCCATCCTCAACATCGACGACCTTCTGGCAAAGATGTTCGCCAAGCTCAAAAAAGAAGGCAAGAAGGTCCTCGTTTGCGTGGATGAGGTCAGCAGTTCCCCCAACATGAAGCGCTTCATCCTCTCCTTCCAGATCCTCATAAGGCAGGGGTTCGAGCTCATCTTTCTAGGCACGGGGCTATACGAGAACGTGAGCGCGCTGGAGAACGAGAAGAACCTCACCTTCCTCCTGCGGGCCCCCAAAATACAGCTGACCACCCTGCCTTTGCCTTCCATTGCCTCCTCTTATCTGAAGACCCTAGGGGTCGGGAAGGATGAGGCGGAGCGCCTGGCGAAGGAGACAAAAGGATACGCCTTCGCCTTTCAGCTGCTTGGATACCTTCTTTTCCGCAGCCAGAATCGCGAACTGAGCGAAGAGGTCCTAGGCCAATACGATTCCTACCTCGCCTCATACGTCTACGACAAAATCTGGTCGAGTTGCAGCGAGAACGACAGGAAGTTCCTCCTTTCCTTCCCCTCGAACGAGGGCGTGGACACGAAGCTCGTGCTTGCCAATTCCAAACTCAACAAGGATTCCTTTTCCACCTATCGCAGCCGCCTTTTGAAGAAAGGGGTCATCGCTTCGCTAGGCTGGGGCAAGCTGATGCTTGCCCTCCCCCGCTTCCGCGAGTTCATGGACGGCAGGACGACCTTCGATTTCTAGGCTTTTCCAAGAAAAGGCATTCGCTTTCCTTTTTATCCAAGGAAGAGTAATTATGCGAAATCTTCCGATTTTCACGATATTTTCTTGCTTTAGAAGTTCTGGAAGCATAACTAGAAGTTCGCTAGAAGTAAATCTAGAAGTTGACTAGAAGTAAATCTAGAAGTCCTCTAGAAGTTCCCTTCGCATCGAAGGAATTCTTTCTTTAAATCTTAAGCTCCTTCAATCCGCAAGAATCGAAAAGCCGCTTTTCGTCTAGAAAACGCAAGGAAATCTCTCAACCATCCCTCGTAAAGCGTTTTATGAGCGGTGGCGATCAACTAAGCAAAAGCCGCTATAACCGGAGGCTAAAGCCATTTAGGGAGGCGATTTCCGTTCGAAGGTTCGTTCCTCATGCTCGCTTCGAGGAATTCGATCATCGATTTTCGCGGAATCAAGGATTATAAAACGCCCCAAAACCGCTTCAAAAGCACACGTTTTGGGGCGTTTGTTTAAATTCTCAGCCAACCATCGATAATTTTTAAGATTGATTAAATGCCCCAAAATGATATGATTTTTATGTGTTTTGGGGAGTTTAATCAAGGAGAACTTATGGATACGACAACGAAATCCACCGCTATAGTCGGAAGAACTTACGAAAAATCCATTCTGCAGCAATGCGTCGATTCCGGGCGGCCCGAGTTTCTTGCCGTATACGGAAGGAGGCGCGTCGGGAAAACCTTCCTCGTCAAAGAATTCTTCCATAACCGGTTCTCTTTCTACGCGACGGGGGCGAAATCGAAGGAAAAGAAGATCAAGCTCTCCCTTTTCGGCCAGGCCCTTGCCTCCTACGGCAGCGATGAGCATTCCGCCCCCGAGAATTGGTTCGAAGCCTTCGCGAGGCTGCGCTCCCTTCTGGAGTCCCCCCGCTGCTACCGCGACAAAGCCAGCAAAAGGAAGGTCGTCTTCTTGGACGAGCTCCCTTGGATGGATTCCCCACGCAGCGAATTCAAAGCGGCTCTGGATTACTTCTGGAACGCCTACGCCTCAAGCCAAAAGGACATCCTCCTGATCGTCTGCGGCAGCGCGACCTCATGGATCATCAACAACATCGCCCGCGACACCGGGGGCTTCTACAACCGCCTCACGAATCAGATTTGCCTCGCCCCATTCCATCTGAAGGAATGCGAGGAGCTGTCGAAGGCGCTTGGCTTTGACTTCAGCAAGGAGACCATCGCCAAAGGCTACATGATCTTCGGCGGCGTGCCTTTCTATTGGAACCTGCTTCTGCCCTCGGAAAGCCTCGATCAGGGGATCGATCGGCTTTGCTTCAACGAAAAGGGGGCGCTTCGCTACGAATACCAGAATCTCTTCGCCTCCATTTTCTCCTCGAAGAGCTGCCATTTGGAAATCGTCACCGCCCTTTCCAAGAAAGCAAGCGGGCTAACCCGCGAGGAGCTGCTGGCCCAGCCGGGGATAGGGGGAGGAAAATCGCTTACAAAGGCATTGGAAGAGCTCGAGCAATGCGGCTTCGTCCGCAAATTCGCCCGCCCAGGGAAAACCAACGGGGCTTTCTATCAGATATTCGACCCATTCTGCCGCTTCGCCACGGACTTCCTTCTAAAAAAGAAGGCCTCATCCTGGCTCTCCTATGGGCTGACGCCTTCCTACTATTCTTGGCTAGGCAACGCCTTCGAGCTTCTTTGCCTGAACCACGTGGACGAGATCAAGAACGCTTTGGGTATATCCGGCGTCGAGACAGAGGAATATTCCTACAGGAGCAAGACCCATTCCCCGGGCGCCCAGATAGACCTAGTGATCGACAGGAAAGACGGCGTCAGCAACCTCTGCGAGATGAAATACACCTCTTCCCCTTTCAAAATCGACCGCGAATGCGCCGCGAACCTGGAGAACAAGCAAGAGGCCTTCCGCTTGGAGACGAAGACGAAGAACGCGGCGAGGATCACCCTGATTTCGGCCAGCGGCATCGCGAGGACTAAATATTCAGACGTTGTCCGAAACGTGATAACGCTGCAAGACCTATTTAAATAAAACGCCCCAAAACCGCTTCAAAAACACACATTTTGGGGCGTTTGCGAAAAAACATCCGACTATATGCGACTTTTCCTATCCAAATTGATTCATGTGCAAGTCGCATATCGGTTGGGAAAAGACCCCATGTCTGATTTTCCCTCACCGCTTCTATTAGGTTTTAGCATCGGATGCTGGCGCCTTTTGCCGCAAGCGCGACCCCATCTAGCAAGCAGAGGAAGAGGTTTTGTTTCCGATGCAAAGAAGTCCACCGCATCCCAGATGCTTCTTTGGACGGTTTTATGTTCGAAAATTTGTTGATTCAGCCGACATTCGATGTGCGAATTTTTGTTGAAATCGCCAATTCTTTATGTTCGAAAATTTGTATGACTTATTCGAAAAGCATCGACAGCTCCCTAAGAATCGTTCGCCGCGACACGGTTTAATGATCCAAACAAGCCTTGCCGCCCCCAAAGCAAAGGAAACATCCCTCGCCCACGCCACCTTGCACCGCTTGCGAAAGAACGAAAACAAGCGATAAAAATCCGCCTCCCCAAGACACAAGCCCGATCTCTTTAATTTTCTATGCGCGATTGGAATCCTTCGGTGCAGTCGCCGAATCCGTTAAATCCAAGCAAAGTCAGGAAGCAAACAAGCCACCCTCTTCAAGAAGCATCATGCCGTAGAGTCCCATCGTTTATCGCTTGTTTTATCGCTTGCCAAATGGGGTTTATCGCTTGGGGAACGTCGCACGAGAGTGAATCCAGGATTCGGAGGCGCCCCGAAAGCATTGGGAATTGGCAAACCGATGCGGCCATATAAGGGATCGCGAAGCAAAAGCGAGCCAGCCTAGATCACAAATTCCATTACCGTGCATCTCGACTTA
>CAVAGB010000029.1:0-11278 GCA_963588055.1 Erysipelotrichaceae bacterium | reverse complement strand
AATAACCCCTGATTCCCAGCCATAGGGACGCCCATCAACAAGGCGATTCCTATGGCTTTTCATATGCCAGGTCGCTATCACCAAACCTTATTAGTTTTGCATGATGTGTTAGTTAATAAAGCCATGCGGCAAAGATAATGTAAACCAAAGGTTTACGCCTGAGGCTAGATGCCCGCCGATTGCTATATTTAGGAGGTCGCCATGTCTATGAAGATGAGAACGAAAGTCCTTGCAGGATCCTTTGTCTGCTCCCTTGTCGCTTTAGCCGCGGTGACGGGCGCTTATCAAGGGAACGACATCGCCCAAGGTGCTGGATGCACCCATCCTAAGGTGAACCATTACGAGGCCAAAGACCCCACCTCGGAAGAAGAGGGGCTCAGCCATGAATATTGGGTTTGCTGCTCCTGCCACAAGAAATGGCTTGACTCTGGCTACACCGATGAAATCGAAAGGGAATCCATCGTCTTGAACAAGAAGACGGAATCTTCTTCCATCGATGGCTCCGACAGTTCTAGGTACCTCATCAACAAACTCAACAACTCCTCGTTGTCTAACGTCTCCGAGCACGGCCTTTATTCCAACGACGGGAAGGATTCTTTCTTCATCAAGAACGATTCCGTTTTAGATGGGGTGACTTCTTTCGTCTTTTCCGATATCCCCAGCAACACCCACACGGTTAGCCTCTCTTATAAGTATTACGACCTGAATCACGATCTATACACGAATAACTTTCATGCTTTCGCGACCTATGGTGGTAGCGACTGCAGCCTGGCGTTGACTAACGACAACGCCTGGCACACCCTCTCCATCACCATAGGGGGCGCCTCTTCCTTGTCTTTCTCCATCAACCACTTCCAAGGCGAGCTCTTCGTCGCAGACATCGTCTACGAATCCGATTTCTCCTTGAGTAGCGTCTTCTCCAGCACGAGCAACTTCGATCATTACTTCAAAGGCACCTCCTACACCCTGGACACCCAGAACAAGAAAGCCGTCTTCTCCAATCTGGGCACGCTCTACCTCAATAAGACCTTATTCGATCAGGCCCTAAGCGAGGGCTACACCCACATGAGGTTCACGGTGAATAGCCTCTCCAGCGATATCGTCGATATGCATCTGAACGGGGGTTCCTACCAGAAGCTCTATTCAGGGAGCGAGAACACCATCCGCATCGACCTCACCAAAGTCGCGGAAGGAGACTACTCGAACGTCACTTTGGCTTTCCGCAACTCTTCTTGCGCCTCCGCCATTGGGGACGTCACCTTAAGCGATCTATGCTTCTACACGGATGACATCACCACCTCTTGGAGCAAGAGCAACAACGCCTACGCCTGCTTCGAAGGGGATAGCCTCGTTCTCGATACCTGCTTCTCGGGGAACGACGCCTATATCGATACCAGCAGCGATTGGTACGCGCAGTTCGTTGAAGGGGGCGTCGTGAACATGTACGTCTTCTCCGAATATCTGAAGCAGGGAAGCAACTACAGAGGCGTCCTTTGGGGCAAGAACAGCAAAGTCGTCGACGTGATCTCCCCCGGCGAATGGGCCTACACGAATCAGGCCTACGCTTCTAAAGACACCTTCCGGTTCTGCCTTGAGAGAGAAGGCGTGGCTTCTTTGCAGATTCTTAGCTCCTCCGCCTACAACAAAATCAAAGCCAGGGAGAGGCTAAGCAAGGCTTTTTCTAGCAGCACTTCCTTCTCAACCTATTTCTACACCGGGACGATTTCGGATGCGACCTCTTTCTCCGATACCAATAAATCCGTCACTTATAGCAGCAGGGTCCTCTGCCTTAAGCAGGCCCTCATCACCGACATGTCTTTGGCCTGTTACACCAACATCGCCTTCTCTTACAAAGCCACCCCAGACGATGGGAATGGAGATTTCGACCATTTCGTCTACATAAGCGATGGCATCTCCGCGACCGATGGCTGGAAGATCATATACGATGAATTCGACACCCCTTCCATCCCCACTTCCTTATCCGTCGATATCGACCTGAGCAAGGCCTTCTCCTACAGCTATTCTAACGACAACGTCATCACGATCTACCCAAGGAGGAACGGCAAAGACGGCATCGACAGCACCCAGACGATCTCCGGCCTCCACTTCTACAATTCCGCCGATCTGGGCAAGACCTGCAATTTGACTTTCTCTTCCAGCGAAGGCAGCAGCACCTCCATGGCTGATCTAGCTAAGGCCTTCACCCTCCCTGAGGGCAATGATTCCGCTTCCGGGGTCTTCAAGGGCTGGGTGTCTAATGGAATCACCTACCAAGCCGGGGATGTCATCTACCCAACCGAAGACATGGCCTTCACCGCCTCTTACGAAGAGGACCTCTTCTCTTTGAAGAGCGACGATTACGTCATCGTCTACGAAGCCAATAACGAAAGCGCGTCCTGGGCCGCGAACGACCTCAAGAAATACATCAACTCCGTATTGGGGGTGTCGCCTGAGGTCGTTTCTGATTCCGATTACACTTTCTCCACCAACGCCAAAGCGATCTCCATCGGCAACACGAGCGCCTTGAAGAGCATCAACGACGTGGTGGTCGATGGCTCTTTCGTCGGCGTGGACAAGGTGAAGAGCACTCTCCTCACCAGGGATGACTCCTTCGCCATCGCCTCCAAGAAAAACGCCCTCTACCTCTTCGGCAACAGCAACAACTCCTTGCGCTACGCCTCTACGAAGTTCATCGAGGATAAGCTTGGCGTGTCTTTCTTCTCAAGCACCGAGGAAAGCGCGAAGGAGAAAGACGACGTCATGATCCAAAACGGCGGCAAGGCGTATAATCCCTACTTCAATTTCCGCACCTATCTGACCACGGACGCCTATGGGAGCGCTAATGAAGAGAAATACTCCTACAACTCCCATTTCTATAACGACAGCGATTACTCTTCTTTGTCTTCTATCCACGCTACCGACAACGCTTGGATCACCGGAACCTTCAAGGATGCGGAGAACAAGGACACCTCCATCGGCACCGCCCACACGACCTACGATGCTAACGGCACTGGCCTTGTGAAATCCTCCACCTATCCTCTCGCCTCCTATCCCAACATGTGGTATTGCGCCTATGACAACAACATCACCGACATCCATTACACCGATGGCGTCACTAGCGAAGGCAAGATCGACCGCTCCACTTCGGCTACCGACACCGCCTGCGAAGCGATGTATGACAGCCTCAAAGCCGTGCTGACGAGCTATTATTCAAGCCACGATCACAGCGAAAAGGCCTTCCTCTCCGTCGGGCAGGCGGACACCAACGAATGCTGCAAGTGCGACGCCTGCCTAGCCTCCGCCTTGAAGTACAACAACAGCGGCACCATGATCCGCTTCTACAACGCGATCATCAATGAGCTAAAGGAAGACAGCGTCCTCAAGGACTGCAACTTCCAACTCGTCATGTTCGCCTATCAATACAACCTCTTCTCGCCCGTCATCCACACGATGAATGTCACCGAGGAAACAAGCGGGCTCATCAACAAGACGACGACGGATAAGACCATCACAGGCTATACCTATGGCGACAGCGACACCACGACTGATGCCACCGCGATCCCCGATCCCGACCATCTCTACATCCGCGTGGCGCCCCTTGTGATGGATCAATACCTTGGCATGGAAAAAGACGCCGATTACGAGCTTCAGAGGTTCAATGGCCGTATCTACGACGAGAATGCGAATAAGTGGATGGTGAGCAAGACGACCTACGGGGACCGGCTCGGTCACTACAAGGCCTCGATCCTCTTTACAGACTGGGCAAAGGTGACCGACAACCTCTTGTCTTGGTATTACGACGCGGCCTTCGGCTATGGCTATGCGACTTATACAGGAGGAGTCTCCCGCATCGAAAGGTTCGTCGATTCGATGAAGAGCAATTCCTTCGAAGGCGCCTTCATCCAAGGGAACTTCCAGGATAACATCTACGTCGATACCTTGCTTAACGCTTACGTCTTCAGCAAGCTCTGCTGGGACGACAACGCCTTAAGCGCGAAACAGCTGCGCGATCAGTTCATCGACGCCTACTTCGATAGCGCGAGTGCCTCTTACGTAAAGGAGTACTATTCCTTGATGGACGGCTATTATTCGACCGCCTTCTCTACTTCAGGATTCGGATATAACTACGCTAACATCGCTAACGTCTCCGTGGATAATCTCTACACGGCGAAGTGCAAGCTCGATGAGGCTTATAAAGCCACGACCGACGAGACAATCAAAGGCAGGATCGAAAGGCTGCAGCTGACCCCGATGTTCATGATGGGCAAGCTCAATTCGAATTGGCGGCAGTACTTCATCAAAGTCTTCGAGAAATACGGCGGGACCTACGTCGCCGAAAGCACGCCTTTGGCTAACTACACTTGGTAAGGAGGAACTCATATGTCCACTTTGGAGCTAAATCACGTCTACAAGGTCTATCCCAACGGGATGAAGGCCGTCAATGACTTCTGCATGAAGGTCAAAGACAAGGAGTTCATCGTCTTCGTCGGGCCCAGCGGCTGCGGCAAATCCACGACCCTCCGCATGATCGCGGGCCTAGAGGAGATCACCTCGGGCGACATCCGCATCGACGGGCAGATCGTCAATGATGTCGAGCCGAAGGAAAGGGATATCGCGATGGTCTTCCAGAACTACGCCCTTTATCCTCATATGACCGTCTACGACAACATCGCCTTCGGGCTCAAGATGAAGCATCTGCCCAAGGAGACGATCGATAAGAAGGTCAGGGAAGCCGCGGAGATTCTCGGGCTCACCGACTATTTGAAGCGGAAACCCAAGGCGATGAGCGGCGGGCAGAGGCAGAGGGTTGCCTTAGGAAGGGCCATCGTGCGCGAGCCGAAGATCTTCCTGCTAGACGAGCCTCTCTCCAACCTCGACGCGAAGCTCCGCGCGAGCATGCGCAGCGAGATCTCCAAACTCCACAACAAGCTCAAGACCACCTTCGTCTACGTCACCCACGACCAAGTCGAGGCCATGACGCTTGGGACGAGGGTCGTCGTCATGAAGGACGGCTTCGTCCAGCAGATAGACACCCCGAGAAATCTCTACCGCTTCCCTGCGAACAAATTCGTGGCGGGCTTCATCGGCACCCCTCAGATGAATTTCTTCAAAGGGACGCTGAGCAAAGAGAAGGACATGGTTAAAGTCGCCTTCAACGTGGAAGGAAATTCCTTCACTTGCCCCATTTCTTTGTTCCGCAAAGTGAACCCCCGCTACTTCGACGGCAAGAAAGAGGTCGTCCTCGGCCTCCGCTGCGAGCATATCTCCATCGACCCCGATAAATACGAATGGAAAACCAAGGTCAAAGTGGCCCACGTCGAGGAACTCGGCGTTGAGACTCAGATATACGGCGATCTCAACCTCAGCGAGGATGGGGTGCTTGGCAACCAAGACACCTCCATCATCATCAAAGCCCCCACCGGCGTTGAATACGAGGCGGGAACCATCATCGACGTCTCCCTTGGCCTCGCGCATCTGAAGATGTTCGACGCAGAAAGCGAAGAGAGCATCAACCCGCGTCTGCCAAAGGGCATGAGCACGAAAGCCTCGATCAAAGGAGGGAAGCTCTCAATCTACGGGAAGGAAGTGAATCTTCCCTCTGTCTTCAAGTTCGATGATGGCGACTACATCGCCGATTTGCCCACCGCTGCCATCAAACTTGGCAGCGAGATCCCCTGCAAGATCGTCGACAAGGACGTCTTGGAGGAGCAAGTCGTCTACACCTTGGAGAACGACGGGGATTTCCTCTATCTGGTTTTGGGCAAAGAGGACAAGCATGAGATCGGGGAAGAAGTGAGCGTCGATCTCGATCTGAAGCTATGCGACTTCCATAACGACCAGCACGAATACAAGGCCGTCGATCTGACCAACGTCCTCTCCGCCGGAGTCATCAAGAACCCCGTGATGGTCGAGCATCACGATGAGAATGGCAAACCCTTCAAGAGGAAGGAATATTTCTGCACCTTGAATATCCATGACCACATCATCCCCACGAGCAAAGACCTTGGGCTGAATCTTCTTTCCTTGAAGGAGAAGAAGATCTTCAAAGACAACGTCCAAGTCCATTTCGGCCCATACGAGGTTTCCTTCACGAATGATTCGAACGGGATCGAATGCGAGGTCAAAGAGATACTCGACCTCGGCAATGAGAAGTTGGCGTTGCTCGATGTCTTCTCCCAAAGGGTGATCGCCAAGGCAAGCGACGATCTTGCCCCTGGCCCTAACCGCATCACCATCAACCTAGACGGGGCCTCTTTCTTCGACGCTGAGAAAGACATCCGCTTGGCCTGATTTATCCCATGACTTATGAAAAGGCGCATCCTTGTCGTTCTTGCGCCCTTTTCGCATACGCGCACGCCTATAATCAAAGCGAGGAGCCTTTATGGATGAGATAGACCCCAAATACAAGCCGATTCCCTTTTGGAGCTGGAACGATGAGCTTGAGATCGATGAGCTGATCAAGCAGATCCATTGGATGCATGAGAACGGGATAGGCGGTTTCTTCATGCACGCCAGAGGCGGGTTGTTGACCCCATACCTAGGGGATAAATGGTTTGAGTGCATCTCCGCCTGCGTGAATGAGGCGAATAAGCTAGGGATGCATGCCTATGCCTACGACGAGAACGGCTGGCCAAGCGGTTTCGCGGGAGGAAAGCTGTTGGAAGACCCTTCCAATTGCGATCGTTATCTTGAACATTCCATCGGCCATTTTGACAAGAAGGCCTTCGTCAGCTACGACATTTCAGGAGACAAGCTCGTCCGCGTCGCAAGCGGGGAGCGTGTTTTGAACGTCTATAAAAGGATCTCGCCTTCAACGGTTGATATCTGCAACGAGAAGGTTGTGGGCAAATTCATCGAATTGACGCATGAGGAATACAAGAGAAGAGACGCGGGAGGGCTGCGGGGGTTCTTCACGGACGAGCCGCAGTTCTTCAGATGGGGCCACCCCTACAGCGAAGTCCTGCCCGCTTATTTCAAAAGCCATTACGGGATAGACATCCTCGATCAGCTGGGCCTCGCCTTCGTGGAGAAGGAAGGCTACCGCGAGTTCCGTTACCGCTACTGGAAGGCGATGCAGGAAGAGATGCTCCACTCCTTCTCGGAGCAGATATATTCCTGGTGCGAGGAAAACGGCTACCTTTTCACCGGGCATTACGTTGAGGAGACTAGTCTCTCCGGGCAGATGAATTGCTGCGCGGGCATCATGCCGATGTATGAGTACGAGCACATCCCTGGTTTGGATTGGCTGGGCAGGACCTGCCCTGACATCCTCTCGCCTAAGCAAGTGGGGTCGGTGGCGCAGCAGCTGGGCAAAAAGCAAGTCATCACGGAGGATTTCGCCTGCTCTGGGTGGGATGTGACCCCTTTGGAGCTTAAACGGAGCGTCGAAGCCCTTTATTGGGGAGGGGTCAATTTG
Organism: Erysipelotrichaceae bacterium; assembly: GCA_963588055.1. GTDB lineage: Bacteria > Bacillota_I > Bacilli_A > RFN20 > CAG-826 > Alloenteromonas. The sequence continues at coordinate 3,861 of CAVAGB010000029.1, read as the reverse complement.
CTTTGCCAGCACCTGCTGCCTTACGCGGAATACGGCCAAAGAAAGAGAGATTACCCCGCCCACTACGCGCCGCTGAACGGCTGGGTGAAGAAAGGGTTCAAAGCCTTCAACGACTATGTCTCCTGCTTGGGGGAATTCCTCTCGAACAGCAGCGAAACCCCCAAGATTGCCATCCTCCACCCCATCCGCAGCGCCTATTTCGATTACAAACGCGATAAGGAATGGCCTTATTACGGGATTGAGGCCATCGAGAAGCCCTTCCAGGAATTGCTTGGGAAGCTCACCGCGATGCATCTTTCCTATCACTTAGTCGATGAGACCATCCTCTGTAAGCACGGAGGGGTGAAAGGAGCTTCCCTCGTCTGCGGGGAACGTTCCTATGAGATTCTTGTCTTGCCTAAGCTGCTGACGATGGATGCCTCTACCGAGAGGCTTATCTCTTCTTTCCTCAAGGCGGGCGGAAAGCTTTGCTTGCCTTATGGTCTGCCTGCTTACCTAGAGGGGGAAGAACACGATTATCCTTGGAAAGAGAATCTTTCCTTTTCCTCTCTTGCGGGCATCGATGGCTTCTCTTGCCCTGAGGATCCTAATTACCGCGTCTCCCTCCGCAAAGACAGGAACGGAAGAGAGTATCTCTATGTGGTGAATCTTGGGGACGAGAGGGATGTCTCCTTCAAGAAAGACGGCATGCATAGCTTCGATAGCTACGACGTGATGAACAAGACCTTCGGGAAGATTCCCCTTGCTTTCCGTTTGGAGAAAGGTCAATCGCGGATCCTTTATTTCTCGGAGGAGGAATGCTCTCCGGAGAAGAAACTCCCAGAAGTCCGTCTCCCTTCCGTTTACAAGCTTGTCAGGAAGGTCGATAACTTTCTCACTCTCGATAGGGTAAGCCTGTCTTACGACGGGCGAGCTTATGCAGAGGAGCAATTCCATCTCGATGCTTTTTCCGACCTTCTCAAGAAGCGCTATAACGGCCCCTTATACGTGAAATACGTCTTCGACGTCCGCGATATCCCCGGGAGGTGCCTCCTCGAGGCTGAGAACCCCCATCTTATTTCGCTTACCCTCAATGGGCATGAACTAAATGGGCCGAAGAGATCCGAATACGAGAAGACCTTGTCCGTTTACGACGCCGCCCCATTCATAAAAGAAGGGAAGAACGAAGCTATCCTGAAATTGGATTACTTCCAGAAGGATTCGGTTTACTACGCGCTTTTCGGGGAGAACGTCACGGAGAGCCTCCGCAATTGCCTCGTCTATGACTCCAACATTGAGCCAATCTACCTCAAAGGCGACTTCGGGGTCTTTGGCGACTTCGAGGAAGGCAAAGACCCTTCACTCGTCTTGGGCAAGAACTTCTATATTGGCAAACAAAAGAGCGAAATACATTCCCTCATCGAGGATGGTTTCCCCTTCTTCCATGGGGAGCTTCCGCTACAAGGGAAATTGGAAATCGGCGAAATTGATTCCGAGCTCGTCGTCGACAAGCGTTTCCAAATGCTTGGGTTGACCTTGAACGGCAAGAAAGTCGAAAGCTCGATGTTCGATTATCGTTTCGATCTCTCGCCCTATCTCCATGAGGGCGAGAACGATCTCCGCTTGGATTTGGTCGTCTCTCCGAGGAATTGCCTCGGCCCCCATCATAACGGCGAGGAGGACATCGGCGTCGCCCCGACGAGTTTCGAAGACAAATATCGAAGCGAAGACAATGAGAACCCCAGCGAGATGGAGACCTATTGCTTCGTCCGCACGATTATCTAAACCATATTTCCAAACCTGCATGCTGAGAGACGGTGGTTTTTCCTTATCTCAAAACGGAAATCATATAGCCTGAAACGGAAATAAACGGAAACGAAAAAGAAATAAACGGAAATGAAAGGAAATGAGATAAAGCCACATTCCTATCTTTACTTTTCCTCCCTTCTTTGTTTAATAGTCTCATCCGAACATAAAGGAGCGACCCATCATGAAAACCTTTCCGAAGTCTGCCTTGGCCCTTTCTCTATTAATGCTGTGCGCGTGCACAAGCGTGCAGGACTCTGAACCGTCCTCCTCTTCTAGCGAAGGGGCTAGCGAATCCTCCTCCACTGCTTCAATAACCCCCGGGACGAACGTGGACGATGCTTTCGTCGAGGAGGAACGCATCGACATCACGGGGGACTTCGCCTCCCAAAGCGCAGAGGAACTCCCATCGGAAGCGACCTCCTTCGATGTTTCTTCCCTCGGGGACGGCAAGGCGTACAAGATCACCACAGGCGGAACCTACATCGCGACGGGAACTAACGCCAACGCGAAGATCACCATCGACGCCGCAGGGTGCGACGTCACTTTGATTCTGAACGGAGTGAATCTCACCTGCGTAAGCGAATCCCCCATCAAACTCAAAGCCGCGAACTCCTTCACCATTCACGTTGCAAGCGCCACGAAGAATTACCTCACCGATGGTGAAAGCAACGAAGACGATGGCGTCTTAGTCTGCAAGAAAGACACCGCGAAGCTCAACATCGAAGGCGCTGGTTATCTCTATGTCACCTCCAATAGGGCGACCAATTCAGATGGGGATGCGGGCATCGGCATCAAGAGCCCGATGGGAATCTCCATCAAAGACACCCACCTGATTGTCAATTCCACCGACCACGCGTTGAGCGGCAAAGCCGGGGTGAGCATCGAGGATGCGAAGCTATATTTGGACGCGAAAGGGGACGGCATCCATTCCGATGGGGAAGTCTCTATCAAGAACTCCGTCCTCGATTCCTCCACCTATGGGGACGGCATCGACTCCGCCGGGGCGATAAGCCTAGAGAACCTCACTTCCCACATCACCACCACCGGCGTCTATAAGCTCTACAGCAAAGCCGACGACACCGATGGGACTTTGGAAGAAGACGCGCGCTACATCCTCGTAAACGGAGAATACAAGAAGATCGACTCCGATTCGACGAATAGCTACTCAAGCCTCTATTACCTCGAGCAGAAATGCAAAGGGGTCAAGTCGGAGGCCTCCCTCACCTTCAAAGGAGGCGATCACTACCTCAAGACCGCGGATGACTGCATCGCCTCCGATACGGAGATTAGCATCCTCTCAGGCGATTACTCCCTCTACACAGGCGATCAGGCCCTCAATAGCGATCAGCTTCTTAACGTCGGAGAAAGCCTCAGCTCCTCTAGTTTGGATGTCCGCATCTACCATTGCTACGAAGGCATCCAAGGCGGGCAGATCCATTTCTATTCGGGCTATACCTACATCTGCGCCGAAGACGATGGCATCAACGCCACCAGCGACACCGATGGCTATTCTGTCAGCATGAACTTCCACGATGGAGCGACGGTTTACGCTAACGCCGAAGGCGATGGCGTGGACAGCAACGGCAACATCACGATGGATGGGGGCAACCTCATCGTCGCTGGGCCTGCTAGCAACGGCAACGGCTCATTGGATTTCGATGGCACTTTCACCTTCACGGGGGGCAACCTTCTGGCCGTTGGATCCAATTCCATGGCCCAAGTGCCCGACACCAGCAAGGTGAACGCCCTCTCCTATGGGACCTCCTCCTGGAGCAAAGGCAGCGTCTATAGCCTCTATTGCGGCGATAAGGAATTCTCAATCGTCTTGCCTAAGAACCTTCAAAGCGTGAGCTTCATCGTGCAATCGCCTTCTTTGACGACGGGGTCTTCCCTTAGCGTGGTCAAAGGAGCGAGCATTGGGGCGGACACGCGCAACGGCGTCTATTTCGGAGAGAAGAACAGCTCTGGCGGCACGACTTTGGTCGAAGGGACCGTCTCTAGCGGCCTCACAAAGATTGGGACTACTTCCAATCATCCTGGCGGAGGCCCGGGCGGTCCTGGCGGCAGGTAAAC
>CAVAGB010000028.1:0-12081 GCA_963588055.1 Erysipelotrichaceae bacterium | reverse complement strand
CCTTTCTTACAAGCGTTCTCAAAGCTCCCGAAACGAAGATGGGTTCCATCGCGCCCCTAGGGGCGTAGGCGCGTGCTCGCCTCTAAGATAGGCTTCCTATCCATGCCTTCCTTTGTTCGAAGGCGCATTTCCTTTGCATTCTTCGAGCCTCCTGTTGGTCCAAAGAAATTGCCTTGTTCAAAATCTATAGGTTTTATGCATTTTTGAATTTAGGTCTTGACTAGCCCCCCCCCGCAAGGACGAGAATAAAAACATACAGCGGAGGTCGCTTATGCAATGGTTCTCAATCGCAGTCGTGGCAATCATGGCTTGCTTCGCCATATTCGGCTTAATCGATAATCTGTTCCTAAAGAACAGGATTGGCGTAGGAAAAGAATTCACAAAAGGATTCGAGATGATTGGATCCTTATGCCTTTCCATCATCGGAATTATCTCCTTAGCACCGTTAATTGCCTGGGGGTTACAGCATTCTTTAGGAATTCTTTATGACAAAATGGGTCTTGATGCTTCCATGGCCGTTACTGCCATTTTAGCGATGGATATGGGCGGATACCAAGTGGCCATGGAAGTCGCCAGCGACGCCACAATAGGCGCTTGGTCTGGCATTGTCTACGGCTCGATGATGGGGGCCACCGTCGTTTTCTCAATCCCGGTTGGTTTGGGGACGATCCAGAAAAAAGACATACCGCACTTCGCAAAAGGCATCCTCTTCGGCATTGCGGCGATCCCTTTTGGGACCTTCGTCGGAGGATTGATGCTCAACATCCCCATACTCACGATTCTCAAGAACCTTATTATCCCCGCTGCGTTATCCATCACCATCATTCTTTGCCTGATTTTCCTCCAAAAAGGGACGATTGCTTTCTTCAAATACTTCTCGATCGGAATCAACGCAATTGCGATGCTCGGTTTAGCACTAGCCATTTTCAAGGATTTGATTTTATCCCCCATAATCACTGAGGCTGGGCAAGACATCGCAGACGTTGCTTTCTTTAATCTCCTGGCCCCCGCTTCCGACGGAGTGGCTGTGGCGGGATCGGTAGGCATCGTGTTAAGCGGCGCACTCCCCTTCGTCTTCTGTTTGAACAAAATTTTGAAAAAGCCATTGGCCTCCCTTTCAAGAAAAACAGGCTTATCGGATTACGGCGTCTTGGGTATTTTGCTCTCTTCCGCGAACAACATGGCAACCTTCGCCGTTTTGGAAAAAATGAATGACCGCGAAAAGGTCGTGAATGTCGCCTGGGCGACTTGCGGAGCTTTCATCATCGGGGATCATTTGGCTTTCGCAGCTGGTGTCATGCCCAGCGCGATCGCGCCAATGATGGTATCGAAATTGGTTGCCGGAGTAATAGCCATCGGACTAGCCGTTTTCTTCACTCGCGGGATGAAAAACCGCCAAAGCGATGATGCAGATGGGGTTGAACCAATCCCAAACGCTGCGAAATAAAAATAGAGGTTACCATTATGAATAGAAACGAATTCGAAGTGCTTTACTTCATAAAGAGGAACGGCAACAAGACGATAAGAGAGATTGCTCAAGGCACAAAGCTGTCGGTAGGGACGATCAGCACAGTCAAAAAAGAGCTGGAAAACAATCTGCTGATTGATGGAAGGGGCATAACCAAAAAAGGCCTTGAATCCTTAAAGCCATATAAAGTTGACAACGCGATCATCATGGCGGCTGGCATGGCATCAAGGTTCCTTCCTTTATCGCTAGAAAAACCTAAAGGGCTGCTGGAAGTCAAAGGGGAAATCCTAATTGAAAGGCAGATAAAACAGCTTCAGGAAGCGGGCATCAAAGACATAACTTTGGTTTTGGGCTACAAAAAAGAGGCTTTCTTCTATCTGGAGAAGAAATTTGGAGTCCACATCGTTGTCAATCCGGAATTCCATATAAAAAACAACACTTATACCCTCTATCTAGTTAGAAGGGTGCTAAAAAACACATACATCTGCTCAAGCGACGACTATTTTACCGAGAACGTCTTCGACGATTACGTTTACGAATCTTATTACGCATCCATCCACGTCTCTGGCAAAAGCAACGAATGGTATATGAAAAAAGGGCCAAAGGGGCACATCGCATCCGTCTCTAAATGCGGGGATGAGGGCGATATCATGCTCGGCCACGTCTATTGGAACAAAGAATTCTCCAAAGCGATGTCCGGCATTTTGGCCAAAGCGCAAAAAAGTGGCGAATACGACAGCTGCCTATGGGAGCAGGTTCTCCTTGAGCACATAAAGGACCTGCCGCCGATGTTCATAAGAACTTACCCAGCCAACACGATCTTCGAATTCGACTCTTTAGACGAGCTGAGAGCGTTCGATGACAGATATGTCAAAAACACGCACAGCAAAATCATGAAGAATATTTGTCGTGTGCTTGGCTGTGAAGAGACAGACATCAATCGCTTCAAACCAATCAATGAAGGCTTAACAAATACTTCATTTATCTTTCAGGTGAAAGGGAAGAAATACGTTTACCGCCATCCGGGAGACGGCACTTCGGCCATCATCTCACGAAAACACGAGAAACAATCACTCGAGTTGGCGAAGAAGTTCGGCATCGACCCTACTTTCATCGCGATGGACGATCAAGAAGGGTGGAAGATATCTTCATATGTTCAAAGCATTAGAATGCCGGATTACGACAACTTCGATGATTCCAAACGCGTTCTGGCCGTTTTAAGAAGACTCCACGCGATGAATTACCACGTCGACTGGGAGTTCAAGCCTTACGAGGACGCCCTGGACATTGAGAAACTGATCTTAGAAAAAACCACAATCGACATCCCGGATTACCGTCAAATCAAAGATAGAGTCACGCGGCTATATGAAATGATACAAAACGATGGGGTCCAGAAAAGGTTCTGCCATTGCGACACGTACAAGCCGAATTGGATGCTCACCGACGCCCAAACCATCCTCATAGATTGGGAATACGCCGGGGAATCAGACCCAGGAAGCGATTTGGCGGCTTACATCATGGACGCGATGTGGCCAATGGAGGAGTCTAAGAAATTTGTGAAGGAATATCTGCAAGACTCCTACTCCGAAAAATTGGAATTCCACTACCTCGTTTACGTGGCAATCGTCTCGTTCTATTGGTTCGTTTGGGCGATATACCGCGAAGCTTGCGGCGCGGTGATGGGCGAATCTTTACATAATTGGTATGTAATGGCCAGGGACTATTCTGAGGAATTGTGCCTTCATAGTCAGGCCGCCATGCGGTAGCCAAGATCAAAAGAATCCATTTTGATTCACTGAATGGAATCGTGAACCATTCACTCGCCAAATTCGATGCAAGTGAGATGGTGGCCAGGAACCCTTTCCTCTTCGGGCGGGTACTCCATATAGTTGCCGTACGTCAGACTGAGGAAATGGTCATAGCCGGAGATGCACATATATTTCCTTCCTTCGAAATCCAAGTCCACATAGGAATCGAATTCAGCCGGCTCGAGCAAATCCATTTGATCCCCAAACGGGTAACAGTGCATGCATTTGTTTTTGGTTTTTGTGCCCATGAACCTCATCTTGTTTTTCTCGATTCTTTTCGCAAAGAAAGACGATGGGAGAACGCAGCACACAATGTTTTTTATGGCTTTCTTTATCCGTCCAGAGAAAGAAGTTGCGTCTTCGAATATGGCGCCCCGGTTTTTCCAGGTGAGCAAATTGGTGTACACATCGACTTTATGACGTATTTTCCGCGCCTCAACAGGGTCGTCTGAAATGTTGTCGTATACGAAGATGTCGACAAAAATCCCGTTGTGCCACTTTTCATGGTAGCGGCAAGTCTCGATCATCGTCGTGTTCCCTTTCATAACCCTAGGAACGGGAGGAATGCCGTATTTGTTGTTATTGGTTATGGAGATGAACTCAAAAGGCTTTTTAAGGTCTTTCTCTGCAACCGCGGCAAATTTGAGGTAATTCTCCCGATCCATAAAGACGTCCATATCATCGTCCCATGGAATAAAGCCCTTATGTCTCACCGCGCCGAGCATCGTTCCGAAAGCCATGGAATACTTGATGCCGTTTTTCCGGCATACCCGATCGAATTCGTCCATTATTTCTAATAGGCACATTCTCAATTTAGTGAATTGTTCTTTCGTAAGTTCAATCATAACCTACCTCCATAAATTCAGCGACTGGCCCTATTTTCCAGCGGACGGGTCGAAGATTTCCTTTTCAAGGTTTTCGTCTATGGAAAAGCTGTTCTTCCAAACAGACAGCACCCCTTCTTTAAATGGCGTGAAAGCATTGTAGCCAAGGAGCTTTTTCACATTCGCGTTCAAAGGCTTAAAACTGATAATCCCTTCAGACTCATTGTACTTTTTGGCGCCAAAAAGCAATCGGCTCTTTGATTTCAAAGTATCCTTGAGTTCCACCATGTAATCCCTAAGCATTCGATTATCGTCGCTGCAAACATTATAGGATTCGGTCTTGTAGTTATCTACCGTCGAAAGCAAGAAGAGGATGTTCACGACATCGCCTATATAGATGTAATTCCAGTTCTGCAGGCCAAGGGTCATTTCGACGTCCTTATCCTCCAGCATTCGCGAAATGGCATACATAATCAGGGTTTTCTCGTAATCCCCAGGGCCGTATGCGGAGAATATCCTGACCCACCCAAGGCGGATTTGGTCCCTTTCGTTCCTCCTTTTGAGTTCTAGAAAGGACTTTAACTTGGCTTTGCCGTACTCAGTGGTTGGATTCGTGGGGTAGTCCTCCCCCACCACGCCATCGCATCTCCCATACTCAGCTTGAGAGCCGGTTGAAATGAAATAGGAGCATCCTAGTTTTTTGGCGGATTCGTAAACTTCTAGGCATCGCAGGAAGTTATCGTTTTGGATGAGCGGATCATCCCGTTCAGGGACCCTTGTCCCATTCCAAGCGATATGGTAAAAGGCAAAGCACTCATCCTGAATCAAAAGTGGCAAATGAGAGACGTCTTTCAAATCGCATTCAACGACTTTGATGTTGCGCTTGGGCTCCAGATTGCCGAGCTTTGTGGAATGAGGACGAACCACCGCATAGACAAAGAACCCCTCATCAATCAGTTTCTTGACTAACGGCGCGCCTATGAAACTGGTCGCGCCGGTTACAACTGCTTTTCTCATTGCAAACTATCAAGGACCGCCTGGCAGATGGCTTTGGAGTCCATTCTGTAATAAGAGCGAAGATAATCGGTCGAACCAACAACGCTTGTGTATTCGTCGCGCATGCCGATTCGAATGAGCCTCGCATGGGGGCAAGGCGATTCGCTGAGAACATCCGCGACGGAACTAGCGAACCCTCCGTATATCTGATGCTCCTCGACCGTCACAATGGCTTTGAATTTAGCAGCGCATTCAACGATCGTTTCTCTATCTATCGGCTTGATAGTCGGGAAGGAAAAAAGAGATACGTCTACGCCTTTCTCTTTGAGCTGCTCAGCCGCCTTTTTGGCCTCCATGGTGATGGCGCCGGTTGAAAAGATGCAGGCGTCATCGCCTTGAAGCAGTTGATAAGCTTTGCCGATTTCAAAATCGACGATCTCCTCAGAATGGATGTCTTTCTCCCCGCCTCTCCCAAGGCGAAGATAGCAAGGGGTGTTTAATTCGATCGCAGCGCGTGTGATCGCGCGGGTCTCAATGGGATCGCATGGGGAGAAAACCGTTATATTAGGCAGGACTTTCATCGCCCCTATGTCTTCCGTCGCGTGATGGCTCATGCCAAGCCCGCCGTAAGCAAAGCCGGCGGCAAGGGCGACGATCTTAACGTCGGCGTTGTGATAGCAAACGTCGTTGCGGATTTGCTCCAAGCAACGCAAAGTAGAGAAACTACCAATAGAATAGGTGAATACTTTTTTTCCTTCGAGCGCCAAGCCGGCCGCGATGCTGGTCATATCTTGCTCCGCTATGCCAGCGTTGATGTACCGATCGGGAAACTTTTCATAAAAAGGATTAAGGACGTTGTAGCCAAGATCGGCGGTCACGAACACGATGTTCTTATTTTTGTCGGCCTCTTCGCAGATGACCTTGATCATGTTATTTCTCATCGCCCAAACCCTCTAGTTCTTTCTTGGCGTTTTCATAGGCCTCACCTTGGGGATCTCTATAATGCCACAGCAAGGAATTCTCAAAGAAGGAAACGCCTTTGCCTTTTATCGTTTTGGCGACGACGCATGTCGGCTTCCCGTTATTGAATTTCGTTAGGAAGGCGCCTCGCAAAGCGTCGTGATCATGCCCATCGACATCAATGACATTCCAACCAAATTCCCTAATTTTCCTTCCAAGGTCCCCGGTGTCCATCACGTCCTTGACATTGCCCATAGCCTGCATCCCGTTTCGGTCGATGACGATGGTGAAGTTCGATAACTTGTACTGATTGGCGAACATGATCGTTTCCCAAAAAGACCCTTCGTCGCATTCGCCATCGCCAGTGATGGCGTAGACATGGGAGCTGCTCCCATTGATTTTCAGCGCCAGCGCTAAGCCAGTAGCAACGCAAACCCCATGCCCCAAGGAGCCAGTCGAGAATTCGACCCCAGGGACGCCTTTATGGGAGATGTGCCCCGAAAGGGGACTGCCATCCAAATCGTATGTGTTGAGCACGCTTTTGTTAAAATACCCGACTTCGGCCAGCGTCGCATAAAGGGCAGAGCCCGCGTGTCCTTTGCTCAAAACGAGACGATCTCTACCTTCCCATTTGGGATTGGCGGCATCGTAATTCATAATATCCGCATACAAAACGGCCAGAATATCGGTCACCGAATAAGCCGCGCCAATGTGCGAGGCGTGGGAGCGATGGATCATCTCCAACACGTCTTTCCTCACGTTCAGAGCGAGCTCTTTGCTATTCATCCGCATGATTCTCCCCCTTATCTTCCTCAGCGTTTTCCTCGCGGTGTTTTATTTTGAGTAATCTATTTTTCAGATAAACGACGCCGTTCCAAACAATACTATCACGGATGATCAAAAGGAAACCAAAGTAAACGAAGCACCCCACGGCCACAATTAAGAAGAAACTCCAAACGCTATAAGGTATAAACCGATTCATAAGATAAATAGGGACGAACATAATCGCGGAAGCCAGAAGATACTTCCACGACATCAGGAAGATCTTCCCTAAAGAAAAGGCGTGGAATTTATATGCGAGGACAACGTATACAATCAGATGGACTGTCTCGCAAACGGCCGTGGCGATTGCGGCCCCTATCGCGCCACAATTAGGAATGAGGAGGGCGTTCAGCCCGACGTTCGTACAAGCGGAGATGATGGATGTGATCAGACAGTATTTCTCTTTGCCTACGACGATGAAAAGCTGAGAAGAGAACACATTTCCAATTCCGCTGGTAATGAATCGAACTGACATGATCATCAATAGCATCGGGACCTCCGCGTAGCCATCGCCCAAAAACCACGAGGAGAAGTTGCCAATCGCAACGAAATTGCCAACCACGAGAGGAATCGAAATGAGCCAGGCGAAATTACATGCGAAGTAGATGTTTTTCTCCAAGGCTTTTATTCCGCCTTTCGCGTATTCGTCTGCGTTTCTAGAAATGAAGACGTTGTCGAGGAGACAGGGAAGCAAAACGCACATTGAGTTTATCTTGTACGCCTGCTCATAGCACCCGTTTTCATAATCCGCATTCTTGGCTAGAAGGCCAATCATCGTCTTGTCGAAAACCGAATAAATCGTTGAGCAAAGGGTCGGCAAGAAAATGAAGACGACGGGCTTGAAATGTTTCTTAAAGCGCAAGGCGCGTATATCTACTTTGACGATGAGCTTTCGAACGGAAAGCCACATCAACAAATTCGACAACAAGGAAGAAGCGCCGGTAATGAGCGCATATAGCCACAAATCGCCTTCCGATTTCACGAAGGTGAAGATGCAAACCAAATTCAGGATTTTGATGAGAACGGTCCGCAACGCGATCAATTGGAACTTCTCAAGGCCTTTAAACAAAAACGATATATCGAACGGCACGGAGATGACATTCAAGGACAATATCAAAATCAGCTTGGTGTATTTCTCCCCATAGCCGACAGTGAACCCGATTACATACAGCACGCCCAAAGACAAACACGTGCAGATTACCTTTAAGATGGAAATCTCCCAGAACGTGGCGGACTGAGCCTCTTTGTCGCCTTGCTTTAGGGCTATTTGCCTCTGGCCGTATACATCAAATCCAAGATTAGCAAATAGAACGAAATAAGTGATGATGCTCGAAGCATAGGCATATTGCCCATTTCCCTCCTCGTGCAGAATACGGGCCAAATAAGGCGCCGTGATGAGGGGGACAAGCAATATCAAAGCCTGGCTGACAAAGTCGAAGAATACGTTTTTGCCAACCTTTTTTTTAGTCGCCAAGTCCATTGAAGAATTCCTTTATCTCATCATCCATCTCAAAAGGAACGCATTTTCCATCCTTTAAGTAGGTTCTCGTCCATCCGACTATTTTCCTGATTGCCTCATCGATGTGCCATCTGGGCTTCCAGCCAAAAACTTCTTTGATTTTGGAGTTATCCAATTTCAGGAATGCGGCTTCATGGGGCCCACCATCGTGCTTGTTGACCCAGGATGCGCCTTCGCCCCATGCAGAGCAGAATTTGCTGACCAAGTCGCCCGTGTTCACGCAGTCGCAATCATCCGGACCCACATTGTAATAGCCCTGATACTTCTTGTCTTTGTATTGCTTCTCAACGATCTCAAGATATACATACAAAGGTTCTAGAACGTGCTGATACGGCCTGGTGGAATAAGGATTCCTGACGATGATCTCTTTATGCGATTCGATCGCCCTGACGCAGTCGGGGATGATTCGGTCATTCGCGAAGTCGCCTCCTCCTATGACGTTGCCCGCTCTAGCCGTTGACACGGCGATATTCATGTCGTTGAAGAAAGCCTTCTTATAGGAATGAGTCACCAATTCCGAGCAGGATTTGGAATTGGAATATGGGTCATAGCCATCCAAAGGCTCGTCTTCTTTAAAAGGATGATTCGGAACCTCGTCATTGAGATAAACCTTGTCCGTGGTGACGTTCAAAACGCTTCTGACGCTGGGGGTCAGTCTGCAGAATTCCAAGACATTGACCGTGCCCATGACGTTGGTCTCGTAGGTATAACGAGGATCCTTGTAGGAATCGCGGACGATGGGCTGGGCGGCGAGGTGGAAGACGCATTCTGGCTGATATTCTTCGAAAACAGCCTTCAAATGATCATAGTCGCGGATGTCTCCGATGATGGAGACCATCTTATTCTTAATACCAGACAGTTCAAAAAGATTCGGGTTGGTAGGTGCTTCCAAAGAATAGCCCACCACTTTAGCACCGGCGCCAATCAATATCTTGCAGAGCCACGTGCCTTTGAAGCCGGTGTGACCCGTGACTAAGATGGTTTTCCCTTTATAAAAACCCAGGTCAAGCATGTTCAGTCCTTCCACATCTTCCAAGGGGCGTTGCCGCTTTGCCAAAGCTTTTCGAGCTTCTCTTTCTCGTTCATCGTGTCCATGCACTGCCAATAGCCTTTATGGAGGCAGGCGTTGAGCTGGCCGTTTTTGACCAAGGTCTTCATCGCGGTCTCCTCAAACGGCGAATCGTCGCCTGGAATCAAATCAAAAACCTGTGGCTCCATAACCATAAATCCGATGTTGATGAGGTCGCCGTCGAAATCCGACTTCTCCCTGAAACATTCAACCGTCCCGTCTTTCCTCATTTCCACGACGCCTTTGGACTGGCCGAAGTTGTAGACGGAGATCGTTCCTAGTTTGCCCGATTTTCTATGCGATTCCAAAAGGGCGTGGAGGTCCAAGTTTCCGACCGCGTCGCCATATGTGAGCATGAAAGGCTCATTCCCAACGTATTTCTGGATGCGTTTGACCCTGCCTCCGGTGGCCGTGTTGAGACCGGTATCGGCGACGGTCACGTTCCAATCGTCGAAATCGCCGCTGTGGATGACCTCTTTTTTGTTGGTGCCCATATGGAAGGTCACATCGTTCATATAAAGGTAATAATGGGCGAAATACTCTTTGATGATCCGCTGCTTATAACCCGCGCAGATGATGAAGTCCTTAAAGCCTTGGGCCGCGTAGATCTTCATGATGTGCACCAAAATGGGCATCTCGCCTATTTCCACCATGGGCTTCGGCTTAAGATGGGATTCCTCCGAGATGCGGGTTCCAAGCCCGCCAGCCAAGATTACGACTTTCATATTTGTGCCTCTATAGTTTTTCTCATGCTTGGATGAGTTGTCTTATTAGCGCATCCGTTGCGCGGCGATAGACGGAATCCGTTGTTACACCGAAAATCATTGCCAAGCGCAAAGCAATCATACTACGATAACGTCCGCTATCGTACTCAATGTCTCGCCGAGCTTGGGCGGCGTTCCACAAACCGCCGATACGAAAAAGCCTAGACTTGGCTATCTTTTGACCAATCTTTTGCAACCTCTTAAAGGATAATAGAAGGCGCAGCACAGCCATTTAGGCAAAAAGGCGATCAATTTCATGAACCAATAGTGGTTGTTGCATCTATCCACGTACTTCTTGTATTTCTTGAGATATCGCGGCTTAAAAACGCCCAGCATCTTATAATGGACAATGCCGTGATATGTGAAATGGTATGCGCCGATGTGCTTCAGCGTCTTGTTTTTGTCTTCTAACGAGAAGCATGAGATTTTATCAAGGTCCGTGATGAATTCCGCGTAGAAAATATCGTAAAACTTCTCGTCGTGCGCCCAATTCCCCTTTTTATTGGGATTGTGCGCTATGTCCGTAAAAGAGACTCCAAATTTAAATTTGCCAGAGATCAAAGCCTCTATTAAACTCAAGCAGTAAGCGTAGGAATATCTCCCATGATAGTTAAATTTCTCGAATAAGTTATTTTCATCTATGTACGAGAACATTTTCGTACTGGCCAAAGAAGCCCCGTACAGCGTTAGAAACAACGTTAGATTCTCGAAGATGTAATCTATATCGTTTTCTTCGTATATTTTGTCGCTTTGCGTAAATCTTGAATTCACGTTTTCGTTGCGATCCCTGAAGAACAAGCCAACCAAATCGTATTCGGAAAAATGATTCTCAAGAAGCATTTGCTCTAACCGATTGAAATCAGGGGCAAAGCCATCGCCAATCAGATAAAAATAATCGGTTTTAACGTTCGACAGGGCCCTATGCGTCTTCTCGTCCCCATTGACCGAGGATTCGTACCTAAAGTATTTAATTGGATGTTTTAGGCATTGATTGACTTCGTCCACATAGCTTTTCGTTAGTTCATTTTCGCTGGAATCATGTATTTCGAAGCAAAACAACTTACCATCGTATTTTCTTAAGGAATTTTCAATGTAATATCGAATGCATTCTGGTCGATTATAGGTAGGCATTACAACTGTAATAAGAGGATTCATAAGCATCAGGCCCTTTATCTAAGCATCAAACAGAAGCCCATTCCTTTCTGTCGAAATCATATCTTTTTATTATCCTTGCAGGAACGCCGGCGACGGTGCAGTATGACGGAACGTCTTTGGTGACGACGGCATTCGCGCCGACAACCACATTGTCGCCCAGATGAACGCCGGCCATAATCTTCGCGCCCGTCCCTACGAAACAATAATTCCCGACGGTCGTGTCTTTCACTATCAAAGGGGCATTCAAGACATTAACGTCCACCCCGCTTGCATCGTGGTTGCAGTTCGAGATATACACATACGAAGAGAAGACACAATCATGGCCGATTTTCAATGTGCCGGCACTAATCATATGAAGATTCTGCTGAAAGGTTGTATTGTCGCCGATTTCGATTAGCGGCTTGAATTTTTGCGTTCCATAGGCATCGATTGCTTCTATCCTCGCGTTGTGCAGAAAAGTAACGCGGCTTCCAAGATGAATGTACTTTTTTCCATGTACGAATAAAGGCTTATAGATACACGATCTTTTACCAATCGAAGCGAATTTCATCCTTGCGAAGGGATTGATTTTCAGAAGGGCCATCTTAAATTGCATCAGCGTTTTCATTGCATTTTATCCTCTATTGTCACATTCACAAGGTATCGCACCGGCCCATTCTGTTGTGTTTGAAATCTTTGTAAGCCTTTTTGATATAC
>CAVAGB010000027.1:0-12337 GCA_963588055.1 Erysipelotrichaceae bacterium | reverse complement strand
CTTGGAAGGATGCTAGATGAGCCTATTGATGATGTCGTCGATGTCTATCATATGGAATTATCCTCTTTTCGCTATTTTACTTTAGACCAAAGGGCCCCTGTTTTAAAAATACCATCCTTCTTCGTTTACGGCCTCAAACCTTGAAATATTTCGCGTAATGGCCCTTTTGGATGAGCTGGATCTTTTTTGTTTTCACCAAGGATTTGAGGGCTTTTTCGATGCTGTCTCTGCCGTAGGAATAGAGAATCTCTTCGATGTCCGCTTTCGAGATCGGGGAGGCGGAATCGTCGATGATTTTCTTTACCTTGATGGCGCAAGTGCCTTTCATGGAGGAAATCTCAAGGATGTAGTTCAACTTTCGATAGCCAAGCAAGATCGTTTGAAGCATGTAGGCGACGAAGGGCTTGATGTCGTTCTCATTCCTGTCCCAGCCTCTATCGCTTTTTTCCAAAGAAGCGTAATACCCTTCTTGATTGTCGAGTATTAGATAAGAAAGGGAGTAATAAAGATCGAGCTCGTAGCCGTTTTTCAGAAGCAAGAAAGTCGTCAATAGCCTTGAAACTCTACCGTTCCCGTCTTGAAAGGGATGGATGCAAAGGAAATTGAGAATGAAAGAGGAAATGACGACCAGCTTGTTGCTTAATGGAGAAGCCATCTCCAAATCAAATTGATAAATGAGATTGCCGAGGAGAGAGGGAACTTTATCAGGCGAGGGAGGAGTGAAAATCAACGTTTTCCCTCCTGAGACGATGTAATTCTGCTCCGTTTTGTATCGCCCCCCGAAAGAAGGGTTCCATCTTTCGTACATGAATTGGTGCAGGGTTAAAATGAGGTCCTCGTCCAATTTCCGGTATGAATAGGTTTTGAAGATGCTTTCCAGCGCGTCGTTATAACCAGTCAGCATGAAGTCCTCGTACGTGGACGGCGCGAGTCCTTCTTCGAGCAATTCTTTTTCCCTGGCGCTGCTTACTTCGATTGATTCAATTGCGTTGGAGGCCGTCGTGCTCCTTCTTTTCGAGACGTCATGCAGACGGTTGATGCTTTTCTTTTTTGGCAACGCGAAACTTTTGCCCCGTTCGAGTTCGATCGCCTCACTCATCGCTCGGATTTCAGGGCAAGAGGCGACCTCTTCGCATTCCTTTTTTAGATCAAAGAACTTCACGTATCTAGGATACATTAGTCAATATGTGAGTTCAACTAGGTAAAAAATAACAAGAAATACCTAAATGATAGACTGTCCGGATGATGCTCATATTTTCCTTACTTTCTTGTTGGCGCATTCGTTTCAGTTGGTTAGCATTCATAAGATCATCGCCGTCGCCTAGGGCGTCTCCACGAATCTTGTTGTCGATGTTTTTAGCCCGCCTTGTTATCTTTCCCTGTTACAATCTTCCTTGTGAAACGTTCGCCCCTCATCCTTTGCTTGCTTCCCTTGCTGCTAACCTGCTCTTCCGGGCTGGATTTTTCTTCTTATGAGTACGGGACGCTCAATAAGGATGCCTTCGCATCCGAACAAGGGGATGGCTACTCCAAATTGAGTGGATTCTCCCCCATCCTTAGTCAAGACGAATCCTTCCTTGCCTATTCTTCCATTTTGGATAAGCAAGACGAGAAAGGGAAAAGGCGTTACGCGATGCCTACTACGGGAGTCACTAAACTTTTGGTCATCCCGATCGACTTCGAGGATCACCCTTCCTCCTCCTTGCCTAGCGATGCCCTTTCTAGAATCGACCGCGCTTTCTTCGGGACGTCCTCTTCCTCTTTCTTCTCTGTTGCTTCTTATTATGAGGCGAGCTCTTATTCGCGTCTGCAGATAAAGGGGAAGGTGGCCTCTAGCTGGTATAGGGCCCCAAAGAAATCAACCGAGTACGAATCGACTTCCCTTTCGGACCAGAAGTCCTATATATCCTATATATATAAGGAAGCGCTGAAGTGGCACGACGCGACCTATCCTGAGGACCCTAGCTCCAACTACGCTTACCTCACCCCTTCTGGCGAATCCATCGTCCCCGTCTTCTTCGTCTACTCCCGCCCTTACGAAGGGATGGAGGAAGGCTCTTCCTCCCGCTCCTCTTTCTACTGGGCCTTCTCTTTGGATTATCCCGCCCCGATCAGCTTCGCCTCCTATTACATGATGGATGATCAAGCGACCTCGAGGACCTATGTCCACGAGACCGGCCACTTGTTGGGGCTGAAGGACTATTACGATGAGAACGCGAAGGAAGACGTCGCGGAGATCTCCCCTCTAGGCAGAGCGGATATGATGGACGCCTCCTTAGGCGACCATAACCCCTTCTCGAAGATGCTTTTGGATTGGGCCCGCCCCACCTACGTGACCTCTTCCTGCGAAATCACCTTGCCTTCCTTCACCTCCACCGGGCAGTTCCTCCTTCTTTCCCATGATTGGAGCGGTTCCCTATACGACGAGTACCTCCTCGTCTGCTTCTATTCCCCCTTCGGGCTGAATGCTTACGACGGCAAGAAAGGGAACAGCCTCTCTTCCTCTTTGCCCAATAAGCCGGGGGTGATGGTATACCGCGTGGATGCGCGTCTAGAGGTCTATCAGAACAACCTCCATACCTATTCCTATCTCCCCGATTCGGATCTATCGACCTTAGGCAAGAAGGTCGATTTCGCCTGTTCTAACAGCATTGGGAACGTCTCTTCCACCTCCAGGTGCCTGATTCAATTATTGGATGCGAGCAGCTCTAGCGCCGCCTTATCCCCTTATTTCGTCGCCTCTTCCTCCACCAAACAAGATGGGAGCGTCAATTACCGCGACGTCTTGTTCCAGAAAGGGCAGAAGCTCTCCTCTTTAAGCGGCCTGACTTTTCACGATGGGAGCAAACTGAACCTCGATTTCGAGGTGAGCGAGGTCGCCTCGACGTATGCCAGGCTTTCATTCAAAACAATCGGGTAGCCTGAAACTCTGAAGTGCCCCCATCATGGCTGCTTTTCCAGTCGGCCACATTTAACAATCAACTCGTTTCTTCGACTTGGAGTTTGGAGGTTTTGGCACATCGCTTGGGGCGATGAATTTCAACTGGCTACAGATCGTAGTCGCTTCCTTTTTCTTCGTTCTTCTTAGACGGTTTGACCAGCCCCTTACAAGACGTAAGGTATTTGCTTGTCTCTGCAACGTATGCGTAAGCAATGGGATCTATAACATGGAGATAGGAAAAGCTTCTTGACTTTGGGAATTCCATCTTTGACGCCAAGCTTTCTTTCGGGCTCTCCTTTTTCGAAAAGGATTTCACCCCAATGAGAATCGAGGCGGTCAGATAAAGGGCCTTGCACGCACAGACGCCTGCTGTCTCTCCACTGAATTTCCCGTTCAGCACGTGGTTTTTTATTCTTAGAATCCCTTTTTTGAAATAGGGGTATTGTTCCGAATAAAGCTCTCCTCGGCTTGCGATGCATAAGCAACTTTCGATCGTGTCTATCAGGACATTCTCTTGAGGAAAAGACGGCCCGCGATACCCCATTTCGCTTTGGGCGATACGCGCATAGGTCGCACAGACTGCCTGGTAATCGCTCATCTCATCGAAAAGGGAGGAGCAATCGAAGAGCTGCTTGATGATCTCCAATTCTTTTCCGACGCCAAAGGGGATCCCTGTTGTGTGAGGCGCGAAGGCGGTGAGCTTATCGCCTAGAATTCCGTTCACGTCTGGGACGCAGACGCGAAGATTTTCACCTTCGCATAGAAGCAATTCGTTTTTGATCGGCCTTTCGATTAAAACTTTGTATTGGTAGTCCTTGAAAAGGACGTCAAGGAGGATGGTGACCTCATGCTGGTTGAAAGGGAGAGATAGGCGAACTTGAAATGCCTTTTCTCGATGCCGTTCCTCCCCAGACGAACGTTCTCTTTCACAGAGACGAACGGGAATACTTCGCCCGCTTTTTCTATGTAGCCATCGATGTCCGTCCCGGGAAGGACGATGATGTCGATGTCGGTGCTGAGCCTTCGCGGATGTTCCAGAAGAAGCATAAGCGAAGTGCCTCCTTTGAAACAAAAGGGTAGGCCGACCTTCTTGATGGCTTCCAGTAGGCCGAAGGCATAGATTACTTTTTCAAGCAATGCGGGGTCGTTTCCCGTGCGCTCATGAAGGGCTTGCACGTACTCTTTCGTATACATCGATCTCGCCAGCATGTCTTCACTCTCCGATGTATTTGCCTATCTTTTCTAAAGCGTTCCTTCTTCCCGCGTAACGGGTTAGCCTTCTTTTATCGATTAAATAAATCCTCGTGGCCTCTTCGAAAAGAAGGGGAAGGTCGCCTGGACTATAAGTCATGGATATGGCTTTCTCCGCGAGGATGTCTACGAGCAGCTTCTCCAAGGTGATCTCGTGAGGCGATTCTTTCGATAGGGGAGCTTGGCTCACAAGATCCGTCACGACGATGCAGCCCTTTTGCCAATAACGATCGAAATCTTTAACGCTCGGTTTATAGAGAACGGTCTTTTTGAATTCGTCGCGCAGAACGTCGAAGATGAAGCCGCTCACGTCCTTCTCGGCCTGGACGAAGATCGTGTTCTGCGCGATGAGGTGATTCAGCCATTCGTTGAGGAGCGTGCTTTCAAACATCACGAAGGAGATGCTTGGGAAACGCTTGGACAACAGATTGCTTATTTGGGCTGCTTCCTCGGAGTACAAAGGCTTATAAGCGGATAATGTTGGCTTCGTTAACGAATAGGAGTCGCGACCTGTCTTGAAGAGCTTCTTTTCCTTCAGAAGATCGAAAAGCCTCCAGGAAAAGGAAGAAAAGCTCATATCGGCCTTCTCTTCTTGGAACGCATGAAAGATATCCTCACGCGAAAAGGAGGATTTTTCAGACAATTTCTTCAATATCGGCTCTATTCCCATCGTCATTGCCCATCCAGGCGTTTCGTCAAAAACAAGAAAATTTGACGATACGCCTATTATAGGGGAAACAGGAGGCTTTGGAAGAATGTTCCTTGGATGGGGCGAGCTCCGGTAGGAAATGGGGCAGAGAGGGGACCGGAACGCAAGCCCCTTTGCTCCAAACAGCGGCGGGCGGTCTGCTCTTCAGCTTTGCTGATCCTTTACATAATTCCATGAGATTCTCCTTCTTTCTACAGAGGGCGCCAGTTTCGATTTAAGCACCACCCTCACCTTATTAATAAAAGGGAATTTCGTGTTTTGGCCAAAGAATCTGAAATTCCTTCAAAACCAGCTTTTGCGGCACTTATTATTCAAGCGCTGCCCTTAACGTAAATCTTGTGCACAAAGCCCAATCTGACACACCGGGGTTTGTGGTCTATCTAAAAAAGGAAAAATTCGTGTTGACAGCCTCTATAGAGGCGGTTTATCATCACCCCCGGACGTAAGTGGAAGGGAAAATTCCCTTTTATTTACCCCGGTGGTGGATACACCGGGTATTGTGTGAATTGAAAAAGGAGAAAACACAAACATGCCAACAATCAACCAACTCGTTAGGCAGGGCCGCAAGTCCGTGGTCAAGAAATCCAAAACCCCCGCTTTGGGGAAACGTTGGAACTCTCTTACCAAGCGCAACTCCAGCCAGCCCTCCTCCCAGAAGAGAGGCGTCTGCACCCGTGTGGGCACGATGACCCCTAAGAAGCCGAACTCCGCTATGAGGAAGTACGCCCGTGTCCGTTTGTCCAACGGCTACGAAGTCACCGCTTATATCGGCGGCGAAGGGCACAACCTTCAGGAGCACTCGACCGTCATGATCAGGGGCGGCCGTGTCAAGGACCTCCCGGGCGTCCGTTACCACATCATCCGCGGCTGCCTCGACTGCGCCGGCATCGATGCCAGGCGCCAAGGCCGTTCCCTCTATGGGACCAAGAAGCCGAAGGAAGCTAAGTAAGGAGAATCACCATGCCAAGAAAAGGTTCTGTCGAAAAACGCGACGTCTTGCCCGATCCGGTTTATAACAGCAAGCTCGTCACCCGCCTCATCAACCGCGTCATGTATGACGGCAAGAGGGGCACCGCCCAAACCATCATCTACAAGGCCTTCGAGAAGATCGAGGCCAAGACCGGCAAGCCGGCGATCGATGTCTTCGCCACCGCGATCAACAACATCATGCCGGAAGTCGAGCTCAAAGTCCGCCGCATCGGCGCCGCCAACTACCAGGTCCCGACCGAAGTTTCCAAAGAGAGGAAACAGACCCTCGGCCTCCGCTGGCTCGTCACCTATTCCCGCCTCCGCGGCGAGAAGAGCATGGAAGACAAGCTCGCCGCCGAGATCATCGACGCCGCCAACGGCACCGGCGCTTCCGTCAAGAAGAAGGAAGACGTCCACAAGATGGCTGAGGCGAACAAGGCTTACGCCCACTATCGCTTCTAATATTTAAAGGAATATCCCAATGGCTGAGAACGAAATCCAAGAGACCGAAACCTACGATCTCCCTCATACCCGTAACATCGGGATTATGGCGCACATCGACGCGGGCAAGACCACGACGACTGAGCGCATCCTCTTCTACACCGGGCGCACCCACAAGATCGGCGAGGTCCACGAAGGCACCGCGACGATGGACTGGATGGAGGAAGAGCAGGAGAGAGGCATCACCATCACCTCCTCCGCCACCACCTGCTTCTGGAAAGGCACCCGCTTCAACATCATCGACACTCCAGGGCACGTCGACTTCACCGTCGAAGTCGAGCGCTCCCTCCGCGTCCTTGACGGCGCGATTACCGTCCTCGACTCCAAAAACGGCGTCGAGCCCCAGACCGAGACCGTCTGGCGCCAGGGCACGAAGTATGGCGTCCCCCGCATCGTCTTCTGCAACAAGATGGACGCGACTGGGGCCGACTTCGACATGTGCGTCGAGTCGATCCATAGCCGCCTCGGCGAGAAGCACGCCGACGCCGTCCAATGCCCGATCGGCAAGGAAGGCAGCTTCAAAGGCTGCATCGACATCATCGAGCGCAAAGCCTATATCTACAATGACGACAAGGGCACCGCTCCTGAAATCACCGACGTCCCTGAGGAATACAAGGACAGGGTCGAGAACTATCGTTCCGTCCTCCTTGAGGACCTCGCTTCCTTCGACGACGAGATCATGATGCTCGTCCTCGATGGCGAAGACGTCCCCACCGACCTCATCAAGAAGACCATCCGCAAGGCCGTCCTCACCGGCACCTTCTTCCCCGTCTTCTGCGGTAGCGCTTATAAGAACAAGTGCATCCAGCCGTTGCTTGATGCGGTCGTCGATTACCTCCCCTCTCCGCTTGATATCCCTGGCGAGAAGGGCACCCTCGAAGGCGAACCCTATGTCTGCGAGCCTACTGACGACAAGCCCTTCATCGGCCTTGCCTTCAAGATCGCGACCGATCCCTTCATCGGGCGTCTAGCCTATGTGCGCGTCTACCAAGGCGTGCTCAAGAGCGGCAGCTACGTCCTCAATAGCACCCATGGCAACAAGGAGCGCATCGCCCGCTTGGTGCTCATGCATGCGAATCACCGTCAGGAAGTCAACGTTCTCCACGCGGGTGAGATCGGCGCCGTCGTCGGACTCAAATCCACGACCACCGGCGACACCCTCTGCGACGAAGACAACCCCGTCATCCTCGAGCAGCTCACCTTCCCTGAGCCGGTCCTTGAAGAGGCCGTTGAGCCTAAGACCAAGGCCGATCAGGAGAAGATGTCCATCGCCCTCACCAAGCTCGCCGAAGAAGATCCGACCTTCCGCGTCCATACCGACGCCGATTCTGGTCAGACCATCATCGCGGGCGTAGGCGAACTCCAGCTCGACGTTCTCGTCGAACGTATGAGGCGCGAGTTCAAAGTCGACGTCAACGTCGGTGCCCCGCAGGTCAATTACCGCGAGACCATCCGCAAGACCGGCGAAGCCGAAGGTCGCTACATCAAGCAGACCGGCGGCCACGGCCAATACGGCGACGTCTGGATCCGCTTCGAACCCAACCCCGGCAAAGGCTTCGAATTCGTCGACGCCATCGTCGGTGGCTCCGTCCCGAAGGAATTCATCAAACCGACCCAGCAGGGTTTGGAAGATGCGCTTCAGCGCGGCGTCCTCGCCGGCTATCCGCTCATCGACCTCAAGGCCACCCTCTTCGATGGTAGCTACCATGATGTCGACTCTTCCGAAGCCGCTTACAAAGTCGCTGCTTCTATGGCCCTTAAAGCGGCCGCCCCGAAGTGCGACCCCGTCATCCTCGAGCCTATCATGAAGGTCGAGATCACCGTCCCTGAGCAGTATTACGGCGACGTCATCGGCGATATCGCCAGGCGTCGTGGCAACATGACCGGTGAGACCCAGCGCGGCAACGCGAAGGAAATCGAGTGCGAAGTCCCTCTCGCTGAGATGTTTGGCTACGTCACCGACCTCCGCTCCATCACCCAGGGCCGCGGCAACTTCACGATGCAGTTCGACCACTACGGTGAGACCCCCCGCTTCGTCCAGGACGCCATCATCAAGAAGGCGACTGGCGGCAAGTAATCTCAAAGTTTAGCCCAAGGGAAATTGGGGGCAAAACTAGGATGTTCTAGTCTTGCTTCCCATCCCCCCTTGTCCTAATATTTATTCGCCAATTTCGAAAAACCATTATTGGAGGAAATTACAAATGGCAAAAGAAAAGTTCAACCGTGACCGCGTTCACATGAACGTCGGTACCATCGGCCACGTTGACCACGGCAAGACCACCCTTACCGCGGCCATCACCCACTACCTCTCCATGGTCGGCAAAGCCACCAATGGCGCTGAGGGAAACGCCGTCGACAAAGCCTACGGCGACATCGACTCGAGCCCGGAGGAAAGGGCCCGCGGCATCACCATCAACTCCGCCCACGAAGAGTACGAGACCAAGAAGCGTCACTACGCCCACGTCGACTGCCCGGGGCACGCTGACTACGTCAAGAACATGATCACCGGCGCCGCCCAGATGGACGCCGCGATTCTCGTTGTCGCCGCCACCGATGGCGTCATGCCTCAGACCCGTGAGCACGTCCTGCTCGCCCGTCAGGTCGGCGTTCCTTACATCGTCGTCTTCCTCAACAAGTGCGACATGGTTGACGATGCCGAGCTCATCGACCTCGTCGAGATGGACGTCCGCGACCTCCTCAACAAGTACGAGTTCCCTGGCGATGACATCCCCGTCATCAGGGGTTCCGCCCTCAAAGCCGGCCAGGCCACTTCGATGGACGATCCCGCCTGCGCTTGCATCAAAGAGCTCCTCAATGCCCTTGATACCTACATCCCCGATCCTGTCCGCGACACCGACAAGCCCTTCCTTCTCCCGATCGAAGACGTCATGACCATCTCTGGTCGTGGCACCGTTGTCACCGGACGTGTCGAGCGCGGCCAGATCAAGATGAACGACGAAGCTGAAATCGTCGGCATCCGTCCGACCCAGAAGACCGTCGTCACCGGCCTTGAGATGTTCCGCAAGACCCTTGACTTCGCTGAGAGCGGCGACAACATCGGCGCCCTTCTCCGCGGCATCACCCATGACCAGGTCGAGCGTGGCCAGGTCCTTGCCAAGCCGGGATCCATCGTCCCCCACGACAAGTTCACCGCTACCACCTACATCCTCACCAAAGAGGAAGGCGGCCGCCACACTCACTTCCTCAACGGCTATCGTCCGCAGTTCTTCTTCCGCACCACCGACATCACCGGCACCATCGAGCTCCCCGCTGGGACCGACATGGTCATGCCTGGCGACCACGTGACCTTCACCGTTTCCTTGATCCACCCGATCGCTATGGAAAAGGGCACCAAGTTCTCCATCCGTGAGGGCGGCAGAACCGTCGGCGCCGGCACCGTTGCCGACATCCTTCATTGATTAGGCTAACGCCAAATTCATGAGCTTAAGGCCTCCCTTCGGGGAGGTCTTTTTGACGTTCTTAGGGGCGTCAGAAGGGCGTGAATGAGGCAAGTCTAGACTTGATGCCACTGGAAATCGTTCGTGCTTTTACCGCCCACGGTGAACGAAAAAGACCAAATTTCGAATAAAATTTATCCGTTTTTGTATAAGGTGCGGGCTTAAATTTTCTCTAATGATGAGCCGGTAGCTTGTATAAACTTCCTTTTGAATCGACTTGCTTCTAAAAAATGACGTGGTTCTTGCTGAATCAATGCCCTCTAGCCTCTTGTCTTTTGAGACGTTTCAAACGGAAAAATCGGGAGAATTGGAATTTCGATTGAGGGCGAATGACCAACCTTTTTTCTTTTGCTCATAAAGCTTTCAAACGACAAATTTGTATAAAGTTTAACCGCTTTCAAAAAGACAAAAAATAAAATGTGTTTGTATAAACTTCATTCGATGGCATCGAAAGAAAACGTCCTTGCATGGATACAAAAATAGACCTATATTTTGAGCATGAAACAATCGATTTACGTTTACGAAACTGGCATAGACGAGAACCGCGACAGGCATTGCGATTACTGTGGGTGGTATGTGAATGAGTATGAAAGGCATCGGGCTAGACTCATGCATTTTAAGGGTGTCCGTGAAGAAAGGCCCGATTGGTCGGTGATGGATTTCCATCTTGAGAAGATGACCGCCGAAGAGTTCTCCGACATCTTCATTGAAAACAATCCCTATTCGAGACCGGATTGGGACCCTAGAAAATATACTTCCATTTGCTCTTATAGTGAAAATACTTCCGAAGGGATGAGCTGCTTAGCGGTTAATAATTATCTAAGGCACGGTGCTCTTCCGGAAGGAATCTCGGAACAAGAATTAGCATCCTTTATCGAAGATATGAATGCCTCAATTTCAAATTTCGTCATTGATAAAACAACCACCTCTTATCGAGGAATGCATTTCAAGCCCGGCGATGCCTATCTTGGTTTTCTTGATGATACTTACAAGACAATGAAGGCAACAGGAAGGCCCGTGGCGTTTGTTGAGAAAGGATTCATGAGCACAAGCAGAAGTCTTGAGACCGCAAGAACTTATGCGCGGTGTGAAGATTCGGAACTAAGCCATGTTTTTATCTCAGTTACCCTTGAAAAAGGTGTAGCCGCGATGCCTCTTTCTTTGTCACATGGAACAACGACGAAGAAAAACGATAAAGAAATACTCCTTGAATCTGGGAGAACGTACTACATAATCGGAATGGATATAGTGCCGCGCGCCAATGGCTGCCGCGATTACTACATAAATCTGCTTGCCACGAATAGGAGGATCTGAATATGCTGATCGACCCAATGATAATCCAAGACGCCGCCGTCCTGGACGCGAAAAACACCCCGCTAAGAATGAGTTATGATGACCCGACTCTCACCTACGAGGAAGTGGTTCTTTACTGCATGTGCCGTTATTCTTCCGGGCTAGAAACGATTGACCCAGATTGGAGCTTCCACTGTTGGAAAGAAGGCGGACAAGACAGGGAATGGCTTGAACTGAAGGCCAGCAAGACGCACCCGATGGTCATCGAGCACCCCTGGGATGAGATTTTCCCCACCTACAAGGAGCGGATGGAGAAGAAGAACGCGGCCAAAGCCCAAAAAGCGAAATAATTTCTAGCCCATCCATGGCGAGCGTTCCTATCTGCTCGGATTCTGACTGAGCTTACATTCCTCCAATATCTTCCTAAGCCTTATAAAGGAATCAATCTAGAAAGGGCGAATTCAAATGAGCCCCAGGTCGAACTTTCTAGAATCCCTGACCCTCTTGATTTTATGTGGGTTTAGGTGGGTTTTCTGAAAAACCTCTTTTGCACATGAAGGATGAAAACTAGCCTTTTCATCGCCGGGCGGCATCTAAGCACCTTCTTGGTTCCGAATGCAAGCAGAATCATGTTTTTCACGAATTCTCGCCTGTTTGCCCTTTGCTTCGCCGTGGCGGCCCAGAGGTCGCCCTCACCCTGGGCGAACTTGGTTCGGCTCTCGAGCTGATCGTCGCCGCTGCCGCGCTCGTTGATGTGAGGGTTGGGTTTCGAAGTGTTATGATTCATTTTGCCTCCTTTCTTTGCTTAACCAACCCGCAAAGTTTAGGGGGCGCTTTATTTTTTGGGACTGCCCGTTTTCCAAACGGCCGAAACGTCAGCCAAAGAAAGCCGCCAAAAAATTGAATTCTCAAATTTCGTTGCTTTTGTGTGGGCCTATTAGAAATACAACCAACCTAAAAATATCAGAGCCAATACATCGTTGCTCAAGAAAAGAGTAATGATATAGTTCGATGGCATCGAAATAAAAAAGCATCATTGCACTGCCTTAGTGCAATGATGTGCAATGATGTATAACGATGACGTTTTTTGAAAGAATTGATCGCTATGAAAATTCAAGAGTTAGTTCCTGAAGCCATAATGGAAAATGAGAAGTACGCCAACTGAAGAACTAAATGCAGGTTTGTAGGCCGGGACTCATTTTTCACCGACTTAAT
>CAVAGB010000026.1:0-17999 GCA_963588055.1 Erysipelotrichaceae bacterium | reverse complement strand
AGGATAGATGGTTAGGCGTTTTTTTTGCAAGAGCCAAAATGACCAAACCGCTTTCCATCAGGGCGTTTTCAGGAGAAGATGGCCCCTCAAAGGCCTCGCCTGGGCTTTTTGGCGGGCGCGCGAAGAAAAAAGCCGCGCGGGGCGGCTTTATCGATCCTAGTGGCTTAGGCGTGTAGCGCGCTTAAGTAGGAATTGAGGTAATTCGCGTCGTAGAAGCGGGCGTAGTCGATCTCGTAATCGACCGGGCAGCCGTCGTCGACGGTGTGGCCGCTGGAGCGGATGATCGAGGTGTTGCTGGACATCTGCCAGTAGGTGCCGTCTACCGCGGTCGCATAGCCCACCACGCAGTCCCCCCCGCCGCTCTTCTGGCCGATGATCTTGGCGTAGCCATAGTCGCTAGCGATGCAGGGGAAGGCGTTCCCACAGGAGAAGCTGACGGGGGAGGTCAGGATGTAGAAGTTGTATTTCCCCGCGTAGGAGTCCTTGTCGGAGAAGTCCCCGTCGAGGTCGTTGTCGTAAGCGACGCATTCGACGTTCTTGCTGCCGGTGAGGGGGTTCTTCGTGGAGAAGGTGACGTCCTCGTCAGTGAGGAAGCTGAGGCTCTCGCCTAAGGCGATCGCGGCGCCGCCCCCGTTGAGCGAGACGTCGAAGACGACGTTCTTGATGCTCTCGTTCTTCTTGATCTCCTCGAAGGAGTTGTAGAAGAGGGCGAAGGTGCTCATATTGTCTTGCCCGACGTTCTCGGGAGTGAGGTTGTTGACCTTGCCGGTCTTCTGGTCGATCGCCCCGACGGCGAAGGAATCGAAGGTGAGGATCGCGGTCTCCCCTTCTACCCGTAGCCCAGGGGTGACCTCTGCTTTTGAGCGGAGAGAGGTCAGGTAGTTCTGGACGTTGGTCTTGCCGACCAGGCGCGAATCGGTCTCGAACACCTTGTTCATGAGGGGGATGTCCCTATCGATGTCCATGCCCGCGGTGACTCCGGTGAAGATGAAGCCCGTGTGCCCCCCATCGCCGAATAGCTTGCACACCGCCTCGCAGATCGCCGCGTCGGCGGTGTAGGAGTCGCTGGAGAGCAATTTCGACTTGTAACCAAGGGAATCGAGCTCCTTGTCCAATGAGGAGAAATCCATCGTCCCGATGTGGCCGTTGGAGGATTCCATCGTGAAGAGGAAGGATCCGTAGAAGTATTCGGAGTATTCCTTGCTTCTTTCCTTGATCCCTCCCAAGGGGCCGCCGTAATAGGCCTTGCCGAATTCGCTGAGGGTCCTCTCCTTCGGGTTGTCGAAGAAGGCGAGGAAGCTGGAGACGTTGTAGAAGTCGGATCCGTTGAAGGCGAAGGAGAGGCTCCTGGGGCTGAAGAAGATGGTCTGGAGGATGGAATAAGGGACGTAGACCTCGTCCTGGTAGGAGATCAGCTGCATGTAGTAGTCGTCGAGGTTCCATGCGATGGTCTTCCCGGCGGTGCTCGAGCATTTCTCGTCGTCGATCTTCGCGGTCGCGGTGGCCTCGGCCTGCAAGGAGTCGTGGTTCATGTGCTCGCCCTCATACATCGAGAGGAACTTGTCGAGGTCATTGGAGACGATCTGGTTCTTTTCGACGTCGAAGCTCATCGTGCCGGAGGAGAAGTTGTTCTTCGCGACGTTGCCGTCTTTGGAGAAGACCTCTATGCCGCCGGTGACGATCGCGTTGTAAGAGGAGAGGAAATCGCCGAGCTTGATGTAAGGGACGTATTCCCCCGCGTTGCTGAATAAGCTGCAGGGGAAGTCGAACGAGGTGGTCGAAGCGATGCAGAGCTTGGACTCAAGCGTCTTGATGAGGGTGACGCTGTTACTTTCTGCGGGCGCAGAGCAAGAAGCCAAGGCGCAGAGAGCGAGGGCGCTCAGGAACAGTTTTTGGGCTTTCATATCGTTGATGCCTTTCTTTTTCGGCCTAAAGGCCGCTACTAGGGGAGGGACTTGCCGCCCTGTTTGGCGTTTCCGCCGATGCTATGGGGCTTTCCCCAAAAAACGGCCACCGCTAGGGTGGCCGCAGTCTCTAGACGAGGCTTATTTCGCTTCGACGGGATAGACAGAAGCCTTCTTGCGGCTTTTGCCCCATCTCTCGAATTTCACGATGCCGGTGATCGTCGCGAAGAGGGTGTCGTCTCCGCCCTTCATGACGTTCTCCCCCGGATAGATCTTCGTGCCGCGCTGGCGGTAGATGATCGAGCCGGCGGTGATGAGCTGGCCGTCTCCGACCTTAGCGCCCAGACGGCGCCCGGCGGAATCGCGGCCGTTCTTGGTGGAACCGACGCCTTTCTTCGAAGCGAAGAACTGAATGTCGAGGACAAATTTCATTTTGCTTGCTTCCTTTCTTTGATGGCGATGTTCTTGGGGTAGCTGGCCTCAACCGTCTTCAGCTGCAGGATGAGCGTCTCAAGCACGACCGCGTCGTGCTCGGAGAGCTTGCCTTTGGCCTCCAGGCGGATGAGCCCTTCTTCCTGATCGACCGCATACTCGAACTCGTCTTCTAGCTCCTCCATGGCGTTCAACGCGCCGAAGGAGGCGAGGGAGACGGCTCCGCAGACAACGTCCTCGCCATAGGGGGCGGAGTTCGCGTGGCCTTTGATCTCCAAGAGGCGGAGATCCTTGCCTTTGTATTCGATCGTGACCTTAACCATCGCGATTAGGCGTTGATCGCTTTGACGACCAAGCAGGTGTAAGGCTGGCGGTGGCCGAGCGTCTTGCGCTCATTGGCCTTCGCCTTGTACTTGTAGATGCGAAGCTTCTTCCCTAGGCCATGCTTCTCGACTTTGCAGTCGACGGAAGCGCCCTTCACTAACGGGGATCCGACTTTGGTGGATTCTCCGCCGATGAAGAGGACCTGGTCGAGCTTCACGTCCTTGCCGGCTTCGACGTCGAGCTTCTCGACGTAGATCTTGTCCCCG
Organism: Erysipelotrichaceae bacterium; assembly: GCA_963588055.1. Classification (GTDB taxonomy): domain Bacteria; phylum Bacillota_I; class Bacilli_A; order RFN20; family CAG-826; genus Alloenteromonas. The sequence continues at coordinate 15,073 of CAVAGB010000026.1, read as the reverse complement.
ACGGAGACCTTGATCTGCTTGCCGCCGGTCATAACGATTGCGTACATGCTTTGCTTTCCTCCATTTTCTGGCTTGATAAGACTCGCTAGGAAGGCGGGAATCTCTTCCGCTTAGGCCTTTTTTAGGCGGTTGTACCTCTAAGCCCGGAGGTGACAACGCGAGTATGATACGCCCTTCTTTCCCCTAGGGGAAGAACTTTTTGAAGGGCGCTTCCCCCACCGCTTAGGCGTTCAGGCTAGAAAGGAAGGAATCGAGGTAGCTGAGGTTATAGAAGTTGCTGTAATCGATCTCGTAATCGGGGGAAGGGGAAGCCCCATCGTCGAAGCTGCTGCCGTCCTCATGGATGAAGGAGAGGTTGCTCGAGATCGAATACATCGTGCCGTCGGCCGAGCAGCCGGCGCCGACGCAGCAATCGCCTCCGCCGCTCTTCTGGCCGATGATCTTCGCCCAGCCATGCTCTTGGGCGATGCAGGGGAAGGCGTTGGCGCAGGAGAAGGAATATCCCGAAGTGAGGATGTAAAAATTGTACTTGCCGGCGTAGGAGTCGTTGTCCTTGTAGTCGCCGTCGAAGTCGTTGTCGACGTATTCCACTTCCTTGAAAGTGGCGCCGGTGTGGTAGTTTTTCACGCACGCCGAGATTGGGTCGTCGGTCATGAAGGAGAGCGCGTGGCCTAGCGCTGCCACCTCTCCACCGCCATTCATCGCGACGTCGAAGACGACGTTCTTGATGCTGCTGTCCTGACCGATCTTCTGGAAGGCGTTGTAGAAGATGCCGAAGGTGCTGGTCTTGTCGAGCCCGACGCTTTCTTTGGTCGGGATGTTGCCGTCTCCGTCGGTGCTAGAGAAATCGTCGAAGCGGATGACGGCGGTCGACCCTTTGGTGAATAGCCCAGTGCCGTCGGCGCCGAGCCTGCTGCGCCAGGTGTTGAGGGTCGAGTAGACATCATAAGAGGCCCCATAGCGCGGGTCGTCGGTGAGGACTTTCCTGGTGAGGGTCTCGTCGGTGTTGTAGTCGTATTTGCAGCCGAAGCCCCTGTCTTTGAAATAGGTGTGGCCTCCGTCGCCGAAATAGCTGCTGATGGCGCTGGCGATGCCGGCGTCGGCGGTGGCCGGGTCGGTGGACATGATCCTCTCCTTGAGGCCGAGCTTGTTGAGCTCGGAATCGAGGTCATTGGTCCCCAAGGCGTGGTACCTGCCGTAGAAATTCCTCATCTCGAAGAGGAAGGAATAGTAGTTGTAGGTCGCGAAGTCCTGGCTGCGCTCGGAGGTGGCGAGCGTCCCTTTGTAGTAGCTCTTCCCGTAGGTGGTGAGCTGCTTGTCGCTATAGAAGAGGCTCGGATAGGCGAGGTAGAAGGCGCTGCCGTTCCAGACGAAGCGGTAGCCGAGGCTGCTCGTGGTGAGGCAGTCGATGATCGCATAGGGCACGTAGATATCGTCTTTGTAGGAGACGAGGCTCATGTGGTAATCCGTCAAACAATAGGTGATCTTGTCGCCCTTGGTGTAGGTGGATTGCTCCTCGTCGTAGTAAGAAAGGGGATCGTAGTCGTCGGAGGCGCTGAAGAGGTCGGTCGGGACCTTGGTGTCGTAGAAATTGATGAACTGGTCGTAGTCCTCGCTCCAGATGGAGTTGCTGCTGAGGTCGAAGACGAGGGAGGCGCCGTTGTTCACGTTGGTGACCTTGTTCCCCTCCACCTTGTAGAAAGGCTCCCCATCGGTGAAGGCCGCGGTGAAGAAGGTCGAGTAATAGCCCTTCAGGCTGACGTAAGGGACGTCTTTGACGAAGGTGAAATAGCAGCAAGGCAGGGTGGCGCGGTAGCTCTTCCCCAAAGCGCCGAGGTAGACGATGGCGTTGGGGAAATCCTCCGATACCACCGCCTCCCCGCTGAAAGGGGTGTATTTGTCGCTGCTGCAAGAGGGCAGGAGGGTGAGGGTGAGCAGGGACAAGCCTGCGATGATGCGTTTGTTCTTCATGGGGTCGCTCCTTTGAGACGGGGCTTATTATAGTGAGCGTCCACTTATTTGAAAGAAGGAAAAACGCCGAATTTCTTAGTCAAAAAATCGCTTGTCGAAAAGGCCGATAATCTCTTGCTTTTGTTTTCTCGGCTTCCCAGCTATTCAAAGTACTTTAGGACATTTTCCTAGTTTTACTTTCGTTTCAATTTATCCCGCAACAGCCGATGCTTTTCCTTAATCAAATCGCTGAAAAAGGCAAAGCTTATCTGTTTTTATCCCCAATCAGCCCTTGCTCCTTGAAGCAATATCTCCCTTGCTCGGTCACGATCCAATGGTCCTTCAGGCGCAGCCCGAAGGCCGAGGAGAAGCGCTCAAGCTCGGCGGTGAAGAGGATGTCTTCCTTAGAAGGCAAAGCCACGCCCGAGGGATGGCAATGCACGAGAAGGAGATCGCCTTTGGGGCTATAGAGCAACGAGGAGAGCAAGGCCCTCTTCCCTCCTTTTAAGGCGCCAAGCGACCCAAGGAGGATGAGCCTTTTGCCGATGACCTCGCCTTTCTGGCTGAGGAAATAGGCGTATAAGGCCTCTTGCTTCTGGCTCAATAGGTCCTTCCTTATCTCCTCCTCCAGGCTTTTTGGCTTCAAAGGGGCCTTCAGCCTCTTCCCCAGCTCGAAGCAGGCGCCTAGGATCGAGGCTTTGGCCCTGCCGACCCCCTTCTCCTTCTCAAGGAGGAGATATGGGCAAGAGGAAAGGGAGGGCAGGCCCCCGTAATGGGAAAGCAGGTTGGCGGCGATGTCTAGCGCCCCCATCTGCTTGTTGCCGCTGGAGAGGATGAGCGCGAGCAGCTCCTCGTCGCTAAGCGCCTCCATCCCCTTGGCGAATGCTTTCTCTCTCGGCCTTTCGCTCTTGCTCAAGGAGGCGATCTTCAAAGAAGGCCTCCCCACTCGAATTTGAAGCCCTGCAGCTGCGCCTTCCCCTTGTTCGTGGTGAATAGCTTATAGGCCACTACGGCTAGGATCGCCACCGTGAAGACGATGAGGACGGTGGCCAGGGTCAGGCCCTCCCCGGGCCTAATCTCCCCTAGCTCCCGCTCGCTTAGCAATCTGGAATCGTTCATGTTTTTACCTCCTGAAGAAAATCCTCTTCACCTCTATATAAAGGCGAATTGGGCGTTTTCAGCATCAGAAAAAGGCCATCCCCGGATTTTCTTTCCGAAGACGGCCCGAATATGAGGCTTATAAGGAGGCTAAACGAGCTTCCAGGGAGGCGAGCTTGTCTTTGTTCCCCTGTAGTTTCTCTTCCTCCAAGGCGATCTTCTCCTTGGGGGCTTTGGAAACAAAGCCGGGGTTGGAGAGCATCCTCTCGCCTCTAGCGATCTCGCCGAGGAGCCTTTCCCTTTCGGAAACAAGGTTCGCCTTAAGCTTCTCGGGGTCGATGTCCTCGGAGAGAACCAGGGTGAACTTGCCGTATACGAAGCAGTCCCCCTGAGGGGCGTCCCTCACGAAGTCGACCTTCTTCGCGAAGAGGAAGCGCTTGAGGTACTCCTCCACCCCTTTGAAGAGGGGCCTAGGGGAGAGGGTGAGGTTGATGGGCGCGTTCGGGGCGATCTTGCGGCTCGCCTTGTAGCCGCGGACGTCCTTGATGATCTCCTTCAGGAGCCTCCCCTCCTTCTCCGCGGCGGGGAAGATGAGGGATCTCTCGAAGCTGGGATAGCCTTCGAGCATGATGGAGTCCTTATGGCAAGGCAAGGAGAGGTACATCTCCTCGGTCACGAAGGGGCAATAGGGGTAGATCAAAAGGATGATCTCCTTGATGACTTTGTATAGGACCGCCTTCACGGTGGATTCGTTCTCCGCTTTCGCCAGGGAGACCTTGCTCATCTCGAGGTAATAGGAGCAGAAGTCGTCGTAGACGAAGTCATAAAGGTATCCTGAGGCCGCGCCGAACTGGTACTCCTCCATCTTCCCCTGCACCTTCTTGATGGTCTCCTGGAGCCTAGAGAGGATGAATTTGTCGAGCACGCCCAAGGAATCCTTCTTTATCGGAGAGGGGACGTAATCCTCCCCGAGCGTCATCTCGACGTAGCGGCAGGCGTTCCAGATCTTGTTGAGGTAGTTCTCCGCGGACTGGAGCTTCTCCTCGGAGTAGCGCATGTCCAGCCCTGGCGTGCTGTTGGTGGTGATGAAGTAGCGCAAGGCGTCGACGCCGTATTTGGCGATGATGTCAAGCGGATCGATCCCATTGCCGAGCGACTTGCTCATCTTCCTCCCCTGCTCATCCCTGATGAGGCCGTGGATGACGACCGTCTTGAAGGGGGCCTTGTCGGTGAAGTGGAGCGACTGGAAGACCATGCGGCTCACCCAGAAGAAGATGATGTCGTATCCGGTCACCAGGACGTCGGTAGGGAAATACCTCTTGAAGTCGGGGCTGTCGGCGTTGGGCCAGCCCATGGTCGCGAAGGGCCAAAGCCCGGAGGAGAACCAGGTGTCCAGGACGTCCTCGTCTTGCTTCCATTCCTTGGGATCCATCTCCTCTTCGGTGACGATTAGCTCGCCCGTCTTGACGTTGGTATAGGCCGGGATGCGGTGCCCCCACCAGAGCTGGCGGGAGATGCACCAATCCTCGACCTCGTTCATCCAGCGAAGCAGAACTTTCTCGAAGCGCTTCGGCAAAAACTCGACTTTGCCGTCGCTTTTTTGGTTCTCCAATACTTTCTTAGCTAGCGGCTTCATCTTGACGAACCATTGCTTGGAAAGCATCGGCTCCACCACCGCGCCGCTTCTCTCGCTGTGCCCTACGGAGTGGACGATCTTCTCTATCTTCACTAGGTGCCCGCTTGCTTTGATGTCCTCCACCAAAGCCTTGCGGCATTCGTAGCGGTCCATTCCTTTGTATTTGCCCGCCAATTCGTTCATGTGCGCGGAATCGTCGAGCACCTTGATGAAGGGGAAGCCGTATTTCTTCGCCAAGGCGAAGTCGTTGGGGTCGTGGGCCGGGGTGCATTTCATGGCGCCGGTGCCGAAGGAAATGTCGACGTAATCGTCGGCCAACACGGGAAGAAGATCGCCGTTAGCGGGGTTGACGACCTTCTTGCCCACGAAGGAGGCGAACCTCTCGTCCTTGGGATTCACGAAGACGGCTGTGTCGCCGAACATGGTCTCGGGGCGGGTGGTGGCGACGATGAGGGAATCGCTTCCCCCCTCGACGTCGTATTTGAAATAGAAGAACTCGCCCTCGTCGTCTTTATGCTCGACTTCGATGTTAGAAAGCGCGGTGCGCAGCTCTGGGTCCCAGTTGATGATCTTCTCGCCTTGGTAGATGAGCCCTTCTTCGTATAGGGTCACGAAGACGTGCCTCACTGCTTTGCTAAGCCCCTCATCGAGGGTGAACCTCTCCCTGGAGTAATCGACGCTCAATCCGATTTTGGCCCACTGCTCGTGGATGGTGGAGGCGTATTCGTCCTTCCATTCCCAGGCTTTCTTGAGGAAGCCTTCTCTCCCTAGGTCATAGCGCGAAATCCCTTGCTCCCTGAGCTTGGCCTCGACCTTGGCTTGGGTGGCGATGCCCGCGTGGTCCATGCCGGGCACCCAAAGGACGTCATAGCCCTTCATCCTCTTGTAGCGGGCGATGATGTCGTCTGGGATCGTGTCCATGACGTGCCCTAGATGGAGCTTCCCTGTGACGTTCGGGGGAGGGATGACCAAGGAGAAAGGCACCTTGGACATATCGCCCGCGGTGAAATAACCTTCCTTGACCCATTTCTCGTATTTGCCGCTTTCGACGGCGAGGTGGTCGTAATGTTTCTCCAGCATCGTTCTCTCCTAGCAAAATAAAACCGCATCCAGATTGGGACGCGGCGCGCGGTACCACCCAATTTCCTCAAGAGTGAGGCTCTTTTCCCCGAATCGCTAGGGGCGAACGTCTCTCCTCCCCCGCCGACTCAAGGGCCCCTCCCTCCCGGTTTCACCAACCCCGGGCTCTCTAAGCGAAGAAGTCTCCCATCCCTGCGGATTCAACGAAGAACGGGCCTATTATCGCCTTTCCTATCCAAAAGTAAAGGAAAAAGGCCCTTTTTGGGGGCCTTAGGAGAGCGAATCGCTGATGCTTTTGCGGATGAAGTCCAGAGACTTCGGGCTCAGATCGGAGAATAAAGGCTCGTCTAGCCCCAGGGCGATGGCCCTTTTTGCGGCTTCGTGCCTCTCCTTCTGATTGAGCTTGTCGCATTTGGTGACGACCGTTATGAGCTTCACCCCGGTCGAGGCGAGGTACCGATAAAAGGCCTTGTCGTCCTCGCCTGGATCCCTCCTTAGATCGACGAGCAGGACCACCGCTTTCAAGGAGCGGTCCCTCACGTAGTCCTCCATCATCTTGGAGAACTGGATCGTGGAGAGGTTCGCGTAGCTGGTGGAGCCATACCCCGGCGAGTCGACGAGGTAGAAAGCCCCGTCCACGAGGAAATAATTGAGCAGTTTTGTCTTGCCTGCCTTCTTCGAGGAGAAGGCGAGCTTAGAGCCGGTGAGCCCATTGATCAAAGAGCTTTTCCCGACGTTGCTCCTGCCCGCGAAAAGGACATGAGGGAGCCCATCTTTGGGCGCCTCCTTCAAAGAAGGGGCGCTTATGACGTAGGCCGAATTGTGGAAGTTCAGCCTCATTGAGGCTTCTCCGCGTCTTTGACGAGGGCGACTTTGAGGGCGTCGTCGACCTCCTTCATGAAGATGATCTCAAGCCCGTCTTTGACTTCCTTGGGAAGCTCGGAGACGTCCTTGCGGTTGGCTTCGGGGACGAGGATGGTTTTGATGCCGCTTCTCATCGCGGCGAGGGATTTCTCCCTTAGCCCTCCGATGGGCAGCGCCCTGCCGCGCAAAGTCACCTCGCCCGTCATCGCCACGTTGGCGTTGACCTTGGTGTTGGTGAGGGCGGAGATGATGGCCGTGGTTATCGCCACCCCCGCGCTCGGCCCGTCTTTGGGGACGGCGCCTTCGGGGAAATGGACGTGGATGTCGTTCTCCTGGAAGATCTTCGGATCGATATGGTATCGCCCCGCGTTGGCCCTGACGTAGTCGAGGGCGATCTGGCAGCTTTCCTTCATGACCTCGCCCAGCTTCCCGGTGAGGACGAGTCCTCCTTTGCCCGAGAAATAGGTGACTTCCATCGGGAGGATGTCTCCTCCAGCCTCGGTGTAGGCTAGCCCCGTGACGACGCCGACTTGGTTCTCCTTCTCCTTCTTCGTGGAGTCGAAAACCTCGACGCCGAGGTACTTTTTGACGACTTCCGGGGTGACTTCGATGGGCTTGACGGTCTCTGGGTGATCAAGCAGCTCCACCACCGCCTTCCTGCAGCAGCTCGCGGTCAGGCGCTCTAATTGCCTCACCCCGGCCTCCATCGAGTAATGGCGGATCATCTCGATGATCGAAGGCTCGTCGAAATGGATGTCCGCTTCGCTTAGCCCGTTGGCCTTCCTCTGCTTGGGGATGAGGAACCCTTCGGCGATCTTGATCTTCTCTAGCTCGGTGTAGCTAGGCACCTCGATGAGCTCGAGGCGGTCTAAAAGAGGACGGGGGATGTTATCGAGGTTATTGGCCGTGCAGATGAAGAGCACGTTGCTCAAATCGTAAGGCTCTTCGAGGAAATTGTCGTTGAAGGCGTAGTTCTGCTCGGGATCTAAGACCTCAAGCAAAGCGGAGGAGGGATCCCCTCTGTAGTTGCTGCCGCCGACCTTATCGATCTCATCGAGCAGGAAGACGGGGTTCGTGGTCCCGGCTTTGGTCATCCCTTGGATGATGCGCCCGGGCATCGAGCCGACGTAGGTGCGGCGATGGCCCCTGATCTCGGCCTCGTCGCTGATGCCTCCTAAAGAGGCTTTGAAGAACTTCCTGCCGAGGGCGCGCGCGATCGACCTCCCCAAAGAGGTCTTGCCGCATCCCGGGGGGCCATAGAAGCAGAGGATCGGGGCCTTGAGGTTCCCCGTCATCTTCTTGACCGCGAGGTACTCGATGATGCGCTTCTTCACCTTCTCTAGGCCGTAATGGTCCTCATCGAGGACCTTCCTGACGTTGTTAAGATCCTCGTTGTCCTCGCTCTTCTCGAACCAGGGCACGTTCATGAGGGTCTCGATGTAGCTCATGATGAGCGAGGCCTCCAAAGAGGACTCGGGCATCATCTCGTAGCGGTGAAGCTCGTGCTTGATGCGCGCTTTGACGTTCTCTGGATAGGGGTTCTTCTCCAGCTTCTCCTTGATGGAGTCCTCGTCTTGGGCCCCGCCCCCTTCGCCAAGCTCTTCCTTGATGGCCTTCATCTTCTCGCGCAGGTAGTAGTCCTTCTGGGATTTCTCCGCGCTGGCCTGCACTTTCTCGCTTATCTTCTTATCGACCTCGACCATCTGCTTCATCGAGGAGATGACTAGGAGCATCTTCTCCATCCTCTTCAGCAAAGAGGCCTCGGCGAGCAGCTCCGCCTTCTGGTCGTTGCTCAAAGGCAAATAATTGGCGAGGGCGTCGGGGATGTCCTCTAGCTGCATGGACTTAGAAAGCTGCGCGACCGCCCCGCGCGACATGCCTTTGGCGATGTCGGGGTTGGAGGAAAGCGCGTCCATGAGCTCCTTGAACTTGGCTTGCTCCTCGCTCTTGTCCCCGTGGACGGTCTCAAGAAGCAATCCCTCGGCGACCGGGGAGTCTCCCAAGGAGACTTTGAGGAAGCGCGCGCGCTTCATCCCCACCACCCTGACTCGTACGGTGTCCCCGTTTTTGGAGTAGCTCACGATGCGGCAGAGGGTCCCGCATTCGTAGAGGTCCGCTTCCTTAGGCTCATCCACCTTGCTGTTGCGCTGGGCGACGAGGAAAAGGAGCGAGTTGGTCTGCTCTTTCGCGTCTTCTATGGCTTTCACGGAGAAGGCGCGGGAGGCGTCGATCTCCTCGCTGGCGTTGGGGAAAACGATGAGCCCCCTGGTGATCAATAGGGGGAGGGTCAGATTCTCGGGTGCTTTATCTAATGGCTTTTCTTCCATGGCTCTTCCTTTCTGGCAATCGACTTGAATGAGTGCTAAAGCGATTATACGGCTAGGTTTAGCACTGTCAAGGCGAGATTGCCAATTCTCCTTGTCTCCGTTTGGAGAGACAAAACCCGCCGAGCGGCGGGTTCTCTGTCAAATAGCTGGGCTTATTTGTCCTCGGCTTTCTTGGCCGGGGATTTCTTGGCTGCGGGTTTCTTCGCGGAGGGCTTCTTCTCGGCGGGTTTCTTCTCCGCCTTGGGGGAGTCGTCCTTCTTGGGCGAGGCTTTGGGGGAGTCGCTCACGCCGTTATTGGCGAGGATCCATTCCCTCACCTTGCGGGAGCGGATGGATTCGCGGTAGTTCTCCAGGTTGCCTAGGGCCTTCTTCACGTCCTCGACGCTCATCTTGTATTGGTCGGCGAGCTTGGCGATCTCGGTGTCTAGCTCCGCGTCGCTGACGTCGAGGTGCTCCTCGTGGGCGAGCTGCTGGAGGACGAGGTACTGGGTGAGGTTGTCCTTCGCGTTGGCTTTGAGGGTGGCCTTGAGGTCCTCTTCCTTCTGGCCGGTGATCTCGAGGTACTGCTCGAAGGTGAGGCCGTTGCCCTCGATCTGCTTCTTGGTGTTCTCCTCTTGGTTGGCGGCCTCCTCGTTGAGGATGGAGTCGGCGATCTCGACGGAGGAGTTCTTCACGATGGAGGAGACGAGGGAGTTGTAATAGGCTTCCTCGGCCTGGCGGGCCTTGTTCTCGGCGAGGGATTTCCTCTGGTAGTCCTTCATCGCCTCGACGGTCTCCACGTCCTTGATGCCGAAGTCCTTGACGGCCTCGTCGCTTAAGACGGGGATGACCTTCTCCTTGACCTCATGCACGTCGCAATGGAAGGTCGCGGGCTTCCCGGCGAGCTCTTTGACGTATTGCTCGGGGAAGACGATGTCGACGTCTTTGCTCTCTCCTGCCTTCACTCCGACGAGGGCGTCCTCGAAGCCGGGGACGAAGGAGTTCGAGCCGAGCTCGAGCTCATAGTTTTTGGCGCTGCCGCCTTCGAATTCGACTCCTTCCATCTCGCCGGTGAAGTCGAGGACGAGGGTGTCGCCTTTCTTCGCTGGGCGATCGACGGAGACGAGGTCGGCGGAGTTCTGGAGGCGCTTGTTGATGGCGTCTTCGACTTCCTTGTCGGTGACCCCTTCGACCTTCTTCTCGGCCTTAAGCCCCTTGTGCTCGCCCAAGGTGACGCTCGGGAAGAGGGTCACGGTGAATTTGACTTGGAGCTCGTCGCCGGAGATCTTGGTGACGTCGAGCTCAGGGCGCGAATAGGGTTGGAGCTTGTTCTCAACGAGGAAGCTCGCGTAGACGGAGTTGAGGATGGAGTCGATGGCTTCGTTATAGATCTCGGATTGGCTGATCCTGGCGCGGAGGTAGCTCTCGGGGGCCTTGCCCGGGCGGAAGCCTTTGACGCTGACTTTGGAGGCGAGCTTGTTGAAGGCCTTCTTCTGAGCCGATTTCCAGAGCTCTTTGTCGACGTCGCAGACGCCTTCGATCTTGCCTGTTTCTAGGGTTTTGATGGTTGATTTCATAGGTTTTTCCTTTGCGTAGCGGATATAAATATACTCTATCCTTTGGATAGTTCAAACGACTTTTTCAGGGCAATGGCGGATGCTTGGAAAGAATGGCCTTGAAGCGGGTTTTCTCTTGCTCCAGGGCGCCTTCTTGGCCCTTCTTCCCTCCGAGGTATTCCCTCCCCAAGGAGAGCAGGGCCTCCCCCATCTCCTCAGGATCCCCTCCTTCGAAGGGAAGGTCGGGGAAGGAGGAGAGGGCGATCTGGTCGAGGAGGCTGATGGAGACCTGCGAGAGGGAGGAGTCCTTCTCTTTGGATAGGGCTTCTCTGATTCGGCGGTAATTGGGCTCGAGGAAAGGCAAAGACAGACGGCTTGGGTTCAACACCCTTTTCTCCCCTTCCTCGACGAAAACCACCTCCTTGTCGTAGCCTTGGCTGAGGAGGACCTCCAATGCGAAGGCCTTGACGTCGTGATGGGCGTTCGAGGATAGGATGCCCTCTATTTGGGATTCGTATCCCTTAAGGCCCTCCTTCCCTATTTTGGAAAGGGCGCCCAAGACGGCGAAGGGGTCGCTGCTAGAGAGCATCTTTCTTAAATCCTGCTCCTTGGCCGTGCCTTGGAGGAGGTAGGCTTTCTCTTCCTCCCGGATGCGTTTTGGCAATGAGCGCAATTCCTCCTCCACCTGCTGGCTCACGTAAGGGAGGTTGTTGAAATAGGAAAGGTCGTCGTAGGCCTCGTCGAACTCGCCCAAGGCGAAGCGGAGCTCGAAGTCCGCCTTCATGGTCGCGATGGGGCGCGATTTGAAAAGCGCCTCCCTGTGGGCGAGGATGACCTCCAAAGCCTCTTTCCTCTTATTCAGCTCGATGAGGCTGGAGGCCCGGAAGAAGATGTCCTGTGGCTCCAGGCTATCCTTGCTCAGCTCGAGGATCTTCTCGTATTCGCCCTTTTCGAAAAGCTCATTGATTTTCTGCATGGGGGCATTGTAGAGGAAAAGAAGGCGGAATGGGCGCCTTTCTTGCTCCTAAATCAGGAATCGAAGTCGTCGTAATCGTCCTCGTCCATGTATTCGCGGTCGGAGCAATTGTCTGGGTTCTCCCAATCGTTTGGGTCGAAGGGGTCTTTCTTCTTAGGCTCCTTCTTACCCTCGCCCGGCCCGAAGAGGGAATGAAGGAAAGAGGACTCGTTCCGATGCCCGCAATAAGGGCAAGAAGAGAAGAGGATGATCGAGTATTCTTTTCCGCAGCGGTCGCATTTCATAGTTTCTTACGCCCCTATTTTACCATGCGGGGCCCTCAACGAAGGGATCGACTCGTTTTTTTAAGCCAGCGACTGAACTTTTGTGGAAATCTCAGAGATTTTCCCCCACTTTCAAAACGAGATTTTCCCCCACTTTCAAAAGTTCACTCCGTCAAGACGACATTTCAAATCTCTTCTTTGGCAGCTTCTTTCCGACCGAAAAGCAAGGAAAAAGCGCCCCGGCATTGAACCAGAGCGCTTAATCAGACGCTCGCAGGGGCGGCTTCTTAAATTTTATACAGGGACTCCCATTCCCATGCGTAGACTTTGTAGGTCGCGACGTCGTTTGCGCTGTACTCACCACCATGGCGGTAAGCGTAATCCCAGCCCGCGGTGAAATCAAAAGAGGCGCCTGGCTCCAAAGTGCGGTAGGTGCTTTTCGTCAGGGTGCCGAAGTAAGCGCCGTCGTTGTCGAAGAGGAGCACGGCGATGTAGACGCTGCTTCCGCTTTCCTCGTTACCATTTCTAACGCTGCCGCTTGCGACCAGGCTGTTCGAGTAGGAGTCCAGCCCGAACGTGAGCGTGGCGCTGACATCGTAGCGCAAGTCGTTGGCGGAGGAAGCGTCGATAAGGTCCAAATGAGGGACTAAAACGAGGTCGCTAGTGGAATCGCCGGTGTAGCTGACGTCGAAGTAGGCGTATGTCGTTTCTCCCGGTCTGATGATCTTTGGGTACGTCTTCACCGAATATTGGGAGACGCTTTGCTTAAGGTTCTCTTCCTTGTCTTCGATGTCGAAACTCGCCGAATACACATAGAGTTTCACATTGCCCGTGTTCGTGATGGGCACGAAACCATAGGCGCAGGTAGAAGTTCCGGATTGGTAAAGGCGCAGCTTGGCGTCCCCGATCGAATAGGTCAGGTTCTTCTTGTCGAGGACGACGACTTGGCAGGAGGCCGTGTAGCCTCCCTCCTCCGAAGTCGCAGTCAAGGTGGCGCTGCCCGCGCTTAGTCCCTTCACGATCGCTCCGCCGGTGGCCGTCACTTCGAAGCTCGCGACGCTCGAATTGCTTATGGTCCAGGTGACTTTGTCGTTTGAAGCGTCGCTAGGCGAGGGGGTTGCGCGGATCGTCTCGCTCTCCTCGTTTTTCTCCAGCACGATGGACTTTTTGGTGATGCTGATTCCGGCGAGGGCGACATAAGTCACGGTCACTTCGACGCTGTCGGAGAAGCCTCCGTCCTCGGTGGTCGCCGTCACTGTCGCCGTCCCTTCGCCCACTCCGTATAGCAAGCCGCCGGTGGCCGTCACGACGTTCTCGTCCGAAGATGTCCAGATGATGTTTTTGTTCGAAGCGTTGCTTGGGGTTACCGTGGGCCAAAGAAGATTGTAATTCCCTTTGGAAAGGCTAATCGTTTCCTCGCTGATGGAGATCCCTGTGACTTTCACCCCAACTTTCGGGATCGCGACGTCTTTGGTCTGCGTGGCGAAGGCGGAATTCTCAAAGGCGGCCGTGTATCTGCGCCTCCCCGTAGCCTCGGTCGTAGGCTCCACCGTGACTGATGAGGTTGACCTAGCGGTCTCTTGCTCGACGTGGTAGAGGTTGATGGAGCAGACGCGTTTTGCGGTGCAAGTGGAATAATCGAGCGACCAGCTATACGTCGGCTCCTTCCAGTTATGGACGTGGGTTAGCTTCTCCATCGCCTCGCTTTGCTTGTAGCGGCAAACCGAGCAGAGGCGATGCCTCGCCCCTTCCTCTTCTTCTGTGGGCTGTGTGTCGATCACCCAAGTCCCGAAGGTGTGCTCAGCTTTGTCCTTGATTTCCTCGGCATGTCCGCAGGTGGAGGCGTGCCAATGGTAATCCGCGTCGCTGCTCCAGGATTTCGAATAGGTATGCTCGTGCCCGGTTTTCTCAATGACGGAAGTCACTTTGTAATCGCAGATGGTGCAGGAACGATGCTTGCTGCCGTCGTTGGTCTCAGTCGCCGCCTTGTCGATCACCCAATCAGCGAAATGATGATAGCTTCTGTCTTTTTTTTCATCGTGGCCGCAAGTGGAGGGATGCCAATGGCATTCCTCGTCGTAGGCCCATTCGGAAGAGTAAGTATGCTCATGGGATGAAGAGGCCTCGTCCGATTGCGCGCATGAGGCGCAAAAGCAAATCAAAATAGTGGGAAGCACGGCTGCAAGATGTTTTTTCGTCATATAGAAGATCCTTTCAGTATTTTTCTTGGAAGGCGACACCATCTTACAAAAAAAAAAAAAAACAATGCAACATCGGATTCCGTCTTATAGGCATCCTAGTTTCATGGGCGGGGAGAACAACATGGGATAAGTGTCTAAAAATGGTTCGTTTGGGAGCCGCTTTTTAAAGAAAAAGCCCATCCACGCCCGTTCTTTCTTGTTCTGGCCAAGTTAAAGCTGAGCTAAACGTCGGAGTATTTCGTGGTATTTTGGCGGAGTATTTCGTGGTGTTTAGTCGGAGTATTTCGTGGTAATTTGTCAAACATGCAAGATCTCATTAGATTGACCTGTTATAGGAAATGAATGATGGAGATTCTTATTTCCCTGTTTGGCGCCCACTGCCTGCATTCCTAAATTTTGCGCCGTAAATTTATCGACGATTAATCTTGCATGCCCCAAATGGATGTTGAAAAGACCTCGCCCATTTTTCCCGCGGTTTGGGGGAATTCCTAACTTCTTCAACTAGGGGGTTAAAAACGTCCGATCCAGAATAGATTTTTTACCGAAAGGCCCTTCGTATTGGGTAAAGCCCTTTGAAGGGCGTTGCATCGGTATTGGCCCCTCATCCCTTCTCATGCGCCATCAACATATTCAGCCGCGAACAAGAAAGATATGATATCATATAGTTGAAAGGGGATTGTATGCCAACAAACAAAGAATCTTACATCGCCTCCTACAACAAGAAATCCTACCTTCCGGTTCTGTTGAGGATCCCAAAGAAAGAAAAAGACCTTATCGCAAAACTCGAGAGCGCGCCGTCGAAAAACGGATACATCCTAGGCCTCATCAAAGACGACGTCCGCCCAAGCGTTTTGAGGCTGTCTACGATTAAAAGCACCTTAAAGGAAGTTCTCGGAAAGCATCGAATCGGCAGGATTTATCTTTTTGGCAGCTACGCACGCGGCGAGGCGACAAGCGAAAGCGACGTCGACATCCTCTGCGACAAGGGCGACATCTCCACTCTGATCGAGCAAGGGAAGCTCGAGGAGGAGCTCGAGGAGCGCCTAGGGAAAAGTGTTGATCTGGTCTTCACCACTTCTTACATGGACGCTTATTTCAAAGAGCAGATTGAAAAGGATCTGATCGAATTATGCTGAGCACAAA
>CAVAGB010000025.1:0-18563 GCA_963588055.1 Erysipelotrichaceae bacterium | reverse complement strand
ACATCCTCTACCTCAAGAAAATGGGCCTGATCGAAAGGGTCGGCTCGAATAAGACAGGTTTCTGGAAAGTGAACGGCTGAGATCTGCGGACGGATAGGGAGCATATGCCCTAAAATCTTGTCCGCATTTCGTCCGCAAAGACGTTTCCTTATTCAAGCGAGTTTCGCCTTGGATGAGACGATTTCAGCGGGGAGATAGGCTTTGTAGTTTTTGAAGAACTTCGCCCACTTCGCCTTCTCGTTTTGGCCCGCCATGAGCGTTGTCCGTTCGCAAGAAGCGAAAGTCTTCTCAAGATAAGAGGGCAGATCCTTTTCCTTGTGCAGGAGATATCTTGCTAGAAGCGCGATTCCCCATGCCCCGCCTTCTCCGGCGGTGCTCATGACCGTGACGGGGGCGTCGAAGATGGCGCTGGTGGCGATTTGGCCGATTCCTTTCGTCTTATAGAATCCGCCATGAGCGGTAATCTGGTCGATTTTGACGCCTTCCTTCTTCAAGATGTCTTTCCCTAAAGCCAAGGCGGCGAGGACTGAATAGATTTGCGCCTGCATGAAATTGGCGAGGCTCAGCTTGCCTGAGGCGGGGCGGACCACCATCGGGGCGCCATTAGAAGTTCCGGCCAAGGGCTCGCCGGCGAGATAATTGTAGGAAACGAGTTCCCCAACCTCGCCATCGCTTTCTTCTGATTTCTCGAACAGCTTTTTGAAGAGCTCGTCTTTGGGGACATCGATGTTGAAAAGAGACAAGACCTCATCGAATAAGCCAACCCATTCGTTGATTTCGGAGGTGCAGTTGTTCGCGTGCACCATGGCGGCGGGGTGGCCGTCGGGGGTGAAGACGACGTCGATTTCTTTGTAATAGCCTTTCAACGGCTTCTCCAAGACGACGGTGATGTTGCCTGCCGTGCCGGCGGAGACGTTCGCGGTCTTCGGGAGGACGCTGTTGGTCGCAATCATCCCCGTGCCCATGTCACCTTCCGGCGGGCAAAGAGGGCAACCTTCTTGCAAAGCGCCAGTAGGGTCAAGGAAAAGAGCCCCTTCTTTTGTAAGCGATCCCGCGTATTCACCGGCGAGGAGGACCTCTGGAAGCAACTTGCTTATATCGGCCCCCGTGACCTTATGGTAAAGCTTCAGCCTTTCTTGATCGTAGCTGCGGCCCATTAAGGGGAACATGCCGCTTGCGTCGTTAGGACCCAGGACGTTTTTGCCGGTGAGCAAGTAGTGGACATAGCCAGCGAGCGTCTGCAGATGGGCGACTTTGCTTACGCTGCATTCTTTGTTCAGAATCGCCTGGTAATAATGGGTGGAGGACCAACGCTGGGGGAAGTTGAACTTCAGTTCGCGAGTCAAAATTTCAGAGGCTTGCTCGGTCGTCGTGTCTCGCCAGGTGCGGAAAGGCACGAGAAGATGCCAATCTTCATCGAAAGCAAGATAGCCGTGCATCATCCCCGAGATGCCGATCGCGTCGAGCTTGGTCAAAGGCTCGCCGTAGTTCTTGGCCATCTCCTTGTAGCTTGCTTGCAAGCCAAGGCGAACTTCCTCCAAGGTATAGGACCAATGGCCATCGACCAAATGGTTCTCCCACTGGAAAGCGCCCGTAGATAAAACCTTTCCCGTCTCGTCGATCAGGACGGATTTGATCCTCGTCGAGCCTAGCTCAATTCCTAGTATTCTTTCAGGCATGGTTATTTCTTAAAGGGGTTTTCGCTTGGGTAGGCTTCGGTCTGGTTGTAGCAGATCTTCTCCGCGCCGAGGTATTTGAAGACCTCGAAAAGGGCTTTCCCGCAATGTCCGAAAGCGACCGCGCCGTGGTGTGGGAAGCCGTTTTCGATCAGGCCATGGCGGTAGAACCTGCCCATCTCTTGGATCGCGAAGACGCCGATGGAGCCGAAGGAATGCGTCGCGACGGGGAGCACCTCGCCTTCTGCGACATAGGAATAAAGATGGTTGTCGGAAGTGGATTGGAGGCGGTACATCGTGATCTTGCCTGGCTTGATGTCGCCTTCCAAGGTGCCGTTAGTGACCTCTACGGGGAGGCTCCTCGCCATGATTTTCTGATTCCTCATCTCAGGGCTAAGCAAACGGGCGGAGCAGGTGTTGCCGCAGTGGAAGCCCATGAACGTGTCGGTGGGCTTGTAATCGAATTTGCCCTTGATGTCTTTCTCGAACAGCTCGCTGGGGACGGTGTTGTTGATGTCGAGGAGGGTGACGCTTTCGCCTGAGACGCAGGTCCCGATGTATTCGGAGAGGGCGCCATAGATATCGACCTCGCAGGAGACCGGGAGGCCTCTTCCGGTGAGGCGGCTATTCACGTAGCAAGGCACGAAGCCGAACTGCGTCTGAAAAGCGGGCCAGCATTTCCCGGCGATCGCGACGTATTTCTTGCTGCCTTTATGGGCCTCCACCCAGTCGAGGAGGGTGATCTCGTATTGGGCGAGCTTCTCAAGCACCTCAGGTTTCTTGTTCCCGTTGCCGAGCTCTTTCTTCATATCCTCCGCAACCGCAGGAATGCGCTTGTCACCCGCGTGCTTGTTGAAGCTCTCGAAAAGGTCGAGCTCGCTGTTCTCCTCGATCTCGACGCCCAGGTTATAAAGCTGCTTGATGGGCGCGTTGCAGGCGAAGAAATTCGAGGGGCGCGGGCCGAAGGAGATGATCTTCAGATCCTTCAAGCCGACCAGCGCCCTGGCGATGGGAATGAATTCATGGAGTAGGGAGGCGCAGTAGGGGGCGTCGCCTATCGGGTATTCGGGGATGTAGGCTTTGACGTTGCGCAGCTTCAGATTGTATGAGGCGTTGAGCATCCCGCAGTAGGCGTCCCCTCTGTCGGAGGAGAGGACGGGGATGTTCTCTTCCGCGGCGGCGCAGAACATGACCGGATTTCCGGTCTCCTTCTGCCATTTCTCCGCGAGCATCGTCTCCGAGATCTCAGGCCCGAAGTTTCCTAGGTAGACGCAGAGGGCGTTGCAGCCCGCTTTCTTGATGTCCTCAAGAGCCGCGAGCATATGGATCTCGCTTTCGACGATGCAGATGGGGCATTCGTAGACGTCCCCTTTCCCATAGGCTTTCTCGTAAGCCTCGACGAGTGCTTTCCTCCTGTTGACGGAAAGGCTTTCGGGGAAGCAATCCCTTGATACGGCGACGATTCCTAGTTTGATTTCCGGTATGTTTTTCATCGTTCTTTCTCCTTTGCTTGCTAGCAAAAAAACAAATTTGGTTAATGATAACTTATCGCTAGCAATAAAACCGCTCAATCCCCTAGGAATTTCACCAAAATTCGCGCAATGTTTTTGACGCCCTTATATGACGTTTCTTGCCCTTAGCCATCTATCCGGAATGCTTTGGAATCGATTCTCGTTTTGTCGATGTAAGTGAAGAATAACCTCGCAATTCCCGCCTTTTTCTTTGGATTTGCGGAGAAAACGGCCCAGTTTTTTTGATTCCGATATCTCAATTTGGGCAAGCTTTTCGTCTTCTCCCGCCGAGACGGTGAGCTTCCCTGAGGAGCCGGGCTGGCGACCTTTATCTTGGCCGGGTTTGGAACGCCCTTTCTTTTATTGATAGCGCGCGCGACGAGCTCAGGCGCTTAGAAAACGGGAAATAACAAATGCTTCAAGAAATGAGTTTGGGCGTTTTTGCGGTCTATCGATGCAGAAAACGCCCCAGACGGATAAAACGCTTTCAAGTAGGCAATATTTCCGCGCGCGCATATAATGAAGCGTAAAAACCGAGGACCCGCCATGGAAATCAAACTCGTAGGCCTTACCAAAACCTTCCCTGGGAACCCCAAGAAGAAGATCGAGGCGAACGTCGCCGTCGACCATTTGAGCTGCGAAGTCAAAGACGGCGAGCTCGTCGGGCTGCTCGGCCCTAGCGGCTGCGGCAAGAGCACGACCCTCTACATGATCGCGGGCTTGAAGGACCCAACGGATGGGCAGATTTATTTCGGCGACCAGGAAGTCACTTTCCTCCCGCCTGAGAAAAGGGGGATCGGCCTCGTCTTCCAGAATTACGCGCTCTACCCCCATATGAACGTCTACAAGAACATCGAGTTCCCCTTGACGAACCTCAAGGTCGAGGAGAACGAGAAAGAGTATTCCTATCTTTTCGAATCCTCCCTCCAGGATCTTCTTTCCAGGGGCGAGGAATTGCTCAATCTTCTTTCTTCCAAGACGAAGGAAGAGGCCTTCGAGGCCCTGATGAGCCTCTACGGCGCCTCCTCTTCCTTGGCCCAGTGCGTCTTGGCTTTGCGCCTGCTTGATTCATCTGACCCCAAAGAGGCGCTTTCCTTGGCCTTAGCCAAAAGCAAGGACAGGCAAGGGGCGATCATCAACAAGCTCGCCAAAAGCGGCAAGTCGCTCAACGAGAATGGGGAGATCCTCCATAACGGGGAGACCAAGCTCATCAAGCGGCCCCTCAGCAAAGACGAGAGGGACCTGCTCGTGCGCGAGGCCGCGAGGCTCGTGCAGATAGAGGAATACCTCGATAGGAAGCCCAGCGAGCTGAGCGGCGGCCAGCAGCAGAGGGTCGCCATCGCGCGCGCTTTGGTCAAAAAGCCGAAGGTTCTTCTTCTAGATGAGCCTCTTTCCAACCTCGATGCGAGATTGCGCATCCAGACAAGAGAAGAGATCAGACGCATCCAGCAGGAGACCGGCATAACCACCCTCTTCGTCACCCACGACCAGGAAGAGGCGATGTCCATCTGCGACCGCATCCTGCTGATGAAGCAGGGGAAGATGATGCAAGTCGACGCCCCGCAGGAGATCTACAAGAACCCCAATTGCCTCTTCGCCGCCAAATTCCTCGGCAACCCTCCGATCAACGTTTTCTTCGGGAGCATCAAGGGCAACGCGCTTTATCTTGGCGAGGAGAGAATCCTCGATTTGGATACCCCTCATGAGGACCAAGAGGTTTATGTCGCGATCCGCCCGGAGGCCTTCCTCATGGGGCCCGGCGTCAAAGAGGGGAGCAAAGTCCTCACCTTGGACTGCACGAAGGTCCTGACGCAAGGCCGCGACCTCTGCTTGATCTGCGCCCATGAGGCGATGGAAGGCAACAAGCTCAAGCTCGTCGTCGATAGCGACCTCGAGGTGAGCGAAGGCCCCATCAAGTTCGCCTTGAGGAAGAACAAGGTCTTCCTCTTCGACAGGAAAACCGAGGAGAGGATCCCCCTTTAAGGCCATGGACGAAGAACGGAACAACTGGAAAGCCTGGCTCTATCTCGCCCCCGTTCTTTTGCTGATGGCCGTTTTCACTTTCTATCCGATCCTGAGCACCTTCGTCGTCTCCTTCATGAAGGATTACGACTCCTTGGACGGCTCCTCAAGCGGCTTCTCTTTCTTCAATTACGGATACGTCTTGGGGATCAGCGCCAACAACGACGTAGGCATCACCAACAACGACTTCTTCTCCTTGAACTCCCCCTCGGCCTTCTCCAACACGATGTTCATCACCTTCCTCACCGTGCCCATCTCCGTCATCCTGGCCTTGGTGATCGCGGTGGCGATCCATTCGATCAAGGCATTGCGGAACTTCTTCCAGACCGTCTTCTTCATGCCTTACGTCACCAACGTCATCGCGATCGGCATGGTCTTCGGCGTCCTTTTCTCCAACAACGGAGTCTTCAACAAAATCTTCGGCCTGACGACCCCGTGGCTCGATTCGGGATCCGCGACCTGGGGCAGCTGCATGTTCGTCCTTTGCCTCTACATCATCTGGACCGCCTTGCCCTATAAGATCCTGATCTTCCTCTCGGGGCTTCAGGGCATCGACCAGCAGTATTACGACGCGGCGAGGGTCGATGGGGCGGGGAAGCTCAAGGCGAGCCTCAAGATCACGATCCCCTTATTGTCCCCTCAGATCCTCTACATCACCGTCACCTCCTTCATCTCCGGCTTCAAGGAATATTCCTCGATCGTAGGGTTGCTGGGGAGAAGCTATTCAAGCGATGCGAACACCCACGACCTATACACGATCGTCTATTACATCATGGACATCATGAACGGGGCGCAGGGGGATTACACCAAGATGACCCAGTTCGCCTCCGCCTCCGCGATGATCCTTTTCCTCGTCATCTTGGTCTTCACCGTCATCGAGCTGCAGATCTCCAAGAAGAAGGTGGTGTACTGATATGAAGCCTTCTAGAATCTCCACGAAACTCGTCTTGGTGCCCGCTTCCTCCAAATCCAGGGACACGCGCAAAGAGGCTAGGCGCGACCGCGTTCTCCGCATCATCAGGACCGCCCTCGTCTATCTTTTCCTCTCCGCCGCCGCAATCCTCTGCATCTTCCCTTTCTATTACATGATCGCCGCCTCGATGATGACCCACGAAGAGGTCACTAACGGCAAGATCTGGCTCTCCTTCGCGACCTTGGGCGAGAATTTCGTAAATAACTACACTCAGACGATCAACAGGCTGCAGTTCTTCTCCCATGTGGGGACGACTTTGCTCGTGGCCATCACGACGACCGTCCTGCAACTGCTTACGACGATTCTAGCCTCCTTCGCCTTCGCTAAGCTCCACTTCAAAGGCAGGGAGGTGCTCTTCATCATCCTGCTCTCCGCGATGATGGTCCCAGGAGAGCTGCTAGCGATCACCAACTACACGACTTTCTCCAATCTTGGTTTCGTATCCAAGGATCAGACCTATCTGGAGGCTGTGCTTACGATGGTGCTGCCGCTCATCTCCTCGATCTTCTTCATCTTCCTGCTCCGCCAGAACTTCAAGCAGATCCCCAATGAGCTTTATCTCGCCGCCAAAGTCGACGGGAAAAGCGATTGGCAGTACCTATGGAAGGTGATGGTGCCCGTCGCCATGCCGACTTTGATTGCCATCACGATCCTCTCCTTCATCTCGAGTTGGAACTCCTATGTTTGGCCTTCCCTCGTCGTCTATAACGACAGCTACAACGTGATCTCGGTGATCATCAGGGGAAACGCGCTCCAATTCCAAGGGCCCTCGGGAGCCGAGATCACCAACACCGCCTGGCAGATGACCGCCGCAGTATTGACGGTCCTGCCTCTTCTCATCCTGTTTATCATCTTCCGCAAATACATCATGTCCGGCACGGGAAGAGCGGGCATAAAAGGATAGCGGATTGTGATAAAATGAAACACGTTGCTGAATGATTGAAAGGAGAACTTAGGATTCATGAAATTCACCAAACACGTCACCGCTCTCGCTTTAGGCTTCATCGCCGCCGCCTCTCTTGCAGGCTGCAACGTCAACGACAAGACCACCGTCACTTTCTGGAACAACTATTCGGAGGATCCCACCGGCAGGGGGACAGACGACGACAGCGACTACAAAGCCTATTGGCATATGGTCGACATGATCGCGGAATTCGAAAAGCAGAACCCCACCATCAAAGTCGAGACCAAAGCCTATAAGAACTACAACGCCATCGCCACCGATGTCAACGCCGGCCTCAGCACCGGCAACACCCCCTCGATGGCCGTCACCTACGGCACCTACGCCTACAACTGGGAGAAATACCTCGTCGACGTCACCGAAAAAGGCGAGGCGATGGAGAAGGACAGCGACATCATCGCCGACTACATGAAGGTCGAGAAGCAGCAGTACGGCGGAAGCAAGTACTACACCCTCCCCTTCGGCAAATCCACCGAGGCCCTCATGATCAACAAAGAGGTTTTCGCCGCCGAAGGAGCCGCCGCCGCCGGCGTCGCCCAAGAAAAGGGCTATCCCGCTCCGACCTCCGTTTCGACTAAGAAAGCCTATTCCCAACCCGGGACCTTCGCCGAGATGATGAGCCTCGCCCGCCAGATGAAGGAGGATTACCCCGACGTCTTCGCGAACCAGAAGAACGAAGCCGGCTATTTCACCGCCTGCCCGGTCATCTACGAGACCGCCGAGAATCTCTTCATCACCGTCATGGAGAGCGCAGGCATTCCCTATATGGCCGCTTCTGACACCGCTAGCCAAGGCGTCCTCTTCAACAACGACAAAGCCAAAGCCGCCATCGCCCAGCTCAAGAAATGGAACAACGAAGGCCTCATCTGCGTCGCCGACAACCTCTATTACACCGACGAGTCCAAAGGCTATCACGCCTATCCTTCCAGCGTCTTCGCCGACGGCAAATGCTTCATGATCATCGCGACCACCAAAGGTTCCCAGTGGATGGTGGGAGACGGCTATACCGTCGAGTACACCAAGCTCCCGAGATGGAACGCCGACAGCAAGGTCAAGACCACCTCGCAAGGCGGCTCGATCTGCTTCTTCCAGAAGAGCAACAAGGCCGAGCAGGACGCGGCGATCGCCTTCTATGACTTCCTCAATGAGAAGGAGAACCTCGCCGCCCTCTCCGTCGCGACCGACTATTGCCCGATCCGCACCTCGGCTTACGACACCGATGAGATCAAAGCCAACGTCGCCGCCTACGAAAAAGGAGTGAGCACCACCTCTTCCAAAGGCGACAAGACCAAAGCCTATTCCGGCAACGTCCTCTCGCTCAACGCGAAGTACGCCGCTTCCGGCGAGACCTTCATGTCCCCGGTCAACAAGTACTCGAGCAACTTCCGCAGCGCGGTCAAAGCCATCATCGTCAACGTTTTCAACGACAAGACCGCGACTAGCGACGACGCAATCAATGCCCTTGTCGAAAGCGAGTTCAAGACGGCCTACACCGCCACGGTTAAGTAATCATGGATAAGGACGGCTCTTCCAGCCGTCTTCCTCTCTCTCCTTCGGAGGTCAACCCTCCGGAGGAGAGAAAAGAAGTGAGGCTGCTCAAACAAAGGAAGAAACGCGACGACGCGCTTTGCTTTTTGATTTTGAGCGGCCTCTGCTTCATCCTCTCTTTGATTTTCCTCCTTCTGAGCTTCCGCAAGAATTACCTGGGGACGAAGACCTTCACCCCCGCCTCGCTAGAGTTCGTCGTCTGCGCGGTCAGCTTCCTCGCTTTTGGCGTTTTGCTTGGGATGGGGCTTTATAAGCTCATCCGCTCCTCGAAGGAAATCAAATCCCTCAGTCAGGAATAAACCATGATCCAGGAAGAGAAACGAGAAGACTATCTCTTTGAGAAGAAGTGCCTTCTGGTTTTGCTTTGCCTTTATTACCTCAACGACGTCAGCTACGACGGTATCGTCTTAAGGAGCTTCGGCTTCCATTTCGACCCCAGATGCAACTACAAGGTCATCGTCACCTCCAAGAAGCAGCATATCCATAAGTACACCGTCCGCGTCCATCAAAGGAAGCATGGGGTGAACCTCGAATCCCTCGATGAGATGGGGAGCGTCAATTTCGTCCGCGTGAGCGACATCGCAAGGGAATACGATCCCTATGTGCCCCAGGCGGGCCTGAACGTCTATTTCGACGGCGATTCCTTCCTGGCTTTGGGCTACATGGAAGGGAAGAAGATAGAGCTCCGTTCCGCGCAAGGCGAGGAGGGGAGATACTCCTCGTTGCTAGATAAGCTCAACTCCATCGAGGCGCATAACGAATCCGCGCCTAGCTTCCTGCTTTGGCTCATGAGGCTATATTCCTGCAAGCTCCCCGTCGATTTAATCCTAGGAGCGGGCATCAACAAAGACTACGGGGCGAAGGATTGGAAGGAGCTCATCTCCACTTTATCCGCCTCCTATTACGGCTCTTCCTCGAAGAAGGCCGATGAGATGAAACGCTACGTCGGCGAGGAGCTCTTCACCTCGCCCGTCCTCATGAAGAATTCCGGCTATAAGCTATATGAGGAGCTCAACCATGAATTATATGAATTCGAGGAGGCCAAAAGCTTCTCCGATCCGGACTCGACTTTGTATAAATGCGTGGATTTCCTCTCCTCCCACCCCGGCACCAGCGTCATCACCTACAACTACGACACCAACCTCGAGTACCTCCTCAAGAAAAGGGGCCTCCTTTACTGCACGATCTACGACGACACGAGCTTCGTCGCCAAAGACGCGGTGGCCTCGATCTACCACGTCCATGGCCTTTTGCCCTATGGCAAATACGAGGAGGAGAGATTCACCTCCTCCATCGTCTTCGGCGAGAGCGATTACTTCTCTTTGTACAACAACCCCTATTCCTGGAACATCGCCAAGCAGCTGCACGACTTCAAGTTCAACGCCTGCTTCTTCATCGGCATCTCCCTGACCGACCCCGACATGAAGAGGATCCTGCAGCTCGCCTCGAACTATCTCAAATTCAACTTCATCTTCATGAAGAAGGAGAAGGGCTTCTCCCAGAAGGTTTTCCGCGACGTCTCGGCCTATTTCTTCTCCTTCGACCTCATCGTGGTGTGGGTGAGCGAATACGAGGAGATCGGCGCGTGGCTAGGAAAGTTATAAGCGAGCGTTCGCTTTCTTCTTCCCTTAAGCCCGGCAGGCGTTTCGCCTCCGGGGTCTTGGAAGGGGCTTTGCTCTCCCTTTTCAGCCTTTTCCTGTTCGTCTTATCGGGTTACTTCGATGGCTTTATTCCTTTATATAAAGAGCATTCCAATGCGGCGGGGAGCTATCAAAAGGAGATGGTCTCCCTCATCTGCGAAAGCGGGGCGGGGGAAAGCGATGGCTCCGGGGGTCTGCTTTCCTATAACGAAAGGGCGGAGGCGTATCTTCAGGACGTCGCCTACACCTCCTTGCTCAAAAACGGGGAATCCCCGTCGAAAGTCATCTATGCCGAGGCAAAGGAATTAACCTCGGATAACGACCTCCCTTACCGTTATTTCGCCTCCTTCAAGGCGGGGAAAAGCGCCTCCTTCTCTGGCGGCATAGACGCGGGACTCGCTTCCTATTGGAACGCCTTCGAAGGGGCTGAAGGCTATTTCGATGAGGGCGAAGGGCATCCGATACTGCTGCTAGAAAAAGCGAAGGATCTGAATGAGTATTTCAAAAACTCCTCTTATTCGCCGGGGAGCGAAATCGCCGCAAAACTCAAGGATAGCTACAAAAAACTCTGCAAAACCGTGGTGAATGACTTTCAGAATCATTACCTCCCTTACCTCGATGCGTACGCCTCCTTCTCTTCGGAAAGGGATGCGATCTACCTCTTCAAGATCGCTGAGGCTTTCCTTTGCCATCTCCTCTCTTGCCTCGTCTATTCCTTCCTCTTCACCCTCTTCTTGAAAGGGAGGCAGACGCTGGGGAAGAGGATCCTCAAGATCCATCTCATCCATCGCGACGGAACGCTATTGGAGTGGTGGGAGAGCCTTTTGAGATCGCTTCTAATC
This sequence comes from Erysipelotrichaceae bacterium, assembly GCA_963588055.1. Classification (GTDB taxonomy): domain Bacteria; phylum Bacillota_I; class Bacilli_A; order RFN20; family CAG-826; genus Alloenteromonas. The sequence goes on along the minus strand of CAVAGB010000025.1, from coordinate 7,390 downwards.
TACGTCGAGTCCCTCATACTCCCTTGCCTCATGCCCCTTCTTTTCTATGGCTCGGGGGCGAGCGATCTCTTCGTGAGATCTCTACTAGGCCCGTTCTCGTTGCTGTCCATTTCCATTTTCTCGTTGGCTCTCATTGCTTTTTCTTACAGCGGCTGCTTCTATTTGAAGGGCAAGGCCAGCTGGAGCGAATTCGCGTTCAAAGGAAAGTCGGTCGATGGAAGAGAAAGCTGATACGATCGAAATCAAGGCGTCCACGCCGAAATTCTCTCGCCTTGGCGCGAGCGCGCTTTTCGACGCCTTGACCGTCATTTTGCTGAGTTTTCTCCTCTCCTTGGCGGTCTTCCCGATCTATTTCGCGACCCCGGCATACCAAGAGATGACTTCCCTGCGAGAAGAGGTCATGGTGGGGAGCCACCTTTATGAGAAGCACGATGGCGGCGTGCGTTTGATCTCAACCGCCCTCAAGGAAGACGATGCCCTCACTTACGAAGCCAAAAACGAATCCCTCTCTTCCTCTCTTTCCTATTGCTACACTGTCTATCTAAACGAAGAGCTTGAGGGGAAGGGGCTTGAGAGGCTGAATGGCTATTACGCCTCTTGCGCTTACGAGGGGACCTCTCTTTTCTCCTCCGATGGCTCGCGCCTATTGGAGGATGAGCGATACGACGAAGCCTATTTCAATGCCTATTCTGAAGTGGCGGAGAGCCATGGGGCGAATGACCTTTCCCTCAAGAAGGGCTTCTCCGAGGCCAGGACGAAGATCCTTTGGGGGTATCTGGTTTCCTTTCTCATTGCCTTTTCGCTCTCTTGCATCGCCTTGCTCCTTGTCGTCCCTCTTTGCCTGAAGAAAGGCAAAAGGACTTTGGGGATGCAGCTCACGAAACTCGCCTATCTCGACCAATGGGGCTTCTCCCCTTCCTGGCAGAGGTGGGCTCTGCATTTCCTCTTCCAATGGATCCTCATCCTCTGCGGGGCTTTCTTCTCCTTCGGGGTGACCATCGTCTTCTCCTGCGCCTTCTCCGCCTGGAGGAAGGACCACCAAGGGATCAGCGATTACGTCCTCGCTCTATATCCGGTTGATGCCTCTTCCTCGGAGATCCATGAGAAGGAGGAAGAGCTGCTCAAAGGAGATGGCGGCCCCTTTTGAGGCTCTTTTTCTGATATTTCTTTTTTCGCCCTTCCCCTTGTTCTATACTTCTCTCGTTGGCTTTTTCCCTATGGGAAAGGCTTTTGTCAGGAGATAATGCATGCCAAATTTCAAGAAGCTGAGCAAAGAGTATGAGAAAGAGGCTTTGAACGTCCTCAGCGAGCTCGTCAAAAAGAAATCGGTCTACGACGCGGAGAGCGTCAAGGAAGGCGCCCCCTTCGGCGCGGGGGTGAAAAGCGCCCTCGACTTCCTCGCGAAGAAAGGCAAGGACTACGGCTTCAAGGTCGATGCCTGCCAAGGCTATTGCACCGAGCTTAGCTTCGGCGAAGGCGATGGGCCGGAGATCGGCATCTACGCCCATAGCGACGTCGTCCCGGCGACGGGCAAATGGGACTACCCCCCGTTCTCGGCGAAAGTCGTCGGCGAGGGGAAGGAGGCCAAGATGATCTCCCGCGGCACTAGCGACGACAAAGGACCCTTGGTGGCCGCCCTCATGGCGATCAAGCTCCTCAAGGACAACAACCTCATCAAAGGCTATAAGGTCCGCCTCGTCTCGGGCGGGGATGAGGAAAGGGGATCTTCCTGCCTTAAGACCTATTTCGAAAAACTCCGCAAAACCCCAACCGATTACGGCTTCACCCCAGATGCCGACTTCCCCTTGATCTACGGGGAGAAGGGAATCACCAGGGGGATCTTCTCCAAGACCATCGACCTGAGCCCCATCATCGCGATGAACGGCGGCTCGGTCTCTAACGCGGTCTGCGATTCCTTCCTCGTCACCCTTCCTAAGGACAAGAAGCTCGAGGAAGCGCTGAAAGGCAATAAGGACGTCGACCTCTCCGAGGCCGGCTCGATCGATATCCTGACCTTCAAAGGCAAAGCCGCCCACGGCTCTTCGCCGGAGAAAGGCGTCAACGCCGCCCTAAAGGCCTTCTCCTTCCTCGGAAGCTTCTACAAGATCGCCTTCCTGAAGAAGCTCGCCGATCTGCTCAGCGATTATTCCGGCAAATCCTTCCTCGGCGACTCCGATAGCGACATCTTCGGCCCCTCCACATGGAACTATGGGGTCATCAACTACGATTCCTCGAAGCATCTGCTCACCTCGACCATCGATTACCGCTACGGCGAGAAGGCCGATCCCAAGAAAGCCATCGCGAACTTCGAGAACGCGACCGACACCAACGTCAACGTCCTCTCCGAAGACGCCTATCTCCTCTTCGACAAGAAGAGCCCGCTGGTCTCCACCCTCATGAAATCCTACAAGAGGATGACTTTGAAGCTCTTCGACAAGCCCTTCGCGATCGGCGGGGGGACCTACGCCAAAGAGGCGAAGAACTGCGTGGCCTACGGCTCCGCCTTCAAAGAGCATCCTGGCGACATCCATTCCCCCAACGAATACATCTATCTCGAGGACCTCTACAAGCAGATCGCCATCTACGCCGACGCGATCTACTCTTTGGGGCAGCTTAAAAAGTGAGAGCAAGGCACAAGAAATGGGCCGCGCCCTTCCTGAATGACCACCCTGAGTTCTACCTCGATGAGATCAAAGGCGAGGATCCTTTCTTCAAGTCCTCTCCCCTCTATCTGGAGATAGGCTCGGGCAAGGGCGATTTCATCGTCCAGATGGCCGCTAAGCACCCTGGAAATTACCTCGCCCTGGAAAGGGAGATCTCCGTTTTGGGGACGCTAGGAAAGAAGCTTGCGGAATCAGGGCTGACTAACGTCAAAGTCCGCGGCGCAGACTTCGACAAGGTCTACGAAGAGCTCAAAGGCATCTCCTTTGACGCGATCTACCTCAATTTCTCCGACCCCTGGCCGAAGAAGAAGCATTGGAAAAGAAGGCTGACGACGAAGGAGCGCCTCTGTTTGATGTCTGCTTTGCTTAAGGAAGATGGGCGCTTCCTCATCAAGACCGACAACGACTCCCTTTACGAGTTCACTTTGGAGCAAGCGCCTCTAGCCGGGCTCAAAATCGCCTATTCGACCGATGATTACCTTTTCGATGAGGAAAACGACGCGATGAGCGAGTACGAGAGGAATTTCCGTTCCGAAGGGAAGAAGATCCATCGGATCATCCTAAGCAAATAAAGGAGAAGATCATGTACCGTTTCTATTACAACCATTCCACTGGAGGGGACGTCCTCTATTGCATCATCAACCCCTCTTCCTATCCTGACCGCAGCAAAAAAGAAGGGGACGTGGTCGCTTTGTATCACGGCGATGAGAGGATCGGCATCAATTTCCTCAACATCTCGAAGACCATGAAGATCAAGGCCAATGGGATGATTCCCGCGGTGAACGAGGCGATGCTGGAAGTGATCAACCACATGCTGATCAACGCCTGCGAAGACCCCCTTCCCCCTTGCCTTTCCTCGGGTTATCTCATCGCCGAAGTCGCTTCCCTTGAGGAGCATCCTCTTGACGAGAAAAAAAGGATCGTTCATCTCCGCGCCGGGGATAAGAACCTCGACACGGTGACTCGCTACAGCAACGTAAGCCTCTCTTCGCGCGTGGTGGTCGCCCTCGACCATTGCCTGAAAGCAGACGGCACCGAATTCCTCGCCCACAGTGAGCGCAACATCCCCATCGATTGCGAGATCTGCTCCGAGAAGGATCTGCGCCTAGGCGAAGAGAACAAGCTCGCCTTCCTCACAGAAGGCAATCCGGGCGATGATTTCTTCGCCAGATGAAGCGGTTTTCCCAGCTTTGAAAGAGAATGTAAACTTTTCCAAAAGATGAGCATGGCGGCATGCTCTCTTTTTGGTAAATCGAGAAATCCTTCGAATCCTCCGGAATAAAGCGCTTTTATGGCTGATGGTTTGAAAACGCGTGAAAAAAATTAATGAAAATTCGTGTTGTGCTTTCCTGAATCCTAGAGAATAATGGGCCTAACTGCGATTTCATTTGGAGGCAAAAGAATGCAAAACCTAAAAGACCGCGTGACGATTTACCAGGTGGCTCAGGCCGCTGGGGTATCTTTGGCTACCGTCTCCCGCGTCATCAACAAGAAAGACTCGGTCACCCCCGACACCCGCAAAAGGGTCGAGGAGACCATCGCCTCCCTTGGATACAAGCCTTCTGGACTCGCCCAGGCTTTGGCCACCAACCGCTCGACCAACATCGGCGTCGTCATCCCTAGCGCCAACTACGTCTACATCGCCAACCTCTTAAACGGCATCACCGACGTCGCCAAGGAGAAAGGGTTCCTCCTGACCCTCTTCGCCACCTCCCATTCCAGGGAAGAGGCCCTATCGATGATCGACAAGGTCATCACCGCCCACGTCGACGGAGCCATCATCTTCGATGACCAGCTCGGGCCTGAGGACGTCAAGAAAATCGCCTCCTACAACGTCCCTTCCATCGTCATCGACAACAAGCTCACCGGCGAGAAGGTGGGCAACGTCTCCTTCTCTTACGATGCCGAGCTAAAGAGGGTGATCGAGGACTATTACGGCAAAGGGGGAGACAAGGTCATGACCTTCCTCCACGTCCATAACGCGGGCCGCCTCCTCAACCGCTGCGAGAAGTCCTTCATCAAGACCCATGAGGATCTAGGCAGGCCTTACCAGGTCGTCAACTGCGACGATTCCTATACCCACACCTACGCCGACTTCCTCGAATACTTCAAGACCCATAAGAAAGCCTATCTCATCGCCTATCGCGACTCCATCGCGGCGGCGGTGGAGAACGCGGCCACCGATTCCAACCTCAAGGTCCCCGAAGACGTGGAGATCGTCTCCCTCGTCGGCACCAAATATGCCAACATCGTCCGCCCGACGCTCTCCTCGATGCATATCGACATGGCCGAGGTGGGGAAAAGAGCGATGTACATGCTCACCGATCTCATGGCTCAGAACCTCGTCGACAAAACCGCGAAGTTCGAGGCCCGCTACATCGAAGGGCAGAGCACCATCAAACGCTAAGCCATCCCCAAGGCGCCTTCTAGGATATGGAAGGCGCTTTTTCAACGTCTTTTGTCACTCTTCGTAAGAAAGTGCTAACGAAATTATCCCGATACTGTCTTGATTTCAAAACTTTTTGGCACTCAGCCCTTGACAGTGCCAAAAAGATGACTACCATAAAGGCACATCTGGAGGAACAGATTGAAAATGATCAAACCATTAGGCGAATACGTCGTGCTGGAGAAAGTGCCCAGCGAAAAGAAGGTCGGCTCCATCGTGCTGACCAGCGAGAAGAAGCAGGGGAACGTCGCGAGCGTCATCGCGGTCGGCCCCGGCAAGAAGGATGAGAAAGGGAATCTGAACGTCGCTCCCGTCAAAGTCGGAGACAAAGTCATCTACCGCGAATACAGCGGCACCGACTACGAGGAAGACGGCAAGAAGTATCTCCTCATCAAAGGCGAGGACATCCTCGCGATCGTTGAATAAGGCAACGTCCCTATATCCTTATATATAAAGAAGGAAAACAAAATGGCAAAAGAAATCAAATTCGGCAAAGAGGCACGCGACCGCATGCTCGATGGCGTCGACGCCCTCGCCGACACCGTCAAACTGACCCTCGGGCCGAAAGGACGCAACGTCGTCCTCGACAAAGGCTATGGCTCGCCCCTCATCACCAACGATGGAGTCACCATCGCCAAGGAGATCGAGCTCAAGGACAGCTACGCCAACATGGGCGCCAAGCTCGTCTACGAAGTCGCCAATAAGACCAACGATCTAGCGGGGGATGGCACGACCACCGCGACCCTCCTCACCCAGGCCATCGTCCACCGCGGCATCGCGGCGGTCGAGAAAGGCTCCAACCCCGTCTTGGTGCGCAAAGGCATCGAGACCGCCGGCAAAGCGGTCGCCGATGAATTGCTCAAGAAATCGCGCGCCGTGGAGACCAATGAGGACATCGAATCCGTCGCCACCATCTCCAGCGGCGACCCCGAGATCGGCGCCCTCATCGCCAAAGCCATGAAGAAAGTCGGCAAGAACGGAGTCATCTCCGTCGACGATTCCAAAGGCATCTCCGACGAGCTCGCCATCACCGAAGGCATGGAGTTCGACAAAGGCTACATCTCCCCCTATATGGTAAGCGACAGGGAGAAGATGATCGCCGAGCTTGACGACGCCCTTGTCATGGTCACCGATCAGAAGATCAGCAACATCAACGACGTCGTGCCCCTTCTTCAGTCCGTCGTCGACGCCCATAAGCCCTTGCTCATCATCGCCGACGACCTAGACGCCGACGTGACCAGCACCATCATCGTCAACAAGCTCCGCGGCACCTTCAACGTCGTCGCGGTCAAAGCCCCGGAATTCGGCGACGCCCAGAAGAACGCTCTCCAAGACATCGCCACCCTCACCGGCGCCCGCTTCTACTCCAAAGACCTCTCGATGGAGCTCAAGGACATGACCATCGATGACCTCGGCAGAGTCAAGAAAGCCATCATCAAGAAGGACAAGACCACCCTCATCGGAGGCGAAGGCAACAAAGACGACATCTCTTCGCGCGTCGCCGACCTCCAGGGCCAGTTCGCCGAATCGACCTCCGATTACGACAAGAAGGCCCTCGCCAAGAGGATCGCCAAGCTCAGCGACGGCGTCGCGGTGCTGAAAGTCGGCGCGCTCACCGAGTCCGAGCTCAAAGAGAAGAAGCTCCGCATCGAAGATGCACTCAACGCCACCAAAGCCGCGGTTGCCGAAGGCATCGTCGCCGGAGGCGGAGCCGCCCTCTGCGAAGTCTACAAGACCCTCAAGGGCACCCTCAAAGACAGCAACCTCGACGTCCAGCGCGGCATCGACGCCGTCATCGAGTCCCTCTACGCGCCTCTTCGCCAGATCGCCGAGAACGCCGGCTGCGACGCCGACGAGATCGTCGAGATGCAGAAGAAGCAGGAGACGAACCACGGCTTCGACGCGAAGAACGGCGTCTGGGTCGACATGTTCGAGGAAGGCATCGTGGATCCGACCAAAGTCACCCGCAGCGCCATCCTCAACGCCTCTTCCATCAGCGCCCTGTTCGTGACCACCGAAGCGGCCGTGACCGAGCTTAAAGAAGAGAAGCCCGCCGCGCCCTCCGCCCCCGCGGACATGTATTGATAAGGAGCCTCTTATCTAGCCCCATCTCCAGCCGAGACGGGGCTTTTTTGTGCTCCCAGGATATCGATAAAATGGGAATGAGGAACAAAAAGCAAACGCCCCATCGGCGTTTTCTATGAGTTTGAAAGAAAATTGAGAAAACCCCTTGCGCCCACTCTTCTCGGGGCGTATCATTTTGCTCGCACGCCACGGGGGA
>CAVAGB010000024.1:0-22945 GCA_963588055.1 Erysipelotrichaceae bacterium | reverse complement strand
CATGGGCGTCAAGCGCAACAGGATCATCGTCCTCGCCTGCAGCGGGGCGGCGATAATCGCGCTGGTCGTCGGCCTCTCCGTCGGATTGACGCAATGCCACGGCGGCAATGGGGGCGACAATACCTCCAGCTCAAGCTCAAGCGGCGAGTCCAAAGGCGGAGAGGGGGGCAGCTCTAGCGCCCACACCCACGATTACGGCACCGCCTGGAAGAGCGACGCCACCCAGCACTGGCACGAGTGCTCCTGCGGGGATAAGAAAGACGCCGCCAATCACACCTTCGGCGAGGAGAGGGTGGTGATCACCCCTGCCACCGAGTCCACCCCGGGCAAGAAGGCCTTCGAATGCTCCGTCTGCAAATACACGAAAGACGAGGTCGAATACAACCCTTACATTTCCAGCGAGGCAGCCTTCGTCTCCGCCCTCGAATTCAAGGGGGAGAAGTTCACCATCCATTACGTCGAGGACGGCGATTGGAGCGACGTCGCCAAAAACGGAGACATCCTCTACCTCACCAGCAGCTTCAGCGAGCAGAACAACAGGTACTACACCAAAGTCGCCGAAGGGTCCGACGCCAAGTACTACGAATACTTCCAGGACAAGAGCGGGAAATGGCTCAAGAGCGAGGACCCGCAGGAGACCTACGACTCCTACGCGAGCTTCGAGGTCAACGCGGGCATCTACGACGGCATGCTGACCTACGCGGGGCTCCACTTCGACGCGAGCAAGGGCTGCTACACGGCCTCCTACACGGATTCCCGGAGCAACTCCGTCTCCGCCGAGCTCTACTTCGATAACGGCAGGCTCATCAAGGCCGTCTCCACCTCGACCACCGTCACCGGCAAGTCCTCGATTGCGACCTACACCTTCTCCGACTCCGCCGTCTCGCTCTCTCTCCCCGAGGCCGAGGCCCATTCCCACGTCTTCGCCTCCGATTGGTGCAATGACGCCACAAGCCACTGGAAGGAGTGCGTCTGCGGCGAGAAGGACCAGGTGGGCAACCACAGGTTCGGCAGCGAGAGGGAAGTCGTCACCCCGGCCCAATCCTCCTCCGAAGACGGCACCAAGGCCTACAAGTGCTCCATCTGCGGCTACGGCAAAGACCCCATCGCCTACAACCCCTACGTCAACAACAACAACTTCGACGACGCCTTCGTCTATGACGGCGACAAGTTCACGGCCACCTTCCAGCTGCCCGGAAGCCAGAAGGAGACGATGACCAAAAACGGGAACGTCGTCCATTGGAAGGGGGGAGACGGCACGGAAGAGTACTACACCAAGGTCACCGAAGGGTCCGACACCAAGTACTACAAGTACGCCAAAGACTCCTCTGGGGCCTGGATCAAGAAGGAGACCGACGACGCCTACTGGGACTCCTATTCCTCCTACAAGGTCAACGACGAGTACTTCGACGGCCAATTGAGCTACGTCAACCTTCCGCTGCTCGACGAAGACAAAGGCTGCTACACGATGAGCTACACGAACTCTTACGGCACGGCGATCAGCGCCGAGCTCTACTTCGACAGAGGCAGGCTCATCAAGGCCATCAAGTCCTATGGCACGAGCGTAGAGACCTACACCTTCTCCGACGAGGCCGAGGAGATCACCTTGCCCGACGCCCACATGCACGTCCTCCCCACCTCCGGGAAGCTCGACCTCAATTCCGCGGTCCCTCAGCTTGTGGCGACCTGCCTTGAGTGCGATAAGGAAGGGGAGCGCGACTTCAATTCGTCCACCGATGAAGCGACCAGCGTCCTCTACGGCTATTACCCGCAGAGCCACGTCTCCGATAGCAACACCATCGCCTCGCTCACCGGGCTTACCGCCGACACCGCGACCGGCTGGTACAAGCTCGGAAACGATTATTACGCGAAGGCCGCTTCCAACCCCGCGAGCAGCGGCACCTCTTTCGACGATGGGGACCCTCTCAACTTCGACACCGACTACTGGTTCAAGGTCGACCCCATCGAATGGGACGTCCTCTCTAAGGACGGCGGGCAGTATTCCCTCGTCTCGAGCCGCCTCCTGGACACCCATATCTACAACGCGGAGTGGGACGGAACCGGTACCGTCGGAACCTACGCCAACAACTACAAGAATTCCTCGCTGAGGAGCTGGTTGATCGGGGACTTCCACGATTTGGCCTTCTTCAAGGGGGACACCAAGCTCGTCCAGAAGACCGTCGATAACTCCGCCTCGTCGACCAATAGGAGTGACACCACCTACTGGACCGGCGATACCAAAGACAAGATCTACCTGCTCAGCTACCAGGAATACGCGAGCACCAGCAATTTCGCCGATTCGACCGCCAGATGCTGCCAGACGAGCGATTGGACCAGGTGCCGCGGATGCTCATCGGTCGCGTACAACGGCATCCCCAATTGCGGAGATTACTGGACCCGCTCGCCCTATTACAACCCCGATGAGAATTTCGACTCCAACTACGCCTCCGAGGTGCGGAGCGACGGTGAATTGCATTACAGCGGCATCGGCGGCATCGGCAGTGATAGGGTGGCTATCCGCCCGGCCATCACCGTCAAGGTCTCTTGATTCATCTAGGCAACTTATAAGCCTCTCCAGCCCGCCTTCTTGCTCGGAAGGCGGGCTTTTATAAGCCGGATTCCCGGAATCTGCGGAATCCTGTGCTTTCCCGGAATTCGGCCGCTTTTGGTTTTGGCGCCCATATTCCGCGCATTTCCTTATCCTTCTTGCGCCTCCTTTGCTAAAATCGCCTCGAGGCAAAAAAGATGCTAAGCAACATGAGCCCGGTCCAGGCCTTCCTCCTCTATCTATTCCTCTTCCTCATGGGAGCGGTTTTAGGATACGGGCTGGAGGTCCTCTTCAGGAGGCTATTCACCGCGAAGAAATGGGTCAACCCCGGCTTCATGAGGGGCCCTTGGCTGCCTTTGTATGGCTTTGGGGTGATCGTGATGTTCACCGTGGTGATGCTTCTATTAGCCTGCCTCCCTTCCTTCTCTTTCTATAATCCTTTTGGCTGTTACGATTTCCTCCCTAAGGCAAGCGGCCCCAGCGTGGTTGATCTATTGCCCATCTCCATCATGGCCTGCTCGATGGTGCTTCTAGAGTTCCTAGCGGGGCTGATCTTCGTCAAGGGCTTCAAGGTGAAGCTATGGGACTATTCGAACATGAAGGGCAACATCATGGGCATCATCTGCCCCCAGTTCAACCTCATCTGGCTGGCTTTGGCGGTGATCTTCTATTATGGGCTCAACCCCTTCGTCTATAAGGCCGCCATCGCCTGCTTCGACTACATGTTCGGCGGGGATGGGGGAGCGGCCCATTTCGGCTTCATCTTCTTCCTGGGGCTGGTATACGGGATCATGCTCATCGACTTCGTCTCCTCCGCCCAGGTCTTCGTCAGGGTCAGGAGCTGGGCGAGGCGCAGCGGGCTCGCCTCTAGATACGACGAGATGCGCCTGAAGTACAAAGAAGGCGCCCTCGCCGCGAGGGCCAGATTCCAAGAGGCCCTGCCAAGCGAGGTGAAGATCGTCCTCGAGAAGGGGAAGGAGAAGGCCAAAGAAGGGGAGGAAGCCTCCCGCAAAGCCGCTTCTTTCTTCGCCAAATTGATCTTCATCGATCCAAACAAAGCCAAGGACGCGGAGAACAACTACGGCCCAGACGGCCGCCCCGCGTCCATGGATAAAAAAGAAAAGGAGAAAGAGCCATGAGACTAGCCATCGCTTATGAGAACGGGGAGGTCTTCCAGCATTTCGGGGAGACCCCTTCCTACTTGCTCGTCGACATCGAAGGCAAGGTTCCCGTCAAGAAGGAGATCCACGACAACGGGGGCGCTTCGCACATCGCCCTCATCGACGTCCTCTCTTCCTTGGGGGTAGACGCCCTCATCGTCGGAGGGCTCGGGGGAGGGGCCTTCGTCCGCCTCCAGGGGGCTGGCATCAAGGTATACGCCCCTTACCTTGGCTCAGCCGACCAGGCTTTGGAAGATTATCTCGACGGGAAACTCGTTGAAGCAAGCGCCCCCACCCATCAGTGCTCCTGCCAGCATTGAGGAAAGGCTGTCGGCAGAAGCGGTGTCCGCTAAGCGGGATGATTTCGATGCTCTTTCATGACTGACTAAGCGGCAATCTGAGCGATTGCCTTCTTTTTGGCTATCTTGAGGACGAAGGCTTAATCGGACTTATTTCCCTGAGTTTTTGGACGTCCAAAGCCTACGGATAATGGGGCAAAACAACTTGGGCGAAAAACGTATAAAAAAGTGCTTTTTCGCCCGGAGGTCTCCTCGAGAGCGCCCAAAGAGCGACCTTGCATGGGAGAAAAAACTGTGCAAAACGTACATATGAGGGTTGGGCTTTGATGGCATCCGCGTATGAAAGGAGCGCTCATTCAAGCAACGGCCCTTATTTTTCTAGGAACATCAGCATGTAAATGGGCAGCTGGACGATCTTGTTGCCTTCTTTTTGGACATTGCTTTCGCCGAAGACATAGGCTTTGCTTATGGGATAAGCCCTCATGATGTTGTTGAGGGCCGTGTGGTTATAAAGGAGCATCTGATTGGGCTTGCCGGATTTGATCTCGATGGGCAGGACCTCGTTCTTGTATTCCACGATGAAGTCGACCTCGCCGTGTTTCTTGGAGTTGAAATAGAAGAGGTTGCCTCCGAATCCGTGGGCGGAAAGTTCCTCAGCGGCGGCGTTCTCGTAAGGGGCCCCGTAGTTCAGCTCTCTTTCGCCCAAGAGGAGCTTCGCCTTGCCTTGCTCATCTAGCAACGATGAGCTGAGCAGCCCGACGTCGTTGCTGAAAAGCTTCAGGGTCTTCCTTTGGCAGGAAAGCAATAAGGGACTGGTGGGGTCGGCGACGTTGTAGGTCGATATGGCCACCCCGGCGTTCGTGAGCCAAAGGAAGTCGTCGGAGACGGGGCTGCTCCTGAGATAGGAGGCGTCCAAGACATGCGAGGAGACGAAGCGCTTGTTCTTCGCGTTCAGCTCGCTGGGGATCGCTTGGTAGAGGTCCTTTATCTTCAGCTTCTTCTCCTTGTCTTTGACGTAAGTGACGATGTCGGAGGAATATTCCTCCTCAATCTGAGCGTGGATGAGGCTCACGAGGGCGAGGTTCTGGTTCTCCACGAAGCTTCCTACCGCCTCCGGCATCCCCCCGATGAGGACGTATTCCCTGAAACGGTCCAAGAGGATTTTGTTCATCCCCTCGTCGACGGGCTCTTCCTTCTCAAAGCAGCTTCTGAGATAGGAGATTGCCTCTTCGCCGACGCCTTTCGCCCAGAGGTACTCCTCGAAATCCAAAGGATGCATCGTGATCCTGTCCATATACCCAAGCGGGTTCAATACGACGCTGTTCAAGGTAACGCCTAGTAGCGAGCCACTGAGGATGAAACGGTATTCGCCTTTCAGGGAGGCGCTCTTCATCAAAGTCACGATGTCGATGTAGTCGAAGATGGAGCCTTTCTCGGCAAGTTCTTCCCTTCTTGTGTACAGAAGCTGTATCTCATCGAGGAACACCACGGTATCTCCTTTGATTAGTTTTGCTCCCGCGACGAGGGAGAGGCGGATGATCAGGTCTTCATAGCTTTTGATTTTGACGAACGGATCGATTAGGTCCAGCCTATCGCTGAAGTTGATCGAGACGACGCTTTTGAAGTTGGACTCGATGAAATTGCCGATGGAGTAGGTTTTCCCTATTTGCCTTGCCCCGGTTATCAGAAGCGCCGTTTTCCTGCTGTCTTTCCAGAACTGCAGCTGCTTTTCTACTTTTCTTCTAAGTTCCATATCAGGGGCTCCTTTCCGAAAACTGCAAGTGAATTTTGTCTCTTTCTGCATAAAACTGCAAGTGAAATAGCCTCGAATTTTCTGAAAACTGCAAGTGAAATGAGCTCTGGTTTTCCGAAAACTGCAAGTCGGACGCAAAAACATTTGCGGCAGTTTCTTGTACTTTATAATTAAGATCGAGGAAACGAAAATGATCGCAGCCAATTACTCTCAAGTCCGTGGGAATCTGAAAAGCTATTTCGACAAGACGATTGACGATTACGAGACCATCGTCGTCGCCAGAAAGAAAGGGAAGAACGTCGTCATCCTTTCTGAAGAAGCCTACAACAACCTCCTTGAAAACGCCTATCTCACCGCTTCGAAAGCCAATTACGATTGGCTGCTCGAATCCAAAAGGCAGCACGAAGAAGGCAAATCTGCGCCGAAGGCTTTACTTGAGGACTGAGCGATGATCTATGCCTTCGCCCCGAACGGCTGGGACGATTACGCCTATTGGCAAGACAACGACAAGAAGACGAGGAAGAAGACAAACGACCTCATCAAGGACATCGCTAGGAACGGCGCGGGCAATGGCTTAGGGAAACCAGAGCCCCTAACAAGCAACCTGTCTGGTTTCTATTCGCGGAAGATCGACGACAAGAAAGGCCTCGTCTACAAAGTGGAGGGCGGGACGATCGCCGTCATCTCCTGCCGTTATCGCCATTCGGATCATTGAGGGATGAAAAAGACCCCGTTTCAGGCAAAGTAAGCGCTTTAGGGAAATCTTCCCTCGTTTTAGCCTGCTCAAAAGATTAGACTTTACTGAAATATTGAGGAGGAAGTTTCCCATGCTCGACAACGCGCTCATCTTCTCTCTTTCCGCGAACCAGAAGCTCGCCGAGGCGATCGCCAAGAAGCTTGGCGTCAAACTAGGCGAGAGGATCGTCAAGAAGTTCCCTTCCGGCGAGACCCTCGTCGAACCCATCGACTCCGTCCGCGGGAAGCAGGTATTCATCATCGAATCCACTTGCCCCCCGGTCAACGAGAATCTGATGGAGACATTGATCTTCATCGATTCCCTCAAGAGGTCCTCCGCCAAGGAGATCAACCTCGTCTGCCCCTATTTCGGCTACGCCAGGCAAGACCGCAAAGCCCACGCCAGGCAGCCCATCACCGCCTCCCTGGTCGCCCATCTTCTTGACACGGCGGGCTTAGACAGGGTCATCACGGTCAACCTCCACGCGGCTCAGATCCAAGGCTTCTTCTCCGCTTTGGCCGATGATCTGACCGCCGTCCCGCTATTAGGCGGAGCCTTGCTCCAAAGCAACCCCGATTTGTCCAACATCGTCGTCGTCTCCCCTGATCATGGCGGGGTCGGGCGCGCTAGGGATTTGGCCGAGCAATTCAACAACTGCCCGATCGCGATCATCGATAAGAGGCGCAACGCCACCGGAGCGCCTGAAGTGATGAACCTCATCGGCGAAGTGAAGGGGAAGGACTGCATTTTGGTCGACGACATGATCGATACCGGCAGAAGCGCGGTCAACGCGGCCAACGCCATCCGCAAAGAAGGCGCTAAGAGCGTCAAGATGGTCGCCGTCCACGCGGTCTTCTCCGATCCTTGCTACGACCTCATCAAAGACGGGAAGGCCTTCGACGAGATCATCGTCACCGACTCCATCCCCTTGCCCGAGAGATTCGCCTCGCTTCCTTTCGTCAAGGTCGTCAGCCTCTCCGACATGCTCGGGGAGTGCATCCTCCGCATCGTCAACAACGCCCCCCTCTCCTCCGTCTACACCGCCTTCAAGGATTCCCATACCTTGATGGTGAAATACAAGTGAGCCTCGTTCTCTGATTGCTAGCGAAAGCCCCGATGGCGCCTAGGGTTTCTTCTCCCTTGCCCATCGGGGTTTTCTTGTTAGCGCTTTCTTTATCGTATCGCTTGCCCCCGTTGCCTTCTCCTCCTTTAATTGCCTTGCAAGGGAGGAAAGAAGCATGGACGAGAACGAAAGCTGGAAGGGATTCAAAGGGAAGAAGTGGAAGGAAGGCTGCGATGTGCGCGACTTCATCCAGAATAACTACCTCCCTTACGAAGGGGATGAATCCTTCTTAAGCGAGCCAAGCGAAGCCACCTCCAAGCTTTGGGATGAGCTGCAGAAGCTCCAGAAAGAAGAAAGGGAGAAAGGAGGGGTCCTCGACATGGAGACCAAGGTCGTCTCCTCCCTCACCTCCTATGGCCCTGGGTATCTAGATAAGGATCTGGAGAAAGTGGTGGGCTTGCAGACCGATAAGCCCCTGAAGAGGGCCTTCATGCCTTTCGGAGGCATCAAGATGGCCGAAAGCGCCCTCTCAACCTATGGCTATACTGTCGACCCAGAGATCCACAAGGCCTTTTCCTTATATAAGAAGACCCATAACGACGGGGTATTCGACGCCTATACCCCCGAGATGCTCAAATGCCGCCACAACAAGATCCTCACCGGGCTCCCGGATACCTACGGAAGAGGCAGGATCGTCGGAGATTATCGCCGCGTCGCACTTTACGGCATCGATCGCCTCATCGCCTGGAAGGAAGAAGACAAGGCCAACTGCGGGGATGGGACGATGAGCGATGAGGTCATTCGCCTCCGCGAGGAGCTCTCCGAGCAGATTAAGGCGCTTAAGGGCATGAAGGAGATGGCCTCTTCCTATGGTTGCGACATCTCCAAACCCGCCAAAGACGCCAAAGAAGCGGTGCAGTGGCTCTATTTCGGCTATCTCGCTGCGATCAAGACGCAGAACGGGGCGGCGATGAGCGTCGGCCGCATATCGACTTTCTTAGACATCTACATCCAGAGGGATCTAGATAACGGCTCCCTCAATGAGAAGGAGGCGCAGGAGCTCATCGACCACCTGGTCTTGAAGTTCAGGATGGTGAAGTTCGCCCGCATCCCTTCCTACAACGCCCTCTTCTCCGGCGACCCCGTCTGGGCGACTTTGGAAGTCGCGGGGATGGGGCAAGACGGCAGGAGCATGGTCACCAAGACCGATTACCGCTTCCTGCACACCCTCGAGAATATGGGCCCCTCCCCCGAGCCGAACCTCACCGTGCTTTGGAGCGTCAGGCTCCCTGAACCCTTCAAGAGGTACGCGGCTAAGATCTCCGTGGACACCTCCTCCATCCAATGCGAGAACGACGACGTCATGCGCCCCATCTGGACCGACGACTATTCGATCTGCTGCTGCGTCTCGGCGACCCAAACCGGCAAAGAGATGCAGTTCTTTGGCGCTAGGGCCAACCTCGCCAAGTGCCTCCTTTACGCGATCAACGGAGGCAAAGACGAGAAGACGGGAGACCAGGTCGGGCCAGAGTATTCCCCAATCACCTCCGAATACCTCGATTACGAAGAGGTCCTTAAGAAATTCGACAAGATGATGGATTGGCTCGCATGCATCTACGTGAACACTTTGAACCTCATCCATTACATGCACGACAAGTACTACTACGAAGCCGCGGAGATGGCTCTCATCGACACCGACCTCAGACGCACCTTCGCGACCGGCATCGCCGGATTCTCACACGTCGTCGATTCGCTTTCAGCGATCAAATACGCGAAGGTGAAGGCCATAAGAGACGAGAACGGCATCGTCAAGGATTTTGAGATCGAGGGAGATTTCCCTCGCTACGGCAATGACGACGATAGGGCGGATGAGATCGCCGTCTGTTTGCTGCGCGCCTTCATGGGCAAGCTAAGGAAGCGCCACACCTACCGCGACTCCGAGCCTACGACCTCCATCCTCACCATCACCTCGAACGTGGTCTATGGCAAAGCCACGGGCTCTCTTCCAGATGGCAGGAAAGCGGGGGAGCCTCTTTCCCCGGGCGCGAACCCTTGCTATGGGGCGGAGCGGAATGGGCTTTTGGCCTCGCTCAACTCGGTTGCCAAATTGCCTTATGAGTACGCTTTAGACGGCATTTCCAACACCCAGACCATCTCACCTGAGGCCCTTGGCCACAGCGAGAGCGAGAGGAAGAGCAACCTCGCCCAGGTGCTGGATGGCTATTTCTCCCAAGGCGGGCATCACCTCAACGTGAACGTCTTCGGAACGGAGAAGCTAGTCGATGCGATGGAGCATCCTGAGAAGCCTGAGTATGCGAACTTCACGATCAGGGTCTCCGGCTACGCGGTCAAGTTCATCGACCTCACCAAGGAGCAGCAGCTGGACGTCATCTCGCGCACCTGCCACCGCGCTTTGTGAGGGCGATATGGGGACGCTGGGCTACTACCAATCAATCGAATCCTTCGCCCTGGTGGATGGGCCGGGGGTGAGGTCCCTCCTTTTCCTGCAGGGCTGCCCTTACCGCTGCCTGTTTTGCCATAATCCGGACACCTGGCCCTTCCTCAAAAACAACCCCATCACCGCGGAGGAGGCGTTTGCCAAGCTCGTCCGCTTCAAACCATATTGGAAGGATAACGGGGGCATCACCGTCTCCGGGGGAGAGCCGCTTTCCCAAATCGATTTCCTTATCGAATTAGGGGAGATCTGCAAGGAAAACGGAGTCTCTTTCATCGTCGATACATCCGGCGCCCCATTCAGCAAAAGCCCGCAATTCCTGGCTAAATTCGACAAATTGCTGGGTTTTTGCGATCTTTTTCTCTTGGACATGAAGGTCATCGATCATGATCAACATCAGAAACTCGTCGGAGCGGGAAATGAGAATGTCTTGGAGATGTATCGCTACCTCGCGAAGAAGCGCTTCCCCATCTGGGTCAGGCGCGTATTGGTCCCTGGATGGAACGACAAAGAGGAGTGGCTCGCCCAAGAAGGGGAGTTCCTTGCAAGCTTAGGGAACGTGCAGAGGATCGAGGTCCTCCCTTACCATACGTTAGGCGTTTATAAATATAAGAAGTTGGGTATCCCTTATCCCCTTGAAGGCGTCAACCCTCCTAACGAAGAGCAAGTGAGGCGAGCCGAGAGCTTGCTTAGGGTGAGCAAGTGCCCTTACGGAAAAACCGCCGTTTGACGTCTTACTTGCTGAGTGTTTTACGAGGCTGATTTTCCTGAGATTTTATGGCTTTGAATCCAACCTGGATAGTTATTTGTTCATTGCCATATGAAGTCAATATAAAACAAAATATGCTTGGCACAATCTGTCGGATTGGATAGCATCAATCCGTCGGATCGAACACCCTCAATCCGTCGGTTTTTCTTGTAATTTATTCGATGACAGCGCAAAATACCAATGGAGATATAAAAATGAGCTTAAAATACCTACCTAGGCTTGCTGAAAATGAGATAAAAAGAAAGCTTCGCACAAGCGGATGCGTCTTGATTACAGGGCCAAAATACTGTGGGAAAAGCACCACGGCGAAAACTTTGTGCAAAAGCTCTCATTCTTTTTCGACGCTATCCAAAATCGAGCTTTACAGTTCCAACATTAAGATGGCTCTTCAAGGGGAGGAACCGATTCTCATAGACGAATGGCAGAACATCCCTCGCGTTTGGGATGAGGTCAGGGACCGGATCGATGAGCGAGACGGGGATTTCGGCCAGTTCATTCTTACCGGATCGGTTCATCCTTCTGATTACGAGGAGATCATCCATTCCGGGGAAGGGCGATTCGCCGAAGTCGTCATGAGCCCTTTTTCCTTGCTGGAGTCAGGCGAGTCTGACGGCATGGTTTCCTTATCTTCCCTCTTCGACAAAAACACGAGGATCTTCGCCCCGGAAGGGGAAAAGACTCTGCGCGATATCGCCCATTATGTCTGCCGCGGCGGCTGGCCGACCTCCTTACGTCTAAGCGAGGAGGATTCCTTGGAGATCGCCATGAACTATGTTTACGGTATCACCCACTACAAAAACAGGGAGAAGCAGAATTTCTTCCCGAGCCTTGAGACCGCCAAGCTTCTGCTCATGTCCTATGCTCGCAACCTCTCCAGCGAAGCCCCTTTGACCGTTATCCGCAGCGACCTTTCCTCAAACCGGGGCAGAGAATATGACGATGAGACTTTGAACTCCTATTTGGAGAAACTCAAAAACCTGTTCGTTGTTTCGGATTTGCCGGCGTGGAATCCGAACCTGAGGAGCAAAGTCGCGATTCGCACGACTCCGACCCGTCATTTTATCGACTCTTCTTTGGCTGCGGCTTCTTTGGGCGTTTCGCCGGACGATTTGCTGAATGACATGCATACCTTCGGATTGTTTTTCGAGGACCTTGTGGTGCGCGATCTGAGGGTCTACGCGAACGCGATGAAGGCTAGCGTCTCCCATTATCGCGACGCCGATGGCCTAGAATGCGACGCCATCGTCCATAAGAGGAACGGGGATTGGGGAGCCATCGAGGTCAAGTTGGGAGGAGAGGAAAGCATCGAGAAAGCCTGCGAGAATCTGCTGTCCCTGAAAAACAAAATCGACGTGGATAGTTTCAAAGCTCCTTCTTTCCTTGCAGTCATTACCGGAACGGGGCCGGCGAAAACCCGAGAGGATGGCATCCACGTCTTCCCAATTACGATGCTCGGCGTCTAAAGCAAGACTTTGCCTGATGAAGATATGACCTCACCGGCGAATCACAACGGAACTAGATCCTGTTTTTTAGGCGCGGAGATCGCCGTCTCGTCCCTGGTTTTAGTCACTCCTCGTTGAAAATATAGGTCAATCTTTTCGGTGAATATGGGCTACTTCCAATTCAAAATATGGGTCATTTTCAACTCGGAATATTGGTCACTTTCATTGACGAATATGGGTCATTTCATCTTCGTTCATAGATGAAAATTTGGCTTGGATTGCCCAGCCATGCCCGCCCAGATATTAGAGCCTCATCTCAACTTTGAATATTCTTCCTCGCTCACTGGCTCGCACCATTCGGTGGAGGTTTCTTCCCCAGGAAGTTCGAAGGCGATGTGGGAGAAATAACTGTCTTCCTTCGCCCCGTGCCAATGCTTGACGTTCGCTGGAATCACGACGACGCTCCCTTCCTTCAAACTCACGGGATCCTTGCCTTCCTCTTGGTACCATCCCTCCCCCGCGGTGCATAGAAGCAATTGTCCGCCGCCTTTTTTGGCGCGGTGGATGTGCCAGGCGTTGCGGCAGCCCGGCTCGAAGGTGACGTTGGCTAGGAAAAGGCCGCAGCTAGGGTCGGTTAGGGCGTTCAGATAGGAATTGCCAATGAAGTATTGGGCGTACCCCGAATTGGGTTTCCCTTCCCCGAACATATTGGCTTTCTCGAATTCTTGCTTGTCTAGGTATTTCATGAACGATCTCCTTATGGCGCTTAATCTACAGGTTGGAGTTGGCTTTAAGTCAATGGGCAAAAAGAAAAACCGCTCACGCGGTCTTCCTTCATTTCATCAAGTCGTTCAGGCGGCTTACGAAGGCGTTCAGGCACTTGATCTTTGCTTTCGCGCTTTCCTCTTCCTTCCTGTCGACGATGTAGGAGATCTCGGCGAGGAGGCAGAGATTCGATAGGGCGGCGAGGATCGCTTTGAGGTTGCCGTCCCTTTCCTCATTCTTCCATTCCTTCTTCTCTTCCTGGATGAGGGTGGCCTTAAGGGAGATGATGGCCAAATAGGAATCCTTATCGATGGAGAGGAAGGCGGATTTGGCTTTCTCTTCCTCGTTGCAGTAGGGAAGATTGCCCTTCCCGGAAAGCAAGAGGGCGAGCAGCGGGGCGGCTTTGCTCTCCTCGCCTAGGATCGCCTTCGCCTGGCAAAGGGCGCATTTCTCCTTGCCTTCCCTTGATAAGGAGGCGCAGTAGCCTTGCATCGCTTCCTTCACGAGGTCGTTGCTCTTCAAGGAAAAGAAGATGGATTCGGAGAGGATGCGGAAATTGTCATCGAGCTCCTTGCTTAGGGCCGATAGGGCTTCCTTGCTTCCGTAGAGGGCTTCGCTTAAGGAGGCGAGGGTGGTCTCCTTGCTATCGTATTCGAAGGAGTCGGAGACGAGATAAAGCAAGCCGAAGGCGGCTTTCTTTGCCTGACTATTCAAAGTTTCCTTCGCCTTGGCTTTGAATTCCTCGCCCTTGAGGAGAGATTCCTCGCCTAGGGCGACGATCTCCGCTTCGTCTTTGTCTAGGGCTTTCTCGAAGTTCTCCGTGCGGGTCTTCTTGACGGAGTTGGAGACGGATTTGCCTAGCTTCTTGAAGATGTTGTCCTTCTCGTCTTTGGCGATCTCCTTATTCTCCTCGATGCCTTGCTTGATGAGCGCGACGTCTTCCTCTAGGCGAAAGATCTTCGCGGAGAGGAGCAAGTCGGCTTGGTTTGTTTTGTTCTTCGTTTCGTTCATGGATGTTTTCCTCCGGGCCGTATTCTACTCCTCTCTTTTCGCGTGGGCGCATGCGCAAAAAGGAAGAAAAGGAAGCCTGTGAGGTGACTTTTCCTAGAAAGCGCTTCCAGGATGAAATTGCCCCCTTTCGCGTTTCCTATCCGTCCCTTAGACTAAAGACCCGGAGCTAGATAGAATGAGACAGGCCCGGAAGAGAAAACTCAGCCCTTGCATGGGGATGGATTTCCCTCATTCGCGTTTGTTTTGAGGCCTTTAGGGCCTATTTTTTTTGCCTAGTTGCCAAGGAAAGGAAGGTTCCAATCATGTTTGGAAACAAAAACGGCGCCGAAGAGGCGCTGACCCCCCACTCGAACGGAATGCTGCTTGAGGTCGACGAAGCCCCCAAGAGGCCAGGAAAATGGATCATCCTGGCGATTCAGCACGTTCTGGCCATGTTCGTGGCCTGCATCACGGTCCCTATGCTCGTCTTCGCCAATTACACGGTCGAGCTCGGCGGGGAGGTGGTGAGCCTTGCCTCGGTCATGATCGCCCCGACCCTCTTCAGCGCGGGCATCGGCACCCTCTTCTATCTCTTCGTGACGAAGTTCAAATCCCCGATGTTCCTCGCCTCGAGCTTCGCCTATATGTCGGCGATGTCCTCCGCGATCGCCATCGATTACGAGGCGACTGGCTTAGTCAACCTTTGGGTGCTTCCCATCGGCATGGCGATGGTCGGGGTCGTCTATTGCATCGTCGCCCTCCTCATCAAGTTCTTCGGGGTCAAATGGCTCAATAAACTTCTCCCAACGATCGTCGTCGGACCGGTCATCATCGTCATCGGCCTTGGCCTGGCTTCCAGCGCGATCAGCAACCTCACCACCGGCGCCGTCGCCGGAGGCTACAACTGGTGCGCGATCCTCTCCGGGACCGTCGCCATGATCGTCACCGCGCTTTGCGCCCATTACGGCAAAGGAACCATCTCCTTGGTTCCCTTCGTCATCGGCATGGCCAGCGGCTACGTCTTCGCGATGATCATCACTTTGATCGGCTACTACGCCTGCGGCAACGATTATTGCCACGTCATCGACTTCAGCCCGATCATCAACCTCTTCGCGAAGCAGAACGCGGACGGCAGCTGGGCGGCCAATGTGCGCTTCCAGTCTTTCTTGGACTATCCTAAGTTCCTCTTCCTCGTCGGCAACAGCTCCAGCGTCGCGCCTCTTTCTGGCTCTGCTGTTGGACAGGCGGCCCTCATCTTCATCCCCGTCTCCCTCGTCACCATCTGCGAGCACATCGGCGACCACAAGAACATGTCTGGATTGCTTCAGCGCGATCTCCTCGAAGACCCCGGCCTCACCAGGACCCTCATCGGCGATGGCGTCGCTACGGCGATCTCCGGCATCTTCTGCGGCGCGGCCAACACGACTTACGGCGAGAACGTCGCGGTAGTCGGAGTCACCAAAATCGCTTCCACCAAAGTCATCGCTTTGGCTTGCATCTTCTCCATCCTCCTCGGCTTCTTCGCCCCCGTGATGGCCGTTGTCCAGACGATCCCTGCCTGCGTCACCGGAGGCGTCAGTTTGATCCTCTATGGCTTCATCGCCTCCAGCGGCGTCAAGATGCTCATCAACGAGAGGATCGACATGGGCAAGACGAAGAACATCTTCGTCGCCTCGGTCATCCTCGTCGCCGGCATCGGCGGCCTCGCCTTCGACTTCGCTTTCCCCGATGTGGAGCTTCAGATCACCTCGGTCGCCGTCGCCATGATCCTCGGCATCGTGATGAACGCCATCCTCCGCGATAAGAAGGAAGAGGGCGAAGCGAAGGCCGAATAACCTTCCTAGGCAAAACCTCATATGAACGGCCATCAGGGCTCCCTGGTGGCCTTTTTCGTGTTTTGAGAATGTAAAACAAAGAAAAATGAGAATGCAAATTTCCTTGATTGACTAAGATGGATGTCGCGAAATTTGATACTTTAAACGAGATGAAAATGATACTTTAAAAGTGTCGAAGCCACCGAAAGAAAATGCGTTTTTGATATTAATGGAACCCAAAAAATGATACTTTAAAATCCGATCATTGCTCACTAGACGGAAAAGAGGCCTTTGCCAGGCCTCTTCGTCATTGGGCAAGTCGCTTAGATTTTGAAGATCCTGCCTTCGGAGGTTTTGATATGGGGCTTCGCATCGTTCTCCGCCTCGTAGCCGAGGATGATGTTCGCGATGCCTTCCACCTCGTCTTTGATGCCCGCTCTTTTGAGGATGTTCCTGCCTTCGAGGGTGAGGAAGCTTTCCTTAGCGCGATGGATCCAGCAGGCTCCCAATCCCAAGGATTCGGCTTCTAGAAGCATATAGGCGGAGGCGATGGCCCCGTCATATACATAGGTCCTCGCCTGCTTTTTGGCTAGGACCACGATCACGGTCTTCGCCCCGTAGAAGGGATCGCCGGACCTCCCCATGATGGAGGCGTTGAGCCTGGAGAGCTCCTCGACGGTGGATGGGTCGGTTATCGCGAGGAAGATTGTCTCTTGCTTGTTCATTCCCGTGGGGGCGTCTATGCCCGCCTGGATGACCTGATCGATCTTCTCCTCCTCCACTTTCCTATCGGTGAAATTCCTGCAGGAGTGGCGCGCCTTGATGAGGCTTGATAATTCGTTGCTGTCCATGGTTGCTTCCTCTTGCCTCTAGTCTATGCCAAATGGGCGGGAAACCCAAAAGAAAAAGGCCCGGTTTCCCGAGCCAGAGCCAAGGGATGCCCCTTAATGGGAATCGGAGAGGTTCATCAAGGATTCGCAGGGAAGCCCGACGGCCTTCTCGCCATGGAGCTCCTCGAGGTTGATGACGGTTAGGCAGGCGACGGGCTCTCCCCCGGCTAGGGTGATGAGCTCTTTAAGCGCGGAGAAGGTGCCTCCGGTCGCCATCAGATCGTCGATCATGAGGACCCTGTCGCCCTTCTTGAAACTGGCGGCGGGGATCTCCATGGTCGCGGTGCCGTATTCGAGCTGGTAGGAGACCTTCATGGTGACTCCCGGCAGCTTGCCGGCTTTCCTGGCCATCACGAAGCCGATGCCCATCTTATAGGCGAGGGCGCAGCCGAAGGTGAAGCCCCTCGACTCTGGGCCGATGATGACGTCGGGATGGTATTTCTCCGCCATCTTGGCGAGCCTGTCCACGGCTTCCTTGAAAGCCGCGGGGTCGCGCAGAAGCGGGGAGATGTCCTTGAACGAGATGCCTTTTTTGGGGAAGTCCGGCGTGACTCCGATGTATTTTTCTAAATCCATGATGAGAGGGAATCCTTTCCTAAGAATTATAAACGGGAGCGGCGAGAATGCCGCCCCCGTTTGAAGGAAGTTGAAGGTTGGATCAGCTGGCGATGCCGGTCGCGTACTTGACGATGTAGATGACGAGGAAGGCGAGCGAGCAGGCGGCGACGGCGAGGTCGTCTTTCTTGAAGCGCCCCGCGGCGAGGGTCATGATCGTGTAGGCGATGAAGCCCCAGGCGATGCCATCGGAGATGGAGTAGGCGACGCACATGATGATGACGGTGATGAAGCCGGAGCCGACGGCGACCCAATCCTTCCATTCAAGGTGCTCGAGGTTCTTGAACATGCAGATGCCGACGTAGACGAGGGCGAGCCCGGTGACGGCATTGGTGGAGAAGGCGCTGAGGACGGGGTAGATGAGGAGGCTCAAACCGAAGAGGAGGCCGGTAACGACGGCGGCCAAGCCGGTGCGGGCCCCGGCGGCGACGCCGGTGGTGGATTCGACGAAGGAGGTGACGGTGGTGGTGCCGCAGATGGAGCCGAAGACGGTCCCGACCGCGTCGACTACCATCGCGGGCCTGTCGTTGACGGTGATGTTGCCATCCGCGTCGACCATCCCAGCCCCAGCCTCGACGCCGACCAAGGTGCCGGTGGTGTCGAAGAAGTCAACGAAGAGGAGGGAGAAGGCGAAGGCGTAGGCCATCGGCTCTTTGAAGACGTCGAAGCCCAAGAAGCAGGAGCCGAAAATCTTGCCGATGTTGCCGATGGAGGCGATATTGTAGCTGCTGTCGAAGAAAGGGGAGAAGCCTTCGACCCCGGCGGTCCCCAAGGAGCCGCAGAGGATGGCCATGACGGCGATGGCGATGATGACCGCGAACTTGTTGATCCAGAAGAGCGCTTTGTTCTTCTGAGGGAGCGAAGAGAGGGCGACGACGATGATCACGCCGAGCAAGCCGACGAGGACGGTCGCATTCTCGAAGCTGCCCAAGGAGACGAGGGTCCCCAAGGAGTCGGAGATGATGCCGAGGTTCTGGAAGCCGATGAAGCAAATGAAGAAGCCGATGCCGGCGGAGATGGCGAACTTAAGCGACTTCGGGATGTGGCGGACGATCCAGCCGCGGAGAGGGGTGATCGAGATGATCAGGAAGAGGATGCCGTCGATGAGGACGAGGCACATGGACTGGGCGAAATTGTAGCCAAGGTCGAGCATGACGTTGTAGGCGATAAGCGAGTTGAGGCCAAGGCCGGAGGCAAGTCCGACGGGGAGCTTGCCGTAGAATCCCATGAAGATCGTCGTGGCGGCGGCGGAGATGGCGGTGGCGGCGAAGACGGCGGCGCGGACGTCGCTGACGGAGGCCCAGGTATCGCCGTAGATCAGAATATAGGTGACGTCGCCGATGATTTTCGTGTTGGCGTTGCCGATGGTGCCAGCGGTGTTGGCCCAGTTGCTCGAAAGCATGTTCGCGTTGAGCGGAAGGATGTAGAACATCGCAAGGAAGATGACGAGTCCCCCGATGAGCTCCTTCAGGATGCTGCTCCCGCGGCTGCTGATCTGGAAATAGTTGTCTAGCCAATTTCCGAATTTGGTTTTAGGTGACCAGCCTTTGGGTTGATTGCTCTCGGGTGAAGTTTCGACAGTTGAGACTGCTTCAGCCATAGTCTTTTCCTCCTATATTAATTAAGTAAGACTTGTCTTTAGGAGGCAGGGACGTCGAGAGCTTAGGTGCGAACAAGGAAGAAAAGCGCAAAAGGAGAGCATCTTTTTAGCGGTTGTTTCTTCTTTGTCCCCTTTCTTAGCTCGTAGTGCCTGACTTCATGGATCAGGCGTAGAGACTGTCGGACCATATCCCCGACATATACGACCTATCGACGTTAAGTAACTATATATAAAGAAAAGGCTTTGCAAACATGAAAGCGGTTTATCGCTAAAGATTGCTCAAACCCCTTTTTATGCTCCTCCCCTATGCTAGAATAACGGGCTAGAAAGAAGGTACCCATTCATGGATATATCCGCCTACAAGAACGTCGTTTTGCTTGAGCATCCTTTGCTGAAGCACAAGATCTCCATCCTCCGCAACAAGCTCACCCCGACCAGCGAATTCCGCCCCGTCGTGAAGGAGGTCGCGATGATGGAGGCCTACGAAGCCCTCAAGGACCTCCCGACCGTCCCCACCGAGATCGAGACCCCCATCGAGAAGACCGTCCAGCCGATGGTCGTCGGGCACAACCTCTGCTTTGTCCCGATCCTCCGCGCGGGCATGGGCATGGTGGATGGATTCACCGAGCTCATCCCCACCGCGCACGTCGGCCATATCGGGCTATACCGCGACGAAGTGACCCATGAGCCCCATGAGTACTACTGCAAGCTCCCCAAGGGATTGGAGAACATGGAGGTCTACCTCCTCGATCCGATGCTCGCCACCGGAGGCAGCGGCATCGACGCGATCAAGATGCTCCGCAAGCATGGCGCCAAGCACCTGCACTTCGTCTGCATCATCGCCGCCCCCGAAGGAGTCAAAGCCTTCTGCGAGGCCAATCCCGACGTCCCCCTCTACATCGGCTCGCTCGATAGGCAACTCAATGAGAACGCCTACATCTGCCCAGGCCTCGGCGATGCCGGCGACCGCATCTTCGGAACGCAGAACTGAGGAAGATGAGCCATTTGAACCGCATAGGTCCGGATGGCTTTTTTTGATCTTAACAAAGCGAACACGGCTGGAAATATTTCCTGGTTTTCATAAGTGTTTTCTTTTTTTTCAAAAAGCATGCAGCACGCACCCTAAAAACATACGATGCCGCGTAACTTTTTCCAATGATGGGTACATGATGGGTGCATGATGTCAAAACGCGAGGGTACATGATAAGGAAAAAACGCCGTCAACGACGGCGGAAAACCGTCTTTTTAAGAAAAGGAAAAGCAAAGAGTTTCAACAACGAAAATAACCCCGCAAAAACGGGGTTATCCATTCGTTTTGCAGGGTTTTCACATCAAACCAAGCGCATTGTCTTGGTCGATGATGGCGTCCATCTCCTGGATGTCTTTCTCCTCGGGGACGTAGACGTAGGGGACTTGCCTTTCGAGCTCCCTGTAATCGAGCCCAAACCCAACGAGGAATTTGTTCTCGGTGAGCACCTTGCCCGCGAAGTCGACGGTGATGTTCTCCTTGCGCATGGCCTGCTTGTCGAAGAGGGCGCAGAGGATGATTCGCTTGGGCTTGTAATGGGTGTTCAGATATTGGATGAGGAACTTCATGGAGAGGCCGGTGTCGATGACATCCTCCACGATCACGAGGGTCCTGCCGTTGGGGGAGAAGGTGAGGTCCTTCACCAAGTGCACCGTCCCGGTGGACTGGGTGCCTTCGTAAGAGGAGGTCTCAACGAAGTCGATGTTGATCTTCCTTTTGACGTTGGGGATGAGGGAGTAAAAGAAGTTGAGCGCCCCTTTCATGACCCCGACGAAAAGGGGGATCTTCTCTTCGTGGGCGAGCTCTTGGGTGAGCTGGTTGCCTAGACGCGCACAAGTGGCTTGGATCTCTTCTTGCGACATCACCAATTCTTTCATGGGTGCTTCCTCCAAAAGGGGTCAGAAACGTATTTGCCTATCCTACCAAGAGAGCTCGGCGCGAGCAATCTCAAAAAAGGATATTGAACAAAGAAAGCGCTATGATTTCAAATTCGGGGCGAATATGTATATTCTATAAGGAATTAAACACGGGCTCGCCCGAAGGAGAGAAGACATGACACTCGACAACATCCGCTTAGGCCTAACTTACGACGATTTGCTTTTGATTCCCCAGAAATCGGAGGTCGTCCCCGCCGAGGTCGAGCTCGGCGCCTGGCTCACCAAGAAGATCCATCTCAACGTCCCCATCGTCTCCGCGGCCATGGACACAGTCACCGAGCACGCATTGGCTATCGCCCTCGCCAGGGTCGGAGGCATCGGGATGATCCATAAGAACATGTCGATCGAGGCGCAGGCCCATGAAGTCGCCTTGGTCAAAGCGGCGGAAGTGGGGGACAATCCCAACGCCGTGATCGACGATAAAGGCCGCCTTCTCTGCGGGGCGGCGGTTGGCGTGGGCTCCAATACGATGGAGCGCGTAGAGGCGCTGCTCAAAGAAGGGGCGGACGTCATCACCGTCGATTCGGCCCATGGGCATTCGGCGAACATCCTCCGCGTCGTCAAGCAGCTCCGCGACGCCTATCCCGAGCTTCAGATCGTCGCGGGCAACATCGTCACCAAAGAAGCCGCCGAAGATCTCATCCAGGCCGGCGCGAACGCCGTCAAAGTCGGCATCGGCCCGGGTTCCATCTGCACGACCCGCGTCGTTTCCGGCGTCGGCATGCCTCAAGCCAGCGCGGTGGACGAAGTCGCGACTTACTGCAAAGGGAAAGGGATCTGCGTCATCGCCGACGGCGGGCTCAAATATTCCGGAGACATCGTCAAGGCCTTGGCTCTTGGCGCCGACACGGTCATGCTCGGATCGCTGCTTGCCGGATGCGAAGAGGCCCCCGGCGAAGTGATTGAGATCAACGGAAAGAAAGTCAAATCCTACGTCGGCATGGGATCTCTTGCCGCGATGAAACGCGGCTCCGCCGACCGCTATTTCCAGAAATCGACGACCGCGGTCGAAAAGCTCGTCCCCGAAGGGGTCGAGGCCAGGGTCGCCTGCACGGGCACCGTAGCCTCCACGGTCTATCAGCTTTGCGGAGGGCTTAGGAGCGGCATGGGTTATTGCGGCGCGAAGGACCTCATGAAGCTCCGCGAGAACGCCCACTTCGTCCAGATCACCAACGCCGGCTTGAAGGAATCCCATCCCCACGACGTCAGCATCGCGGTCGCCGCGCCCAATTACACCCACGGCTGCTAAGATGAAGAAAGTCGTCTTGATCAACGGCTCCAGCCATGAGCATGGCTGCACCTATAGGGCCCTTCTTGAAGTCCAAGCCCAGCTGAAGGCGAACGGGATCGATTCCGACATCGTTTTCCTGGGCAATCAGGCGATGCCCGATTGCATCTCTTGCGGCTTTTGCTACAAGAACCATCGCTGCGTGAAGGACGATCTCGTCAACGAGGTCGGAGCGAAGATGGGCGAAGTCTATGGCGCCATCGTCGCAGGGAGCCCCGTCTATTATTCTGGCGCCACGGGAAGGGTCACTTCCTTCCTCGACCGCCTTTTCTATAGCCATGGCCGCCATATGAGGGGGCTTATCGGCGCCTCCGTCGTCTCCTGCAGAAGGGGAGGCAATTCCGCTACCTTCGAAAGGCTCAACCAATACTATCTGATCAACGACATGATCGTCCCGGGATCCCAATATTGGAACATGATCCATGGGTTCACCTACGAAGACGCGGACAAGGATCTTGAGGGTTTGCAGACCATGAGACGCCTCGCCGACAATATCGCTTACGTCATGAAACTCCAGGAGCTCGGTGAGATTAATGGGGTTACTTTCCCGAGCAGAGAAGAGAAACACCAGATGACCAATTTCATGGATGGTAAGTGATTATTGTCCATTTTGCTTGCCTTTCTTCGGACAAAAGCCTCGCAAAAACCCGTTATTTTCTATTTTTGCATGGATTTTTAAGTGGAATTTAGCTCCACGGTTTCGACTGCAAAAATTGAAATTTGGCCACAAAACCATCTCTCTAAAAATTGGAAAACCACTGTTTTTAGCCCATAAAAGATTTGGAAAACCACT
>CAVAGB010000023.1:0-23948 GCA_963588055.1 Erysipelotrichaceae bacterium | reverse complement strand
GCTATGATACGGAGGACTTATTTGTGGGGCTCACCTACAAAAACGGAACGCAATCCTCTTTTTCCGCGAGGAGAAGGGTCTTTGCAAGCGCGGCGACTTCTTTTGATGGGGAAGGCTCGCCCTCTCTCTAAAAGAGAGCGAAATGCGAGAAATTTCGTTTTTCCTATCCTAGAATTTTCCGTTCGATGATACACTACCCCGGAAAGGAGAGAAGCGATGAACAAAACGATGGTTTCCCAGGTATTCCACGGCGTCATGCCGAAGTTCAAAGAAGCTCTTTTCGCGATCCTTCCGGTTGTCGCGGTCATGGTCATCGTCCCCCTTTGCATCCCGGGGATGAACCTTGAGATGGACGGCTCGAAATTCGGGCCCGTCATGACCTCTTTGCTGATTTCCATCGTCCCCCTCGTCCTTGGCACCACCTTATTCAACGTCGGCGTGGAGAAGAGCCTAGTCAAGATAGGCGACATCGTCGGCACGCGCCTCACCAAGAAGAAGACGATCGGCTGGCTGCTTTTCATCGGATTGCTCATGGGGGTGCTTGCCACTTTGGCTGAGCCCGACCTCTCCGTCCTCGCAAGCCGCATCTCCCCCGATGGCCCCGATTGGTCTCTCATCGTGATCTGCGCGATCGGCGTGGGCATCTTCATGCTGGTGGCCCTGGTCAGGGTCATCTTCAATAAGCCCCTCAAGTATTGGCTCACGATCGGTTACCTTTTCGTTTTCACACTCGCCTTGTTCGCGGACAAGAGCTTCTTTTCCATCATCTTCGATGCGGGAGGGGTTACCACCGGCGTCGTCACCGTGCCTTTCATCATCGCGATCGGCGTCTCGGTCGCCCGCAGCCTAGGCGACAATTCGGGAGGCGACTCCTTCGGCTACTCGGGCCTTTGCTCTTTGGGCACCGTCCTCGCCGTCTTGGTCTTCTCCATCATTTTGAAGAATACCGATGGGATTACCAACATCCAGGACATCCTCTCGAAAAAGAACTTCTTCGAGGGCCTCGATGCCTTCGCAAGCGAGGGCTATGCGGCGATCGGCTCCTTCTATCTGAACAACTTCCTCTCCGCGCTGAAAGACGTCGCGATCTCCATCGCTCCGATCACGGTCTTCTTCTTCGTCTTCAACATCTTCCTCAAGCTTCCCAAGAAGGAAGTCATTTCCATCCTCATCGGCCTCGTCTACACCTTCTTCGGCCTCATCTTCTTCTTGATGGGCGCGGAGAGCGGATTCATCCCGGCGGGGACCCAGTACGGGGCCTATTTCGCGACGACGAACAACCTGCCTTTGTTCTTAGGCATCGGCTTCCTCTTCGGAGCGGTGGCAATGCTCGCCGAGCCTTCCGTCAAGGTTTTGGCCGACAACGTCGCCGAGGTGAGCCACGGCGTCATCTCCGAGGTAATGATCTACGTCTTCCTCTGCGTGGCGATCGGGCTTGCCATCATGCTCAACATCTTCCGCGTGAACTATCAGATCGACTATCTTTATATCGCCGTCCCCCTGTTCCTTTTGGCTTTGCTCCTTAGCTATTTCGTTCCGACCATATACGTCGGCATCGCAATCGATGCGGCTGGCGTGGCCACCGGGGCGATGGCCTCTTGCTTCTTCCTGCCGATGTTCCTTTCCTACGTCCAGGAGGTTTCTGGACGAGATGGCGCCGCGATCATGTCCTATGGCTTTGGGGTCGTCGGGATCATGTCGATGATGCCGATCCTCGCGATTGAGTTCCTCGGCCTCTTCTCACAGGTCAAGACGGAGATGCAGAACCGCAAAGCGCTCCGCCGCGTCCTCGAAGCAGACGACAACCAGCTCATCCATCTGCCGCTTGATATGGAGGAGAACCAATGAGCTTCATCCACCGCAAAAAGAACGAGAAGAGCAAAGTCCCCTCTTCTCCTCAGGCCCCCTTCGAGCAGAGGGAGAAGATTTATGGCCTTTCCCTTTTCTTCACCATCGTCACGCGCAACCAGTCTCACTATTATGAGCAGGCTTATCAAAACGCCGGCGCTTCGATGTCGCTTACTTTCTACGCCCATTCGATGCCTCCGCAGGAGATCCTCGCTCTCCTCGGCGACATGGAGACGAAGAAGGACATCGTCGTCACCATTTGCCGCAGCGAGCTCGTTCCGGTCTTGAAAGACATCGCGAGCAACCGCTTCGCGATCTCTAGGGCCGCCAAAGGTATCGCTTTCGCCTGCCCAATCGACGCCGTGCAGGGCA
Organism: Erysipelotrichaceae bacterium; assembly: GCA_963588055.1. Lineage (GTDB taxonomy): Bacteria > Bacillota_I > Bacilli_A > RFN20 > CAG-826 > Alloenteromonas. The sequence goes on along the minus strand of CAVAGB010000023.1, from coordinate 21,728 downwards.
TCGCGGCCTACCGCTTCTTATCCGATTCAAACAGAGAGATCCGCCTGGAGGAAACCAAACATGGCAGAAAATAAGACAAAGAGCAAAACCATCGAGACCAAGAAAAGCCTCATCCTCGCCATCGTCAACCACGGCTACAGCGACCTCGTGATGAACGCGGCCAGGAAAGCCGGGGCCAGAGGCGGCACCGTCAGCAGCGCCAGAGGCACTGCCGACCCCGAGATGGCCTCCTTCTACGGCATTACCTTGACTCCGGAGAAAGACATGGTCTACATGGTTGTCGATACCCCTGACCGCGACCGCATCATGGAAGTCATTTATGAGGATGCGGGATTACAATCGAAAGGAAACGGCATCCTCTTCTCTTTGCCGATCACCGATGCGGTTGGCTTGGAACCCGCCGCCCCCAGCGACAAATAAGCGAATCTGAGCCTTAACCCCAAAAGGGTTGGGCTCTTTTTTGTGCATATGCGGCAGCAAAAAGTTCATTTCCAGCCAAAAAAAGTGCATTTGTGCATTTCAAAAGTGCATTTGTGCATTTCAATTGTGCATTTTTATTAAAAATTGTGCATTTCTATTCTAAATGTTAATATATGGCCATGGAATCCAAAGATCTGTCAAATTTAAAAGAGAGTAAGACTATTGAACTCAAGGCCGCGCGTGGGGGAATTCCAAAAACCGTTTATGAGACATTCTCTTCTTTTGCCAACACGGATGGAGGGACTGTCTACCTTGGAATCGAAGAAGGCAGACCCAATGCCGTGGTTGGACTTTCGGAAAGCGCCTGCGAAGCTTATAAAAAAGAGCTTCTCCTCACCATTCAGAACGCGACGAAGATCTCTTTGCCAGTGTTCGGCGAAGAGGACATCGAAGAGATTCCTCTTGGCGATGACCGTTTTGTCTTGGCCATTCACGTCAAGGAGGCCGACCGTTTCCAAAAGCCCGTCTATCTCAATGACAACCTTTCCCAGTCATTCATCAGAAAAGGCGATGGCGATTTTCGCCTTCGGCAGAATCAAATCACCAGCTATCTATGCGATGCCCATCTAGAAGACCTCGACTCACAGCCAAACGGTGCTGGGTACTCTTTTAAAGACATCAGCCTTTCGACGTTGCGGGAATATCGGAAATGCTTAAACGAATTCTCCCCCGCCAATGTCTATCGCGATTTGGACGATGAGGAGTTTTTGAGGAAAACCGCGATGCTGGTGGAAAACGGCAAGGGGAAAGAGGTGCTCACCAACGCGGCGGTTATCCTATTCACCTCATCCCCTTTTATCGAAACCCTTTTCCCTTATTATGTCCTTGATTACCAAAGGAAAGAGGCCCCTGGCTCAAAATGGGAGGACCGCGTCGCCACAGACGATCCTTCTTGGAGCGGCAACGCATTCGACTTTTTCCTTTTGTCCTTGCAAGCCCTTTCCCCTTACATCCCTTCCGCCTACGTGGGCGAGAAAAATAGGAACAACGGCCCGCAGCTGATGCATGACGCGGTAAAAGAAATGCTTGTAAACGCGCTATCGAATCATGCTTTCTTGCTGAATGGAAGCCTGAGCGTCATCCGTTTGCCAACCTCATTGGTCGTGAGTAACAATGGGAAGATGCTTGTGGAGAAAGAACAGGCGGTGATAGGGGGCGTATCCAACCCTAGAAACCCCTCTATCATGGCCGCTTTCCGCCGTATCGGCGCATCCGATCGTGCGGGCACGGGAATTCCAAAAATCGAAGATGCCTTGCAAAAGAACGGATTCCCTCCCCTTTCTTTTGCAGAGAGCTCAGATCCCGTGGACCAAACTTCCCTATCTATCGCTTTTGTTTCCGTTGGCAAACGCAAGGAAAAAGGCAAAATGATGAATCTCATTTCGCTTCTTTCCTCCTCCGATTCGCCCATTTCGATGGCTGACATTATCAGGATCACCGGCTGGTCTAGAACGACCGTCGCTTCGCTTCTTAAGGAAGGGCTCGAAAACGGAACCATCAAGGACAACGGCAAAGAAAAACGGGCAAAAGAATATTTCCTTTCCTGAGTTGCTTCTTTTTCGGGTATTAGGCGGTTTTGGCTCCGTCCATTTTGATTTCGCCCGCTTTCGTGAGGGCGATCTTCGTGATGAAGGGACCGGTGAGCTCATAGATGAGGGTGCTTGTTAGTACCACGGCGACGATCATCGCCCCGATGGATTGGATCTCGGGGTTGCTCGATTCCCCAAACAAGGTGGAGGCTGTAGTGGCTAAGCCAATCGCCACGCCCGCTTGCGGGACGAGGGTGAAACCCAGGTATTTCTTGACGGTCGGTTCGGCATGGGTAATGGTGGCTCCGCTGAAGGCTCCAAGCCATTTGCCGATGACGCGGCAAAGGAGATAGACGACGGCGACGATGAGGACCATGCAGCCTTTTGAGAAGACGGTGAGATCAAGCGAGGCGCCGGAGATCATGAAGAAGAGCATGTAAATCGGGGAAGTGAAGCGATCCATGAATTCGAAGACCTTCCCTGAGTCTTGCCCTAAGTTGCAATAAAGGGCGCCCGCCATCATGCACATGAGCAAGGAGGAAAGCTCAAAGCTGCCGCATTGGGGCAAACGGAAAAGATTGTACAAACCCACGCTCGCGAAGATGGAGAAAATCGCCCAAGTGACCCTGTTGGCCCTGGATTTGAAGTAGCGCGTGGCGAAGCTCATGAGCAATCCGAGCACCGCTCCAATGCCCAAAGAGACAGCGATTTCGATAAGCGGCTTTCCCAGCATTTCATATAGGTCGAAATCCCCGCCGGTGGCAAGGGTTCTAGCAATTTGGAAAAGGATCGCGAAGAAGATGAGGGCAGTCGCATCATCAAGCGCGACCACAGGCAGCAAAGTGCTCACGACGGGGCCTTTTGCTTTGTATTGCTTCACGACCATGAGCGTCGCCGCGGGCGCCGTGGCGGCGGCGATGGCGCCTAGAGTCAGTACCAAAGGCATATCGACTTGGTTGGGGGCGACGAAGTGGACGATGAGCAAGCCAAGAATCACCACGACTGAGGCAAGCCCCGATTCGAGGACGGTGATCCAAAGGACCCTTTTCCCCACGGATTTTATGGCGCTCATCTTGAATGAAGAGCCGATTGAGAAGGCGATGAAGCCAAGGGCGATCGAAGAGACCCAGCTTAGGTAATCCGGCCCGTCGGTTTTGCCATGGATATAAGTGTAGAGGGGATTCAAGGATGGATTAGCGACGTCGGAGAAGGTCTTCACCTGGCTCCAATCGACGAAGGCGAGCCCAAAGACGAAAGGCCCCATGAGGATGCCTGTGATGATGTATCCGGTGACGTTGGGAAGATGGAAAACCTTCATGAGGCGGGTGGAAAGCAGCCCCATCAAAAGAAGGCAGGCCACATAAAGGGTGACCGAGAAGAAATTGATGGCCATAAGAATCAGAACGACCCTTCGTAATCTTCGATGTCGCGGGAATACATGCCCCCGCGTATGCCTTTGAAGTCGTTGGTGTGGACGCGAACGAGCTTCTTAAGCTCATCGAGTTTCTCGCTATCGACGACGAAAAGGGCGAACATCGCCTCGCCGTGGTTATGCAGTCTCTCATAGGCCGCGAGGGAGAAGAAATGGGTGTCTTCAGGCTGATTATCATCCATGGCGTGGCGAAGGGAAGTGGTGTGCATCAAAGTGCCGTTGTAGCCTTCTTTACGAATGGATTCGAACACCTCAAGCGCGGAATTTCCGTTCTCGAGGATGAGATAGAGGACTTTTTTCATATCGTGATCCTTCTTTCGCGCACATTGTAGGCGCATGCGCGTTAGTTGGTTAACAAATCGAAAAGAAAGCCCTCACAAAATGCGCTAAGATAGCGTCCATGGGAAAACTCATTCTCTTGCGCCATGGCCAGTCTTTGTACAATCTTGAGAACCGCTTCACAGGCTGGAGTGAAGTCCCTTTGACTGCGAAGGGGATGGAGGAGGCCAAGATGGCGGGGAAGGCCGCAAGGGGAGCCGGGATCAAAATCGACGTCTGCTTCTGCTCTTTGCTAAGCCGCACAAAAGTGAGCGCGGAACTATTTCTCCATGAACTTGGGCTGAACCTTGAACCAATCATGGATTGGCGGCTCAATGAGCGCCATTACGGGGCGCTGCAGGGAAGAAGTAGGGAAGAGTGCGTTTCCCTCTTCGGCGCGAGTCAGGTGGAGAGGTGGAGAAGAGGCTATTTCGATGTCCCTCCCTTGCTTGAGGAAGACGATCCTAGATGCCCTTACCTCGACCCTTATTTCGAGCCGTTCATTGCTAAGGGATTGCTTAAAAAAGAGGATTGCCCACTGGGCGAATCTCTTGAGATGACGGTGAACAGAATTAAGCCGTTTTTGCGGGAAAAAATAGTTCCTGAACTTCAAAAAGACCGCAATATCCTCATATCTGCCCATGGCAATTCCATACGTGCTATTCGCAAAATCCTTGCAGAAATACCAAATAATGCCATTTTTGCGTTGGAAATCCCGTTTGGCGTGCCCTATATGTTTGAATTTTCCTCGGAAATTGCGTTAAAAAGCGAAGGCCCGCTCAGCGTTTCATTTCCTTCCTAAGAAGGAAAAGGGAGTCTATACTACTATCGCTTATGCAAGAGTCCTATCAGAACGAAGAGCCAAAAGAGAAAAAGAAGAAGAGCATATTGCGCTACGTCGTCTATCTCTCCATCGTTTTGATCGCGACCGGGCTTTCGCTCATGGCCTCCCTTTGGGGAGATACCTTCAATCAGGTCGTCACTTGCTTTGGCGTGGCCTTCTCCACGGCGAATGGCTGGATGTACATGCTCATCATCGCTGGGTGCGTGGCCCTTTCCTATATGGTCGATGCTTTGATCATTCTGGTTTTCTGCAGGCTCTACACCCGCAACTACAAATACCATCAAGCCGTCGCCAACTCCTTGATTGGGCAGTTCTATAGCGACGTCACACCTGGCGCAAGCGGAGGCCAGATCATGCAGGCCTACACGATGAAGAGTCAGGGCATTCCCGTCTCAAGCGCCGCCTCGATCCTCGTCATGTGGTTCATCCTTTACCAAACCGTCCTCATCGGCTTCGATCTTTTCGCTTTCGGCTTTGAATTCACCAACATCATGTCCATCCCTGGCATCGAATTCGACCTTTTCGCTTGGCATGTCAACATCCCGATGCTCCCGATCATCATCATCGGCTTCTTGCTCAACATCTCTGTTATCTTGCTGCTCTTCCTCATGAGCTACAGCCATCACTTCCATAACTTCATTCTCCATTACGCGATTGGCTTCCTGGGGAAGATTCACATCGGCAAGCTGCGCTTGTTGAAGAACCCCGACAAAACGAGGGAGAGCCTCCGCGTGCAGGTTGAGAACTTCAAGATTGAGCTTCGCCGCCTGCAGTCGAACATCCCAGTCGTGATTTTGCAGCTGATTCTCTTCCTTTTGATGCTTTTGCTCCGTTTCTGCATCCCTTACTTCGCTGGCCTAGCGATGGGATACGACGAGACATTTTCCGTTTCGCGCATGTTCGAGGCTTCCTTCTTAAGCGCCTTCCACCAGATGGTCACGGGCGTGCTTCCTCTCCCTGGATCAGCGGGCGTGTCAGAGCTTTTCTACGGCTACCTCTTCAGGAATTTCTTCAATGGGAACAACGGCGTCATATCCTCCTCCCTCATCCTTTGGCGCACCGCGACCTTCCATATCGTCTTACTCATCTCCGGCTTCGTCTCGGCCTTCTACAAGTCCCGTCCAAAGGAATCCTTCCACAACGCGAACAGGGAGACCTTCGTCACGTTGCAGCTTGAAACCTACGATGAGCGCAAGAAGAGCGCCGACACGATGTATGAGACCGCTCAGCTTTCTCGTCGCGCCATCCAAGACAAGCTCCGCGCGACCACCAAAAACATCTTCGGCAAGAAGAAGAGCGATGCCTCGGTCAATTTAGAGGACCTTGATTCGGCTTATCTTGAGGACCAGGCGAAAGCTGAGAAGCTAGGGAAGCAGGAAAATGCGAAGAGCAAGAAGAAAGTCAGCGCGAAATCCGTCAAGAAAGCCATCAACAAAAAAGGAAAGGGGGAGGACTCTTGGGAGTCCCTTGATATCTGATGAGAGTCGCACTTTTTTCTGATACCTATCCTCCGGAGATCAATGGGGTCGCCACTTCGACCTTCAATCTTCGCAAGACCTTGATCGCGCATGGCGATGAGGCTTTGGTCGTCACCACGAACCCCTTCACCAACAAAGTCACTTTCGAGGATGGCGTGCTGCGCATCCCCGGGATTTATCTCAAGAAGCTATACGGCTATCGCTTCTCCAACTTCTATTCGAAGGACGCGATGAAAATCATCGAGCGTTTCAAACCGGAGATCGTCCATTGCCAAACCGACGCGGGCATCGGCATTTTCGGGACGATCGTGGCGAGCCGCTTCCACTGCGGAATGGTCTATACCTTCCACACGATGCTTGAGGATTATGCCTATTACATCACCCATGGGCACTTCGACCGCGCGGCTAGGGCGATCGTCCGCTTCTACTTCAAGGGGCAGTCGGTCCGCTTCAATGAGTTCATCGCCCCTAGCGATAAGATCAAAGATTATCTCCGTTCCATCCAAATCGACTCCTCGATCTCCGTCATCCCGACTGGCATCGAGCTCGACCGTTTCTCAAGGCAAAACCAAAACAACGCCGACGTCGCCTCTTTGAAAGCCAAATACGGCATCGATCCGGACGACTTCGTGATCCTCTCTTTGGGGAGGATAGCCAAAGAGAAGAGCATCGACGTATTGCTGAAAGGCTACGCGAAGTTCCTCCGCTCCCCGCAGAAGAGAAGGACCAAATTCCTGATCATCGGCTGGGGTCCGGCCGAGAACGAGCTGAAAGAACTCGTCGGCAGGCTCGGGATAGAAGACAACGTCATCTTCGGCGGCGCCTGCAAGCCCGATGAGACGCAGCGCTATTACCATTTAGGGGATTGCTTCGCCAGCGCTTCCATCACCGAGACGCAGGGCCTCACCTTCATGGAGGCGATGGCCGCCGAGCTTCCCGTATTGGCACGCTATGATGACAATCTCATCGGGACCATCAAAGAAGGGGAGACGGGCTTCTTCTTCAATAGCGAGGACGATTTCGCCGAGAAGCTCTCCTTCCTAATCGACCTACCGGAGGTGAAGAGGGGGAAGATCATCTCTTCGGCCCTGAAGGCCATCGATCCATATTCCATGGAGAAGTTCTATCAAAACGCAATGGGGGTGTACCGCCGTGTCTGGAAAGCAAACTGGTAAGACCATCAAAGAAATCAGAAGGAAATCCTCGACCGTCGTCGTGATTCTTTCCGATGGGACGAAGCTCAAACTGTCCCATTCTTCCTACACCGAGTTCCGCCTTTATGAAGGCAAAGAGCTCAGCGAAGAGGAGCTCTCCTCTTTGCTCTCTTACGAGAAAGAGGGCGAGTTCTACGATTATGCTCTCCGCCTTCTAGGCAAAGAGAATTACACGGTCTCCTCTCTGCGCAATAAACTGCTCGGCAAAGGAGCGGACGAAAAACAAGCCGACTCCATCATCGCCCGGCTCAAGAAAGAGGATCTCCTCAACGATGAGCGCTACGCGATGATCTACGTCGAAGATATCGCCTATCTCAGGCTCATCGGCAAGAACAAGGTGCTTGCCGAACTCCGATACAAAGGCATTGAAGGGGATGCTCTCCTCCGCCTTTCTTTCCCTGAAGAGAAGGAACTCGAGAAGGCTCTCTCTGCCGCCGCGCTACTAGATAAGAAATACGCCAAAGCCGCCAACGGAGCCAAGAAAGACAAGGCCATCCGGGCCCTCATCTCTCGCGGTTTCTCCTACGAAATCGCCTACAAAGCGATTGATGGGACGCTGACTCCCAACGACGAAGAAACCGAAAAGAACGGGCTTTTGCGGGATTTTGAGCTCGCATATGCCCGCTATTCGCATAAATATGAAGACAAGAAAGCCTTCGAGGCCACGCTTAAGTGCTTGCTTCGGAAGGGTTATGATTATGAGGACATCGTCGCTTTGATAAACAAGAAAAAGAAAGGGGAAACCTATGATCTCTGATTTCCATGTTGGGCTCCGCCTAGAAGGGGCTGAGTTCTTGGTGAGCGATTGCCACGCAGGCGTCGGCAACACGGGCAAGCGTTATCTTTCGATCACCCTCCAAGATGCCTCGGGGAGTATCGAAGGGAAAATCTGGGACGTAGGGCCAGACGACGAGGAGATCTTCGCGAAGGGGAATTTGGTTTCGCTAAATGGCGATGTCCTCTCATACCGCGAATCACTGCAGTTAAAAATCTATGGCGGCGAGGTTCTGCCGAAAGAAGGCATTGATTGGTCACGCTTCGTCGCCAATGCTCCAGTCTCCAAAGACGTTTTGATCGCGAAGCTGAAAGACTATCTGAACTCGCTTGAGGACAAAGACGTCAAGACTTTGGTCTGCGAGTCCTTGAAGGGCTATAAGGAGAAATATCTGACTTGGCCCGCCGCGAGCAAAAACCACCATAACTATGTCTCGGGCCTTCTTTATCATTCCCTCACGATGGCGGATGCCGCTATATCCTTATATAAGATATATCCTTCGCTCAATAGGGACGTGCTTCTTGGAGGGGTGATCCTCCATGACCTAGGCAAGGTCATCGAGCTTTCTGGCCCTGAAGCCACTTGCTATACCCTTGAAGGAAAGCTGCTAGGCCACCTTACCATTGGGGCGGCGATCGTAAGAGAGGCAGCGAACCGTCTTGGTTACTTCGCTTATAAGGATATGAACGAAGAAACGGCCGCCGATGAAAAGGAGGCCGCCTTCCATCGTTATGAGGTCGCCGTCGCCCTTGAGCATATTCTTCTTTCGCACCATGGCAAGCCAGAGTTCGGCTGTGCCGTCACTCCGCTTACCAGAGAAGCCCTCGCTGTTTCGATGATCGACGATTTCGACGCGAAGATGATGATCCTCGACAAAGCCTTCGCCGTGACGAAGAAAGGCGAATACACCGCGAAGCTATTCACCCTCGACGACCGTTCCTTCTATTATCCTTTCTACGCTCCTGATCATAAAGACGCAGGGCTGAGCCTAGCAGAAGAAGACGAACTGCTCAAAAAATAAGGCAAACGAAAAGGCTTCCGGGCGAATCCGGAAGCCTGTTTTCGTGTTACTTGATACCTTCTTTGATGCTTAAGGCAAGACGAGGCAAATCCATGCTGGAGGTGTCTTGCGCCTTCATGGAAATCTGGAACCCGCCTTCGCCTCCGGTGTAACGCGGGATGACGTGCACGTGGAAGTGAGGCACGCTTTGCCCGGCCGCCTCGCCGGCGTTGGTGAGGATGTTCACCCCTTTCGCGCCAAGCACGCCGACCATCGCTTGCCCTATCCTCTGGGCGACGTCATAGACTTTGTGGCTCACTTCCGAGGGCGTGCTCAAGAAATCCTGATAATGCTTTTTCGGCATCACGAGGGTATGTCCTTTCGTCGTTTGGGAGACGTCTAGGATCGCTAGGACGTCATCGTCCTCGTAGATCTTCGTGCTGGGGATCTCCTCATCGATTATTTTGCAGAATACGTCTTTCATCGCTTCGCTCCTTGTTTCCTTGATTATAGGTCAAATCGAAACGAGGGGACGAAAAAAGCGGCCCGCTTTGGGGCCGCTAGGCGTTGATTGATCAGTCGAAGAGATCGGGGAAGGTCTTTTCGAAGTAATCGTAGACGGTGTCGTCGTGATAAGAGATGGCGGCTTCTTCAACGTAGTGCTGATTGGCGGCCTTCTTATAGGTGTCGGAATCCCCGAGAAGCCCGGCGATCTCCCAGACAATCTGATTGGCGGTCTGGCTTCCCGCGCGGTTAGCGGGGGTCTTGGAGGCGATGGTATCGTAGTAGTTGTCGCCGTCCTTGACGAGCTTGCTCGCCTTCACCGCGTCGTCGATGCGGACGATGTACCAGGTGGTGGAGGAGGAATCGTAGAGGACGTAAGGGGTGGTGTCGGAACCGGAATCGTCGTAGGTTTCGGGCATCAGGTAGTATTTCCCATCGGCCTCTAAGCGGGTGGTGTAGGTGTTGTCATCGCGCCCGTTGACGTAATTGGGGGCGGTGTCGAGCTCATTGGCCACGTTCATCTTGAAGAGCCTGGTCTTGAGGTCGCTAGCCATGTCGCTCAAGCCGGAAGAGGTGTACCAGCCTTGGGTGACGTTGTTGGAGGTGAGGATGGAATCGGTCTCGATCTTGAGGCCAGTCTCTTTGGTGTAGGCGTTGGAACTAGTGAAGTCGGTGGAGGACTCGCTGCTGGTCCAGCGATCGTTAGACTGCTTGCGATAATCGAGGATGAGCTTGCCGTATTTCGTCTCTTTGTAGAAAGGAACGGAGAGGGATTCGCCCTTATCGTTTTTGATCACCCCATCATCGTAGGTGAAACCCGCTTGCTTATAGACGTATTGAGCAACTACATAGAGATCGTTCTTTTGCTCATCTTCGTCGAAATAGCCGATGTAGAGGGAGTCGAGGAAGCGGAGGTCGCGGAAGTCAGAGACCTCGTCTTCATTAGAGAGGACCTCGCTGCCGGCAAATGTGTTTACCGCGGCTTTAAGGTCGCTGTCTTTGACTTCGAGGATGTTCTTCGCATAGGCCTGGAAGAGGCGATAGAGCGAGCCGAGGTGGTCGCCGCTGTTCTCGTCTTTGATGGCGATGTACTGAACTTTGCGGGCATAGGAACGTCCGAGGACGCCGTAGTTCTCAGAGATCAGATAGCTCTCGACGAGGGCTTTGCGGTAGGCGCTGCGGAGGATGGATTGCTCAATGTAATCCTTGTAGGTATTGATCCAATCCTCGGCGAAGTAATCGTCCACGTTTTCATAGGTGTCGTGGCCGTTGACGAGCTTGCGGACGGCTTTGATTTTGTCCAACTTGCTTTCTTTGCCTTCTTCGACGACTTCGTTTTCAACGCTGGAGAAGTCATAGAGCTCGGCCTTCTCGGCTTTGTAGAAGAGATACTCGATGAAGTAGTTCCTCTCCTGATAGCTGCTGTTCTTCACGGTGCTCCAGAAGGATTTCTGGATGGTGACGAGCAAAGTGTTCACGAAGTCTTTGATGTTGGCGACGGTGAGCTTTTTGGTCTCTTCCTCGCTAGCGCCTTCGATTTTGTAGATGGGGTGGTTGGTAGACCATTCCCAAATCTGGTCATCGGTGTAGTCCTTGACGATGCTGTTGAGACCTTTGGTGTCCCCATCATCATAGAATTTGCCGTATTTGGACTCCGCCAAGACGAGGAGGATGTTGTTGAGGATCTTCTCCGAGTTGGTGTCTCCTGCGCTGATGAGAGCGTCGTAGATCACCTGCATCTCGTTGTTGTAGATGCCGGGATTGGAGCTATCGCCATTCACAAGGATCGGAGCTTCTTTCTCCGCGGTCGTCATTTCGGCGTCGACATCGCAAGAAGCGAGAGCCATCGTCGCGCTTGCCGCGAGGATGAGCAAGAATTTCTTAAGTTTATTATTTGCCATCATAACCGATTCCTTCATTGCCATAGATACCTTCGCCATTGCGGGCGTCCGTGCCTCTATAGGTGATTGCGACCGCTTCCGAGATCAGATGCTGATCGCCATTTCCGATGTCGCGGGCTTCGTTTTGACGAGTCAAGGTTTCCGCATAGGTGTCCCAAGCGTCGTCGAGGGTCTTGATTTCATCCTCGTGGTTCTTTTCTCTGGTCGCGGAGATGTAGCTCTTGACCAGCTTTTCGATTTTCTTCCCGAGGCTGCTGCTAGAGAAGACGAGGCCTTGGTCCTTCATGAGCTGCTGGAACTCGTAGGTGTCTTCCGAGGAGTTGTAGCTCTTGACGGCCGAGGAAATCTTGTCGGCATTCTCTTGGTACTTGGTGTCCGTAGTTTTGACTCTGTTGACGAAAGTCGATTTCTCGGTGGTTCCGTTGTATTTCGGGAATTTGTCAGAATTGGGTACTTCGACGGTGAAGTACTCAGAGAGCGAGGTGATGTCGCTAGTGGAGGTGCCGTTCTCGCTGGAATAGCCATCCTTCTGAGCATCCTCGAGGGTCTCGTAGGTGGTGTAGCGGGACACGCCTTTCTCTTCGACGTCGATTGAAGCGTCATACTTCACGTAGTTATCAAGCGCGGAGCGGTTGACGACGATGAAGTGGATGCCTTCATAAGCGTTGCCGGAGGAGTTGCTCGCTTTGACGGCGAGGATGATCTGACCGCGCTCATTGGTGAGGACGTTCTCGCTTTGGGTGCCGGTCGAATCTTTGATGTCGAGGATGCCGGAGGTGTCGACTGAGAAGCCGGGGAGCGAGGCATATTTGCTCGAATAAGTGCCGCGGTACCAACCTTTGTTGCTGTCATAGCTTGCTTTCTCAGTCGCGACAAAGTCCTCAGAAGTTCCTTTGGTCTCGTCCCAGTTGCCGTCGGCATCAACAAAAGCATTGGAATCGTGGTATTCGTTATAAGGAATCTCTTCCGGAACGATTACCGCAATCGAGCGATTGTTAAAATACTTATTGAACAGGACGTTGCGCGCATAGTAGGTGGTGTTGTTGTCGTTGACCGTGTAGCCGAGGTTCGGGTCGGAAGCGACTTCGCTATAGCCGAGCGCGACGGCGGCGCCATAAGGGATGGTGCCAATGCCGAGTTCCTTGAAATAGTCGCGGGTATTCTGTGCATCAGGTCCGAAGGTGTCGTCTTTGCTGGGGAGGACGTGCTCGCGAACGGTGACTTCATCATCGTTGTTGGCGTAGTTGACAGTTTCACAGGCATAGGAGCCATCAGCCTTGTGCTTTTGGTTGTAGAGAGCATCATAGGCGTAAACGCCGAGGCGGAATTCGGAGACGTAGCCCGATTCCATGAGCCCGAGGTTGCCGTAGTCGCTTGCGGAGGTGTCATCGGAAGGCAAGGTGTAGCAGATCTGACCGAAGGATTGGCGGTTCTCGCTTTCGGTCGTGCCGTCTTCGCTGCTCGTCACGCCGGCGAAAGCCTTCACCGCTTGGGAGATCTTCAAAGACTCGTCCTTGCTGATTGTGAACTGGCAGGCCTCGTTATGGGAGGAAGAGGTGAACTTCACGAGGAAGTGAGAAACGTGGTAGGGGGTCTTCTCGACGAGGTAGCCGTTTGAGCCGCGGCCGTACTCTTTATCGCTTGGGAAGTAGGCCTTCCCGTCTTTGGTGCCGGTCTTCATGGCCTCGACGGCGGTGGCGTCCTTGAACTGACGCTCGAAGTCCTTTTGTTCCTCTTCGTAAAGTTTGGCTTCGAAGAGCTCCGAGATGTTGTCGACGTTGTTGCTGTCTAGAAGAGTCTCAAGCTCGGACGCATAGCTCGTGCCGTTGCTGTCGGCGTTGCTCTGAGCCTGCTTCTTGATCGAATCGACGCTGTTCTGCGCCGAGGTCTTAAGCTGCTTGAGGGTCGTCGCCTTTGCGTCGGACTCATAGTACTTGCGGATCAAAACTTCTTTGACTTTGCTAAAGTTGGTGCTCGCTGCGCTGGAACCTTCTTCGTAATTGTCCAAAAGGTCGCTTGCCTTGTAGTCAACACGATTTCCGGCGTTGTCTGTGTAGGTGAGCACCACCCCGTCTTTTGCCGTAACGTCATCGCAGGCGGACAAAGCCATCACCGCGGAGAAGCTGACGACAAGGGCGAGAGTGAGTTTGCTTTTTTTCATAAAAAACCCGTTCCTCCTTCGTCTGAAACGTAGCGCGATAATCATAAACTCTAAGAGTTCCTCTTACAACAACATTTTTAAACCCAAAAAAATGCCGTGATAGCGCTAGAAAAACGGCATATTGGCCAATGAAAATCGGCGTTTTCCCAAAGAATATATTCTTTGAGAGATTTTTTACCGCTTTTGTTGTCGCCCTTCCCACACGTGTCTAAAATAGTCTAGCCTCGTTTGGAGGGTGTTATGTCGAAGCTCGTTATCAAAAATCTGCATGTCGCCGTGAAGGATAAGGAAATCCTCAAAGGCGTGGATCTGGTCTTGGAAGAGGGCGAGACCCTGGCTTTGCTTGGGCCTAACGGCCATGGTAAATCCACCTTGCTCGCCGCCATCATGGGCAACCCGAATTACGTGGTGACCGAAGGGTCAATTTCTTTAGACGACGTCGACGTTTTGTCTTTGCCGGTCGATGAGCGTTCCAAAGCTGGAATATTCCTAGCAATGCAATATCCCCCTGAGATTCCTGGGGTCAATTCCGCGGACTTCTTGAAAGCTGCGCTGAACGCCAGGAGAGAGAAGCCGATGAAGCTTTTCGAGTTCTACGGCAAGATGCAAGGCGCCTACAAAGAAATGGGCATTCCTTTTGAGATGAGCACCCGCAATCTGAATGAGGGTTTCTCCGGCGGGGAGAAGAAACGCAATGAGATCCTCCAAATGAAGCTTTTGGATCCGAAATTCGCTTTGCTTGATGAAATCGATTCCGGCCTTGATGTGGACGCGATGCAAGTCGTTGCCTCCGCCATCAGGGATGAACAGGCGAAAGGCCGCGGTTTCCTTGTCGTCTCTCACTACGCGAGGCTTTATGACATGATCCATCCGACCAAAGTCGCCATCATGGTCAACGGTCGCATCGCCGTGACCGGCGAGCCTGGCCTCATCCAGAAAATCGATACCCAAGGCTATGAGTGGATCAAGACCGAGCTAGGCATCGAGATCGAGAAAGAGAGCTCGGAGATGAGCAAGCAGTCAATCGGCGTCTGCGCGACCCACGTCGCCGCGAAAGAAGGCAACAAATGACCTTAACCTTCGTCGACAAACAGATCCAAAACGCAAATTACGAAGTGAAAGAAGGGGAGACCCTTAACTTGAATTTCGCTTCTTTTGCGGGTTTTTCTTCATTTGAGATCAATGCGAAAATCCGCGCAAATGGAACGATTAACGTGGCTTTTGCGGACTTATCAAATGGAAAAGGAACCATAAAGGCCAACATCGAACTGCTGGGGGAAGGGGCTTCTTGCAAGTGGCATCTCGCCTCGATCTGCGCCTCCTCTTCCGAGAAGACGATCGATGTCTCGCTTTCCCACAAAGCCCCCCATACCTCAGGCATCGTTTCCAATTACGGCATCGTCCAAGGGGGGTCCAAACTCAACTTCCTTGGGGTGTCGGAAATTCAGAAAGGGGCTTTCGCTTCTTCCACCAGGCAAGAGGCCAAGATCATCGTTTTCGATGAGCTTTGCCAGGGAAAGGCCATGCCCGTTCTCAAAATCGACGAGAACGACGTGGTGGCGAGCCACGCTGCGGTCGTTGGCAAACTCAATGAGCAGCACCTCTTCTATCTTCTTTCCCGCGGCATCTCTTTGCCCGCGGCAAGGAAGCTGCTGACTTTGGGGTATCTGAAGCCAATCGAGAAGTATTTCGATGATGAGGCGCTCCGTGACAAGATCGACGAGTGCATCGAAGGGGGCATATGATGTTCGACCCTAAAGCGATCCGCAAAGATTTCCCGATGTTCAGCGAGCATCCGACGATGCAGGGCCATCCTTTGGTGTGGCTAGACAACGCCTCGACGACTTTCAAACCCGAATGCGTCATCAAAGAGATGGACAATTACTACCGAAACGAGACGAGCAACTCCCATCGCGGGGATTACGATCTCTGCTATCAGATGGACCAAAAGGTGCTTGCCGTCAGAAAAAAGGTCGCTGAGTTTTTGAATTGCGATCCCCGCGAGATTGTCTTCACTTCCGGCGCCACCGCCTCTTTGAACACGGTCGCTTATGGATATGGGCTGAAATGCCTTCAGGAAGGCGACGAGATCCTGATCACCGAAGCCGAGCACGCCTCCAACGTCTTGCCTTGGTTCCAAATCGCCAAATACACCAACTGCAAAGTCTCTTACATCCCTCTTACCGAGAACGGAAGGATCACGCCTGAAAACCTCGAAAAGGCATTGACGCCCCACACGAAACTCGTCTCTTTCGCGGCCGTCGGAAACGTTCTTGGATACGAGGAGCCCGTCAAAGAATTGGTTCGCATCGCCCATGAGCACGGTGCTCTCGTCTGCCTCGACGGCGCCCAGTCCGTCCCCCATATGAAAACCGACGTGAGGGATTTGGATGTCGATTTCTTGGCTTTCTCCGGCCACAAGATGCTCGGCCCGACCGGCATCGGCGTCCTCTATGGCAAATACGATCTCCTTTCTAAGATGGATCCGCTTGCCTCAGGCGGAGGCAACAATGACAAATTCCATATGGATTGCTCCGTGACTTTCCTCCCACCCCCGGAACGTTTCGAGGCGGGGACGCTCAACCTCGCCGGTATTTTGGGCCTCAAGCCAGCTATCGAATACCTGGAAAATCTTGGCTTCGACGCGATTTACGAGCATGAGAAAAAACTCAAGGATTACGCCGTTTCCAAACTAAAAGAGACGGGAAATGCGGAGATTTTCAACGAAGATGCAGAAGCGGGCATCGTCACTTTCAACATCAAAGGGGTCTTCGCCCAAGACGCGGCGACCTACCTCAACAGCCAAGGCATCGCCTGCCGCAGCGGGCAGCATTGCGCGAAGCTTCTGAATCAGACTTATCTCAAAGTCCCAGCCACCGTCAGGGCGAGTTTCTATATCTACAACACCTTCGAAGACGTCGACGCCTTGGCCTTGGCCGTGAAGAATGGAGGGAATTACCTAGATGCCTACTTCCTTTGAACTGACCCCTGAAATGATGAGAGAAATCATCATGGATCATTATTCCTCCCCTTCGCACAAAGGCTCGCCCAGCGACGCTTCCGCCTATTTCTCCACGCATTCCTCTTCCGTCAACTGTATTGACGACATCGATGTTTATTTGAAAGAGGAGAACGGCGTCATCGTCGACGCCCTTTGGAATGGCGTCGCCTGCGCCATCTCAACGGCTTCCACGGACATCCTCTGCGACCTTTTGATCGGCAAGAAGAAAGAAGAGGCCCTCTATATCATCGAGCAATACAAGAACATGATCCTCGATAAGCCCTACGACAAGGACGTTTTGGAGGAGGCCCTGGCTTTCATGAACACCGGCAAGCAGGCCGCGCGTATCCACTGCGCCACCATCGGCTGGGACGCCTTCGAGAAGATCATTCACGAAGAAGGGGGCTGCTGCCATGGCAAATGAAAAGATCGACCCCTCCATCCTGAACAAAGAGTACGAGTACGGCTTCAAAGACGAGGACGTCTCGATCTACACGACCGGGAAAGGACTGAACGAAGAGGTCGTACGCGCCATCTCCAAAGCCAAGGATGAGCCGGAATGGATGCTTGAGTTCCGCCTGAAGGCCTTTCGTGCCTTTCAGAAGATGCCCATGCCTAACTATGGGCCGTCTTTGGATTTCATGGATTTCAATTCCTATACCTATTTCACCCGCGTCGCGAAAGGCGAGGAGAACAGTTGGGACGAAGTGCCCGAGACGGTGAAGAAGACCTTCCAAAAGCTTGGCATCCCCGAAGCGGAGCAGAAATTCCTCTCCGGCGTCTCCACCCAATACGAATCCGAGGTCGTCTACCACAACATGCTTGAGGAGGTGCGCGAGAAAGGGGTCATCTTCCTTTCTTCCGACATGGGGCTGAAGCTCTTCCCCGATCTCTTCCGCAAATACTTCGGGACCGTCATCCCCATCGCCGACAGCAAATTCAGCGCTCTCAACGGCGCCTGCTGGAGCGGAGGCACTTTCATTTACGTCCCCAAAGGCGTCCACCTCGATAAACCCCTGCAGTCCTATTTCCGCATCAACAATCAGAAGACGGGCCAATTCGAGAGGACCTTGATCATCGCCGACGAAGGCAGCGACATCCATTACGTCGAAGGCTGCACCGCCCCGGTTTACAACAAGGAGTCCTTGCACGTCGGGGTCGTCGAGATCGTCGTCTGCAAAGGGGCCCATGTCCGTTACACGACCATCCAGAACTGGTCCAACAACATCCTGAACCTCGTCACCCAAAGGGCGAACGTCTTCGAGAACGGGTTCATGGAATGGGTGGATGGCAACATCGGCTCGATGATGACCATGAAATACCCCGCCTGCATCTTAAAAGGCGACAACTCCAGGGGCGCGACAATCACGATCGCCGTCGGGGGCAAAGGGCAATATCAAGATTCCGGCGCGAGGATGATCCACGAAGGCAAGAACACCTCCTCCACGATCATCTCGAAGTCCGTCTGCCACGATGGGGGCACCGCTAATTTCCGCGGGACGGTCAGGATGCTACCTTCTGCTACGGGCGCTAGGTCCCACGTAGAATGCGACACTTTGATTTTGGATAAGAAATCCAAGTCCGATACCTATCCGAAGAACGAGATCCGCAACTCCGATTCCTTCATTGAGCATGAGGCGACGGTCTCCAAAATCTCGGAGGAGCAGCTTTTCTATTTGATGTCTCGCGGGCTGAGCGAGGCTCAAGCCACCCAAATGATCGTCATGGGATTCATCGAGCCCTTCGCCAAAGAGCTTCCGATGGAATACGCCGTCGAGCTCAACCAGCTCATCAAGATGGACATGTCAGACTCGATCGGCTGATTATGGGGGAGTGCGATTTCGATCTCATCGTCGTCGGAGGCGGCCATGCGGGCGTGGAAGCCAGCGCCGCCATTAGCAAGCTCGGCTTGTCCGTTTTGCTTTTGACCCTCAATAAAAGAATGATCGCCAACATGCCCTGCAATCCCCATATCGGGGGCTCGGCGAAAGGCGTGGTGGTGCGCGAAATCGACGCGCTTGGCGGAGTGATGGGCAAAGCCGCGGACCATCACCCTCTGCAAAGCAAGATGCTCAATACCTCCAAAGGGCCGTCGGTGCAGTGCCTGAGGACCCAACAAGACAAAAGGGGATATCCTGAATACGTGCAGTCTTTGTTGGAAAAGATGCCCAATCTGACCATCAAAGAAGGCGAGGCGGTTGATCTCCTCGCGGATGGAAATCGCATCCACGGGGTCGTTCTTTCTTCTGGGGAGCGCATCACCTCCAAAGGGGTCATCCTCACCACGGGCACCTATATGGAAAGCCGCATCATCTCGGGGAGAGACGTTCATCCCGGGGGGCCAGATGGGGAGAAGTCCTCGCATGGGCTTTCTTCCGCTTTGGAGAAACTAGGGATTACGATCAAGCGCTTCAAAACCGGCACCCCGCCTAGGCTAGACAAAAAGACCATCGATTTCTCGAAAGCCGAGATTCAATTAGGAAGCGACCTCCATTTTGGGTTTTCTTATGAGACCAAGGACTTCGTCCCTTTGGAGGATCAGCTTCCCTGCTATTTGATCTACACGAATGAGCGCACCCACCAAATCATTAAGGACCATTTCGAGGATAGTGCCGTACTCAATGGCACCATCAAGGGCATCGGCCCTCGCTATTGCCCTTCCATCGAATCCAAGATCGTGCGCTTCGCCGACAAAGAGCGTCATCAGCTGTTTTTGGAGCCGGAGTTCGAGAACGGGGACTCCATCTATCTTCAGGGTTTCTCCACCGGCATGCCCCATGAGGTTCAGGAGGAGATGGTCCATTCTCTTTCTGGGTTAGAGAAGGCGAAGCTCCTCAAATACGCTTACCAAATCGAATACGATGCAGTGGCCACGCCGCAATTCGACGCGACGCTGAAAATCAAAAAATGCGAAGGGTTATACGTCGCTGGGCAAATCTGCGGGACTTCTGGGTACGAAGAGGCGGCGGGGCTGGGCCTGATTGCTGGCATCAACGCGGCTAGGCATGTCCTTGGATTGCCTCCTTTCATTTTAAAGAGGAACGAAGCCTATATCGGGGTGATGATCGATGACCTCGTGACGAAGGGGACGGATGAGCCTTATCGCCTTCTTTCCTCTCGCGCCGAATACCGTTTGCTGCTGCGTCACGACAACGCCGATTCGCGCCTTACCCCCTATGCCCATGAGCTCGGGCTCATCAGCGATGAGCGTTATGAGGCGTTCCTAGCCAAATACGAGAGAATCGACGAGGCCATCAAGGCCCTTTCTGAGAACAACATCACCAATAAACAAGGGCTTAACGCCTATTTGAAGGAGATGGGGGATGAGGAGACGAATGAGGGGCATAAAGGCCTGGAGATCTTGAAACGCCCTCGCTATTCCTACCGTCGCATCGCTTCTTTGATGGATGCAATGAAGGGCTTTGATTTCGACGATGAAAGCGTGCTGGCTCTGGAAACGAAAGTCCGTTATTCGGGATACATAAAAAAGGAAGAGAAGGAAGTCGAGGACTTCATGAAAGTTGAAGCCATGCCGATCCCCGAAGATTTCGATTTCCTCCATTGCGAAGGACTTCGCTTGGAAGCCAGACAAAAACTTGACGCGGTGCGCCCGTCTAACATCGGGCAGGCATCGCGCATCCCAGGAGTCAACCCGGCGGATCTCAGCTTGCTTCTATTAATACTGAAAAAGGAGAGGCGTTTATGACGTACGAAGAAATGAAAGCGGCTTTTGAAGGCAGCGAAGTCAAACTCACCGAGGGCATGCTGAGTTCTTTCCGCACCTATGCAGAACTGCTCAAAGAATGGAACGAGAAGATCAATTTGACGGCGATAACCGAGGAACCATTAGTTGTCGAAAAACATTTTTACGATTCCCTGCTCATCGCAAAAAACTTGAGTTTTGCGGGGAAATCGATTGCGGACATTGGCTCTGGAGCAGGTTTTCCAGGCATGGCAATCGCCATCGCTTTCCCTGATAGCCGCGTCACCTTGATCGATTCCACGAAAAAGAAATTCCTCTTCTTGGATGAGGTCAAAAAGGCCCTGAAGCTTAAGAACGTCAACTTCCATGTCGGAAGGGTGGAAGACATGCGGTCGGAGAGGAACCACTTCGACATCGTCACCGCGCGGGGGTTCGCGGCGATGAATATCTTCCTCGAGGTAGCTTCTCCTTTGGCAAAGGTGGGCGGGACTTTGATCGCCATGAAATCGCTCAAAGGCGAAGAGGAACTCATCAAATCGAAGTTCGCGATCCACCGGCTTTGCCTTGAGAAAAAGGAAACACAGAAAGACGTTCTTCCCGATGGGGAGATCCGCCTTAATTATTTCTTCGAGAAAAAAGACAACACGCCTTCCTCTTATCCTCGTCCTTGGGGCGAGATTCTGAAGAAGCCGCTTTAAAGCTTATCGACTATCTTTAGATATTGCGGGCCCACCTGATCGGCGAGCCATACTTTATCGTTGCCGATATAGAACTTGACGCCATCTTCATGCGCCTTCTTCGCGTTGACGAGGAGAATGACGGGTTCATCGTCTCTTCTTTTTCCGACGTTCGTGGCGGTTTCTATGTCCACGGATAGATGAACATACTGCCTAGACATCGGCTTCAGCCCGCTTTCTAAGATCTTGCTAAGCGCTTTATGCGTGGTGCCGTGATAAAGGCGGTCAGGCGGGTTCGCTTCTTGCTTTTGGATGTGCATGGGCACGGAATGTCCGTAGAGTGCCCGAATCTTGTCCCCAACGATTTCGTGCCTCACTTTTTCGCCTGCTTTGATCATCTCACGAAGATCGTTTTCGACGAGCGGCCTTTCGTAATGGCCTGTCTCGTTTAGCGAAGACAAAAGTTGTTCAACCGGGACGAAGCCTTCCTCATCTAACTCCAGTTCATATTCCCAAGGCGCGTGGCGAAGGGCATAGGAGACTTCTTTGCTTAGTTTCAGATAATCCATAACTTAGGCAAATTTTACCATTTCTTTTGGGGGCAATTGAAAAAGGGTCGCTTCGCCCCTATCATTTTTGACATGTCAAAAGTCATTGCGGTCGCCAATCAAAAAGGGGGCGTGGGGAAAACCACGACCTCCATCAACCTTT
>CAVAGB010000022.1:0-28916 GCA_963588055.1 Erysipelotrichaceae bacterium | reverse complement strand
AATCTCGCCGCAGCTTGAACTGCGACGAGACAATTATACCAAACCTATCTGCGGATGGTTATTCCATCCCTTACGTGCAAATAAGAGTTTTTTCTTAAAATTGCGGGAGAGCGTACGGAAAATGGCATTCTGTTCCTCAAGTTGTTTATTGATATTTTCAACTTGTTTCTCTTCATCAATGCATTTTGACACTGAAATGGCTTCGGCTCTGGAGTCGTCACATTCCAAACGAATGACTTTTGTTTCCATCCAATGAACCTTGCCATCATCTCCCCACTGCGGATGTTTAAGCGTTAGTTCGGTTTTGCCCGAACGAAAAGCCGCGACGGCATTTTCTCGTCCAAAGAGGTTCTGGAACTTCTCTGCATATTCTTTATCGGGAATGGTAGAAGCCCCTACCTCAATCAATTCATCCACCGTTCCAGAACGTTTTGCGGTCTTATTGATGAATTGATCATACTCGAGCATATGATATTCATTCTTCAAATAATCCAATGAAATCGCCAATGGATAGATGATTCCCATGGCGGTTGCATAACGTTGTACCTGAACATTTAAACGTTTTTCTTCTTCTAATTTCGCTATCTTACGTTTTAGTTCCTCAACATGGTGGGATTCATTCGCCATAATCAATACCTCGCAAAATTCTTAAGCACATTTGTTCTGGTGATTATATGTGGTGATCACCAATTAAATTGTAACAATCAGTTTGTCATATCAACGCCGCTCATCAAATATAAACAGGTGCCTGAATATATCTCTTTGTTGAATGCTTTCTTCGTTGAAATAATACTACCATAGGTAATTGACATTTCAACTTTTTAAAGTAACCCTTTCCTCTCGCAGGGGCAAATCTGACTTCAGCAAGGGATCAGAATATCCAAAGAAAAGAGGCTGTCTTGGGTTTTGACGAACATCTGTCCGTTGTATTCCATTGCGATTCTCTCAATGCTTTTAAGCCCGAACCCATGGTAGTTCTCATCCCCTTTCGTGGTTCTGGGCAAGCCGTCCTTGAAAGAAGCGATGGTTCCCTCATAGTAGTTCTCGATATGGATAAGCAAGCTGTTGTTGATTTTCTTGGCGTTTAGGCGGATAAACCTTTGGTTAGGATCCTTCACCTGCATGAGATACTCGATCGCATTGTCTAAAGCGTTCCCGAAGAGAGAGTAAATGTTGCACTCGCTGATGAAGGAAAGAGCCGCACCATCGACGATATAGGTCAAGCATATCCCATTTTTCTTACAGAAGAGGAATTTCTCCGAAAGCACGACGTCTAGTGCGTCGTTCCCCGTCTTTGTCACTGAGTCATAAATCATGATCGAATGCTCAATCTCTTGGATTGCCTTCTGGTCGAAGCCCCCATTGAGATTGTGGATCTGATGTTTTAGGTCGTGACACTTGATGTTGATAAGACTGATGTTCTCCTTCGCTAGTTCGTAATGTTCCTTGTCTTCCTTCCACAGGTGCTTGATGAGCTCAAGCTCCTTCTTGGCTTTCTTCTCATCTTTAAGTTTGAACTGCAAGGTGATCACCAAAATCGAATTGATGATGCTGTAGACCGTCATCACGACGAGCGGAATCCGGTCTAGAATCGGATTGCAGTACTCCACCATGATGGAATTGAGAAAAGAAGAGGAAATGAAGAAGAATATGAGCAGCAAAAAGAGCCAAACATTCGGGATATAGAAGTCGCTTTGTTTCTTCATCAGTTTTCCGAAGAAGAAATAGGAGAAAAAATAGATGATGAGATAAATCGAGAGATAGATGGTCATGCTGAGGTAGTCCAAAGAGGCTTGCTCCGAGCCATAGACCTTAAGTGACTCACCACCGTCGAGCAAAGTTGAGACCATCACGAATTGATAGATCGAATAGGCAAGGTGCTGTACCGAATATCCCGCCACCGTGACGAAAAGCATGTTCATGAAGGATTCGTCGAAGCAAAAGAACAAGGCCAAAGTGCTGAGCAAGGCCAACGCGAAGAACATGAATGACTGATAATAGAAATGATAGGTGAAGACGGGGAAGGCAAACGCCAAGCCGATGAGCAAGAGGCAGGAAGATATGGCCCTTAAGACGAACCTTTTTCTTCTTTTCAGAGGCAAAAGGAAAAGCGTCTCAGCAACGAGCAGCTCAACCATAAACTGGGCTTTGTAAAAGAAGAGTGAATTGATCTCGTACACGAATTAAACTCCTGTGATATAGCTCGCGAAAGCCTTCGCGAATTCTTTCTTCTGACTCCTGGAGAGAAAAATCTTCGTCTTTTTCGCATCGTTCAAAGTAACGACGGTAGATACGATCGAATCCACCCTTCGCAGATTCACCAAAACCGAGACCGAGGCGCTGCAAAAGCCCTTTTCGAGGAACTGATCCTTGATGGAGGACATCGACTCCCAACAAGAATAATCGCGTTCATCCGTGTGATATATGAGTTGATGGTCGATGATCTCAATGTAAGTAACCAATTTGATGTCGATTTTGAAAATCTGGTTGCGCGTATTGATAACTACATCGCTTTCCCTGTCCAGACTCGCTTTCTTCAACGCACGTTTCATCAGCGTGGAAAATTGGCAATAAGAGAGGGGTTTTGCGATGAAATCGAAGGCATTCACCGAATAACCCTTTATCGCATATTGCTGCAGATTCGTGAGAAAGATCAGTACCGAGCGGGAATCGTTTTTTCTTAATTCCACCGAAGCGTCGAACCCATTGAGTCCTGGCATGTCAATATCCATGAAGATAATGTCCCCATCGAATTTGTATTGGCTAAGAAAAAGACTCGCATTATTGAAAGGACGGATGTCAAAGCGAATCGCATTCTCTTTCTCAAATCTATCCAGATAATCAATGAGCAGTTCCTGGTCCTTTTTTTGATCTTCAACGAAGTAAACCGTTACCATAATTTGATGTGTACGCAATTTCCTGAAAAAGTTACTTAAATTATATCATATTCAGCATATGGATACCTCCCTGAATTTTGAGGGGGGAACCGTTTTGCGTTACCTATAATCCTTTCGTTATTGCAGTAATCAATATGCCTTTCTACCATCTCGTATAGGCCTAAACTTTGTTGGCTTGCGGGCGCTTCAGCCCGTCGATGCCCAAACCGTCATACGACTTAACCCATGTCCGGACGTTAGAGAGGAATGACTTGCGGTCTATCCCCACCGAGGCAAAACCCCGCCTGCCTTCTTTGTACTCGAGAACATAATCAAGTTTGAATTTCCAATCGCATTTCACGAAAAATACCCCTTTTCCTGTTTGTGTCCAGAATTAGGGGTACATTTCGGATTTCTGAGACAAAGCAAGACTTCAAGACGAGGCAAAATTAGTGTCAAAACACTCCCTTGCCTCTTACTCGGAATCGCATCAGCCCTGATATAGAGAATTCTCCGTTCCTTGGACGAAACGCTGCAAGAGGCGGAGAGAACCACTTTATTTTGCTTCCTTCTTGAATTTGTCGAGAGGGAAGAAGGCGTAGAAGCCTAGAAACAAGGTGATAAGTCCCACCGCGATGTCTAAGGAGATAAGGACAGGCTGCCACCAGCTTGAAACCTCGCCTTTCTCGGTGATCCCGGAGGTTACCTTATATTCGTCGTTGTCCGGGTTGTAATCCCTGGAATATTGATAGGTGGAAATGAAAGTATAGACGTTGTGTTTCAAGGCTAGCTTGGCACAGTGCATCTGAGTGGCGTCGTTCTTATCAAGCGGCGAGTCATTGGTCTTCAAAGGATTAAGCCACATATCATTCCCTGCGACGACCCCGTTCGGTGCATTCATGATCTCGTCCCCGCTCGACCAGTCGGTGACGACGCTGCCTTTGAACCCCCACTCATTTCGGAGGATTTCGGTGCAAAGGTCGTAACAGGCACCAGCCCAGACCGCCCCGATGCGGTTGAAGGCGGTCATAATTGCGTTTGCCCCGTTCTTCACCGCGATTTCGAATGGTTTGAGATAAACCTCGCGGAAAGCTTGCTCGGTGATCCAAGTGTCGACTCCCTTTGGATTATCCCCTTCCTCAGAGAGGGCGAAATGCTTCAAATAGCAATACAAGCCTCCAGATTTTGCCCCGGTGATAGTCGCGGAAGAAAGTTTGCCGGAGATGAGCGGATCCTCGCTGTAATACTCGTAGTTCCTGCCGTTGAAATTGGAACGATGCAGATTCACCCCCGGCGCATACCAGCCGTTGATGCCGCTTTGCTTGGCTTCATAGGCCATCGACTTGCCGAGTTCGTTGCATAAAGAAACGTTCCAGGTGCAGCCAATGAGGGATTCGCTTGGATAACTCGTCCAGGAAGAGGAATCCTCGGCGATCTTCTGGGTGTTTTGATTGAATCCAGAAGGACCATCGAAGTCAAGGGTCTTCGTCTTGCCAATAGATTCAATTGGCAAGGAACCAAACCCGCTTCTCTCAACCAAGGCAGTCACCTCGTCGCGACTAGCCTGAGAAAGGAACTTATCCCAAGTCTCCCCTGAATAATCCTTAAGGAGTTCATCGACCAAAGAATCGTTGAATTTGAGCCCTTTCCCGGTTTCGAGTTCCTTGTAAGATGCTTTGGAACCATCTTCTTTGGTGACGAGATAAAGGGAGGAATCAATGGAGAAAGAAGGCATCTCCTCCACGTCGTTAGCATGTGATTTGTAGATATGGGCCTTCTGGACTTTGGAAGTGTCCGTGTAAACCCTGGCCGCCTTGTCGATAAAAGTGGAGACAAAGTCGCTCCTAGAAAGATAGGTTGCGTTGATTCCGACGTTAGAACCATCGAGATCTACCATCGCGTAACTGTCCTCGCCCGTGAAGCGGTTGATGACGTCATACCCGGTATCGATGTCCTTGCTGTAGTTGATGGTCTGGTCGATCTTATAGGAGAAAACGCCGGATTTGTCGTTTTTCAGGCTTTTTAGATGATGGGCGTCGCTCCTTAGTTCCAAGGTGTAGTCGCCCTGATCTAGTTCATACCCGGTATGCCCGTTCCCATTCTTGTCATAGCAATCGTAACTAGCCATGTCATAGGCACGCAGGCTCAGGCTTACTTCCTGACTTTCGCCAGGATTAAGTAAAGAGGTTTTGGCGAAGTCCCCGAGAGTAATCGCGCTTTTTTCAATCCCCCCTTCGTAAAAAGGGGTCGAATAATACAATTCAACGACGTCTTTGCCAGGATAATCGCCCACGTTCGTGACCTTGACTTTCATCTCGATTTTCGAATCGGCGGCAAGGTTTGAGCCGTTCTTGAGGTTGATTGAGGTGACCTCCCAGTCGAAAGCCGTGTAGCTTAGACCATATCCAAACGGATAGAGAACCGCGGAGTCGTAGCCTTTCTCAAAGCCTGAGAAGAAGCCCATCTTGTCAGCGGTCTCGTACCAGCGATAGCCGATATAGATTCCTTCCTGATAGACGATGGAACCCCCGGTTGAGGATTTTTCGCTGACGCTCATATTGGCAAAGGCCGGTTCCGTCGAATAATTGAGGGCGTAGGTGTCAGCCAGTTTGCCAGAAGGAGAGATTTTCTCCACGCTTTGCGTCCCATCCTCATCCTCGACAATCTTCTCCCCTTTGAGGAGATTCGCCACGCTCTCCGCCCCACATAACCCAGTCGGGCCGATGTACATGCATGCCTGGATTCTCTCATCCAAAAGGAAATCGCACTGCATATTGTTGGTGGTGTTAAGCAAGACAATGACCTTTCCGAAATTACTTTTGACGATCTCGAGCATATCCTCCTCTTTTTGGCCTAGTTGCAGATAGGTCCTGCTCTTGTCTTCGCTCCCACTCGTGTAGTCGATGGAGGAGGTAGGGATTTCCCCTTGATTCTCCCCGGAAATTCTCGACAAAACAACGAGGGCCGTGTCGGAGAAAGACTTTGCCTCGCTGATAAGGTTATCCGAATAGAAACTCTTGTCCGGCTGGATGATTTTTCCATTCTGGTTCATGGACATGTAGTCATCGTTTGTCGGAATGGCTTTCATGTACCCGTCGATGATGTCCTTATTGTATTCGAAGCCCGCGTTTTCAAGGGCTTTCAATATGCCCACTCTCTTGACGGGGTCCGGTTTGCAGGAGCCTGAGCCCACGCCAGTGAAGACATAGGCGTTATCCAAAGCCGAATACCCAAAGACGTTGATTTTGTTGTTAGCCTTGATATCTAGTGGCAAAACATTGCCTTCGTTTTTAAGAAGCACAGTGCCATCTTCTGATATCTTCCGGACAAGCTTTGCGCTTTTGAGTTGCGTCTGCTCATCGATTTTGCCTGCTCCGCTGCCATCGAATGCCGAGTTAATGAAATCAACGCCCAAAACGTTATAGCAAACGACATTCCCCGCGATTACCGCGCAGGCAAGCGCAGCAACGCCGAAGAAAGCAATTTTTCTTCCAATATGTTTCATATTTCACTCCTTAATAAGAGATAAGGGTTTGGTAGTTGCTGAACCAGTATTTGCTTTCGCCATCGCTGGCTTCGAACTGCCTTCCCTTGATGAAGATCTGATTTTCGTAGACGGAGATATAGAGCCCTTGCGCTCCTCCGTTCTCATAACTACCATTCTTGTAGCTGTGTCCGTTTCCGCTTCCCTCCCAGAGATAACCAATCGCCGCCGTGTTGAAATAAGAGACGGGGTCATCATTCTCAATGAGATAAGGCTGCTCGCTTTCAAAGCACCAATGGGAATGGCTGGAGAAAAAGAGGGTCTTGGGGTAAGAGGAGATGATCTCGCGAAGCTCTTTCTCCTCTTCCTTTGAATAGCCATACCAAGTCTGATTCAATTTGCTTAAAGAACCGGAGACCGTGTCCCTAAGCGAGCCATGAGAGAAGACATAGAGGGGTTTGTTCTCCGTTTTCGCCGCAAAAACCTCCTCTTTTAGCCAAGAAAGCTGTTCTTTTCCAAGTACGCAGTCCGCCCTGGAATTGCCGTCTAACGCCTCAGGCATCTTGGTGGTCCCAAGGAAAACGAACTTAGATCCTTCTTTCTCAAGTGAGAAATATACGCTCGAATTACCAGTTTTCTCTTTCCATAGGGCAACCCTATCTTTGTAACGTTGCTCCAACTCGCTTGCAGTGACGCCGGTGTAATAAGCATCTTCCGCCTGGACGATAAACTCGTGGTTTCCAATGCCCAAAGCAAGATTCTCTTTGAAACCCTCCCCATAACTTTGGTAAAAGGAGTCCAAGAAAGAGTCATAGTTCTCGCTTTTGGCTTCATCGACAATGTCACCATTGACCGCGATAAGGGCGCTATTTGGGCAATTCTCCTTAATGTCGGCAAATGTCTTCTTTGAACGCCGGTAGAACGCTGGATTTGAAGTGGTGACTTGCTGATCGGAGATGACCTGGAACTCGTAGAGGAGCTTGCTCTTCTTTTTGAAGGTGGTGACATCATACGTCGCCTTGTCGGAGATTCGTTTCTCCGCGTCTATCCCCAAAAGCCAGAGTTTCGTCGCTTTTTCGGGAATCAAAGCGTTCTTTTTGAAATCGTATTCGTATTCATCCCCTTTCAGTTCTTCGAAGTCGATCAAAGAGTCATAATCGGAGAAAGGAGAATCATTGTCACCCCACTTCAAAGAAAGGGACTTGATGGAGGATGGAATGTCTTTCTTCGTATGAATGAGGGCCACCCCTTCGATGGAGTTCGCAAGAGTTGTTTCACGATACACCTCAAGCGAGAAAACCTCGCTTATGATATCTGGGGTTGTCTTCTCCACAATTGAAGAGGCGACAGAACCGGGTAAAGAAGAAGCAATCGTCCCACCGCCCAAGGAGCATCCTTGCAGCATCAGGATAGATGCCGCAAGGAATGCCATGTTGAATCTGTTTCTTTTCAAAACCATAGTTTATGAAATTCTTCCGCCGTACTGGGCCGGATCGTTCCAGCAAGAGATGTAGACGGTGTCATAGACATCGTAGCCATTCTTCGCGTTAGGGGAATCGATGGTCATGTATACGACTTTATAGTAACCGCCCGTCTCGCCCTTTATGAGAGGACGCTGGGAGTTCGGATGCTGCTTGGTGATGTCGCAAGGCTTTCCAAAATAGTCGACGCTATCGCTATTGTAAGACGGAACAGAAGGATAGTACCAATAGAGGGAACCAGGCTGATTCTCTTCAACGGTGTCATCTCTTTTGTAAAGACCAACCCAACAATTGTTTGCGTTATATCCAGGGGCGTTCTTATCAACGGTGACATAGATCGGTTCGTTGTTGTCATCATCCATATAGGTGTTGCGGTCGGTCCACATGTTGACTTCGTAAGGGGTGATTGTCGCGTTGGTAGTGAGGCTGATCTTGTCCATCGCACCGAGGAACTCATAAGCGTTGCCCGTGTAGTTGCTAGGCTCCCAGACGATGCGGTTCATGCCTTCTTCAAGTTCGAGCTTCGTGCCAATCTCGACTTCGGTGAAGTTGTCTTTCACGCCTTTTGAAGAGGTGCCTGCGAGTTTCTCTGGAGTGGAAACAAGAGTACCATTGAACCAAAGATCGCCTAAATTCCCTAAGCCAACTTCCTCAATGTCGGAAGTCGCAGAGAGATAAGGAGAGGACATCCTCATCTTGAGGGTGGCGTATGCATGGCGGGAAGATTTAATGCCAAAGATGATCTTCGTAGTCTCGATTTTGTTGTTATAGACATCAGTCTGCGTCTTGTAGCTGTCTTTAAGTTCGACATAAGTCGCCCCAGCAGGGAGGGAGTCATAGCCAACGCGTTTGGTGGTGTCAGCCTCCGCTTCAAGGACATAAGTCTCCGTTGGGGTTGGCTCATCCATCAAGAAGGAAGTAACTGTGCCTTTAAAATAATCCAGCTGAATATAGTCGAGAGCACCAAGGAAAGCGTAGTCAAGTTCATCACTGACCTCGAAGGAAATGTTATTTTTGCCCTCAACCATGTCGACGAATGGGGTGGAAAGCTCGACGTAGTTTGCTTTGGAAGCCATCTCAAACGCCTTGATTTCGATACCGTCGAGAGAAATTGGCATATCATTGACACTCAGTTTCAAAAGTTTAGAAAGGGCAAGCACATCGCTGCCTTTCCCTGCTTCTTTATAAGGGGCGGCGAGTTTCAAGGTGAACCTCGCTTTGCCAGCGGTCGAGAGCTCGATTCCGGTGCAGATCTGCATCTTTTTCGCAAGTTCGACCTCGGTTTTGCCACTTAGGTCCATCTTCGGGGTGTCCGCGTCAACATAAACCCTCGTATTGGCTGCCTCAACCTCGAACTTCTCCTTCAAGGTGAGCACGTCAGGGTCGCTATTGGCCGGTTCGGTGGCATCGCTAGTCTCGCTGAGGTTGCCTTTGGCGGCTACCTTCAAGCAATCGATGTTGCCCATGCAGCTAAGGGTCCCATTATAGGTACCGTTGCTGATAGTGGTCTGATCGAAGCGATTGGAATAAACGAAGGTGATGGTGTTAAGCCCGGCGACTAAAGAAATATTGCCGATGCTCACATCTTTGACCGCGTAATAGTCGGCGCTGCCAAGACGCTTGGTCGTGCCTTCGACTTCAATATCCTCGGTATCAATGACCTTGCCATTGAGTTTGATGGTGTAGAAATCGGCGAATGTGTAGTTGATGCTGTCCCACATCCCGAGCCATCCTGAAGGCCCCATCAAGCGAACGATGAGTCCGACGTTATCCTCGGCCTCCTCCGCGTTGATGCCCCAGACGATACGATCGCCTTTGGAAATCTTGCCTACGACGGAATTGCCACTTACCCTTTCATCATCGACGGTTTCCACGCCCATGGAACTTCCTTCGGTTTTGATGAGGTTTGCGTTCTCGGCCTCGAAGACATTCTCATATCTTCCCTGTTCATCTTGTCCTAGAACGGTTAGGGTGGCGCTAGCCTTCTTAGTTGCGTTTTCCTTGCTTCTAGCGGTGATGGTGGTGACGCCTGATTTCAGACACACGATACGGTTATCTTCAATCTTGGCGACGGTAGTGTCAGAGCTAGAAAGGGTGTATTCCTTGTTGCTAGCGTTGCTTGGCTTGATGGTGACTTGGGCATCGATGGTATCCCCTACTCTAGCCATTTGTTTGCTGAGTGTGAGGATAAGTTCCTTAACGGCGACGGATTCCTCGCTCTTTTCGGAGCTTTCGATAACTTCGGATGAGGAATTCAATCCCTTTTTGTTACAGCCCGTAGTCACGAGCATACATAACGACAAAAGTGCGACTGAGAGTGCTTTCTTATTCATGGTTTCCTCCTATATAAAGCGCTTATATTCAAAACATATTTAAGAATGAGGGCCTTTTCCACCGAGAGTTCGCCTTTGGTAAGATGCCTTTCGTTCTTTGCAGGTGGCAAAAGAGGGATGAGCAGGCCGGACGCGACCAGTTGCTGGGCTGGAAGAATGTTGTTATGAGCTAATTGGTTTTTCACCTAACCCCGATTAATAAAGAGAATCGCGAGGCGTCCAACATCCCACGAATGCAAGCAAGATAAAAAGGGCATCAGCATCGTGGCGGCATCATAATTTCAGTGATGCGGGCAACAGGACTCAAGCCCGTGCGGATTCCCCAATAGATTCTAATGGTAAAGTGTCAAGCCTAAAAGGACTGCAAAACCCGCTGTTTTTCTGCAAATTGCGTTTTTTAACCAAGGTGAATAAAGTTTTGGGAAATTCGAAGATTTTACACATCAAAGAGCCATCTTAGAAATACACTGATAAGCCCATCTAGAAGTGTCATAATGAGATTGCGGTAGATGTTTTCTTAAACGTTTATATAGAAAAGACGATCGGAGTTGATTATCCAAACCTCACCTGCCAGCCTTTTAATTCTTTAAGCACGCCAATGGCACAACGTATACGCCGTCTTCTCTTCTTTTTGCGACCTTATTTTTCGTGACAACCATCAGAAAAGCGAAGGATAAATAGGATATTTGTGGCATTTTAAATAGGAGAAAAAGCGAAGGATAAATAGGACGTTTGTAGAGATTGCCTTATTCACATGCCCACGCTAAATCCCATCGCATTCGAGATGCAGGCCATCTAAAACGCCGCCCGTGATACTTTTACGGAGCGCGATATGAGCCTTTATGGTGCCAACCCAAAAGCGATTAATTCATGAAGGACCTTTATGATCTATTGCGAACTTTTGAAAGCTTTGGATAAGTAACAATAAGTGAAACCGTCTACTTTCCTGTCTTTTCGAGCAAATAATGTATAAAACCCCGATTAATACCGACAGCATCGATATTTCTCGGGGTTTGTTTTTTGATATTTTTCAGCACATCATCTGCTTTTGTTCTTCGCGATCGTCTCCTTCCGCATCGGCCAGGTCATGTATTTCCTGTTGAGCAGGTCGAGGCCGGTGGAGCGGCGGAGCTGCTCGACGACGGGCGAGGTCGCCCTTTGGGACCACCCTGCGGCTATCCTTCTCCGCCTTCACGAAGTCCCTGTCCATGTCCTCCTACCG
This sequence comes from Erysipelotrichaceae bacterium, assembly GCA_963588055.1. Taxonomy (GTDB): domain Bacteria; phylum Bacillota_I; class Bacilli_A; order RFN20; family CAG-826; genus Alloenteromonas. The sequence continues at coordinate 17,520 of CAVAGB010000022.1, read as the reverse complement.
CGGTATGTCGGTGACGCAGGCGACGTAGTCTGCCGTTTGCCCCTCATTCGTTGTCGGTGAAAGAGTTTAAAAGTTCTTTAGTGCCATTTCGAACTTCTCTGTCCACCAATCACGGTACCCTGCTCTTGTTGGGTGCACCATGTCTGTGAGCCAAAGCTCTTTTTGCTCGGAAGTGATGTTGTTGAATTCGACGTCGTTATAAAGATCAAGTAAGGTGACGTTGTCCCATTTGCCTTCAATTTGTTTTGCTTTGGTAACCATATTGGCATACGTCGTATTGCCGATATTGTTATTAGTGTAAATAAGAATTGGGCAATTCCAGGTTTCTTTCACGCTGGCGATGATATATTCCAAAGCACCATATGTGGTCGCATTGTCAAAGTCCGATTTGTTCGTTTTATCGTTCGACGTAACATTCCCCAGTTTGTCTTCAAAATACATATCATTGGTGGATAGTTGAACCACAAAGGCGTCGAGATGGTCTTCCTTTTGAGAGTTGGAGATATATTTCTCTAATCTCTTAACATAGCTTTCCCCTTTTCCAGCAATTTCTTGGTTGAAAAGAGTTGTGCCTGAGACTGCTTCTTTAATCGTTACACAGGTGTTTCTTTTCTTGATAAAATCCACCATGCTCTCACCTTTGGAATTTTCCCCATAGGTTACGGAAGAGCCCAAGAAATAATAGTTTTTTCCATTCAAAGAGGAATTCTCCAAGACAGGGGTTTGAGCAACACTGTAACGGATATTGTTTCCTTTGTAGTCAACGGTAATTGGAATAAGAATGGTTTTGCCACCGAATGCGACGGTAACGTTTTGATCATCCGGCTTTAACGCATCTTTCTTTCGAACTTTGTAATCCACGTCTTTTTGGATTTTTCCATCCGAGTAAGTTGCGTCAATTTTTAACCCGGTTTTGTCAAAGAATTCCCCTTGTTCATATTCTGTTTTATTTGGATTAGAAGAAACCATTAACGAAATAACATTGCTTTCGTCACTAGAAGTCCCATTGCTCCCACAGCTTCCTAGAGCAAAAGCGAGTGGGAGCAAGCAGGCAACAAGGAGTTTGCTTGTTTTCATCTTATTCAGCAACTTTATAACCAAGTAAGACGGCTTGGGCTTCACTTAAAGAGAAATCAACGGCTAATTGAGAATTGATGACAGCGACGTATTTGAATTTCAAAGCGCCAGCGTTTTCGTTTGCAGCCGCATCCCATTCCGCGACGATCTTGGAATCGTCGGATTTGGTGATGACGAGTTTGCCCTCGTTTTCTGGGGCTTGGTCCGAGGCTTGACGTTTGGCTGGTATAGCCCAAGAGCCTTCCTCAGGAGCAGGCAATTGGGTGAAGGTGAAGCGGATTTTTTTATCCGTCTTGAAGGTAAAAGTAGACATTCCCTCCCAAGCAGAAAGGGTAATATAGTCGACCCCTGTGCCGCAAATGGCTTGAAGTTGAGCGATGCTAAACTTGAATGTAGGAGTCATTCTTCCTCCGCCAAGAACAGCGGTATAGGTTAAGTTACCACCAAATTTGGACTCGGCGTTTTCAGAGTTTTTCACTACAAGGAAGTCATCTTTGATTTCCCAAGTTAGGGCTTCATTAACGGAATTGGTTTCCCAAACCCAACTACCAGTGTGATCGGACTTGAGGGTAAAGACGTCACCACCCCAGCCAGCCGTGCCAGTAAATAAAGTCGTTGCAGTGTCTTGAGAAGATGAGGTAACAGTCGTTGCAGTGTCGCTGCTGTTGTCTTTGCTATCTGGCTTCTTTACTTCATTACAAGCAGATAGAAGTGTGCCTAGGCTTAAAACGGCCAAGGTAGAGAAGAGAAATTTGTTCTTTTTCATATTTTTATTCCTTTTTTATTTTTTGCACATAAAGTGCATCAAACCTTGTTTATATCGCCTAGATTTGGAAGGCGAGTTTGAGCATTGGGTAAGCCACTTTGAAGAACCAGACCAGGGCATAAGTCAATAGTCCAATCAAGATAGCAAGTGCCATAATAGCGATAATGGTGTCGGCTTTACTCATCTTCACGAATTTGATGAGACCCGCTTCTTTTTCTTTAAAGAAGCCATATTTAATGGTGAGATATCCCGCTAAAGCGATATAGATTCCTATAACTAGCCCAGCAACAGCTAAGAGAATCACGTAAATTGGTGTGCCAAATCCTTGGTTATCGATTGCCAAACTATTGGCTTGGGTATAGAGGATATGGTGGGCTGCCTCTTTTAATCGAGCCTGTATTCCAGGCTTTTGCAGAGATTCTTTTGAAAGGATTTGAGAGGTGTTGGTATTCAGTTGAAGATCTAAACCAGCAGCTAAGCAGCCTTCTAGTTCTGTTGAACTTAATCCAGTGACATAGTCGGTGATAACAACTCCTTGGAAGGACCACTCGTTACGTAAGATGGAGGTGAGTAAGCCATAATGGGACATAGCTTGTCTTGTGCCAATACGGTTCATGGAAGCCATGACGCCTTTTGCTCCGCCTTCTTCTATGGCGATTTGGAACGGTTTCAAGTAGGTTTCACGTATGGTCTGCTCATCCGCAAAGGAAGAATAGTTACCATTGCTAGAACGATTGGTTTCTTGCTCGTTCATAGCGAAGTGCTTGATATAGGCATATACGCCTTTCTTTTGCACTCCTTCCACTGCAGAAGAAGCCATTTTTCCAGAAAGGAGAGGGTCTTCGCTATAGTATTCGAAGGCTCTTCCGCCAAAAGCAGTACGATGAATATTCATGGCAGGCGCATACCAGCCAGAGATACGGTCTTTGATGCATTGATCGCCCATGCAAGACCCGAATTCATTTAAGAGTTCTCTATTCCAAGTGGCAGCCATCAAGACTTCCGTTGGATAAACAAAGGTTGTCTCATGAGTAAACATGTTGAGGATGCGCATCGGACCATCGTATTCTTTGGTTTCTGGCTTAGAGATGCTATTCAATGCAACCGTGCCATAGCCACCATTAGAGAAAAGATCGTTTAGCTCATCTAAAGTTAGATTCTCTAATAACGCATTCCATTTCTCGTCGTCATATGCAATGCCTTTCATCGCATAGAAATTGATGTCATTTTTAGCACCTAGTTTGATTTCGGGATAGGAGTCTAGAGCGTTAGGATTGCCGGCGGCATCCCAACCCACAGTTTTAAGTTTGCTAAGAAGAGCATCACTAATGGTGTGGGTATAGGCGTTGCCATCTTTTCCCGAAACGTGAGAGACGCCACTCTTGCTTCCGTTTTGATAGGTCAAACCACGTTCGATTTGGGACCAATCGCTACGAGTTAAATAAGTCGCATCTTCTAAATACGAATCAGAGAAGTTATTTTGGTAGAGTTTACCTTCTTTTGTTTTGCTCACATATTCTTTTTGAGAAAGAGTGAGTTTTTTACTAAAGGATTTATCTCCCTCGACAATGCCTTCATTTGCAAGAATGTTATTCACTGCGTCATGAGCGTTTCTACCAGCGGCAATGTAGTAATCGCCTTCATCATAAAGATAAGCGCCTTTGACGTTATCGTGACTATAGGTTTTATCCCAAGAAGCCATCTCAAACTTGTTGAATGCAACAGAGACGGTTTCTTCTTCACCAGGTTTTAGCTCTTTGGTTTTTGCAAACCCGGCGAGATTTACCGAGGATTTTTCGATTTTTTTGGTCTTATCATAATCCGTATATGGGGCTTGATAATAGATTTCCACGACATCTTTGCCAGGGATATTTCCATCATTCTTCACCGTAAGAGAAACGGTAATATCATCATTCTCATCGGGAGAAGAAATTTGCATATTAGACCAAGAATAAGTGTTATAAGAAAGGCCATGTCCAAATGGATAAGCTACAACATTGGAGTAGTCGAAATCTCCAACGTTGTTTGTGTTTAGGACATTGTCTTCATATCTGCTTTCGTAATATTTGTATCCAACATAGATTCCTTCCGCATAGTTAACATAGCTATAATTCACTAAGTTATCGTTAGAATCCACAAAACGGAAATCGCCAAAGTTTTGAATGGCGGGATTGCTGGCCTTATTGTTGTAAACATAAGTATCAACACTACGGCCGGAGAAATCAAAGTCTCCAACAAGAAGCTTTCCTAAACTAGAGATCTCGCTATCCCCTGTACCGGCTAGCCAAATCACGCTGTTGATAGGATACTCTTTCACGAAGGACATATCTAAGCCAGCAGGTGAATTGATAACTACGATAGTTTTTGGGAACTTGCTAGTAACATGGGCAAGAAGATCTTTCTCGTTTTGGGACAAGCTCATATAAGTGTCAGAGCTTGTTCCTCCTTGGTTATCCATGTTTGTTGGAGTATCTGCGCCTTCGCTTCCACCACGAGAAAGAACCACAATAGCAGCATCATGATAGTTCTCATAGGTTGAGACGACAGAATCGTATTTGGAAATAGGAGTTTCATCAATTTTCCAATTGGTGAAAGAAGATCCATCCCCCATTGTTCCTCCACCACCATACTTAGGGGTATTTTTGCGGTAGAAGCTTCTCAATTCTTTGTTTACCTTTAAGCCCACTTCTTCTAAGGAATTCCATAAAAGGTTGTTTGCTTGACCATTTATGGTCTCGGTTTTTACCCAATATGTTGATGTAACGCCAAAGACGCTGACCTCATTGTTCTTTGCTAAAGGCAGGACGCCATCGTTTTTTAATAAGACGGTACCTTCTTTGATGATATCGCTCGCAATCTCTTGCGCTTTCGCATCAATGTCTTCTTGAGTTTTGTTATCAGCAGCAAAATTGGATCCTTCCGCCGAAGAAGAGCCAATCGTTCCGAAGAAGCTCGTTAATGGCCTAGACCATTTGTTGGCGATGACGCATCCAGCCGAGAAAGCGCCAATCAAGGCAGTGCTTACTACGCCCCAAACAATAGTCCCCGTTATGGTTTTAGATCCTTTTACTTTTAATTTCATATAGGTTTTTACCTCGAATGAGTTAAAAATCGAACGATTAAGAAATTATTCGTAAAGGGCTTCGGCCCAAGTTGTGGCATTCGTTGGATTGCTTGTTGGAGAAACGGTGAAGGCGAATTCTTTGGTTGCAGGTCCACTTACGTAATTAAAACTAAAGGCCATATCGTATTCACCGGACGCTTCTGGATAAGCGGTAAACGGTCCCTTGTGCTCACCAGTCAATTCTTTTTCGGATGGGTCATCCGCTTTTTTAATGGCTTCTTTAATGGCATCGCTTGCTGTTGATTTAGCATGACGAGCTAAGGTATAGGTGCTGCAGGTTAATTTCGCAACCTTATCTCCGTCTTCTGTGGAATAAGCGATTTTGCCATTGATGGTAAATAATTCATTGGCACCAGCTTGTTGGCAAGCATGAGAAACGACGTAAATCTTCACATCATTATTGCTATATTCTTGATAAAGAGCAGTGAGCGTAACACTATCGGCATGGCGAGTCTCCGCCGTCCCTTCAGCGGTGATTTTTGGGGTGTTGTCTTGATTGCTTTCCCCGCAAGCAGCTAAAAGAGTTGCGCATGCGAGCACTCCAGCTAAACGTAATGGTTTTTTCATTTTCAATTCCTCCTTGTTTTCTAAATTGATAGAAAAACTTCGTTGCTAGAAGGGAGGTTAGAGAAAAATGAAAGCGTTTTCAACGAACATTGCATAACTCATTATTAAAATTTCACAACTCAAGTAAAGCACTTACTTTTCTTGTTTAGGAAGAGGAATGCAAATATCGATGTAGAACAAATTGTTGGAAGTGTTTATCTTTAAATTTCCACTATATTTGTCAACAATCCGAATCATGCTTTTGATACCAAAGCCATGATTGTATTCGTCATTCTTGCTACTTTTTGGAAGACCATTTTCCATTTCGAGTTTGTCTTCAAAATAATTTTCAATATGCACAAGCATGAACACGCCCCGCCTCTTTAATTGAAGACGGATGAATCTCTTATCTTCTGACACCTTTAAAAGGTATTCGATAGCGTTATCCACCGCATTTCCAAAAAGAGAATAAATATCTGGAAGACTCATAAAAGAAAGAGTTTTGCCATCCGCTAGGCAGGAAAGTTTGATTTTGTTCTTTTGGCAACGGATGGCCGCTTCAGAAAGAATGACGTCTAAAGCCTCATTACCGGTTTTCATAGCGCAATCATAGATGTTTATAGCGTTTACCATATCCTTAAAATTATCATCATTATTGATATCATTTTGTTTATAAAGACGGAGTTGCTTTCTTAAGTCGTGACATTTGATATTGATGATTTCCATGTTTTCTTTTAGGAGTTCATATTGTTTGAAAGACTCTTTTGCAACTTGCTCTAGCACTTCTTTCTCCGCTTTATCGTTTGCTAATTTAAGTTCGCTATATTTCTTCAATAGGAATGTGTATTGGATGGCAAGAAAAACGAAACAATATAAAGCCACACAACAGTCCAAAAGAACGGCTTTGAGGATGTCTTGGTCAGAAAGAGAGCTGGCTAAATAGGTCAAAGCAAAAAGAATAACCGCATTAACCAAATAAAGAAAAAGAACGGGTTTATCGATGGTCACGTTTCGATATTTATTAGAGCGATACACGAAGCAATAATAAACAGCCAAATAAATAATGCAGGTAATGAGCAAAGAAAGGATTAAATCAAACCAACTATCATTCACAATTTCAGGAAAACGAAGATACGCCCCTCTTATCTTGTCTCTGCAGCAGAAAGAAACGTGCCAGAAAAGAAATGGAAAAGATAGTCCATGAATTTTCCTTCGTAACAAAGAATAAACCACAAAAAGATAGCGATGCTTGCAACAAAATAATAAGTTGTCGTTACAGCAAAACTGTTCATGTCTAATTGAAATAAGGGCAAGAGAGTGATGATTAAGATCATTGCTGCAACAGGAATGATGGCCCGTATTTTATAATTCGGTCTCTTCTTCAAAAAAGGCGAAAAGACAAGAACGGCAAAAAAGATCTTAGCCCAGTAAAGAAGAAGCGCAAAAAGTTCATGAAAGTAAGACATACATTATCTGTTCAAATATTCCGTTAGACGATCCATGAAAGGTTTCTTTTTGGATTGGGAGATGACAAGGTCCTCTCCTTCCAGTTTGAGATTGAAGCCTTCAATCCCTAAAACATGCCTTATGTTAACAAGATAACAGGCGTTGCATTTAGCGAAGTCAAAAGGGGAAAGTTCTTCCTCAAGTTGCTTCAAATTACCCCATGCCTCAATCGTTTTATCTCCAATGTGGTATGTAACTTTATGCCCGTTGATTTCAATATAACGAATTTCATTGATGTCCACTTTATATAGACCAGAAGGAGATTTGATGGCAATCGTCACGTTCTGTTTGTCTTTATCAATCTTAGCGATAGCACGTTCTAATAAAGTCGAGATGGACAAATAGTCGATCGGTTTAACAACAAAGCTATAGGCTTGAACTTCATATCCTTTGATTGCATATTGAGCCATATTGGTTACAAAAATAATGATGACGTTCTCGTTATATTTACGGATGGCTTTTGCCACATCCATTCCGTTTTTATAAGGCATCTCAATGTCTAGAAAAATGATGTCATAAAGATTTACGTTCTTTTCTAAGAATATCGAAGCGCCATAAAAGCAAGCGACTTGAATGTTTGTTTCGTTTTCTTTGGCATATCTTTCGATATACTGGCTTAATTGGTTTAGAGATTCTTGCTCATCATCTAAAAGAGCGACGCTTATCATATATCCACCTTTCTTTTAAAACACGCCAGAACAAGTAATATTTCAATATACATTACATAACTGCCAACTTTTCTTGCATAACTCATTGGTTGCGTTTTTGAGAGTTTATAAAAACATTATAAACAAGAAAGAGCTTTAAAGAAAACAAAGAGGACATCTACTCATTTTTCCATCGCAAAATTAGTTAGATAAACTCCATGACGCAAAACTTGTTGCTTCTTTATGACGCAATATCCACGATTTTCAAAAAAGGGCTTGGCGGTTATAGAAGCGTGCACAGTAAAGTGATTGATTTTAAAAGAGTCTTCCAACGCATTACAAATGGCGGTAGCTATTCCTTCATTTTGATGATCTTTATGAACATATAGCATATCCAAGTAACCAATTTTGTCCATGTTACCAAACCCAACAATTTCATTATTTTCTATTGCGACTAATGTATGTGTTTTCCGAAAAGATTGATCCCATATTGAAAGATTCACCTCTCCGGTAGCCCATGTGTCAAGCTCTTTCTTGGAATATTACGTCATGGACCGTATCGTAAAAGAGCTTGGCCATCTCTTTGCAATCTTTGGTTTGATATTCTCTGAGAAACCGTTTTAATGAATTTGGCCTAGTGTACCCATTCCTTTTAGGCTCTCCAACTTTTTTTGCGTGGTGAGCGTGGGGTTTCAGACCGTTTTCGGTAGGAAGGACCACTCAACGGACCCCGCGATATGACGAGAGTTTTGAGAAGTGGAAGAAAAGCCTCAAAAAATCGTTTCCGGCTGGCTAATTTGTCCATATTTAGAAAAAAGTTAACCCTTTTCCCAGTAAACACGCCCCACGAAAAGCTGGAGAACCTAAGAAAACCCCTCACATTGGAAGGGGCAAATATCGTTTTGGTGCGCCTGGCAGGAGTTGAACCTGTATGAGTCACCTCATTAGATCCTAAGGATAAAGCGTCGGACCAAAAAGGACTGCAAAACCCGCATTTTGACTGCAAAACGTGGCATTTCACTGAATATGAATAAAGCTGTCCATAGAAAAAATGGGTGCATAAATGCATATGTCTGAAGAAAACTTGTGGACGGAATGCGGACAAGATTTATACCATCTGTTCTCCATTCGTCCGCGGATTGTCAGCGCACAGACAAGTCGCCTTTATCGGGAGGGTGAATAGCGCTCCTTTTTATAGATCAAGACAAAATCTTTGGGTATTGAACTTCGTTTCGGAGTCTCCGCCGAATTCCTCCCCGGGCTTCGGCAAAAGAGTTTTCACGTCTTCGCCTCTCAGAAGATTGAGAAGGGGAATCATGTAATCGCCTTGGATTCCTAGTTCGCGGCCAGACAGTTTGAAGATAATCGCAGTCAGGGTTCTAGCTTCATCCTTTTTGCCATCCCACTCCACGCTTGCATAGTCCTCCACAAGAGTCACGCCTTCGACGGTCTCACCGTAATTCACGTAGATCTGGTCGACGTTCTGAAGTGCGGAAACGGCATCGCCTTCACCAATAGTTTTGACGGAGAACCTAGGGCGGTCGTCATCTTCGCTTCCGAACAAGCGGTACGGGCTGTAGTCATAGTCAATCAAAACGACGTGTCCTTCGAAGAACAGCTCAATGCGGCCGTACACGGTCTCGCCGCCGAATTTGTCAAATGGATCGTGTTTTACCTTTACGAGCTTTTTGCCTATCAGGCTTTTCAAAAGGGATTTTTCCTTGTCATCTAAGCAGAAATTTATCATATTGAAATTATCCTCCTCTATTTGTCTTGCACAAAATGGATTTTCTGATCATTGATTCGGTATCGCGAGCTGGCCTTCCGGAACCTTATCTCAACGGCGGGGCTATTCGCAGAGCTAGTGATTTTCCTATACGATACCACGCTGCCGTCCTTCATTATCGATACGACTCCGCCCTGGATCGTCCTTAGGTCGAGGATGCCACCTTTCGCGATTCTATTGAAGAAATCCTTGGCCGCGGCCTCATGGTCTCGAGAGTAGATTTCCCTCACGCCCCGCGACTTCCCTTTTTTGCCGAAGAAGCCGTCAGCAAGCGGATAAGCGGCCACGGTTGAGGCGACGTTGTCCCCCAGGGAGCGATACTGTTGCTTCCTCCCGACGTAATGTATCGTGGCGCCCATCAGCGTCTCGCCTCCTTTTCGGAGTCGTAGTATTTCTGGAGTTCAGACTCGAAATGGACGAATCTGGTTTTGTCCAAATAGGGAGCGAAGATTTCGTCGGGCATTCTCCCGTAGACCACGACATACTTAGGATTCAACCTTTCGAGCATCACTGGAAGCCCCGCGATGAAGGCGTCCCGCAACTCATTGCCGTTCTCTTTGCAAGGCATGATGCATCCGTGGGTGCTAATGGCCACGATGTAATCACTTGGGACCCCCAGAAAACAATAATCGTAGGTCGAAGCGTCTCCCCATCTGACGCAGGGAATCGCGAATACGCCATTTTTTTGCAAATAAAAACCGACTGCCCTGGAAAAATAGACCTGAGCCTGATTTATTGTTTGCGACCCACCGATTGTTATCGTCGGATCCGGGCATATGAGCCCACCACAACCAGCGAAATCAGCAATATGCTTCTTCGTCTCGGTTATCAGGCTAGAGAACTGGAAATCGTGTATAAAGCAATGGAAGAACACATCTTTGTCTTTGATGCGCTTGCGCGCCGGATAAGGCGCAAGTCGCTTCGGCACGATTATATTGTCGAACCTAAGCATGCACGGGATGTCCGCAAGGCCCTCAAAGATCGCCCCTTCGACCAAATAATCCTGAAAGTCGTTGTCAATCTTCATCTTTTTCATAAAACCACCTCGATTCAAATTTGAATGAAACAAGTCGCTCTGGAATAGGCAGGAAATCCGCCTCTCCACGAAGAAATATAACCCCACTTTTCAAATGACCACGGTTTTGAAGATAGCGTGAAAACTTAGCACTTATACGTAAATTCCAAAACATTATTTACTTTTAACAGTAATGTTTACTTGTTTAAATAAGTTTGCATGTTAGAATTGGCATATAGAAACAAATTGGAGTTGCATTTATGAATGATTCTAAAGAAGAATTCGGCAAGCGTCTTTCCGAAATAAGGAAATCTAAAAAAATAAAGCAAGAGGACCTAAAAGATATGATAGAAGCTCCCACCGTGCAAATGATAAGTAACTGGGAGAATGGTCATGCCTTCCCGTCACCACATTATTTAATTATTCTTGCAAAAAAGCTTGACACATCTTTGGATTACTTGCTTTTGGGCAAGGAAATCAAAACGGAGTCAAGGTGTGTGAGCACATATAAGGATGCGGGTGAATGCATTCTAGCTTTAATAAACTCCGGGCTTTTTGAATTAGGTGGCTATGCCTTTAGGGCGGACGCTATGGCAACAACATTAACGTCTTTAGACAAAAACATCTCAGATTTCAAAGCGGAACTCGATACGCTTCTTATCGCGTCTAAAACGCTTAGACCTGAGCTGTTTAATCAAGCCGTTCTGGATTTATTAGACAAATACGACATCCCATTAAAGCCAAAAGAAAACAAACAAGCCAAAAACAATTCTAAATAACATACATGGGTTAAGATTATAAAGAATTTAAGAAAGCCCAGCATCATGCAAGCCCTAGGTTTTTGATGATGCGGGCAACAGGACTCGAACCTGCACGGAGTTGCCCAATAGATCCTAAGGATAAAGCGTCGGACCAAAAAAGGACTGCAAAACCCGCGGTTTTCCTACAAAATACGCCGTTTCGCTGAAGAGGAATAAAGTTGTCCGCAACAAATTTGGGCATATAAATGCCTATAGCTGAAGAATGGATGCGGACAAAATGCGGACGAGATTTTATAGTTCCAGTTCCCTATTCGTCCGCAACCGCGAAAAGAAGATTCCGGTTCTAAGGCCGCGGGCTTTTAGAGCAAAGGCCTTGCGGCCGCAATTGATGTAGATTATTATTTACTCATGGGTTAATAACCTTGGAGTTAATAATATGTTCATCGGAAGAGAAGAAGAGTTAAGAATACTCAATGAGAGATACTGCGGCGGACGGAAGGAATTCGGGGTCGTCTACGGCCGCCGGAGAATCGGGAAGACCGCGCTTCTAGGCGAGTTCGCCAAGGGCAAGAGTTGTATCTTTTTCCAGGCGAAGAGGGACAGCGCCTACGGGAACCTGCGCTCCTTCTCCTACGTTTTGGACAAAGCCCTGGGGCTGCCGCTCAATTACGTCTTCTCCAGTTATGAAGAGGCATTCGATTCTCTGAAGGAGCGCGCAAAGGGGGAGAGGCTCCTCATCATCATCGACGAATACCCCTACATCCTCGAGCAGGAGCCCTCCTTCTCCTCGACCATACAGGAGATGTACGACCATTCCGGCGACAGCCTATTCCTTATTCTTTCCGGAAGCGACGTGTCCTTCCTCAAGGAGGAGATCGAGAGCCATGACTCGCCCCTCTACAAGAGGCGCACCTTCGAGATGAGGGTGGAGAAGCTGCCTTTCAGCGAGGCGGCGGCGTTCCTCGGAGACCTGCCAGTGAAAACGCGCTGCGACTACCTCTCGCTCTTCGGCCCCTATCCTTATTATCTCTCATCCATCGACCACAAACTCTCCTTCGCGGACAACGTCAAGAGGCTCCTCTTCAACCAGTACGGGCCTTTTTTCTCCTTGCCCGACCAGCTGCTCTCCAATTCGACGAAGGTTCAGGACGTCTACAACGCGATACTCCTGGCGATCTCGCATAGGAAAAGAAGCGTCAAGGAGATCTCTATCTATATCCGCGAGGAGGAGGCCAAGGTGTCGAAATACCTCTCCACGTTGCTCCAGAGCGAGATCGTCGAGAGGCGAACCGCCTTCATGGGAAGCCAGAAGACCGCCTACTACGAGATAGGCGACAGTCTCCTCAGATTCTATTTCCAGTTTATCTTCCACGAGCAGGAGAGGATCCGCTACAACGGGGACATCGTCTACAAGGAAAACGAGGGCAAGATCAACGACTTCATCTGCCACGGCTTTGAGGACGTCTGCTCATTGTATCTTGAGGAGCTTAACCAGAAGGGGGAGCTCGGGACCGTGTTCCCGAAGACGAGGAATTTCAGGGCAGATAAGTCGAAGCTGGGTCGCTCAATCGAGATCGACGGGCTCTCCGAGGCAAACGGATCCTTGCTCGTGATGGAATGCAAATACAGGAACTGCCGATTCAACAGGGCCATGCTCGACCACCTCAAGGAGAGCGCGAGCATCTTCTCCGATAATCTAAAAAGGCTTTACTGCGTCTTCTCCAGATCTGGGTTCGAAGACGGCGTAGAAGAAGGGAACGGCCTCAAGTTGTTCGATCTGGAAAGGATGTTCGGCAGCGACTGATAAAAGCGATACGTCTCGGTTGGCATTCAAGCGTTATAAGCGACAAAAAGCCGGCGTCTCGCTTGCCCGTAATCTCATTGGTGCGGGCGCAGGACTCAGTCCGATACGGAATCGTCCAATAAAAGTCCATGTCTAAAAAGGGCTGCAAAACCCGCCGTTTCCTAGCAAAATACATGATTTTGCTGTAGAATGAGCTTACTTAGAAAGGGCTGCCAATCATGAAAAGAAAAACTATCCTCTGTGTCCTCTTCGGACTAACCCTCATCTCCATGCTCTCTTCCTGCAAGGGAGAGACTTCCTCTTCTAGTGGAACCTCCACCGCCAGCGAGATCTACGCGGTCTACGAAGCCTATAAAGCCAGCGGAGGCGCCCTCTCCTACGACGAGTGGCTCGCTTCCATCAAAGGTGAAAAAGGAGACAAAGGCGATGAGGGCGCTTCAATCATCGACACGAATATCGACGAGAACGGGCATCTTATCATCACGCTGAGCAACGGCAAAACCATCGATGCGGGACAGGTTAGGGAAGTTTCGAAACATACGGTCAATTTCTATATCGGTGGGGAGATAGAGAAATCCATCGAAGTCGCTGACGGAGGCAAGATCGAAGAGCCTTCCAAGGACGAATTCCCCGGCTGCAACATAACCTCATGGCATACGAAAGAAGACGGAGGCGAACGTTGGGACTTCACCACAGGCACGGCGAATAGTGACCTTAACCTCTACGCCTTCTACACCCCCAATACCTACTCAGTCACTTTGAAAGATGGCGAATTCGGCCTGGGGGACAAGTTCTACACGCTCACGTACAAGGAGAGCTACGACTTCACGGGCGCCTATTCTAAGGACGGCTATTCCTGTGCTCTCTTAGATAACGACGGCGATTCCTACCCCTTGAAAGGAAAGTGGACTACAGCGAAAGACATGGTCCTTAATGTCAACTGGCTTGGCCTGTCTCACTCCCTGACCTTGATTAGCAACAGCCCGAAAGCGGGCAGCGCGACAATCACCGAAGGGAACACGCGCTACAACGAGAAGGTCACCGTCACGGCCACCCAAAACGAAGGCTATGCCTTCTATGGCTGGTATAACGGCGACGAGCTGCTCTCTTACGAAAGCGTCTACACCTTCTCGATGCCGAATGAGGATCTGACCCTCCAGGCGGCTTTCTTGCCTGAAAGCGAGATGGAGAAAGTGAGCAGGTTCGCGATGAGGCCAACGCTGAGCGAAGACAAGAAGAGCGTCACCTATGGCATCTACCCACAGACCCACGTGGGTGACAAAGAAACCATAAACGGCCTCAAAGAGGCGGAACATATGCAAGGCAAGCAATACCGTTGGATCAAGTATAACGGCGACTATTACGCCAAAGTGACCGCCGCCCCCCACGGTGACGCCACTGATTACATCTATAGTGACAACACCACCATCACAAAAGATTCGGAAGACTGGTTTAAATGTGAGCCGATCAAATGGAACATCGCAGAATCCGATGAGGGCGTCTACACCCTATATTCCGACCTCCTCTTGGATTATCAGCAATATGCCACAACCGACAGTGCCAACGATTACTATAGCTCCTATCTGCGCAAATATTTGACCAACAGCTTCATTTATTCCGCCTTCTCTTACGATCGCTCCTTCTTGCGCGAGACGAATGTCAACGTCACACCAATGGACAGCAACTCCTGCGAAGGCAGCTCAAGCGGGCATAGTGCCTGCTCTGACAAGGTCTTCCCCCTCTCCATGGTCGCCTACCGTTTCGGACTAGAAAGTGGGAGTAGCGAAGGCATCATCAGCGATTACGCAAGAGCCCTAGGCGCAGAAAGAGAAGACACCACTTCCTATCGTGGTGCCTATTGGACCTCCACCCCCACTAGGGACAGCACAAGCGAAGCCTTCTGCATATCGGCTAGCGGAGAGAAGCAAAGCACCAACGTCACTTCTTATGCCTGCCTCAGGCCCGCGATCCAAGTGAAGATCCCCACTCTTTGATAGCGCGGCTTAAAAAGACTGCAAAACCCGCTTTTTTACTGCAAATTGTGGCGTTTTGCCTAAAATGGATAAAGTTTTCCGCAGCAAAAATAGTCACAGAAAAACGGACGCCTTAAGAATAAACGCAGACGAAATGCGGGCGAGATTTTATAGTACCTGTTCTCTATTCGTCCACAGGTCCAAGATAAGCATCAACTCATATCATTGCGCGATTTTGATTCGAAGGCTGGGACGGACGCTGAAGTAAGCACTGTTGTAATGAAAATTGAGGTTACCTGAACTGCTATTAATAAAGTAGACAACAGGCAGGAGAAAGTTATACATTGAATCCGTGCATGCTACACAACCCCCTAAGGGTTGGGGTATGGGTTGTCTGTTTAAGGATTTTGTTTCACATCATTTGAAATAGAACAAATTGTTCCCCCATCCGTATTCGAAAATGAGGAATAGGTCTCATAAAAATTATCAGGAATCTTCGTCGTAGCTTCTTTGAATTCGACGTTAACGCTTTCTTTGAGCTTTGATAGATCAGTCATTTTTTTCTAAGCAAAATCCTTTCTGAGTGAATTATAAAAATCTTTCGTTTTTTCAATTATTCTTTCGGAAGATTGCATTTTTCTTTCGTGAAATCTTTTTTTCTTTCGGTGGATTGCATTAATCTTTCGGAAGATTCTGTATGTGTATGCCTGTTTAAACCCTAAAATCAAAAAGAAGGATTTGCCGCTTTAATAAGAATTGCCCTGTGAGAAAACACTTACTGGGCTTTCTTTTGCCTGGAATTAGAAGGGTTTTGCGCCGTGAACCACGCAAAACCCAGGTCTATTCAAGGAGGTCCTCGATTCTGCAACCGAGGACAATCGCTAACGTTTCAACGGTTTTCACGGATGCCTTGTTGATGTCTTTGGCCCTCGTCTCGTATTGCTGAAGGGTTCTTAGATTCACGGATGCCTTCTTTGCTAACTCGCTTTGAGAGTAACCACAGTTCTTTCTTTGCTGCTGCAATTTTGTTGGACCCTGTTTTCTAGTAAAGATGTCGTTCACCACGTCTACGAATTTATCTTCCGGGGCCTCGTGAAGCGTTGGATACATCTTCAGTATCTCTTCCACGGTAGTCGCTTTGTGGATGTCCGAGAACGATTTCCCCGTCGCCCATTGGTAATAAGCCAAAATGTAGCCGCACCAATATTCCGGTGAGCACTCGAAATCGATTATGGGCTTGGCGGTTGGAATGGCTAGCCCTGCTTTAGCGAATATATCCAAGACAAGCTCCGTGCCGGAAAGCCCAACGATGACTTTGGGTTCGCACTTGCCAAACCTTTCGGCAAAGCCAGTCGTTACGAAGAGACTTAAAAATTCGTCGGCGCTTATATGGCAAGCGTTGACCGCGTAATCAAAAGCCTCGCCTAGATTCCTCATGGCGTCTTCTAAATAGGATTCACTGTAAGCGGGGATCATCTTGCTTCATCTCTTCTTTCATGATGTCTCGAATATAGATTCCGTCAATATCATCGTTCTCGAGTTCTTTTCGGAACGCTGCTCTTGCTTCGTCGTCTCTGGCTTTTCTCTTGATGTAATAAACGGATTCATCCGCGGTTTCGTAGCCAACGAAATGAATCGTGTCGAAGGCCTTCCTTGATTTCAAAACGACCTGTTCTCCTAATTTTCCTAGCCTCATTGCGTAGGAGAGCTGCTTCAATGAGATTGTGTTGCTAACGAAAGCCCGAGCGAAAGAGAAATAGGAGTCGTCCGCGCGGTAGCCGATGATGATGTCGTAGTCCTCGTATTTCGGTAAGAAATTTTTGAGCAGGTATTCCTGCCCTTTGATTTGAATCGGAGCGGATAGGTTTATTTGGCGGTTTTGAAGGAGGATTGCGAGCCAATTGAGGATAGTGAATCGGCCATCGGATAGATTCAAAACACGCAGTCCATCCATCTCTAGCTCATATTGATTCGCGTATCCGCTGACGCCTTCGGTACACGCCCATTCTTTGGCTAATTCGATGTGCTCGGTGCAATAAAAGCCAAGGCCATAGTCGTTGTTTGCCTTTCCTTTGCCGAAAATTGGACGTTCCAAAATGATGGGGGATCCGTGATAGAGAGTGAGTTTAGCCATATAGAACCTCCTACTATACTTCTAAAGAAGTACAGCTATATTATGGCTTACTCAAATGCTTAAAACAAGCCTATTTTTCTGCGGCACGTAAAAGAATAAGGAGAATTCGTTAATTAAAACTTTCCCAACCTATAGGACCATATAGCGTTCTTTTTCGGCCTTCCGGGGCGCCTCTTCGGCTGCTCCGCCGGCCTTTCCAGGGTCCTGAGTTGGTAAATATTATTTCATCCTAATTGGTGAAAATTATCTTGTCCTGAACAACAACGGGTTCAGGCACGCTGAGATCAAGTCCGGCTGCCACGCCAACGAATGGGGCTCGAAATACCCGAGGGTCCGCTCCTGGGCGTCGAGGTTCGACCACATACTGACGTTCCTGGAGTT
>CAVAGB010000021.1:0-30663 GCA_963588055.1 Erysipelotrichaceae bacterium | reverse complement strand
GGGTCAAGGGGTACAAGCGTGTCCCGGATCCCCCTGCTAGAATTATGCCTTTCATAGATGAAGCTCCTTTTTGATTGCGCAGATTAAATCTGCTTAGAAACGATATACCAAATCGAAGGCGTTTGGCTTGTCCATTAAGCAAATAAGATTGCCTTTGGCGTCCATCGACACGGTGGATCTCTCCTTAATTCAACCAAGAACGCCCCGATCAAGGAGGGCTTCTTGAAATTCATGAGGATCATCAATGCACCGATTTATTACACGACATTAGTCCCGATTCTCTATGCCCCTCCGTCAAAAACTGGACTCAGCATTTTCGGCAGCCGAAGCAGAGACATTGGATTTTGCGCTTAGCATGACGATCGGCAAGGCGCAATTGGAGTAGCACCTTGGTGCCTTATGCCACTGGTCGAATACGAAGATCTTTGACCGTTCCTTCTCTGCCAAGGCAACGAAGCAGAGGAACCAAATGAAATAATTGTATGGCTCCGACACGGAGATGAACATCAAAAGGTTCGTAATCAAAAAAGGCAGTTTTAGGACAATTTTGTTCGCCCCTCCAGGGACGATTGACAGCAAAAACGCGAAATAGATCGCAAAACCGAATATGCCTATGTTGCAGACCCAGGTCGACAGCAGGTCCTTGCTGCGCGCGGAGCCAAAGCCAACCCCAAACGGATATCGAAGCCCAACGGAGAACATATTGATGAAAGAGCTCATCCTCTCCTGGCCAGACATATTGTTTTGCGCGAGCTTGTCGCTCAACGCGACCACGGTTTTTGAGATCGTTCCAGGTTGGACTATCTCCAAGCAGAGAATGCCCAGGAAAATGCCTGCACAGCATCCGACGAATTTCGAAACGTCTTTCTTAACCAAGAAATAGAGGAGGGCGCAAACAAGGGAAACGAAGACGCCCACAAGGAACGTGGAAGAAGAGGTCATGAAACCCACAAGGACCGAGAGAAGGGCGAACACAATATCAAGCCATTTGCGCTTAGAAGCCGTGAACACCATCAAAAAGGCGCTCGGCACAAGGTAATAGCAGAGCATCGAGGCCTCTGCGCAAGGACCATACAAACGATTCCCTTGGACATTGCCATTCGGAGATTGCCTGAATAATTCGTCGAATGGCAAAGAGTACTGGAACGCCAGAATCTGATAGAGGCAAATCAAAACAACGGCATAGAAGCCCAAACGATACGCCTTCATAAGTTTCCCTCTATTGCGAGGGCTAAACTTAAGCAAGCAATTAAGGAACAGCAGAGAAATGAGCAGATAGCCGACGTGGATGAGATTGGATGTGCTGAAACTAAGAGGCGAATAATCTCCTTGCTGATCCATGATGGAAATATTGGAACCGCTCAACAAGACGGCGGAAAGCACCGATGCAGCGCAATAAGCAAAGAAAAGTAAAAGAAGTTTAGGGAGGGCGATGGAAACATTCCTCCTAAAAAGACAAGCAATGAAATACAAGGCAAAGAAAAACAATGAGGGCTGAACCGGAATATCGCCTATGTTGACGACGCTTGACCCTGAGAATCCTGAGAAAAAAACAGCGGCATAAAGCAAAAAAACAGTCCGCCTGGAAACGATGAAGAAGAGCGCGAGCGCTATGCAGACAAACCCCAAGATCGTTACGGTCACTTCGCCACCTCAATCAAGCAATCCAACAGCTTCTTCGCACTATCATCCCATGAGAACTTGCTACGGAGATTTGTATAATCATATTCTCTAACCGCGTCTAAGTTAACGACGTTCTCATAATCGAGAGGATTGACGTAGTTGACATCGTCCCCAAAGACCTCGTGCATCGTTGGGATATCCGACACGATAATCTTCTTGCAACCGTAGGTGGCTGCTTCCAACGGGGGGAGCCCAAACCCTTCGTAAATGCTTGGGAAAAGGAAGAACTCGCACTTGGAATAAACATACCTGAGCTCATCATCCGACAAATAGCCAAGATAATGGACGTTTTCGGGCATTTCATCCACGCCTTCGTTTTTGGCGAATGCCTTGGATTTGCCTCCCGAGAGCAGGAATGTGTATTGGGGGTTCTTCCTCGCGCAGGCGATGACGTATTTGATGTTCTTATTGGGGGAGGCGCTGCCGACAGAGAAGCAAGCTCGCCCATCCAACGCATTTTCTAAACCTTTTGTTTGGGCAACGGGGGCATCAATATCGAATGAGGCTGGCCAAATGATTCTTACTTTTTTCTCATCTGCCTTGTAATAGGAGACAATGCCGTTCTTAGAAGCCAAGGAATCAGTAAAGATGAGCGGAGAGAACTTAGCTTGCTTCTTGAATATGTATCTATAGATCAATACAAACTTTTTAGAAAAGAACTCAGGATGGATTACTACGGCTAAATCGTGCATCGTCACTAAGTTTTTCCTTTTCAATGCAAGAGGCGAAATATTGCATAGGGATAGAAGAAAATAGTCTTTCTTTTTCTTAAGGTATCTAGGCAGCTTTATCTGTTCCCAAGCATATCCACCGTTCCCATGGATAATCTCCGTCTTGATGAAAGAAAGCACGAACGAATGGTCGTAATCATCAGGTACAAGCAGCACGAATGAAAGTTGATCTTGCCCTGCAGCCAATTTGTCTAAACGGAAAACCAGTTCCCTGGCGACGCGCTGCACGCCAGTGATCTTTTGAGAGAGGAATTTTCCGTTGATGTAAATTGTCTTCATTTGACTTCTATACACTCTTTGTTCTTTGCGAATACTCGCTCGCCATGTTCTTTAATCGTCCCGATGCATCTGGCGGGGTTTCCGGCCCAGACTTCGTTGGAAGGGATATCCTTCGTCACCACGGACCCCGCTCCAACGATCACGTTGTCGCCAATCGTGATGCCCGGAAGGATAAACGCCCTTTGGCCGATGAAGCAATTCGATCCGATCTTAACAGGCTTTTTCAGTTGCAGGAGTTTTCCTTTGTAGATGCCCGTTTTCTCGCATATGTTTAAGCTGAAATCATGAGTAAGTATCGATACCTCTGAGGTAATATTGGTGCCCCCCCCCCCGACGAAAATCGAATCGCTGTTGTCAAGCCGCGCATCCGGAGCGATGAATCCCGGCCTCCCATCGAAATGAACGTTGTACTTCGAATAAACTTTAACGACCCTGGTCTTATATCGCTCGTCTCCGAAGATGCGGAAATACTTAAGAGTGCTGATTCTCAGTTTTCTGATAATTCTTTGAAATTTGTTCATGCCGATGCTCCGAAGGCTCCTTCACTGCAGCAATCCGTTTATAGACCTCAATTACGTTTTTATCAAAGCTATCTTTCATGAACAACTCGCCGCATCTATCGATCGCGCCTTTAGACAGCCGGTCATAAAGCTCTTTATCATTGAGCAGCCTATTGATGTTGTCCGCGTAAGCCTTCACGTCTTTATTAGGCGTCTCTAAGCCCGCAACGTTGTTTGGGCATACCCAATTGACTCCTGAACCGGAAATAGTAAATGTACAGGCGGGCTTCCCGAAATGCATGGCTTCTGCAAGAGCGATGCCAAAGGCCTCGTTCCTAGAAATGGAAGGAAACGCAAACACATCGCAGGCCATAAGATAAGCGTTGATGTCCTCGTCGGACAATTTTCCCAAAAACTCGATGTTCCTATACTCGCTTGCCTGTTTTTTCAGTTCTTCGGTCTGATCCCCTTGCCCGGCGATGAGGATTTCGGTGTTCTCCTGGTCGAGGTACCGATTGGATTCGATCAGATATTTAAGCCCTTTATACTCCGTGTGCCTGCCGTAAAAGAAGACCAGCTTTTTGCCTGGGTATTTCTCTTTGATCACGTTGGCTTTGCTTATCTGTTCTTTCGTGACGTTCAGCCTGTTATCGCCGATCCTGCAAGGAATGCAGCCTTTCTCTCCTTTATAGAACGGAAGATAATCCGTTCCTTCGAAATAAGTGGGGGCGATTGAGGTCACCATGGCGGCTCTTTTGAGCAATGTTTCGGTTTGATGCTTGAAAAGTTTCTTCAGGGTCTTTTGCTTCGTAATGTCGAAGACCCAATCTAGATGCAGCTTCCCATCGAACTTGCATTTCAAGAAAAAGAAAGCCGCGTAAGGATTCGGATAGAGAAAATGGACGATGTCGGGTTTGAATTCCGCGATGGCTTTTTTCAATGCTTTGCCATATCCCTTGGCTAATGGCTGCGAAGCGACGATGCGTTGAATGCCGATTCTATAGACCTTCACGCCGTCAAACTCTTCTTCGACGGTCTCGTCTTTGTCGTTGAAGCAAAAAACATATTGCTCGTACCCGCCTTCTTTTCGCAAGGCGGAGACGATGTCGTGGCAAAAAGACTCCAGCCCGCCGATATAAGGGGGATAGTACTTCGATATATGCAAAACCCTGATCTTTTTTTCCATATCTAGCAGAAGCTCTTGTATATATCGAACAAAGTCTCCACGAGAGAATGCTCAGGCCTCCAGCCCAACGCAGAAGTGATCTTCCCGTGGTCACAGCAAATGCATTCGTTATCATTCGGCCTCAGCAAAGACTCGTCAATCTGGGCCTGAATCTTCTTGCTCGAGAAAGAAACAATGCGAGCAAGGATCATAGACAAAGGCAAAGCCTCGCCGCTGCCGATGTTGTAAACCTGGGAATCGTCCTCGCTTTCAAGCACCAGCCTGTAGGCCCTCACGACGTCCCTGACGTCCGTGAAGTCCCTAGAGACCTTCAGATTCCCCACTTTCATCACGGGCTCTGCCAAGCCCTTCTCGATGTCCGCCACCTGCTTGCACCAGGAAGGGATGACGAAGCTGGGCCTCTGTCCGACGCCGATATGGTTGAACGACCTCACGCAGAAGATCCTCCAATCGTATTTGTCCCTGTATATCCTCGCGAACTGCTCCTGGGCGATCTTGGAGATCCCATAAGGGTTGTTCGCGTTGATGGGCGTATTCTCGTCCATCGGTCTCTTTGAAGGGACGTATTCCTCGGAGGAACCAATTAATAGAATGGCGGGCTTGACCCCGGCGGAAAGGCATCCCTCGAATATGTTGAGGGTCCCGTTCACGTTCACCTGCATGGTGACGTCAGGCATCTTCCAAGACTGGCCGACGCTGCTGATGGCCGCGAGGTTGACGATGCAATCGGGCTTAACCTCATCAATGGCCTCCCTCACAGAATCCTTGTCGAGGATGTCGCATTTGAAATATCCCGAGAAGGCGAAAGCATCCTCCGGTTCCCTCGTATCCGTCCCAAAGACCGTATAGCCGTGCTCGATGAGCTCGCGGGCGAGATATGGTCCGACGAAGCCCCCTATGCCGAATATCAAAGCCCTCTTCATGGGCTCAATCGGACTCCTTAAGGGCGAGCTCGCGCTTTGCGAGCTTCATGTCGGACTCCGTCATCAGACGGCAAAGTTCTTCATATGAGGTCTTCTGGGGGTTCCAGCCAAGCTTCGTCTTGGCTTTCGTGGGATTGCCCCAGAGGTTCACGACGTCCGTCGGACGGAACCACTTGGGATTGACGCAGACGAGCATCTTGCCGGTCTTCTTGTCGTAGCCCTTCTCATCCATGCCTTCGCCCTTCCATTCGAGCTCGATGCCCGCGTGATGGAAAGCAAGGGTGGTGAACTCGCGCACGGTGTGCTGGACGCCGGTCGCGATGACGTAATCGTCGGGCTCATCCTGCTGGAGGATCAGCCACATGCATTCGACGTAGTCCTTCGCATAGCCCCAATCCCTCAAAGAGGAGAGGTTGCCGAGCTCGAGATGGTCCTGGAGGCCGCAGGCGATCCGCGCGGCCGCGAGGGTGATCTTCCTGGTGACGAAGCTCTCGCCCCTACGCGGGGATTCGTGGTTGAAGAGGATGCCGTTGGCCGCGAAGATCCCGTAGGCTTCCCTGTATTCCCTGCACATCCAGAAGCCGTATTGCTTGGCGATCGCGTAAGGGGAATAGGGATGGAAGGGGGTGTTCTCGTCCTGGGGGCACTCCTCCACCTTGCCATAGAGCTCGGAGGTGGACGCCTGATAGACCTTGGTTTTCTTTTCTAGGCCCAGAACGTGGATGGATTCGAGGATGCGGAGGACTCCCAAGGCGTCGACGTCGCCGGTGTATTCGGGGGCGTCGAAGGAAACCCCGACATGCGACTGCGCGGCGAGGTTGTAAACCTCATCCGGCTGCACTTCCTTCATGATCCGGATGATCGATGAGGAATCTGAGAGATCCCCTTCATGCAAAGTAACCAGTCTTTTAGCGAGGAGATGGTCGATCCTGCCCGTGTTGGGGACGGAGGACCTCCTGACGATTCCATGGACATCATATCCCTTCTCGAGCAGCAGCTCGGAGAGATAGGACCCGTCCTGGCCGGTGATTCCGGTGATCAATGCGACTTTCTTCATTTTTTAACTCCTAGAGGGTTTACTCGAAACTCAACTCTATTTAACCGCGCCGCTTTGCGGCACGGCGATTATAGGCTTTCTTGCCTCGCCCGTCACCCCGGCTCATTCTCCGCTGCGGTCCGTTATCACAAACCCGATCGCTTTGAAGATGATTTTTAAATCCAGCCCCGCGCTTCTGGTCTCGATGTATTTGAGGTCCAAATCGATCCACTCATCGAAGCTGAGGGAATTCCTGTCTTTGGTGATCTGCCATAAGCAAAGAAGACCGCCTTTGACGAGGAGACGCTGCTTGTATTTGTCGCTGTATTTGACGACTTCGCAGGCTAAGGGAGGACGCGGTCCAACAACGGATAACCTTCCTAGGAAGATATCCCAGATCTGAGGCAATTCATCCAACGACGTCTTGCGGATGAAGCGCCCGAATTTGGTGAGGCGAGGATCGTCTTTGATCTTGAAGGCGGGCTCATCCGCCTCATTGATGCCATAGGCGAGCAATTGTTCTTTCATCGCTTCCGCCCCGGGGCACATGGAACGGATCTTGTGGAACTTGAACAGCTTCCCGTTCTTGCCGACGCGGATGGAGGTGTAGATCGCCCCATGGACCGTCTTGTCCTTCTCTCCGTTAGGATCCTTATGGACGTAGCAGTCGTAACGTTTGCCGTTCTTAGAAAGGTATTTGCCGTCTTCTTTCTCTATGATCTCTAGCTTATAGGACTTCGCCCCGATGTACTGGAATGAGTTGATGAAGATTAGAAGTAGAATCAACCAGCCAAAAAGAACGAGGAAAAGGAAGCTGGAGACGATGTCAAACAGCCTTTTGAAGAAGGAATAAACCTTCTTCGGCTTGTAATCTATATCGATCTTATCAATCGAAAAGCCTTCAAGGTATCTTGGTTTTTTGGCCTTTTTGGGGCTATTCGCCATGCAATTTTCCTTTTTGGCCATCGCGTCCATAACTTGGATATTGTCTCACAAACCCGTTCAAATACCGAGCCTTATTTGCTAAGGGCCCCTATCGAGGGCCTGCGGCAGGCACCGCTTCTACCCCAGGGACCAATGGCCTCACGGGTAGGCGCGGTAGCGCATTCTACCCTTTTAGGCGTGAAAGGCTATAGTCTTATGTTACTAGATTTCGACCCAAAACGGTCACCTATATATATATATATATAAGTGCTGGCTTTTTCTGAGTTCATTAGCGATTTTCGACGATGGCGTCGGCGATGTCGGACTATCGATGTGGGAGAGTGATGGGGCAAGGATCGCCCTTGGCTTGCGCCGTTTTATAAGCCTTTGGCTATTCCCCAGAGCTCTGCGGGTACTGGGTTTTCATGTACTCTAGCCTGGCCGACAGCCAGTCATGGAGGAAATCGAGCTGATCTTTCACCGCCGTCAGAGCCACCACGTCATTTGGCTCCGGCCAAACATATTGTCCCATGATGCCCCATTTGGTGAAGTTGCGGTTCAACGCGTTCTTGTAAAGGCTATTGATCCCGGTGTCGGAACTAGAGTCAGCAAGGTCGATCACCTCATTCATCATGCTCTCGTAGGAATAGAGATACTCGGTGACCATCGCTTTGAACTCGGAATGATGCAACAAATTGTAATAGAAGGTGTTGGTCGTTCCCCAAAGGGACGAGGATGAGGGGCAGGTCTCGGCGTTGCCCATGTTGTAGTTGCAGTTCCCCGCGCCGATGTCAAAATCCCATACCGGCCCGGCCGCGAGTTTTCCGTCTTTGTCCTTGACGAGGAAGAAGCTCGAATACCCGACGTCGCAATTCGCGTAGATCTCCTGGATGAGGTAGGTCTCCGCAAACGACTCCACATCCATGAGGCTCGTTATCGCATCCCAGTCCGTGCCCGTCATGGCGGTGAAACACCGATCCATGTAATCGGAGATGTAATTGATGTAGGCTTCGCGATTATTAAGGTAGGACTCATCCTCTGGATCAGGCGTCTTTAGAGCGAAGGCCCAGTTGTTGGATTCGAAATAATCCACGTCGACGGTTCCCTCTCTCCTGGCGTCCAGTTCCAGCAGGTAGCCCGTGTTCCCATCGGTCGCCTCATCCTCGGAGATGTCCACCCTGCCGCTGCCCGTCTCGATCTGATCGGCGAGGAGATAGACGCCTTGGTACTCGCCGTTGAGGTAGACGTCCACGTATTGGCGGGCGCTGGAGAAACTGATGTGGTTCATCCTGCTAGACATCTCAAAGGCCAAGGCGTTCCTAGAGAGCGACTTATCGAAGTAATTCGCGAGCAAAACCCAGCTCTTGGCTTTATAGGAAGAGCCAAACAAGGATTGTTTCTTGTCGAATTTGATCTTGAACGGCTTCTTCGGCTGCCCCCAGGTGGAATTGCCCCTCCCTTTGATCTTGCCGCTCAAGGCAGAGAGGTCATATTCCCCGTTTAAGGTCCCTTTTACGCTTATGCTCGCGTTCACGTAATCCTCTTTGGAAACGATCGGCGCGCCGTTCTCGGTGTTGATCTCGATGTAGGGCAATTCCAACTGATCGACCTCATAGCTCGCCGTCAAGACAAGGTCGGAGGAGAGAACCGAGCCAAGCTCATAGGAAGGGTCGCTGCTTGTCCATTCGCCGAAGCGGTATCCGATTTTGTCTGGTGCGGCCGCGTAGGCTTCAAGCCCTTTCCCGCAATCGACGGTGTCGACTTTGTAAATCGCCCCGTCGACGTAATAGGTAACCGAGTAAGAGCTCCGGCGGTAGCCCGCGTAGAGGGTGAGGCTCTCCTTGGCGATGAAGCTCGTCTCCGCTAAGGCGCTAGTGCCCTCGTCGAGATACCATCCGGTGAAGGAATAGTTTTCTTTGGTGGGAGCCTCTGCGATCTTGACCTCCTCGCCTTTGCAATAGACCTTGTCCTCGACCTCGCTTCCTCCGTTTTCCACAAAGGTCAAGGTGACGGAGAGCTTCCCCAAAGCGAGGTCGCTGGCCCACTGCTTCTCCCCCCAGGTATACCCGGGGTAGTTCTCCACGTAGATCTCGTAGGCGGATTTGCCATTAGATCCATCCGACCCATCTCCGCCAGACTGCCCATCAACACCATCTTTGCCCTTGATGTTGCCTTGCTTCGTCCAGGAACCGTCAGATTTCACGTAGTAGTCATAGGTGTCTAAATCAATGTAGGAATCCCCGTCTTTCCCTAAGGCATCTTCCGGGGCGCCTTTCCCCGTCAGGAGCGAGGAACCATCGCTTCCATTTAGCCCAGGCGCGCCGGATTCGCCCTTCTCCCCTTGGGGCCCTGCCTCCATGCAGGAAGAGAGGGTGGCTAACGCCAATAAGGTGACCATCCCGAGTTTCCATTTTCTTCTCATCGTTAGATACCCCCATCCCTTCGCCGCCCTGCCTAGGGCCGAATCAAGGCCCTCCCTCCTCTTGCCTAAGCGAGGGAAGAAGGGCTCTTGAAGTTGGATTTATGGCGAATGATAGACCCCCCCCGATTTTGTCAATAGGTTCGGCAGCATCGATGGTTTTCCGCAATAAGATTAGTCCAGGCGGACTAACGTTGCTCAAACTAGGAACACCCCCAAAGCGAGCCACGCCAAAGGAAGCCCATCGGGGCCATCCATCTTCAAGCGGCTTTAGCCCGATCTTTCATTTGACTCCCCTGCTTCGCCAAGGGTCCCGCGTGTTTCCACCAAAAAAGGCTCTATTAAGAAAGCCCTTCTTCTTCGATACGTGGGCAGGGGGATCGATGCCGAGAATTCCCTTTATGAAGCGCCACCAGAAAGAACACTAGATAGGGCATATACCTGGCGGAATTTGCCTGGACATTTGCTTGGCCATTTTTAGTAGGATGAACCGGCTTTGCTTAGCTTCCTGGCTCAAGTGGCCCTCGGAGAACTTCGCCTACGGATTCACCTTCACCTTCCATAAGAACAAGCCCTCCTATGAAGCACCTTTTTCTAAGCCGGAAGAAGGCCTAACCCCCTGCGAGAACGCCGTCCTCGAGCAAATCAAGCTGGACGTCAAGGCGACGAGATCCGAGTTAAGTGAGAAGCTAGACAAGAGCGAGAAAATCATCCAGCGTCTCCAAGCCTCTTTGGCAAGAGACGCGAGTTTTTCCTCGGAGCAGCTCTTCGCCGAGCATTATGCATTCCCTTACTAGCGGTTCGGAACAATATGCGGAACAATGTGCGGAACAATATGCGGAACAATATGCGGAACAATACAGATGGTTTTTCATTCCTATTGTTCCGAAAGGAAAAACGCCGCCCACATCGATATTTATTATTGTTTTTGACAAAATTCGCCAGTGGTTCTGCAAGTTATTGATCGGCAAAGAAAGCGCACCACTTCCTTCCGAACAGCAGCATAACCAAGGGGCGAAGAGGAAAAGGCGCTGCGCCGAGGCTTTGCGATCAACTCCCTTCCTAGGAGATCAACTGGCCCAAGGCGTTGCTTGAGCGGTGCCTATCGATGCAGACGCTGAGGTTAGAATGCCTCATCAGGGAATTGCTCCCTTCTTTGATGAAGGACCATGTGGCGGGGTAATCGCCTTCCACTTTGACAACTGGGTCATTGAAGAAAGCGATGAACTTCGCCGGTTCGCCATAAGAGAGGGCGAACCTCTCGCTGTTAAGCCGCTTCTCCTCGCGCGGGCAGTTCCTTTTGCCATGCAGGACGTGGTCGAGGTTGCAGGAGTTGTAATAGACCTCGTAAGGGATGGAGAGCCTGTCTTTGAGCTTGAGCTCTTTGAGGAGGAGCAATCTGGAGAGGTTCGCCCTTTTGTTGGCCCTCGCCTTCAAGAAGGATTCGTAAAAGACGCTTTTCTCCAGGATCTTATCCTCGTAATACATCACCCCAGCCACCCCATCGTCTTTCTTGACGAGCGAATCGTCGGCAAAAACTCCATCGGCGTCGACGATGTGCACGATCCCGCACAAATCGCTTTCCCTGAACTGAGGGTTCTTTTCCAAGAAGCGCCTCACTCCGAGCCGCCTGATCCTGCCTTCGATGTTCTTGGGGTTTGAAGCGAGGTCCGAGGTGATGTCGCAGCTCATGATCTTGAATTTGGCCCTCTCCTCGACGATTTTCTCCAAGGCCGGCGCCAAGGAGGCCTCATCGCTTTTGCCCTCGACGAGGAAGAGGAGGATCTTGCGCTCATTCATGCGCATCGCCTGCCTTCCTGAAAGAAGAGGCCATCTCGTACTTGGAGGTGGGCTCGTAGATCTCCTCTTTCTGCCCTCCGAGGTCGATGGCCCTAAGGAAGGTGGAGCGGAGATTGTTGTGCTCCTTGACGCCCGCGAAGCGGATGTACTTGTCGTTTGGATTCACCGTCGTGACGTAGATGCTCTCTTTGCCGAGGACCTCAAGGGGGCGCATGTTGTGCGAAGTGAAGACGAGCTGCCCCTTCCCGGATTCCTTTATCACGAGGAGGAGCTCCCCAAGCAGATACTCGAAGACGCCCGAATCGAGCTCGTCGATGGCGACGAGGACGGAGGGGTCGTTGTACATCGCGATGAGGGAGCTGAGCACGCAGAGGATCTTTTTGATCCCCTCCGACTCGTAGCGGAGCGGGGTGAGGGTCTCCCCTCTAAGGGAGGCCAGTTCGAAGCGGAGGAGGGCCTCGCCGTTTTTCCCTAGGCCCTTCTCCAGGTTCACCATCTTCACCTGCAGCCCCGGGACGAGGCTATTGAGCAATACGTCGATCTGGGAAAGGGCCCTCTCGGCGAGCTTGTAAGTCGCCTCATCGCATTCGTTCCTCCCCAAAGAGAGGCTCAGCCTATCGAGCTTCGTGACCCCGTTTTCCCCTTGAAGGCGCAGGGAAAGGGGCAACAGGTCGAAAGAAGAGGAAAGGTCGGCGTTCTTGTTCAAGACGAAGAAGTCGTTCTTCGCGTAGGAATGAAGGGAGGAGACGAGCTCTGAGGGAGCCTCCCCGTCCAAAGAGGAAAGCAGGGAGACGAACTGGGCGTTGAATAGATATGAGGTGCCTTGGGCCCTAGAAAGCATCTGCAGGGCGAAAAGCTTCTGCCTCTCCCCTTTGAAAGCCTTCTCCAGGCTTTTGCCCAAAGAAAAGCCGAGCTCGCTTAAGCCATCCTCCACCTCTTTCGCCTGAAACAGCGTTGTGAGGTTCATGCGCGGGCTTCCTTCGAATGAGGGCGATTTGGCTTCAAGCTTCTCATGAAGGATATGCGCGCCGCCGTTTTCGCTCCTCTCCAAAGAAACGGTGTAGATCAAGGAATAGGGCCGGGCATGGATATCCAAGGAGAACTCGGCAATGAGGGTGCAGGAAGGCGAGAGGCTTCTGATATAGTGCCCCGCGTCTTTTTGGATGGGAGAGCCGCTAAGCAGATCGCGCAGCAGGCCAAGCGCGTAGATGAGCGCCGTCTTGCCTGAGCCGTTTTGCCCATAGATCCCGACGATGGAAGAGCCATAGGTGTCTTCCTCGATGGCGTTTAAGTCCACTTCCCCATAGGCGACGTTCTTGAGGTTCCTGATTTTAAGCGAAGCGATTCTGATCATGATCGTTCCTCCTATTCCTATTATAAAAATAGAACCTAAAATTAACAATGTTTTTGGCTTTTTGGAACATTTTGTTCCTTTTTGCTATGTTTTATATTGTTTTTTGCTCTCAAATCATTCCACTTAGGGAACGCCTTGGGTTGCAGACGCCGCCCCTATTTGCCTCGATCAAAATCAAATCGCCATTCTAAATTTGGTGGCGGCGGGCGCCTCCCATACGGGGACAGGGGAGTCGCAGAGGCGAACGGTTCCCATAGCGCCACCAAGAAAGCCTGGCATTCGCCTTTCCCACAGCGGTTTCCCCTTTCGTCCAACCGCTTTGTTGAAATCCGGTTTATAAGGATGTAAAACGAAAGCGACCTTGACAATAAGAAAGGAAAAGGCAAGGATATGTGGGCGAAGCAATTATCGAAAGAGGACTTCGTGAAGGAGGATGAACCATGACGAAAATCATCTGTTTCCATAACCCCAACGAGGAGAACGGATACCTGAGCAATTGGTATCCCTCCCCTTTCGTCGCGGACGGGAAGAAGTTCTCCTCCGCCGAGCAATACATGATGTATTGCAAAGCCAAGTGCTTTCATGACGAGGAGATCGCGGAGAAGATCATGGGAACTGACGAGGTGGCGATCATCAAAGCGCTTGGCCGGAAGGTGAGGAACTACGAGGAAGAAGTCTGGAGCAGGATCCGCGGGCAAGAGGTATACGAAGGATTGCTGGAGAAATTCTCCCAGAACGAGGACCTCAAGGCGAAGCTGCTTGGCACAGGAGATGCGACGCTGGTTGAATGCTCGGTGAAGGATCGCATCTGGGGGATAGGGCTATCCATGGATGATCCCGACCGGCTTGAGGAATCCAAATGGAGGGGGAAGAACCTCCTAGGGAAGACCCTCATGAGGGTCAGGGAAACGTTATCCCTCAAGGAGAAGAAGCAGGACTAAGGGGCGAAGACCATCCCTAATCAGGCTTCTTTTTTCGATTTTCTAGGGTTGTCTTCGACTTGAATTTCGACTTAGCGGAAGTCGAAATTCAACTGGGTTTGCCAAAGAAGACGGACGCCCTGCCCCTCAAAGAACTTCCTTCAAAGTCTTCACGAGGGAGGCGCAGCCAGGGGCGGTTAATCCCGAGAGGGCGATGCGCATGAGCGAATCGCTCAATGGGACTATATAGATGTGCTTTTGCTTCAAGGAAGTGAAGACCTCATAGGCGTTCTTCTTGGTCTTGACCGTCAGGAAGAAGCCCGCTTGATATGGGTAATGGGGGATGCCCGCCTCATCCAGTTCCTTGACTAGGGCCTTCCCCCTCGCCTCCAGCTCCTTCCGGTTCGCCTCAATCTCAGAGAGGATCTTCTTTCTGGAAGAAGGATCGCTCATCGCGACGCTTAAGGCGTAGTTGGCGCTCCCAACCGGGCAGCTATAGGTCCCTCTAGCGAAGGAGGAGAAAGCCTCGGAGACGCTTTCCTTCTCCTCTTCGTTGGAACAGAGGGCGAGAAGGGCCCCCGAGCGGAGCCCATAGACCCCGAATAGCTTCGAGCAGCTGAAGCAAAGAAGGGGCAGGAAACCCGCTTTTTTCTCCGCGAGCTTCTCGATGAGTTTGAAAGGCGAGCCTAGATCAGGACGGTAAGAGAGGTAGGCGATGTCGAACAAAACGATGAGCCTCCCCTTCTTCCCCTCTTCTTCTAGCATGGCGAAAAGGGAGTCGTATTCTTCTTCGCTCAAGCAATACCCCGTGGGGTTCTGGCAAGGATCGTTGATGAGGGCGATCACCTTGCCCTCTTTCTCTAAGCTGGAGGAGATACTCTCTTGCAAGGAGGCGAGGTTGAACCTCCCCTCCTCATCGAAGAGGGAATACTCGAGGTGAGAGACCTTCGCCCTCTCCGCGAGCAGCTTGTAGTTGCTCCACATGAGATCGGGCAGAAGGACGCTCTCCCCTTCCTCCAAGAAGAGGTTGAAGCTCGCGAAAAGGGCTCCGGTGCCCCCTAGGGTGGATCCAACGAAAGGAGAGTAGAGCTCACGGATCCTCGCTTCATGCCCTTCGAAGGTCCAAGAGAAGACCGCGTCTAGGTATTCTTCATCCCCAAGCGAGGAAGGATAGCCGAGCTTATCGCAGATATGGGAGGAGAGGGCTTTCCTCACCTCCTCCACTTTCCCTAATTCCCCTCCTTCGTCTAGGAAAACCCCGATGGAGCCGTTGATGACTTTATTCCCTTGCTTGGCGTCTTCCTTAGCCATGCCGCTGATCGCGATGATGCCATAGGGGTTCGCCTTCTTGCTGGAGCGTTTGGAGAGAGGTTCTTTCATAAGCGAGCAAATGATAGACCGCGCCCCCTTTATTGCAACAGGGAGGGGCGAAGGATGATGAGGGGAGACGCGGAGATACACTATCCGAGGAAAGGCTTATGAATGAGGCGGCGAGGTGTTCCTGACATCGAATATATAAATATTATATCAACAATAAGTGTAGAAAATAGTATCATAACTGGGAGGAGCCGACTGTGTTTACTGAAGAATTGCGGAGAAAGTTCAAAAAAGATGAGCCTATTTTCACGGAGGAGATCCTTTCGCTTTTCCCTTCTTTCTCAAGAGCGCAGGTGTTCCGCTTCATCAAGCAGGCGATCGCCTCGAAAGAACTGGCTCAGTTTGACAGAGGCGTGTATTACCTTCCCAGAGTCACTTTCTTCGGGCTTCCTTCTTCGCTTACGAGCGAGGAAGTGGCAAAGAAGCGATACATCGGCGAAGGCCCATCCGTGCATGGGCTATATTGCGGGCTCAAACTCCTGAATCTATTTTCCCTCACCACCCAGATGCCTCTTGTCTCGGAGATTGTCTCCAATGAAGAGACGATGCGCAGAAGGGAGGTGGAAATAGGCGGGAGGACCTTCGTCTTGCACAAATCCCGCTGCGAGATAAACGAAAGCAATCTCGCGCCATACACGATCATGCAGCTTTTCTCCGACGTCGGGGAAGGCGACTGCTTCGACGAATCCGCCCGGAGGCTCTTGCGCGACTACATAAAAAAAGAGAAAATCAGCCGAGATCAGCTGTTCAGCGCCGCATCCTTTTTCCCGGGGCGCGCTAGCAAGAGGCTAATAGGGAGCGGATTCCTCGATGATTTTGCATGAGAATGGAACTTATTTCAAAGAAGCGATCGACGCCACAGGCAAGCGAAGGGGCCTCGACCCTGCGCTTGTTGAGAAAGACTATTTCGTGACGCTCTTCCTCGCCGAGGCCGTCAAAAGGATCCCTGGCCTGATTTTCAAAGGGGGCACCTCGCTTTCGAAATGCCATCATCTCATCGATCGCTTTTCGGAGGATGTCGATTTGACTTTGGACGAGGAGCATTTCACTCAGTCCCCGAAAAGGAAAGCGGTGACCGCTTTGATAGATGTCTGCGATGCGCTTGGCTTTGAGCTTCTCAATCGCGACAAAATCGAGCATCACACCCACGGGAATTACAATTGCTATGAAGTCGCTTACCCCATCTCTTTTCCTTCCCCGGCCATAAAAACCGAGCTGAAAGTGGAGATGACCTACATCCAAAAGGCATATCCAACGGAAGAGAAGATGGTCAATTGCTACATCGGCGAGTTCCTAAGCGAAATCGGAAGAGGCGACCTTTGCCGCGCTTATGGCTTGGAGGCGTTCCCGGTGAGAACGCAGACTTTGGAGAGGACGTTCGTGGATAAGGTGTTCGCAATCTGCGATTATTTCCTCAGCGAGAACGAAACGAGGAATTCCAGGCATATTTACGACATCGCCAAACTCCTGACCCGGGTCGATCTTGGCTCGCCATCGCTCAAGATCTTGATAGAAGACGTCAGAGAAGACCGCAGAAAGCAGAGACGGTGCCTTTCTGCGCAGGAAGGCGTCTCCGTTTCCGATCTCCTTCTCCGCATTGTGGAATCGAATTTCTACAAGAGGGATTACGAGAAGGTGACAGCGAAGCTTCTTGGGAAGAGGATGGATTATGAAGAAGCACTCCAATCGCTGAAAGCCGTGGCTTCAAGCGGGCTTTTTAGGAAGAAGCCAAATCATTCGAAATGAGGAAGATGCAACGAGGCCGGCTCGTTGCAAAAAGAGGTGCAACGAGCGCAACGAGACTGTCTTCGACATCCGTCTGAATATCGTCTTACGCATTCGTCCTCGCACATGAAGAGATCAATCGTTGCTGAAAGCAGTCCTTTAGGCAAAAATGCAGCATAAGAAGCCTTGTTTGGCTGAGGACGGGAGAAAACTGCAAGGCTTTTCCCACCAAAATGGGAGAAAACTGCATATGCTTTTTGGCGAAAATGGGAGAAAAGTGCGGTACAGATATATTGCTTTTGTAACAATTAAATTCTAGTCAAAAGCAAAGAAGGCGCACCTCGTCCAAACCAGTTTCTTCGCCTGGCGGCGAAAGAAAACGCCCCGGCGAGCGGGGCGAGGTGAGCTCAGAGAACCGAGCGAATCACATGTCGAAGGTATAGGTCCTGTAGTCGCCAGGCAAGACGTAGCCGTTGCCGTGCGTCCTGACGTAGAGCTTGTAGTCGCCCGCTTCCAAGGAAGAGAGGCTATAAGTGTTGGTGCTGATCGTCTTGAGGGCTACGCAAGCCACGTATGTGCTCAAGGTGGTGTCGTACTTATCGATCTTGATGTCGTAGCTGCCATCGTAATCGGAGTACGGGGTGAAAGTAGCCACCTGTGAGGCTATGTTGATGCTGCTCACACTTGGGCCATAAGAGAAGCTGATGGTGTCGCTGATGAGGGAGGTGACGGCGTCTTTGGTCAAAGTGGAGGAAGAGCTGCCGTTAAGCGAGATGTAGGCATGCCCCGAATTCTCGCGGTACTTCGCCATATCGAAGACGGTGGCGTTGTTCTTGCTCACGAGATAATCGCTGTTCCTGTAAGCGGAAGGCACCAATTTGGAGATGTTGTAATCCGCCAAAGACAGGTAGCCTCCATCGAGTAGAGAGTATCTGAGGTTGGAAACCGCGTCGATGTAATAGACGGATTTCTTGGAGTTGATGCTGGAATAGCCATCGCCCATGTAGCAGACCTCGATTCTCTTGTAATCGCCGATGGAGATCAGGTTGTTGGAAGTGCTGGTGGAGGAATAGGTCCTGGTGTAGTAGCTGGAATTGTTGTAATAGAGGTAGGCCTTCATCCCTTCTCCCAAAGTGATGCGGCAATCGCTGTCGAGGCTGAATGAACCCGGGGCGGTGGCTCTGGAGAAAGTGACCGCGTCGGATTTGGAGGAAGCGATCCTGGCCCCGTCCCTATAGGTGTAGACGGTGAAGGTCAGCTTCCCTTCTAGCTCGATCTCCTCGTAGCTGAGGCTGGCGCTGCTGGTCTTATAGGTTTTGGTGCTGCTCCCGCTTGTGACCACCACTTCGTAACGGTCGCCGCTCTTGCTTCCGGAGACGCTCCAAGTAAGGCCGTTCGTCCCAGCCAACACGTTGTAGTTGAAGGTCGCGGAGGTCTGGGGGACGGTGAAGGAGAGGGTCTTGCTGGCGGTGTAGCCAAGGCGCGAATAGGAAAGGGTCAGCTTGACGATTTTGGCGCTGCCTACGCTGACGATGGCCATCTCCTCGTAATCGTCGCCCTTCGCAACGGACAAGGATTTGCCGCTTTGGTCGCTGGCGGTGATCGTCAGGAACTCGCAGCCAATCTGAACGGAGGAGTAACCGATGGTGAGCTTGGAATAGTCGTCGC
Source organism: Erysipelotrichaceae bacterium (assembly GCA_963588055.1). Classification (GTDB taxonomy): domain Bacteria; phylum Bacillota_I; class Bacilli_A; order RFN20; family CAG-826; genus Alloenteromonas. The sequence continues at coordinate 12,138 of CAVAGB010000021.1, read as the reverse complement.
TGAAAGAGGCGGAATAGTTAGAGCAGAGGGAGGCGAAGAGATTCTCATCGGTGTCGGTGGTCTCCCAAGTCAAAGAGGACGAATAAGAAGAAGGCAGATAATGATCAACATCGTAATTGACCTTCAAGGCGATGGTGTGGCTCTTCGCTTTGAGGAGATCGTAATATTCGATGTATTCGTGGCTTATCAACGAGTTGAGGAGGACAGTCACTTTGATCTCGTCGTAGCCGGAAGAGTTTCCGCTGTAGTCGACGACGTACTCTTTGCTGTCAAATTTGACGGTGAAGACGGGGTTGTAGATCTTTTCCTCGAAGACGAACTTGTCCTCATCCACCTTCGGGGTCTCCGCGGCGACGTAGCGGTCCTTACTGTAGGTGTAAGTGATTGGATTGGAGGATTCGCTGGAAACGCCTTCGTAAGAGACTTTGCAGGTGACGACATATGTCGTCTTGTCCTCAAGCAGGGAATCTAGGCCAAGTTCCTTCGCGGTGGGCGAATAAGAGGTGCGATTCTCGCCCAAGTCGAGCGAAGCGACGATCGAATCGTTGAAGGTGTAGGTCACCGAATCAAAATAGTCATCGCATTGGACGTACAAAGAGGAGGAAAGCGCAGGCCTATCCAAATCGATCTCGTTCTCGACGGTGAAAGTGTAGGCCTTCGACCAAGCGGAGAGCTCATCGGCGTCGTTGCGCGAAGCGAATCTGATCTTGTGCTTGCCGTCGGCGATCTCATCGACGGGGATGTCGTAGATGCAGCGCTTCCCGGCGTATTCGCTTTCCTGCGTCACGACGGCGATGCCATAAGGCTCGCCGCCATCGAGTTCGGCGACGTAGCCCGCCGCTCCGTCGACGGCGTACCAGGAGAAGCTCTCGCCGCTCCGGCTGATGCCCATGGGGGCGGCGAGGGAGGTGGTGGCGTAGCTAGACGCCTTCTCCCCGCAGGATGAAAGGGCGGCCAACAAAGCGATTGGCGCGACCCAAAGGAGTTTCTTTTTGCAATTCATAATGAATTCCTTTCTGATAGAAGTATAAAAAATCCCCCCCCTCGCCCATAGTCACTATGGACTATCTAACGCGTGCCTCTATATAAAGCGCACGTGAGAGAGGTCACCCCTAAAGTGGACCGCCTCCATCGAAAAAGCAGCATAAACCCGATAAAAATGTAACTCAGTCAAAACTGACTCAGTTTTTATTGAGTAATCTATTGCAAAGGTAGCCGCCCCTTCTTAGAATTAGTTGGAGATCATATGGAATTCATTGGAAGAAAAGAAGAACTGGGCATCCTTAGGAAGCTCTACGCCACCCCGAATTACGAAGGCATTCTGGTCTATGGCAGAAGGCGCATCGGCAAAAGCGAGCTCATAAAAGAGTCGCTGAGGGGGTTCGATGGCAAGGCCATCTACTTCGAATGCCAGAAGGCCAGCGAGGAGTTCAACGTGCGCGGGCTTAGCGAGGTCATCGCGAAATCCTTCGCCATCCCCGTCCCGGGCTTCCGCACCTTCGGGGAGGCCTTAGACTTCCTTTTCAAAGAAGGGAGAAATCAAAAAGTCGCCGTGGCGATCGACGAGTACCCCTACGTGAGGGATAAGGATGGGAGACTCGACAGCGTCTTCCAGAACAAGATCGACGAATACCGGATGTCTTCCTCCCTCAAACTCATCGTCTGCGGCTCCTACATCGAGACCATGGAGAAGCTATCGGAGGAGAATAGCCCCCTTTATGGGCGCTTCACGATGAAGCTAGACGTCAAGCAGATGGATTACCTCGAATCCTCCCTTTTCTATCCGCGCGCCAGCAACGAGGATAAAGTGGCCTATTATTCCATTTTCGGAGGGGTCCCCTACTACAACCAGTTCGTGGACGATTCCTTAAGCGTGAAGGAGAACATCATCGATCTGATCGCTAGCCCCAGGGCGAGGCTATTAGGCGAGGCCGAGGGCTTTTTGAATCAAGAGCTGCATAAGTTAAGCAACGCCAACGAATGCTTCTTCGCGATCGCCTCAGGCCATAAGAAATTCAACGACATCCTCAGCCAGTCCCGCATCAGCTCCAGCCCCATGCTCGCCGAGGTGCTGAAGAAGCTATGCAAGATGGACGTCATCGAGAAGGTGAGCCCCATCAACGACGATTCCGAGAAGAAATCCTATTACGAAATCAAGGAGCGCCTCTCCCTTTTCTATTACCAATACCTCTTCCGGAGGAACTCCTTCTTCAAGGTGATGCCTAGCGATGCCTTCTTCGAGGAATTCATCGAGCAGGACTTCTTCCAAAGATACGTGCCCCTCGCCTTCGAACTGATTGGCAAGCAATACCTCGCCATCAAGAACAGGAGGGGCGAGATCAAGCCCGTCCTGAGGAAAATCGGGAAGTACTATTACGACGACCCCAAAAGGAAAAGGAACGGGGAATTCGACATCGTCACCCTTAGCAAAGACGGCTATGACTTCTACGAGGCGAAGTTCACCGAGGGGAAGCTCAGCCAAACAGTCGTCGACGAGGAGAAGGCGCAGCTAAAGGGGCTGGAGATCCCCTACCGCAGATTGGGTTTCCTCTCCAAAAGCGGTTTCGACATAGTCGATGAGGGCGGCTACGACCTCATCAGTTTAGACGACATCTACGCCCTCAGCCAAGATCGATGAGCTTTGAAAAGAGCGGGAAACCCATCGAGAAGGAAGCCAAGGCTTAAAGAGAAGCCCATCCGATGGTAGAATCGCTTTTGGTTTTCGCCCAGCGAAGGAAAGGGGAGAAAATGGGCAAACAAAGTTATGTCTACGACGGCTGCAAAATCCTCCGCTGGAGCAAAGTGTGCTTTGAGATAGAGGATCGCTTAGGAAAGCGCTACGCCTTCTTCGCCGACAGAAACGGCTACCGCGACGACTTCCTCGTCGAAAGCAAAGACGAGGCCAAGCTCCCCCAGGAGAAGAAAGCCGGCTTCAAGTCGCTTATGAGCTACGTCGCAAACAAAGAGAGGATCGGCGGCTACGACGCCTATGAGCTCTATGGCTGGAGCGCGAGCTACGCTAACGGCGACCCCTCTTTCATCGAGGGCGCGCTGAAAGACATGAAGGAAGCCAGCAACCCGCGCTACGTGGGGAATTACTGCGTCGCTTTGCTCCATGAGATCGCCAAGCTCCCCAAGACCAGGATGTCCCCATATCTAGAGGCCCTGATCCCCTATCTGGACAAGACCACCTCCATCGCCGGGGTAGAACTGGAGAAATACGTCTCCTCCATCGAGAAGGTCTACGCCCTCTCAAGCAAGACGAGGCGCTCCTTTTACCTATCCTTAGGGAAGGCTGGCCTCAATTTCTCCGCCACCCCCCGGCTCCAAGGGATGATAGAAGGCGAGCTGAGGAAGGCGATCGCCGAGAAAAGCGATGGCCTAGAAGGGGTCTTAAGGAACTTCCCTCTCGTCTCCTCCGCCGGGGCCAGCGCGGATTTCCTCTACCAGAGATACAAAGGGCTCGGCATGAAACCGAGCTTCCGCCTTCTCTATCTGATCAACAAAGGCCATGTCGAGGAGCTCGTCGAGGCTTTGGTGAGTAATCCCTTCGATTTTCTCTCGGCCTTCCAAGAAGGGGATTCCATCACCCCCTTGGAGCTTTTCCGCTACCTCATCGGCCATGGCTACGAGGCCAAGAAGAAAGAGCTCGCCAAAGCGCTCATCGCCTTGGTGAGCAGCCCGCGCGACTATTTCGCCCTCCGCCCCTTTTTGAGTGATAAGGACGTGATCGAGGCCTACGCGGACAAGCCTAGATTCGGCGACAGATGGGGCGATAAGAGCAGGATCCTCCCCATCGTCTTGGAGAAGGAAGGGGTGGGCGAAGCCATCAACGAAGGCCAGGACCATTACTACTACACCGAAGCCATCCGCCTCTCCGCCTACGCCTATGGCTATGGGGAAGGAAAACCTAAACTGGCCGATTACGAGATCAAGGACCTCCGCAAGGAAGTGAGGGCCTCTTTGTCTAACGGCAACGAGGACGTAGACTACGTCGATTGCGCCCTGGGCCTAGTCGCAGCTGGGGACAGCGCCACCCAGCGCTACTTCCTAAGCGAATTCGAGGAGGATCGCCACGGCGACCCCTGCTTCGCCTTCGTGAAGGCCTACATCGGGGAGAAGCTGGGGAAGAAGATCAAAGACTCCTACCCCTATCCGGAGGGCAAGTGAGATGTTCTTAGACAGAGTGAGCCCAAAGCACATCGAGGAGAGCAGATCCTACGTCTCTCTCTTCGCGGGCCAAACCTACGCCTATTTGGAGAAGAAAGGCTACAGCATCCGCTACTTCTACGACGTCCCCTCCGCCTCTTTGACCTACGTCGCCATCGCTAAAGACATGAAGGATTGCTACCTCCACCTCGCCGAGCCCTTCCTCGTCTTCGCCGTGGATTCGGAGGGGGACCTCTCCTTCTGCGCCGAGAGCGTCTCCCGCCCCTTGCTCCTCTTCGTCTACGAGAAGGAGAAAGGTCTTTCGGAAGAGGAGAAGAAGCGCCTATACAAGGAGGTCTATTCGATCACCGAGCTCGTCGACGGGCTAACTAGCGAAGAGGCCGCGCAGAAGATGGAGGATAGGAAAAGCTTCGAGGATTTCCTGAATAAGCTAGGCAAAAGCAAAGAGCAAGAGGAGGAGAAGGTCACTAACGATAAGCTCGGGGCCGAGCTCTCTTTCACCTACGTCAAAAGCGACTACTACGCCGAAAGGCGCTACGTCGAATACTCGATCAGCCTGATCGACCACACGAAGACCTGCGAGGTCAAAGACCTCTACAAATTCTGCTCCGGCTTCGCCACCAGGGCCGAATTCCCCCTCTCCACGAAGCGGCGCATCCTCCTTGAGCCGAATAGCTTCATCCCGCCTTACGATTCGGCTTTGCCTCTTTTATCGGGGGCGAGCGCCTTCTTCTACAAGAGGAAGACCAGCGTCCATTCGATCCCCTTGGAGAAATGGACTCCGGTGCTAGAAACCCTGCTGGACGAGCCTTTCTCCTTCGGAGGCAAGCGCATCCGCGTGGAAAGCAAAGAGGCGGTCAATTTCTCCCTCGATGAGAAAGGCGCCCCGAGCTTCTCCCCCAAGCGCCTTGATGGGGAGGACCATTTCACCCTCCTAGGCAAGAAGGGGGTGTTCGAAGTGGACGTCGCGAAGAAAGAGATCGCCTTCTACCCCTACCCCTCCCCCGCGATGAGGGAGGCCTATCTCTATTTCACCTCCGAGCGGCTGAACCGCTTCCCCTACATCCAGGACCTCTTCAATGAGAAGCTCCTTCCGAAGCTAGGCGCCTCGCTTAAGAAGAGTGAGGCGAAGAAAGAGAACGGGAAGAAGCCCTTCGAGATCCTCCTCTACCTCACTTTGGAGGAGGGCAAGGGGCTTCATTTCAAGACCCTTTATTACGAGAACGGGGTGGAGAGGAAGGAAATCGCCTCCCCCCTTGGGCAGTCTTTGAAATCCGCCTATCTCTCCCTTCTCTCTTCCTTAGGCGGGGTGGAGAACGGGAGTTTGAAGAAAGAGGAGGACATCGTCTCCTTTTTGAGCAAGGACCTGACCCCTTTGCTCAATCTCACTAGCTTCTACTGCGATGAGCGCCTCAAGGCGAAGAACATCTCTCATGGGGTCTCTTCCTTACGGCTAAGCGCGAAGAAGAGCGGAGACTACCTCGAACTAACCCTCGATAGCGATCGCTACTCTAGCGAAGAGCTCTCCTCCATCCTCCTCGCCTACAAGCAGAAGAGGAAATACTGCCTCCTCAAAAACGGGCTCATCTTCCTAAGCGGGAAAGAGCTCCAGGAAGCCGCCTCTTTGACGAAAGGGGGCGAGCTGAAGAACTCCTCCTTGCCCCTTTATAAGCTCTTCTCCCTCGATTCTGGCAGCTTCAAGATCGAGGAGGACGCTTCCTGCAAGGAGGTGCTTTCCTCCATCAAGGACTTCAAAAAGAGGGAGACGGGCTTAAGCGAAAAGGCCTTGAAGACCCTCCGTCCCTACCAGCTTGAGGGGGTCAAATACCTCCTCTCCCTCCACGACTACTCCTTCGGGGGCATCCTCGCCGACGAGATGGGACTAGGGAAGACGGTGGAGGCGATCTCCTACCTCTCCGCCCTCAAAGAGGAGATGCCCATCCTCATCATCGCCCCCAAGGCGGTGCTCTATAACTGGGAAAGCGAGATCCATAAGTTCTCCTCCCTCCCCTGCGTGGTCATCGACTCCTCGAAGGAAAGCAGGGAGAGGACCATCCGCTCGATCAAGAAGAACAAGAAGGTCCTCTACTGCGTCTCCTACGACACCTTCAAAAGGGACGAAGAGCTCTTCTCCTCCATCGAATTCTCCACCCTCATCCTCGATGAGGCCCAGTCCATCAAGAACTCCCTCTCCAGACGCCACCAAGCCCTCCTCTCTTTGAAAGCCAAAAGCAAGGTCGCCCTCACAGGCACCCCGCTGGAGAACTCGCCCTTCGATCTTTGGTCGATCTTCAATATCCTGATGCCCGGCTACCTCGGGGAGGAGAAGGAATTCGCCGAGCTCCTGAAGGAAGAGGGTTCCTCCAAGCGCCTCGCTTTGCTTCTTAAGCCCTTCATGCTAAGAAGAAGGAAAAGCGACGTCCTCAAAGACCTCCCGAGCAAAACCGAGAGCAACGTCATCATCTCCAGCAGCGAAAGCGAGAGGATGCTCTACCTCGCCTACTTGGAGAAGGCCAGGGCCATGCAAGGGGAGAGTAAGATCTCGATCCTCGCTTCCTTGACCCGCCTCCGCCAGCTCTGCGTCGACCCCGCCTCCTTCTTGGAGAACGTCGAGCCCTCGACGAAGCTCCTTTACGCGAGGGACCTATTGAAGGAGACGATCGCCAGTTCCCACAAAGCCATCGTCTTCTCCTCCTTCAAGACGGCTTTGCTCGACTTGAAGGAGCTGCTTGATGAGGAAGGCATCCCCGTGAGCATCATCACCGGGGACACCCCAGGGAAAGAAAGGCTCTCCTTGGCCAACGGCTTCAACTCGGGGGATGAGGTGAAGATCATGCTCGTCTCGCTTAAAGCCGGCGGGGTGGGGCTGAACCTCATCGGCGCTGACACCGTCATCCACCTCGACCCGTGGTGGAACCCCCAGGTGGAGAACCAGGCAAGCGACAGGGTCCACCGCATCGGGCAGACCCATCCCGTTTCCATTTTGCGTCTGGTCATGAAGGATACGATCGAAGAGAAGGTGCTTAACCTCCAGCAGGAGAAGAAGGACCTATACGAGGAGATCGTCGAAGGCAATGGCGGCGCCTCCTCGTTGAGCGAGGAAGACATCAAGTACCTGCTTTCCTAACGGAGTTAAAAGGGCGTTGGCCCATATACAAAGCGCGGTTTTTGACGCCTATAGTTTAGTTCGCTTTCCTATCCGAACCTTCGCAGATGTGGAAAATCGCTCTGAAAAACCCTGCGCAAATGTGGGAAACAAGGGGTCTAAGGCCCTGCGCAAATGTGGGAAAACGGCGCTGAAAGCCATTCGCGGATGTGGGGCTCGGCTCGTTTTCATAACCAATCAAAAAGGAAAATCTTCGTTGCTGGCGACCTTTTTCTGAAATTTGGAGGCGTTAGGCCTCCAAGCGCGTCAACGTCTGCAAAGATCTTCCAAAGTGATCACGTTTTGATAGGTGGAGGCGTATTCGTTGCTAGCGAGCCCGAAAGTAGTGATAAGGGTGTTATAAACGCAGAAGCGCTTCGGGAGAAGCGAATAGGCTTTCTCCCTCCGGCGGTTGGCTTTCTTGAAATCGTCTAGCCCCGCCACGTAATCGTCGCCGTAGAACTTGATCTCGCAGAGATTGAGGACGTTGTCGTTCCTCTTGATGAGCATGTCCACCTGGCCCTTCCCGTCTTTGTCTTCGAAATACCATGGCATCACCTCCGTCCCCACCGCGCCGATGCCGAGTTTGTTCTTGATCTCAGGGATGTGGTTGAAGCAGAGGCTCTCGAAGGCGAGGCCGCTCCAGGAAAGCGTCTCGGGTTTGCCGTAATGCGTGTTCCAGTAATCCTCGCCTGCTTCCTTGTTTTCCAAGAAGGAAAGATAGAAGAGGCAGAAAGGGTCGATCAGCTTGTAGTAACGCCTTTTCCTGTCGAGCCCGAAAGGGGTGTAGATGGCGACGAAATCCGAGGCGAGCAAGGCGCTCAGCACCTTCGAGAGGTTGCCATTGTCGGCTATCCCTAGTTTCTTCATGAGGTCTTCCCTGCTATAGCCTATCTTCCTATCGAAAAGCAGGCGCACGACTTTCATGGCGAGGGAAGCGTTAGCGAAGGTGACGTTGAAAAGCCGCTCGAATTCAAGGCGCAGCGGGCTCGCCTTCCCGAAGAAGATGTCGTTGATGTTCTGAGCGATGCTTTTGCCTGGCTCGAAATAGCTTAGATAGAAGGGGATACCCCCCACCGCCATATAGGCCTCGGCGGCCTCATAAGAGGTGAGAGGGATGTATTTCCTCTCCAAGAACTCCATGGTCTCCCCAAGGCTGAAGGGGCTAAGTTTGATCTCGTAGGTCACTCTCCCATAAAGCCCGCCGTGGGCGTTGATGAGGTTGTTCTCCATCCAGGAGGCGGCGCTGCCGCAGACGATGACGAGGAGGTTCTTCCTGCGGCAGGCAAAGGAATTCCAAAAGCCTTCGAAGGCGGTGAGGAAAAAAGAAGAGGGAGTATCCATCCAAGGGAGCTCATCGATGAAGATGACTTGCTTCGAGCCATCTTCCTTCTCCAAAATTAGCTTCTCAAGATAGAAGAAAGCATCCGACCAAGTCGAAGGGGAAACCTCCTCCTTGCAGCCATATATCTTCAAAGACTTGTAGAAGCCGTCTAGCTGGGCTTCAAGCCTTTCCTTCACGCCTGCGTTCTCTACGAAAAGGCCTGTGTGCATGAACAGATAATTCCCATGGAAAGTCTCGTCGACCAAAAAGGTTTTCCCAACGCGCCTGCGTCCGTAGATCGCCACCAGATCCGCTTGGTCATGGCGGTAGAGCTCTTGGAGCTTCTTCGTTTCTTTCTCTCTTCCAATCATAAGTGCGTTTGGCGGAAATCTCGATTTTTTGAAATTTCCGCCATTCCTTTCGGTTAGATTCTAGCGCATTTTGGCATTTTCAGAACATGCGAAATAGCGGAAATCTGAAAATTTTGAAATTTCCGCTATATAACTAGCCTTCATGGGGATCTGTAAAATGCCCCATCCCAATGGTTAAAGCCACTGCCATTTCTTCAAATTTCAAAGACAGTAGCTGGTGCGATTCAAATGCAAACCGCGTCAAAAAGAACGCGCAAGTTCTCCGTTTCTTGCCTTTGATGTTTTCAAAATATACTCGTTACTGCCTTATTTTTTTACTACTTCTGTTTCCAAGCGACCGTCTATCAGCCAAGAAGTTCCATCCACCTTTGATTCATCCAGAGAAACCACACTGGGCCAAATGATCGAAGCGGTAAAACCCACCGATTTGCTTGCTTGCTTTCGTTTGTCTTGCTTTGGAAGTCAATGGCGGAAATCGCGAAATTTTCGAATTTCCGCCAAAACGCATTCTGAACGCGCTATCACTCAGCTCTTCGGTGGAGCGCCGAGCCTCAACCGACGCTTGCACTATTTCAATTGCAACGTTAATGCCGTCAAAAAAGAAATATGGCCTCGATCTTAAGTTCTTTCCCTGTTTTTCTTTTGCCTAGAAGCGTTGAATTCGGCATTTTGAATGGGGCGCCTTCGGCGGTTTGAATATCTTCCATTCGGTGTTTTGAATATGAAACATTCGGCATTTTGAAGGTCTTATTTGAAGTTAAGAACCAAGAAAAAGACATTGTTTATCGATGGTTTTTGGTTTTTAGTGAAGTGTAATGAAGTACAACTTCACTAAACTTCGCCAAAAACTTCACTGCCAATGAAGTCAGTCCACGAGAACCTTCTCGGAATCGGATTTGTAGAACGAGGTCCTGCCCACCTTGATAAGGCGTAGATACCCCTTCTTCACCAAGGGCTCGAGGACCGATGTCCTGAAGTAAGTGGATGCAGCGATCCCCAAATGCTTCGCGATCTGTCCCGCGTCGCGCTTCTGGCTGTAGCAATAGGAAAGGATGGGCAGGTCGTATTTGCCTTCTAGATGCATGAGAGTATACACGCTCGGGCAATCGATCTTGCTGACCACTCCGCCCGGATGGGCGAGGTCAGGCAGGGTCAAAGCGAAAGATTGGCTGGAGGAGGAGGCGTAAGGAAGGTAGCCCTCCTCATAGCCGTCATAGGCTTTCTCGATCTTGTCGAAGCCCGGACCCCTTTTCTCCATGAGCCCGAGCATCGCGAAGACGTTGCAGATGACCTCGTTCCTCCGCGCGGGCTCAATCGAAGCGAGGTTCTTCTCCTCCCTCAGCTCCCTAGACCCCACAAGGGAGCCCGGCGAGACGATTTCAAGCCTATCTTTGTATAGATTCACCTCGATCTGGCGCCCCATCATGAAATAGTTCCGGTGCCCCAAAGCGTTGATAAGGGCCTCACGCAAAGCGCTTTCTGGATAAGAGACCAAAGGGACGGTGGACATGCCCGTCTTCACGAAGCCGTCCGCGCTCCTGCTTTGGACGAAATCCTTCATGAAGAGGTATTCCTCAAGCAGGTTCCCCTTCATCGATTTGCTCGCGTAGAAGATGTTGTCCCCCTTGCTCACGCCCAGAAACTGCGAGCAGACCACCAAAGATCTAGGGGAGGCGCAGTCGTCTTTGAAAAGCAAGGCCCCTTGGGAAAGTTTCCTATCCGAGGAGAGAAAGCCGATGGAGATGAGTTCCTTCAGGGATGGTTTCTCCCCTTCGTGATGTTCCCCGTAATAGCCGAGCAGCTTGGAGAAATCCTCCTCGCGGTATTCCTCTTGGCTGGGCCGATCGTCGAAGGAGACGAACTCGCTGCAGGCGACCATGTCCCTGATCTCCTCCCCCGTCGCCACGGAGGTCTCGCCGAAATGGCGGACGAAGACGGAGCCATCGCCATCGAATTTCAGGGTGATCGGAGGGTATTTGCTCGCCTTCACCGCGATCTCGATGACGTAACGCGTCGGCTTGGTCTCAGGCACGGGATGATCGATCACCTCGTAGACGATGGGGGGCTCGATATGCGCCTTGATGAGCCGATGGACCATCAAGACGATCTTATCCGCCGCCTCATGATCCAAAGCCAGGACCTTATGGGATTTGCCGTCCACCCCGATATATAAAGAACCGCCGGAGGAATTGGCGAAGCCCGCGATCTCCTTAAGCCAGCCGTATTCCAGGCGGTGCTTTGGATCCTTTGGGTTCTCCCCTTCTTGGATGATGCCTTTGAATTCGACGACTTCGCTTTCTAGATTCACATTGGGAATCAGCTCTTCAATCAGCATGCTCGACCCTCTTTTCCATAGATGATTATAACCATTAATGAAGTGCTAATGAAGAATTACTTCACTACACTTCACTAAGAACTTCATCGCTAATGAAGTCAATTCACAAGGGTCTTCTTTGAATTAAATTATGCAGACTATGCCTGCTGTTTTGGTTTGGTAGCCTTATTTTTCTTTGGCTTCATCAGGAACTCGGCTAAGCGCTCCAGTTCTTCGGCGAGCAAATCGAAATCCATCTCTTGCTTCATCAAGGCAGCGATGTAGCAATCCCTGAAATAGGTGGAGGCGACGAGGTTCCTGGCGACTTCTCCCCCATAAGCGTCCTCAAGCTTATCGTAAGCCTCAGCGATGGGCTGATCCCAAGTGATGAGGTCATCGACCGCGTCATAGACCTCCTTGGGGAAGATGTCCATGGGCTCATCTTCTTCATCATCCCCTAGATAATCTCTGAGGTCGAGCCCGCTTTCCTCGATGTAGTCCCTCTCGCCCTTCTCGATGGTCTTGCAGTCCTTCGGATAAGCTTTGGAGAGGTGTTTGTTCAGCTTCTTAATATCCAAAGGCAGATCGAAATCGCTGAAATGATCAATCTCCATGTTCCACGGCTTGGCGTAGCCTTTGTCAGGGTCTTCCTCCGCGTCCCCCGGGAGTTCTCCAGAAAGGTATGCGTATAGAGTGCGGATGTTATCTTCCCAGACGCCCATCCCCGCGCCTTCTAGGAGGATCAGATCCTGGGTGGAATCCATTTCCACCTGCTTCTTGTAGCGTTTGCAATGGAAGTCCCAGCCATCCCCCG
>CAVAGB010000020.1:368-34791 GCA_963588055.1 Erysipelotrichaceae bacterium | reverse complement strand
AAGAACGGATACATCGAAAGAATCGGATCGAACAAAAAAGGCTACTGGAAAGTGAACGGCTGACCCCTGAACGTCAAAATGAGCCACCATCAACGCGATGTTTCCTTTCGGAAGCCGACGGAAACGAAAGGAGCCTGCTGACAATCTTCCTTCACCGCGCACACGAAGAAGTGGGTGATAAAATGGGTGATAAGAGTTCGTATAGAAACTCTACTCCCCCGGATTTAATTTCATACGAACACCATGTTGCATTCCTTTTAAAACACGCCGTTTTGACGGGATACCGGCAGACGGAAAAGGCCTAATCGCTTGTTTCCTTTTGAATAACGCCTTTTCAAGAAGCCTTTTTTTCTCGCTTTACTGACGTTTTCTAGGCCGCTCAAATATAAAAAGCGAGGGTTTACGAAAACCGTTTGGGAATAACGCCCGATTCTTCTTCATTAATAAGGTGAGGGGCAAAAAACGTCAATAGGCGTATCTATGCCCTCATTATGGCCTTTCACACTAGGCCAGAAAGGAAGACTAAGATGAGGAAAGTAACAGTCAAAGGCGTGGACATCAGATGCAAGGCGGTTAAGGGCGAAGACTATATTTGCCTATCCGACATCGCGAAATACAAAACCGAGCAGCCAGATGCGCTCATCGCGAATTGGCTGAGGAATCGGAACACCATTGAATTTCTTGGCGTATGGGAGACCTTGTACAACCCCCATTTTAACCCCCTCGAATTCGAGGGGTTTAGAAAGCAGGCCGGGCTCAACTCCTTTTTGCTTTCCCCGAAGAAGTGGGCTGAATCCACTAAGGCCATCGGCATCCTTTCCAGCGCGGGGCGTTATGGCGGAACCTACGCCCACAAAGACATCGCATTCGAATTCGCGAATTGGATTTCCGTCGAATTCAAATTGTATTTCATCAAGGAGTTCCAACGCCTGAAAGAGCAAGAGCAAAAGCAGCTCGGCTGGTCGGCGAAGAGGGAGCTTGCGAAGATCAATTACCGAATCCATACCGACGCCATCAAAGAGAATCTTCTCCCAAGCGAGATCACGGACGCGCAGAAGAGCATCGTCTACGCAAGCGAAGCCGATGTTCTTAACATGGCTCTTTTTGGGATGACCTCGGAAGAATGGAGGCGAAGAAACCCGGATGCGAAAGGGAATATACGGGATTATGCGACGATAAACGAGTTGATTTGCCTCTCCAACATGGAGAATATAAACGCTGTACTGATTGCTGATGGGGTAAGCCAAAGCGAGCGTTTAACCAAGTTGAATAAAATCGCAATCTCCCAAATGAAGGTCTTGAACGAGGGGGAGAATAGAGAAATGCTGAAATAACCAAAAGCATGGAGAAGGCCATGAATGGAGTTCGTATAGAAAACGCATTCCCCCGGAGTATACGCATACGAGCCCCTGCGCTTTACGCCGTTAAATGGGCACGTCTCTATGAATCCATTGCCCTCGCGTAAAGACGCGAAGCAACCGATCGGCCGACGGTTTCTACTCTCCCCTCTTATAAAGCGAGCGCTTTCTCTATTAAGAAGAAGTGAAGCGAGCTGCTTTAGCAATCCATGAAGCAAAAAACGAACCAAGTTGGTTCACAAATGCTTTCCCGCCCGTTTTCACCTATGTGCCGTGGAAACATCACGTCCTCATCGTGCAAAAATGCAAGACGATACCGGAGGCGCTGCTCTACATAAAAAGAACGATTGAGGAGGGGCTTTGGGGAACAAACATCGCCTTCTCACCGCAAACGAGAAAGCCGTCAGATCGTTTCCTGGCATGACTGTAAATGGAATCGGCCGCTTCTATAGCGGAAATCAAAGCATCAAAGGAACAAAATCATGTAATGAGGCAGCGTCTTCTTGCCCTCGGAAAAGCCGACGTTTCCACTGACGAGTTTATAGGCGAGGGATGGTTTGTACTTCTCGATGAAACGGTTCAAAGACGGGGTGACTTTGTTCCCCGCCTTCACCTCGACGGGCACCACTTCCCCATCTTTCTCGAGCAAGAACTCGATCTCATGCTCATCATCGGGCCTGAAGTAGAAGAGCCCATAGCCTTTTTTGCACAGGCATTCGGCGATGATGTTCTCGTAAATGCCGCCTTTGGCGCTGCCTTTGAGCGCGTCGTTGAGGATCGCAAGCTTCGTCTGAAAGCCGTATCTTGAGCAAAGGAGCCCGGTGTCGTTCATATAGAGTTTGAACTGGGTCTCGCCCGAGTTGCCCAGCAAAGGCAAATAAGCCTCGCGACAAGCGTAGGCGGGGTGAACCAAAGAGGAATCGATGAGCCAAGCGACCGATCCCCCGTATTTTTTTCTCGTCTGGCCTTTCTCCACCACGGAGTATTGGAATTTGCTCGATTCTTTGGCGAGCTGCTGAGGGATGGAGTCGTAACACTTCTTGACCTTCACCTTCTCCATCCCTTTTGCGTGCTTAGCGATGTCGAAGCCGTAGTCTTCTACGATCCTCCTTTGGATCTTGTCGACACGGTTAAAATCATGGTTGAGCGCGAAATCGGCAACGACTTCGGGCATCCCCCCCACGACGATGTGTTCGCGGAAATACCCTTCGTAAGTGGAGTTGGTGACCTCGGGAACCCTTTCGCCGCTTTTCCAGTATTCGCGGAGGATGTCTATGCTTTCGTTTGAAACCCCGACGGCCCAAAGAAACTCCTCGAAATCAAGCGAATACATCGTCAGGAAATCCTCGTATCCCGTGGGGTTGGATTCGGGGGTCTCCACCAGAGGATCGTCATCTTCCCCGTAGGTCAATCCCAAAAGGCTCCCAGAGGTGATCACGTCATAGCGCCCATCCTCAGCTAGGAATTTAAGCGCGGACCGCGCTTTCCCGCAGGCCTGTATCTCATCAAGGAAAATCAAGGTCTTCCCAGGAATGAGTTTGATCCCCCGCATGTTGGCACTCATCCTTTTGTAGATAGATTCGGCGTCGACGTCGCCTGAGAAGATCTCTTTCAAAGAGGGGGACTTGATGAAGTTGATCTCGATATAGGAGGCGTATTCGTTTTTTCCGAATTCGCGGACCAAATAGGTTTTGCCAACCTGGCGGGCGCCTTTAATCATCAAGCATTTGTTCTTGTGGCTGCCTTTCCAATCCAACAAAGCGGAATACGCTTTTCTTTTGAGCATTCTTTATCCTCCTTAAAGACGCTTCTATCATAGCATAAGTTTTTAAAAAGGAATAAAAACGGGGTATCGTTTTCTCAAATAAGGAATATTTTCGGGGTATCGTTTTCTCAAAAAAGGAATATTTTCGGGGTATCGTTTTTTCAAAAAAGGAATATTTTCGGGGTATCGTTTTTTCAGTCGATGCGCTCTCCGCGCCGATAGACCTCGGAGATGATCCCTCCCCCGAGCATCCTCTCTCCGTCGTAGAACACGCCAATCTGCCCAGGGGTCACGGCTTTGACGGGGGAATCGTAAGTCAAAATAACGTCCTCGCCCTCGAAGCGAAGGGCGCAGAACTGGTCGGGCTGGCGGTAGCGGAACTTCACCCCCACATGGATCTCCCCATTCGGCCTAGGGCCGACCCAGTTGACGTTGTCCAGTTTGCAGGAGGTGCTTAAAAGCAGCTCCTCGTCGTCGCTTCTAGCGACGTAGAGGACGTTGCTTTTGACGTCTTTCTTGTAGACGAAGAAGGCGCCTTCCCTCTCCCCCGCTACGCCCCCTATCCCAAGGCCTTTATGCTGCCCTATCGTGTAATAGAGGACCCCGCAATGCTCGCCTAAGACCTTGCCGGTCCTGCCTTCGATTATCTCCCCCTTCTTCGCGGGGAGGTAGTTCTGGAGGAACTTCCTGAAGTCCCTCTCCCCGATGAAGCAGACCCCGGTGGAATCCTTCTTGTCCATCACCGATTCCAGGTCCAGGCGATGGGCGATCTCCCTGACCTGGGGCTTGGTGAGCCCCCCGAGGGGGAAGAGGCAGCTTTCTATCTGAGACTCGTCGATCTGAGAGAGGAAATAGGATTGGTCCTTGTTCTTGTCGAAGGCCTTATAGACGTATTCGACGCCATCGAAGCTCTCTTTCTTCGCGTAATGGCCCATCGCGATGGCCTGACACCCTTGGCTGCGGGCGAAGCTCAAAAAGGAATCGAACTTGATGTACTTGTTGCAGAAGACGTCGGGGTTGGGGGTCCTGCCCCTTTTGTACTCATTGAGGAAATAGGTGAAGACGGAGTCCCAGTATTCCTTGACGAAGTCGGCGCGCAGCAAAGGGATCCCTAGCTTCTCGGCGACTTTCTTCGCGTCCTGGTAGTCCTTCTCTTGGGGGCATTGGCCCTCGTTTATCGTGGGGTTGCCCAAATAGTCGTTGTTGGCGAGGGCGTCCCAGTTCCTCATGAAGCCCGCGACGACTTCGTGCCCCTGCTCCTTCAATAGATACGCCGCGACGGCGCTATCCACCCCGCCGCTCAGCCCGATCATCACCTTCATGAGAACAGCTCCTTGGAATCGAGCATCAAAGTGAAGGGGCCGTCGTTGACCAAGCTCACCTTCATGTCCGCTTGGAAGACCCCGGTCTTCAAAGAGGGGAATTCCTGCTTCATCAAAGAGACGAATTGGCTGTATAGCTCCCTGGCCTCCTCAGGGCGCGAGGCGTTTACGAAAGAGGGTCTGTTCCCTTCTTTCATCGAGCCGTATAGAGTGAACTGGCTCACAAGCAGGACCTCCCCTCCTATCTGAGACAAAGAAAGGTTTGTCTTGCCGTTCTCGTCGGGGAAAATCCGCGCCTTGGATATCTTCTTAGCCATTTTCTCCATGGTCGCATAATCATCGCCCTGGCTGAAGCCGACGAGCAAAAGCTCGCCCCTAGAGATCGAGGCGACCACCTCCCCGTTTATGGCGACGGAACTCGATAGAACTTCCTGTATCAAAACTCTCATAAATCAATGGATGTATTCGAAGACGATGGGGCGAGGGGCGGGCTGCTCCTTCTGAATGAGGAAGGCGCTTAAGACGTCCTCATAGGCGAAAGAGGCATCCTCTTTGTTCGTGTATAAGCTGGCGAGAAGCTCGCCTTCCTCCACGCTCTCGCCGATCTTCTTGTTCAGCAGTATGCCCGCGGACATGTCGATCACGTCCTCCATCGTCGCTCTCCCCCCTCCGAGCTTCATCGAGGTCACCCCGATGGAGAGGCTGTCGATTTTGCTGACGTATCCTCCTTCCTTGGCATAGACCGGGATGACGTTCTTCGCGAGAGGGAACTTGCTGGGATCATAGAGATAGGAGACGTCCCCGCCCTGCGCCTTGAATAGCTCGACTAGCTTAGCAAAGCCCGAGCCGTCCTCGATGGCTGTTTCTATCCTCTTCCTGCCTTCTTGCTGGCTAGAGACTATCTTAGCCTGCTCGAGCATGATGGCCCCAGCCGTCGTGACGAGCTCAACGAGGTCTTTGGGCCCTTTCCCTTGGAGGGTCGCTATCGCTTCCTTCACTTCGAGGTTATTGCCCACGGCCATCCCTAGAGGCTCGTCCATGTCGGTCAAGATGGCGCGCGTATCGCGGTGAAGCGCGCCTCCGATCTCGACCATCGTCTTCGCCAAAAGCCTCGCCCTGTCGAGCGTTTTCATGAAGGCCCCTGAGCCGAATTTGACATCGAGCAAGATGGTGTCTGCCCCCGAGGCGAGCTTTTTGCTCATGATGGAGGAGGCGATGAGGGGGATCGATTCGACGGTCCCGGTGACGTCGCGGAGGGCGTAGAGCTTCTTGTCCGCCGGATCGATCTCGGCGGTCTGGCCGATGATCGCGATGCCGATGGAGTTGACTTGCCTGATGAAGCTCTCCTCGCTTAGGGAAACGCTCGTCCCGGGGACGGATTCCATCTTGTCGAGGGTGCCTCCAGTATGGCCTAGCCCCCTGCCGCTCATCTTCGCTAGCTTCGCCCCGCAGCTCGCCACGAGGGGCCCGAGGACCAAGGAGGTCTTATCCCCCACCCCTCCGGTGCTGTGCTTATCGACTTTGACCCCTTTGATGGAGCTGAGGTCTATGGTGTCGCCGGAATGCATCATCGCCTCGGTGAGGCTGGCGGTCTCATCCTTATCCATGTCGTTGAAGAGGATCGCCATGGCCAGGGCGGAAGCCTGATAATCGGGGATGGAGCCGTCCGTATAGCCCTTCACGAAGAAATCGATCTCCTCTTTGCTTAGTCTCCCTCCGTCCCTTTTCTTCTCGATGATGTCCACCATTCTCATAGGTCAAGTTACCTCCAAACCCCCCAAGAGGGGGATAGAAGCCCCTCTTGATTGGTCTATTATTATCTCATGGATTTGCCAGCCCATCTCCCCAAAAACCTCAAAAGTGAGCAAGTCGATGCCCTATTCGCTTCCTTCCAAGGCGAGCAGACCCATTCCTTGGTCCTTAACCAGGCCAAGATGGGCGATGAGGAATTCAGGGCGAGGTTCCCCTTAATTGAGCCCCACCCATTCCTGAAGCACGTCTATTCCTACAAAAAGGAGGATTACGAGTTCGGGAAGATGGCCCTTTACGATCTGGGGTGCTACTCCATCCAAGACAGCGCGGCCATGATCCCTCCCTACGTTTTGAACCCCCGAAAAGGCGAAAGGGTCCTCGACCTCTGCGCGGCCCCTGGAGGGAAGAGCATCTTCCTCTCCCTCCTCTGTCAGCAAGAGGCCATCGTGCTCGCCAACGACATCAGCCTCTCCAGGGCCAAGGAGCTATCGAGCAACGTCGAGAGGATGGGGCTAGGCAACGTCGTCGTCGCCAACGACGATTTCTCGAAGAAATGCGCCTCCTACGCGGAGTTTTTCGACGCGATCATGCTCGACGTCCCCTGCTCTGGGACGGCGATGATGCGCAAAAACGCGCAAGCTAGGCAAGAATGGTCGCCCAGCAAGATGGAAAGATGCGTGGAGATGCAGCTTTCCCTATTGGAGCAGGCCTACGCGATGCTTATTCCAGGCGGCAGGATGGTCTATTCGACCTGCTCCTTCTGCTATGAGGAGGATGAGGGGGCCATTCTTTCTTTCCTCTCCCGCCATCTCGACATGCATCCGCAAGCATTCGAGGACCGTCCCTGCTATTTCCATGGGGAAAAGGTCCCCGAGAGCGTTTACCTCTTCCCCTTCCTCTACCCCGGCGAAGGGCAGTTCCTTTGCCTTCTGGAAAAAGAAGGGGAGAGCAAACCTCGAGAGAGGGAAGGCAAAAAAGCCACGCAATACGCGGATTATTTCTCCTTCTATGGATTGGAGGATCGCGCGAATTATCAAAGAGAAGACGCCCTTTGGAGCCTTCCTTTCGCCTTCCCCTTCGAAAGGGTCAACCTCCTCCGGGCCGGGCTTAAGGTATCCTCTTTCCCCTTTGAGGAGCCAGACAACGCTTTGGCCCATTATCTAGGCAAGGAACACCAAGTCGAGCTAAGCCAAAGCGAGGCCCTCCGCTTCCTCAAGGGCGAGACTCTGCCCATGAGCCTGGGGGATGGCTATTACCTCGCCTCCTATGAAGGCAAAGGATTAGGCTTCTTCAAGATGGCCAAAGGGCAGATGAAAAACCGCTACCCCAAAGGGCTTAGGAGAAGCCATAAGCTCATCTAGCCTTCTTCTCTTTTAGCTGCAGGAAGGTGAGCAAGGAGATCGCGAACACGCAGGCGCCGATCACCCCGATCGCGATCGCGATCGACCAGTTGAGCAAGAAGATGCCGTTAGGGATGAAGGAAAGGCACAGCAAGGCGCCGTAAACGCAGCCGAGGATGCTGAAAAGGGGGTAATGCGCGGGGTCTTTCTGGAACAAAGAGAAGAACCCGATGAGCATGGAGAAGACCACCATGACCCCATAGGGGATCATGAAGGAAAGCCAATAGGTGAGCCCGAAAGAGCCTCGGAAGAGGATGTAGAAAGTGCCGAGGGCGGAGATGAAGCTGGAAACCACTTCGCTCGTGCCCATCGTGCGGAGCAGGCCCTCGGCGGGGTCTTTCTCCTGCTCCTTCTTGTAGTCTTCGTTGCCTCGATCGAAATCGCTCATGGGACGAACTTCCTCGATTTCTTCTTATCCAAACCCTGCGCGTAGAACTCCTTGTCGAATTCCTGCATGGCGGAGACTTCCTTTGCGATGAGCTCATGGCTCTCTGAGGCGATCTCCTGGGTGTTCTTCCCCTTCATCTCCTCATATGGGACGGCTGGGAAGAAGGTCATCTCGATCGGGAAGGAACGCGGGTTCTCCGATTTGGTCAGGGGGCGGAAGGTGCCGAAGAGGGCGACCCTGATCAGGTTCGCCTGCCCCCATTCGATCAGCTTGAAGGAGCCCGCGTGGAACTCCTGGGTGGGCGCGAAGGGGTCCTTGAGGCGGGTGCCTTCGGGGTAGACGACGACGTTGCCTCCGTTTTCCCTCATTTGCTTCCCGACCTTCATGAAGAGCCTCACGGCCTGCTTCGGGTCCTCCCTATCGAGGAAATAGCCGCCGATGGACTGGAAGAGCTTGCCTACGAAAGGCATCTGCGCCACTTCCTTCTTCGCGATGAAGATGAGGGGCTTCTCCGAATAGGCGATGAGCAGGACGATGTCCATCACGGAGAGGTGGTTGCTCACGATGAGGTTCCTGCCTTCAAGGGAAGTTATGTTCTCCTTGCCCTTCGCCTTCACCAGAAGGCGCTGCCTCTTGGTGAGGTCGAGGGAGAGCTTCCTGACTTTGTTGTAGCGGTATTCGAGGCTCTTCTTCTCCGGGTGCTTGGCGTAGCGCCTGATCCAAAAGAGGTAGGCGAAGCAAAGTCTGATGCCGAAGGTTAAGAGGAGGGGCAGCCATTTGCCAAGGGCCACGCCCGATTTTTTCTTGTTCTTCTTTGCCATGGGGCTATTGTACTCCTGACCAGGCAAAGAGATAGAACGAGGTTGGCCATAGCAAGAACCGCCCTTTGCATATCGAAAAGATCGAAGGCCGTTCCTTCAGACCTCGAGACGCAGCCGATCGAGGCGAGTGCGAACAATCGTTTACTTGCCTATTCGGTGATTTTTTCTCTATTTGAGGAAGTGGAAAGGCGTTTTCCCCGGTTTTGGGTGACTATTTGAATGATTTTCGACTGCCTTGGGCAAATCTGACGAGGTTTTCGGCGCAAAGCCACCATCAAAGCGATCCCGCGATGAAAAGTCGCTTCGCCTTTGCTTAACGAACCGAAGCGGAGCCAAACGGCTCAGGCGAGTTTGCCCGCGTGGATCTCCTCGATCTCGCTATGGACGTGCAGCCCCAGCTCCTCGCTGGTCTCAAGCCTGCCCTTCAAGACCACGAAGGTCCCGATCGGGGCCTTGAAGAAAAGGGTTGATTTGGAGAGGGGGCAAAGCACGGGGATGCGATCGATCTTCGATCTCCCTCCTGGGCTCGCCAAGGGTCGCTCCATCTCGACGTAGCGGGCGCTGGAGCCCACCGCCTCGGCCAAGCGGCCGGCTAAGTAGACGAATGAGAGCATAAGTCTCCTCCTTATGGATAAAGATCTATACGCCGCCCTTAGCTGTCCCCCGGGATTCAATGCTCTAAGTAGAGAAGCGATAATGCGGGGACGAAACATTCGCTCCGTAGATCGTCGTTGCCGTTTGGCGAAGAGGTCAGGGCGTTCTTAGCGCCCTCGATGCCTATATTGTAATCGATATCCGAGAGGTTGAAGAAAAGAGTTGAGTTGCGCCGCTTCTCCTCTAGGCTTGGGTCGAGGAAAGCGATCTTTATGCAGGGCCCCTCCTCGAGGATGTCGACGTTCCAATCGATGTAGGTCGGGTCGTAGGCGCGGAGGATCTTGAGCTTTTTCCTAAGGGAGAGAATCTCCTTGAACTTCTCAGCCATGTCATAGCGCTCATCGAGCAGCTTGTAGGAGAACTTGTTGTAATGGTCGCCTTTGTTGTAGGTGTTGTCCTCGCCCCACTTGCTGCTAGCTATCTCTTGCCCCGCGTGGAAGAAAGGGACGCCGAAGGAGAGGGCGACGAATGCGTTGGCGCCCATCACCGCCTGCAGCTTCTTCGCCTCGTCCCAGTCCTTATGGGACCGGGAGAGGTAATCGAAATAGGTGCCGTTGTCGTGGCATTCGATGTAGTTTATGGTCTGCTTGGCGTTCAAAAAGCGCGCAGGGTGGATGAAGTTGACCGAGCTGGAGGCGTAGCAGTATTTCGCGTCGTTCTTGACGTAATCCTCTCCTGCGAAGGCGCGCTTGATGGTCTCGCGGAAATAGTCGTTGAAGAAGCCGAGCTCGGGGAGAAGGGCGTAATTGCCCATATGCCCCAAAGGAGAGTTGACCTCCCCTCCCATGTTCCATCCTTCCCCATAGAGCAAGAAGGAAGGGTCCTTGGCTTTGGAGATCCTAGCGATCTGATTGAGGGTCTCCGCGTCGATGATGCCCATCAGATCGAAGCGGAAGCCGTCGATCCCGTATTCGTCTATCCAATAGGCGCAGGCGTCGAGGATGAGCTTCCTCACCATCGCCCTCTCCGAGGCCAGATCGTCCCCGCAGCCGCTGGTGGAAGCCATGCTGCCGTTGTGCCTCTGACGGAAATAATAGTTCGGCACGGTGCGTTGGAAGACGCTGCCTTCGAAGGAATAGACGTGGTTGTATACGACGTCCATCACGATGCGGATCCCCGCCTCGTGATAGGCTTTGACCATCGTTTTCAGGTCCCTGACGCGGGAGAAGGGATCCTCCGGGACCGAGGCGTAGCTCCCCTCGGGGACGAAATACTGCGCGGGGTCATAGCCCCAGTTGTAGGACTTATCGGGATGCAGCTCATCCACGGTCTTGAAGTCGTAGATCGGAAGCAGCTGCAGATGGGTGATGCCTAGGCTAGAGAAGTAATCGAAGCCCGCGGGGTGGTTTCCCTCGGTCTTCCTCCCCTTCTCGCATAGCCCGAGGAAAGTGCCTTTGCGCACGATCGAGCTATGGGGATCGATCGTGAGGTCCCTCACGTTCCCTTCGTAAATGATCGCCTCGGTAGGCGAATTGAGCACGGGAAGCGCGTTTTTCTCCAAATCGACTTTGAATTTGGCGAGGTTGATGACGACGGAAGTTGCCCCATTGGCCGTCGAGGCCTTCGCGTAGATGTCGGTGGCTTCATTGGTGACGCCGCTATTGGTGATCAGGTAAAGGTAACGCGCGCCGGAATGGTCCCCAGGCAAAGAAGCGCGGTAGACTCCTCTTGGCGAGCGGGACATCGCGATGTAGCGCCAAGGATCATCCTCATTGTCCTTCCACTTGAGGAGGACGGAGGAGGCGATGGGCGCCCAAAGGGCGAAGCGCGTCGCCTTCTTGCTGTAGCTCGCGCCGAGATCATTCCCGTCGTAGGCGAAGCGCTCATCGAAATCAGGGAGCAACGGGACATCGCTTAGGTCCAGGGGCACCGCCCCGAAGCCCTCGACCCTGATCTCGTAGGCATGGCCGAGCTCAAGGTCGTCTTTGAGGGAGTAATCGGCGACGAAAAGGCTCGTGAGGGAGTTGAGCCTCTCCTCGGTTAAGGGGATCTTCCTCTCCTGGTCCTGATAGAGGCAGGCTTTGATCTGGATGCGGGGAAGCGAGGTGAACACGGTCACCCTGATTAGCCTCCAGGAGATGAGCTTCGCGCTGACTAAGGTGTCTTTCATAATTCGGGGCTATTCCTCTTCGTAGGAGGTGGAGGCGCTGGAGAGGGAGCCAGGAGTGTCGCCGCTCTCCACCCCTCCTTCGTTGGCGTCGACGTGGACGAGGACCTTGAATCCTTTGCTTGAGCCCGGGGCGTCGCTGCTCCTAGCGACGATGCCCTCGTTCTGAAGTCGCGCGATGATCTTCCCGGCGCGGGGGAAGCCGACGCCGAAATTGCGCTGGATCTGGCTGATCGAGGTGCTCTCCTGCTGCATGATGATCCCTTTGATCGCCTGGTATTTCTCTTCGTCCGCCATCCCTTTGGTGACGGCGCTCCCCGCGGACATGTCGACTAAGGAAGCCGCGGTGTCGCTTTGCTGCTCGGGCTCGAGGTTGAGGAATTCGGGGTCGTAGATCGGCCCCATCTGGGAGCGGATGAAATCGGGGATCTTGAGGAGCTCGGTGTATTCGCCCATCATCGCGCCCTGCGCGCGGATGAGCTCCCTGCCTAGCTTTGGGCAGTCGATGAGCATGTCGCCGTGGTCGAGCAAGGCCTCGCCTCCTTTGGCGTGCAAGACGACGTTGGAGTCGATCGCGTTCTTGACCATGAGGCAGACGGTGACGGGGAGGTTGGCCTTGATCGTGCCTGAGATCGTGTTGGTGTCAGGCCTCTGGGTGGCGATGATCATATGGATGCCGCAGGCCCTGCCTTTC
This sequence comes from Erysipelotrichaceae bacterium, assembly GCA_963588055.1. Classification (GTDB taxonomy): domain Bacteria; phylum Bacillota_I; class Bacilli_A; order RFN20; family CAG-826; genus Alloenteromonas. The sequence goes on along the minus strand of CAVAGB010000020.1, from coordinate 22,530 downwards.
TGGCCAAGGCGCTGGATGGGCTCGCTGACGTCCTTGCATTGCAAGGCCAGATCGGCGAACTCGTCCACCACCACGACGATGAAGGAGAGCTTCCTCTTGTTGTGGGCGGGCGCATAGACGCTGTTGTATCCCCTGATGTCCCTGACTTTGGCCTTGCGTAGCATCTCGAAGCGGCGGTCCATCAGATCGGCGAGCTTATGGAGGGCGACGTTGGCCTTCTCGGGGGAGGTGATGGTCGGGCAAAGGAGGTTAGGCAATTCGTCGTAGGCGGTGAACTCGACTTGCTTGGGGTCGACTAGGAGCAGCTTCAGATCCTCGGGGCGGTTCCTCATCAGAAGGGTCAGCAGCATGCTGTGGATGAAGATCGATTTGCCTGAGCCGGTGGTGCCTGCGACGAGCATATGGGGGAAACTGGAGAGATCGCCGTAAACGACCTCGCCGTCGATGGATTTGCCAAAGGGCACCACCATGTTGAACTGCTCTCCTTTTGGAAGGGCGGAGAAGACCTCCTTGAAGCAGACGGCCATCCTCTTGCGGTTCCCAATTTCAAAGGCCGAGGTCGTCTTGTCCTTGACGATGGGGACGAAGCGCGCGGGGAGGCCGGCGAGGCAGCGGGAGATGTCGGTCTCGAATTTGAAGATCGTGTTGACTTGGACCCCGATGTCCATCTGGACGTCGTAGCGCGTGACGGAGGGGCCGATCTTGAAGGAGACGACGCTCGCCCCGGCGCGCAAAGAGGTCAGGGTCTCGTTCATCCTGGCCATGTTCTCCTCGGCCTGCGCGGTGGCTATCGAAATCGCCTCGGCCTCGTCTTTGGGCTCGTCGAGCATCGATTCGTCGGGGAAGACGTATTTGGGGAGGGGGATCGCCGGGGCGTCCTCGGGATTGTTGCTTTCTTCTTTTTTCTCTTCCATCTTGGGGGTTTCTATGGGGGCTGGGGCAGGAGTTGAGGCGAAGGGCTCGGGGATGGGCTCAGGAGCGGGTTCAGGAGGGAGGGGCGAGGCGGAGAAGAGAGGCTCGCTGACCGTGACGGGGACTTCCTCGGCCTTGATTTCTTGTCTGGGAAGAGAGCTTTCCTCCTCATGGGAGTCGAAAGAAGGCTCGAAGGAAGGAAGGGGCTCTTCGGGCTCCTCCATCGGTTGACTGGGTTCAGGCGTTGGGGCGATGGCCTCAAGGGGGGCTTCCGCTTGCTCGGGGGCTTCTTTCTTCGGGGATTCGAAGGAGAAGACGGGCTCGCTGACGCCCGAGGTCTTGAAGTTAGAGGCAATGGGGCTAGAGGCAGAGACGGGGACGGGGGCCTCTTCCTGCGAAGAAGGCTCTTCCTCTTTCTGCAGCTCGCTCCTGGAGCGGTAGGAAAGGGAGGATGAGGGGCGGAAATCCCATTCGTCCAAGGCTTCCTTCTCTTTCGTAAGGAGGGAGTTCCTCTCCTCTTCGCTGCTGCGGGGGATCGCTTTCTCGTGGTAAGCGAAATCGGGGTCTTCCTCCCCCACTTGGAGGGGGGAGTCCTCCCTCTCTAGCGAAGGCCTACGCCCCCTGGCTTTCTTTAAAGCGCGCCCCGAGCGCAAGGCGAGGAAGCCTTTCTTAAGAAGGGGCAAGAAGAAAAGGATGAGGGAAAGGATGAGGATCAAGACGAAGAAGAGGATGACCAGCCACCCCCCGGCTAGATTAAGCAGCCCGGAGAGCTCATAGCAAAGCAAGCCCCCGCAGAGGCGGATATCGCCGTAAAGAAGGAAGCCCTCCTTCTCATAGCCTTCGCTTAGGGCGTCCCCAAGCAAGGCGACCTGCCCTGGATCCTCCTGCCCTTGGTAGCCGAGGTGGGTGAGCAAGACCCCAAGGCAGAGGATCAAGAGGAGATAGGCGAAGACCTCCCTTGCCTTGAAGCGGTAGGCCTTCTTGAGGAAGAGCGATCTCGCCCCTAGGTAGAGGCCAAGCAAAAGAAGGGAATAGTATCCAAGGTAGCCGAGCCCGCCGATGAAGGGATAGCTGATGTAACGGAGATGGGTCGAGGGGGAGAGGAAGAAAAGGAGGCAAAGCAGGAAAAGCAGGACCCCGAAGGCCCCCTTCACCAATTCCTTGCTGTACCTGCGATTGCTCTTCTTTCCCATAGGCTTTTGGAATTATAAAGCAACGCGCGCGCATAATCATCACTGGAACTGCAACATATTCATCATTTTCTAAGCTCGCGCCCTTGAGTAAAGACGCGGCAAACGTTAAACTATTTTTCGGCAATTTTCTTATTTTTTGCCGTAAGATAGTTTTTGGGAGGCCATATGAAAGAATCCAAAGCGTTGATCGATGATCTTGATTTAGAAAACGGCGTCGCCTATGAACGCAAAGAGCTTATGAAGGGGTTGGCGGAGGCTAAGCCCGGGCTTTCCTTCAGTGCTTACGCCTGGATGCTCAGGGAGCTCGTCGCAAGCGGGGAGCTGATTCAGCAATCCCGCGGTCTTTATTCCCTCCCTTCCTCCTCGCGCAAAGGGAAGTGCTCGTTCTCCTATTCGAAGGAGGCCACGACTTTAATGGACCTCATTGGGAAAAGATTCCCCGCGGTTGGCTTCTCGATTTTCGAAACGGTTCTGCTTAATGAGTTCCTCAACCACTTGATCGCCCAGAACACCCTTTTCTTGCAGGTGGAGAAAGAAAGCGGGGAAGCCGTCTTCGAGTATCTCCTGGGAAAGGGGTATAAGGTAATGTATAAACCGAATCTAAAAGACTTTCATCGCTACTGGAGCAAGGGCTGTATAATCGTCGTGGATCGTATCTCAGAAGCGCCTTCCCCAAAGGAAAAATCGCACTCGATAACCCTGGAAGGGATGCTGGTCGACATGCTTGCCGAGAAGCTTTTGGCCTCGACGTTCGAGAAGGATGAATACGCAAGCGTGATCGCCCAGGCGCGAGAAAACTATCTTCTCAACGAGCCTAGGATGCTCCGCTACGCCCGGAGAAGGAACAAAGAGAAGGAACTGAGGCGGTATCTAGAAGGAGGAAAAGAGGAAAATGCTATCACCTGAGAATTTCACATCCGAGCACATCGCCTCCCTGCGCAAGGAAACAGGCTCCGACCCATCCCTGCTGGAGCGCACTGTCTACGCCTTCGGCCTACTGGAGGCGATCGCGAATACGGGCATGAAGTTCGCCTTCAAAGGAGGGACCTCCCTTCTTCTATCGCTGCGAAAGCCAAGGAGGCTGAGCACCGACATAGACATCGTCGTCGAGCCCGGCACGGACCTCGATGCCTTCATCGAAAAGGCGGGCGGCACCTTCCCTTTCCTAAGCGCGAAGGAGGAAATAAGGAAAAGACGTGGGAACATTGAGAAGCGCCATTTCAAATTCCGTTTTCCCTCCCCTCTAAGTCAAAAGGAGATAGGCGTCCTGCTTGACGTCGTCTTTGAGACGAACCCCTATGAGAGGCTGGTCGAACGCCCCATACGGAATGGGCTCCTCCTCTCCGAAGGGGAGGATTTGATGGTGGCAATCCCCGACAAAAACACCATCCTTGGCGATAAGCTCACCGCCTTTGCCCCGCACACGTCCGGGATCCCATTCGACGCAGGCAAGGAACTGGAGATAATAAAGCAGCTCTTCGACTGCTGGACCATCCTTCAAGAGGCGGACGATTATCGGTCCATCGCGAAGGCTTATAGGCGGATTGCGCCCCTGGAAATCGCGTATAGGGGATTGCCCCTCACCGAAGAGGATTGCCTGAAAGACACCATAGAGAGCTGCATCTGCCTGATGGGCAGAGGAAGCATAAGAAAAGACGACTACCGCCGTTTCTCCTCGGGGGTAGAGGCAATCCAAGGCCATCTTTTCAAGGGAAAGTTGAGCGGAGAGAGCATCGTCTCCTGCGCAAGCGAGGTCATGTACCTCGCCACCTGCATCCTGACGAAGCAAGAAAGCATGACCCCTATAAACGATTTCACATCCCTTGTGAGCATCAACCTGAACCTAGAAGGCATCAAGAAGATAAGCGGCTTCAGGAACACTCGCCCCCATGCATATGCCTATATGGTGAGGTCGTTCCAGCTGCTGAACGAGCAAGGTCTCTATGCGAAAAGCGTCCTCGAAGCTTGAGTGAGAGGATCCAAAACCCCTGTCCCCTATTGAAAAGGCGCCGGAACGGTCCGACGCCATGCTTTCGAAACGCTAAGGCTTATTCGATCTCGATGATGAGGGGGAGGACCATCGGCTCCTTGCCGGTCTGCCTGCGGATGGTGCGGAGGCACTTCTCGTAGACGTTCTGCTTCATCTCCTCCATGTTCACCGCATCCTTCTTGTCGAGGTATTCCTGGACGGTCTGGACGAAGACCTTGCTCGCGTCCCTTTCGATGAGATCGGCGTCTTTGGCGTAGACGAAGCCCCTCATCTGGACGTCTGGCCCGGCGATGATCTCCCTTTTGCTCTTCGAGACCGTGAGGGCGAGGATCACCACCCCCTCGGCTAGCTGCTGCCTGTCTTCGAGGACCTTCTCGGAGACGTCCCCCACTCCCTCCCCGTCGATCATGATGTCGCCATGGGGGATGTTCTCATTGAAGATGCGGGCGCCTTTGTCGTCGATGAGGACGCTGACTCCGTTCTCGACGAGGAAGACGTTGGTGTGGTTGAGCCCCACCCCCATGTTGAGGGCGACCATGCAGTTGGCGAGCAGGTCCTTGTATAGGCCCCTGACGGGCAGGTAGTACTTCGGGCGGAGCAAGGAGATCATCGTCTTGATGTCCTCCTGCGAGGCGTGCATCTTCAGGAACTGCTTCTTGCTGATGTTGATCACCTTGCACCCGGTGCGGTAGACCTGGTCGATCGCGTCGGTGTATTCGAGCTCGGTGTTGTCTGAGCTGGGCGAGCAGAAGAAGAAGGTGTCCTCGGGCTTCAGCCTGATCCTCTTGTCCTCGTTCTCCCCGGAGGCGAGAAGCGCGATCCTGCGGAAGAGCTTGGCCCCGAAGGCGGACATGATGACGACGATGTCGCTGTCCCTTAGGCGCAGCAATTCGTCGAGGGTGGCCCTGGAGGTCTGGGGGATCTTCAATTGGCCGCATTCGTCCATCGTGCGGAGGATCTCCTCGGCGAGGTCGTCGTAAGGGATGATCTTCTTATGGCATTCGATGGCGAGGCTCACGATCTCGCCGATGTTGAAGAGGTTGTTGGAGAAAAGGGAGACGAAGATGCGGCCCGTGGCGGCTTTGAACTCCTGCTGCAGCAAGGGAAGGAGGCGGTAGCCGGGGGCGGTGTAGCCCGCCCTGGAGGCGTAAAGCGATTCGGTCATCAGCAACAGGGTCGGCTCTTCGGCGATCTTGCCCAGCTTCCTGGAATCGAAGAGGAAAGAGGGGGTCGCGTTGTTCTCGATGACGAAGTCGTCGGTGTAGACGATGTTGCCTTTGTCGGTGTGGATGGCCACGCCGCAGCTGTCTGCGATGTTGTGGGCGGTGTGGAAGAACTCGATCTTCCTCTTCGCGACGATGATGGAGGAAGTCGGCGGGATGATGTTCCAATCGAAATCGGAGATGTCTTTCCCTGTGTGCCTAGCGAAGTTGATGACCATCGCCTTGGTGACGTTGGTGCAATAAATCGGCGCGGGGACCTTCTCGTAAAGGTAGACGATCGCCCCCATCGCCTCATCGTGCCCGTGCAGGAGGAAATAGGCCTTGACGCGGGATTTGTTCCTCTCGAGGTAGTCGAAACGGGGGATGACGTAGTCGACGCCGGGCATCGTGCGGTCAGGCTCCCTGATCCCGCAGTCGATGACGAAGATGTCATCGTTGATCTCGACAAGGACGCACTCCTTGCCCTCTTCGTCCATGCCACCGAGGCCGACGATACGAACGTTGTCACTCATAGATAGAAAACCTCCAAGACGCACTTATGGCTCGCTTCAGGAGCCATTATAAAGGGAAGGGCGAGCCAAAAGAAAGGGAATCGCTGCTTTTTGGTAGCGGTTTCTCATAGATCGAGGTAGGCGAAGGTCGATTGGTCGTCTAGCTTCTTGAGCTCGAGGCGCTCCCTTTCGAAGATCCCGAAGCTCGCCGGGCAGCCGGATTTGGGGTAGGAGATGGAGCCGGGGTTGAAGTAAACCACCCCGTCTTCCCTTTTTAAGACCGGCACGTGCGTGTGCCCGAACATCAATACGTCCCCCCTCTCCACGTCGATGACATCGCTAGTGAGGAGGTCTCCGTGGATTAGATCCACTCTATGCCCGCCTAGATCGAGGATCTTGAAGTCCTCCAGCATCCTGAAATGGAGGACGCTCTGATCGGCGCGGGAATCGCAGTCGCCTTTGACGGCGAGTATCTTGGGGGCGAATTTGTTGAGGATCTTGGCGACCTCATTCGGGTCGAAGTCCGGCGCGAGGGCGTTTCGCGGCCCGGGACAGAGGTAATCGCCAAGCAAAAAGACGCGATCGGGGCGATAGGAAAGGATGATGGAGCCCAGCTTTCTAGCAGGCCCCACCCTCCCGTGGATGTCGCTACCGATCAATAGGCGCATGCTACCTCAGGATGGTCCTCGTGACGACTAGGTCCACCCCGGTGCCACCGATGTTGGATTTGACGAGGTCGCCGATGTGGCAAGGCACTTTGACCGAGCAGGTGTTGATGTCCTTCATGACGTCGAAGATCTTGGCTTTGGAGACGGCTTCCTTCGTCTTCACCGGGCAGACTTTCAGCTCAACGGAATCGCAAGGGACGGTCGAGGTGATGGTGCGGGTGGGGTTGGTGACCTCTTGCTTGCCATAGGCAGCCCCGCGGGGGCATTTGTTGCCGGTGACGCTCAGATTGTCGTCCACCTTCAGGCGGCAGCCGTTGGGGCAGATGATGCAGGTTAGTTCAATCATGTTCATTCTCCCTTCTTAAGCAGGCTAACGACGAGCTTGCCCTCGTTGCTTTTGAAGAGGCTCTTCGGGAGGTAATCGATCTCCATTTCGCTCGGGATGATGGTCTGCTTGTAGATCCTCTTGATCACCTCCCCGTTGAAGGAATAGGTGATGTAGACGTCTTTGCTTGGCAGGCGGACGCGGAACTTGAAGGGGATCTTCTCCTCGGCGTTTGCTAGATCCACGATGCCCGGGACCACGTAGCCGATGCCCTCCCCCGCTTCGGTGAGGATGGCTTTCTCGTGGCGGGGCAAGTTGCCGGAAAGATAGAGCGCGGCGCTCTTGCCCGCGGTCTTGCCTTCGTCTACGACGTAGTCGGCGAGGTCATGGACGTGGAGGACGTTGCCGCAGCTGAAGACCCCATCTATCGAGGTCTCCAGGTGCTCGTTGACCACGCTTCCCCTGCTCCTCGACTGGGGGATGCCCATCTTGTTGAGGAGGTCGTTGTTCGGGATCAGCCCGATGGAGAGGAGGAGGGTGTCCACCTCGTAGATCTTGCCCGTCCCGGGGATGATGCGCTTGTTCTCGTCGACCTCAGAGAGCTCGATGGCCTCGAGGTGGCCGTTCTTGCCGATGATGCGGCTCACGGTGTGGGAAAGATAGAGGGGGATGCCGTAATCGATGAGGCACTGCTGGATGTTGCGGTTGAGCCCGTTGGAATAGGGGCAGAGCTCGGCGACGCCCAATACTTTCGCCCCTTCCAGGGTCATGCGGCGCGCCATGATGAGGCCGATGTCTCCCGAGCCGAGGATGAAGACCCTCTTCCCGACGAGGTAGCCATATTCGTTGAGGTAGAGCTGGGCCTGCCCGGCGGTGATGACCCCGCTAGGCCTGTCGCCCGGGGTGCCGATGGCGCCCGCGTTCCTCTCATAGCATCCCGCGGCCATGATGATGGCCTTGGCCTTCACTTCCTTGCAGCCTTTCTTGTTGAGGTAGGTGACGACTTTGTCTTTGGTGATGGAGGTGACGTTGGTGTCCAGCTCATAGGCGATGCCTCTCTTCTCCATCTCCTCCTCGAAGCGGTAGAAGAACTCCGGCCCGGTCAATTCCTCCTTGAAGGCGTTGAGCCCGAATCCGTTGTGGATGCATTGGTTCAGGATGCCCCCGAGGAAATTGGTCCTCTCGAGGACGAGGATGTCCCTGACACCCCCATCGTAAGCCGCCACGGCGGCGGCCATGCCGGCGCTTCCGCCGCCTATGATCACAAGATCTTTGCTTTCCATGCTCATTTGCTCTCCCCTTTCAGGATGTTCGAGCCATCCTTGTCGTAAAGGATCTCCAAGGGGGACACGCCGAAGTGCTTGGCTAGAAGCATCAGCACCTTCGGCTGGCAGAAACCTCCCTGGCATTTGCCGAATCCCGCCCTCGTGCGCTTCTTCACCGCCTTGATGGTATGGCAAGGGACGGAGCGAGAGAGGACGTCTTCTATCTCGCCTAGGCTCACCTTCTCGCAGTTGCAGACGATGTCTCCGTAATCGGGGTTGCCCTTGATGAGGGCGTCCCTTTCCTCGGCGCTCATCTTGCTCGGATGGACGTAGGGGCGGACCTCCTTCTTGTAGGAGGCTTTCGCCTTCAGGGGCAAAATCTTGGCGACGAGCTCCTCGACGACGTATTTGCCTATGGCCGGGCTGGAGGCCAATCCCGGCGACTCGATGCCCGCGACGTTGATGAAGTGCGGGTGAGCGGCGCTAGGCTCGATGATGAAATCGTGGGTCGAGGGGGTCGCGCGGAGCCCGGCGAAGACCCTGATCTGCTCATAGAAGGGGATGCTCTTGACCATTTCGCTGGCCTCGGCTTTGACCTTGCCTAGGGTGGGCGAATCGGTGGACATGTCTTCTTTGTCCCCGCTATATTCCGAGCTAGGCCCGATGAGGTAGTCGTTGCTCGTGGTGCGGATCACCAGAATCCCTTTGCCCTTCTCGCTGGGGAGGGGGAAGAGGACGTGATTAACGAAATCGGGGGCGAAATGGTCCAAAACGTAGTACTCGCCTTTGCGCGGGTTGATCTTCCAGGGGATGTCGTCCATCATCCTGGCGAATTCCTCGCTCTTAAGTCCTGCGGCGTTGATCACGACCTTGGCTTCGTAGACGTCTTTCTTGGTGGCGACTTTGAAGATTCCGCTCTCCTCTTTGACGTCCACCACCTCTTCGCCCAGATGGAGCTTCACTCCGTTATCAATCGCGTTCTCGAAGCAATGGGCGACGAGGTTGAAGGGGTTGACGATGCCGGCGGTCGGGCAAAGGAGCGCGGCGAGGCAATCGGGGGAGAGGTTCTTCTCCATGGCCCTGGCCTCCTCTCCGCTTAATAACTTCGCGGGCACGCCGTTCTCTTTCGCTCTTTTCTCTAGGTCTTCGAGGACTTTCTTCTGCTCCTCGTTGAGGGCGATCGTCAAAGAGCCGCACTGCTCGAAATCGACGTCGAGCTCCTTGCAGATCTCCGGATACATCCTGTTGCCCTCGACGTTGAAGCGCGCCTTCTTGCTGCCGGGGAGAGGGTCGTAGCCCGAGTGGACGATGGCGCTATTGGCCATCGAGGTCACATTGCCCACGTCGTTTTCTTTTTCGAGCACGAGGGTGGAAAGCTCGTAGCGGGAGAGATTGCGCGCGATGAACGCGCCGATGACCCCTCCGCCAATGACAATGACATCTTCCATGGCTAGAAGTATAGGCTAGTTTTTTCCTAAGGAAAACGAGGCAAATCAAAAAATAGGCATTATTTTTTAAGTCAGTTAATTAATTCATGCCAAGGCTTTATCGAAAATCGACAAAGAAGGTTTTTCCAGTTCTTTGGAATCGCATTCCAGCAAGCAAAATGATAAATAGTTCTTTCGCGTTTTCTTGGCTTGTCTTTTTAATTCAGTTTTTTCACCCTCCAGCCCCTCCTCTTTGTATAATTTCTTTATGCGCATTGCGGATAAGGAAAGCCTTAGGAAACTGATTCTCTCCTTGGGGAGGAAGCTGGATGAGGAAGAAGAGCTTTCCTCCCTACTCAACGAGTATCTCGCCATCCAAGAAGAGAACGTTGATTCCCTGCCCGCTTTCGAAGATAAACAGGAATTCGAGAGCTTCTTCCTTTCTTGCTTCGCCTCCCTCCCAAAAAGCCTCCTCAAAAGCTGCAGAAGCAAGCTTTTCCCTTATATCCAAGCCTTAGACGATGTTTCCTTCGTCGAGGACGATCCTTATTTCTCCGTCCTAAAAGGCCTATCCATTCATGAAGAAGGCCTTTCCCTATATGAGAAGGAAGTCGCTCCGGGAGAGCTATTCCCCTACTCTTCCTATCAAGCCGGCCCCGCCCCTTATTACGATGAGAGGCCTTCCTTCGCCTATTCCCTTAAGCCTTTCTCCTATCCTATCTTCCTTAAGGGGGAGCGTCCTTGGATGTCTTTGGTGCCCCATGAGATCAAGACGATGGAGAAGGCGATAGGCGAATGCCATGGTGAGGCGTTGACCTATGGGCTGGGGATGGGCTACTTCGCCTATCGCGCCTGCAAAAAAGAGGACGTCTCCCACTTGACCGTCGTCGAAAGCGACCCCTCCGTCCTCTCCTTCTTCAAGAAGCATCTTTATAGCGCCTTCCCGGAAGGGAAGCTCCTCCTAAAGGAAGGGGACGCCTTGGAATTCGCCTCCTCCTGTCAGAAAGGCAAGTACGACTACCTCTTCTGCGACGTCTACCACGACGTCGAGGATGGCTTGCCTTTGTACGCCTCTCTCCTCCGAAAGGAAGGCGCGGCCAAGAAGAGCTCCTATTGGATAGAGGACGATATCCTCCTCTATTTCAGGCGTTACCTCATCAGCTACCTCAATGAGCAGATCGACCCGAAGGTCATCAGGGAAGGCGATGAGTTCTATTCGAAGGGCGATGATTTCCCTTCGAAGGTCTTCATGGGGATCCATTCCCTTCTGAAAGAGAAGGAGATCGAAGATGAGGATGATTTATCCTCTCTTCTAAGCGATTCCTCTTTGAAGGAGATCATCCGCGGGCTGGACATAGGAAAATAACAAGTTGGTCACTTTCTTATATACCGAAGGCCGTAAGGCCTTTTTTTGGTGTCAGGCCTCAATGAGGTCGTCTCCGCTTGGGAGGGTGACATTCGTGTTGTTGATGCCCGTGATGGCGAGGCTGCCGTAGAGGGCGGTCCCATCGAGTTTGCATGGGGTGATGACCAAGCTATAGAGCTCATTGAGGGCGAAATTAGCGAGGACGTCTTTGGCGTAATAGAGCTTGCTCCCGCGCAGGTAGGTCAAGAACGATGCTTGGTAGGCCAAGCCATTCGCGGCGGAAGAGAATAAGGCGTAGCTGTTTGATAGCATCTCGCAGTAGGCGTCTTTCTCTTCGAAGCAAGAAGGAGCCTCGGCCAGACTCGTTTTGAGGTAGCCGTCTTTCTCCTCATCGTAGGCGTATTGATCGTAGGTGCCGTCCTCGCTCTTGGAGAGATAGAGGTCGCTGGAGAGCTTGAAGGTCAGCTCGCCTTTCTTCCTTTCTCTTTTCACGAGCCTGATGAGGCTCGAAGAGAAAGAGGCATAATGGTAAACGCTTAGGTCGTCGGATGTCTCCGTGTAGAAAGCCATGAAGCTCGTGATATTCGAGAAAGCGGCTTTCCAAGTCGCCTCATCCGCCTCGAAAATAGAGGTGTCTATCCAATCGAAGGAAGAGGATGAGGAGGAAGAGGAAGTAGAGCTCTCGCTCGAAGAGGCCTCCTCGCTGGAAGAGGAATCTTCTTCAGAAGAAGCGCTCTCTTCGGCCTGGCTAGGCGAGCAAGAGGCCAAAAGAAGGGTCGGCAGGAGGAGAGATAAGAGGAAGGGCTTCGCTTTCATTCCATTTTTCCTTACAAGGGGATTCTAGCACAGCGCCCAAAACTGGGCTCTAAAAAGAAGGCGGTCGCCCGCCTTCTTCATGATGAGGCTCAGCAGTCGATGGAGAGAGAGGCTGAGCCGCTAACGCTCACCGTCGCGTTGTTGAAGTCGATGGAGACGTTATAGGTATCAGAGCCGTTGACGACCTTCCATTTCAGGACGTATCCCGAAGAGCCGTTGTCGGAGAAAGTCCCCTTGGTGAGCCCAGGATTGGCGTTCTTGAAGGCGATCGCCTGCTTGATCTTGGCGAAGGTGGAATCGGAAGAGGCTTGCTGGGTGGAGGCGTCAGCGACTAGGGTCGAGGAATTGATGTCGTCCCATTTGACGGAGGCTTCGCTCCCGGTGATGTTGTAGCCGGTCGTGAAGGAGCCATCCCCCACTTCCCCGCCTTGCTTCCACTTCATCGGCTGGCGGTAAGCCAAATCCGCGTAATCCGAGTTCGCGTCCTTGCCCTCGTCGAAGTTGCCCGTCATGCCTAGCTCATCGCCATAATAGACCCAGGAGCAGCCGGGCAAGAGGATAGTCGCGATCTTAGCGGCGTTGCTCTTCTTGGTGAGCTCGGCGAAGCTGGAGCTAGTGACGTTGCCCTGCGCGGAGATCTCCCCGTCTGAGCCGAAGGTGCCGGCGATGCGGTTGATGTTGCGCGCGATGTCGTGGTTGCTCGTGAAGGAGCCGGGCATCGCCTTGCCTCCGCGGTAATCGTCGTAGGCCTTGTAGAGGTCGGGCAGGTTCCAGCCGTATTTGCCGTTGATGAGGCCGTATTCCTTGTCGCCGTTGACGATTTTGGTTTTCTCGCTGGTCTCGCTGGAATAAGACCATGTGGAGCTCCTTTGCATGTAGCTCCCGGCCTGATGCATGTCGTTCTTCTTGTAGCTAGCCCCAGCGGTGTTGGTGAGCTTGAAGTAAGCGTAGAAGTCGAACATCGAGTCGAAGGCCTCGTAATAAGGGGCCACATGGAAGGCGTGCCCATCGAAGTTCTCCCCGACGAAGAAGGCGTTCGGGTAGCTTTGCTTGACCTTGTAGTTGAGCTCCCTGAAGAAGTTGAGATTCTTGGTGAGGTCGCTTGAGTAGTCTCCTTTGTCGGCTTTGTCCATGATGAGGGTGTCCCCTTCATACTGAGCGGAGCCGATCTCATCCAGCATGTAGATGTGCTTGACCGCGTCGAGGCGGAAGCCGTCCACGCCTAGGGAGCACCACTGCAAGGACATCGCCTCCACCGCGTCTCTGGTGCCTTGATAGGAGTAATTGAGCTCAGGCATCGAGGAGCCGAACTTCGCGTAGTAGGAATAGTCATGATCCCCATAGGGGTACCAGCATTTCTCCTCATTGATCGAGGAATTGGTCTTGTGGTTGCCCCACTGGTAGAAGCCGCGGTAACTCTCGTCTAAGGAGGCGCTGCTGACGAACCATTTGTTGGAGGTGGAGGTGTGGTTGAGCACGAGGTCCATGATGACCTTCATCCCCTTCTCGTGGGCGGCTTTGAGGAGGTCTTTGTAATCCTCCATCGCCGTGGCGGAAGTGACGTTGCCGTCAACGGAATTAGGCGAAGCCTTCGAGCCGAACTTCGGGTCGACCTGCGTGTAGTCGCTGATGTCGTAGCCGTGGTAGGAATCAGAGAGCTGGATCGGCGTGAGCCAAAGCGCTTTGACGCCGAGGTCGCTAAGGTAATCGAGTTTCTGGCTGATGCCGTAGATGTCGCCGAACCCGTCGCCGTCGCTGTCAGAGAAGCTGGAGACCATGATCTGATAGCCGGTGCCCACGCCATTAAGCCAGTCGGAAGCGGTGGCTTGCTTGTCCTTGTCGTTCCAATCCGCGTTTTGGTAGGCCTCTCCTTCGGTGGTGTTGCTCCCATCGTCGTTCTCGTAGGGATCGACGATCTCGGTGATGGGCTTAGGCTGGGGCTTGCCCACGCTTTCCTGGAGGAGGAAGACGTGGTATGCGCTGCCTCCATCGCTAGTGGGCAAAGTGCTCACCATGCTCGAATCGTCGAGGCTGAGATAGACGTTGCCCCCATCGTTCTTCCAGAAGGTGCCGCTGCTTTTGCGCCGCGCTTCGCTATAGACGATCTGGATGCCCACTTGGGTGTCAAGGGTGGTTTTGGAAGAATCCGCGTAGAAAGAGACCTCCGTCCCGCCGATCTTCTTGCCTTGGTTGGTGGTGCCCCCATCGTAGGTTTTCGTAAGGTCGATGTCGGCCACCACTCCCCCGAAGTCGTCGATCACCGGGTCGCCAGTCGCGTTTAGGTGATCCTCGCTTTGGGTGCGGCCGGTCCAATCGAACCTGGCCCCCTGCCCTTCGTTTGGGCGATAGGGCCAGCACCAAAGGTCCCAGTCGTTGTAGTCGCTAGCCGTATTGAGGAAACGGTAGTAATGGACGTAGAGATGATCCTTCTCGCTGGTCTCCTCGAGCTTGGCCATGTAGGCGTCTATTTCCTTGTCGGTATGGCTCGCCGCGCCTTCTTTGACGTAGCAGGCGTAAAGGACCGCGTTAGCCTCTCCGAAAGCGTAGGTGGAATTCTCGATGATCTTGTCCTTCGTCCCCATCTTCGTCGAGGAGGAATAGGAAGTCGACCAGCCGGCGAAGGAGTAGCCAGAGAGTACGGGGATGGCTTTGCTTAGATCGATGGAGGTGCCGGAGGCGCCGCTATAGACGGTCGTATCCAAAGCGCCCCCGCAGGGGTTGAGGGTGAGGGTGTACCTCGCCCCGCTTCGGGTGGCGCTGTCGACGGAGCTAGAATCCCCGCCCGAGGCGTTGCAGCTGACCGCCAAGGAGGCCACCGCCCCCAGCAACAGCAAAAATGGAATGGGGTTCTTTCTCATAAAGCCCTCCTAACTCAATTGGACGCTTGGATCCAGAAAGTGCCGCTTGAATTCACGTAGATGTCATAGGTCCCAGCGGTTACGCATTTGATGTTGCGATAGCTGTCCGCGGTGGCCTCGAAAGCGGTCTTCCCAGCATTCGGGACGTCCCCTCCCGCCGATTGATTGACGGTGTCATAGCCGTACCAATTCGTGCCGTCGGTGACTTTGAACTCATCGTCGACAGCGAAAGTGATATTCAAGATGCAGCCTTTGTCGGTGGAATTGTCTGGATTGGAATAAAGCTGGATGCCGCCGGCCGTCGTCCACCCCGTGGAGGCATCCCAAAGGGATCCGCTGCCGCAAAGGTACCAGCTCACCAAAGAGGAGCCTTCTGGGCCATGGCCTTTCTTGCTGGCGCTCTCTTCTCCAGAGGAGCTAGAGGCGCTGGAGGTATTTTCCTCCGAGCTCGAGGATTCCACCGGGGCGGGAGTCTCGATCTTGTCCCAAGAGGCGTATAAGGTCCAATCCGCGGTGATCGCGGTCTCCCAATCGAAGGCGGTCACCAAAGCCTGGTCCTGATACCAGCCAAGGAAGCTGTAGCCATCTCTAGTGGGATCATCTGGCTTAGCGGCCTTTTGTCCGTCCACGACGGTCAAGGAAGCGACCTCGCTTCCGCCATTGCTTTCGAAGCTGATCGTCCAGGATTTGTCTCCCCCGCCGTTATTGCAGGAGATGAGTAAGAAGGAGGAAGCCAAAAGCAAAACAGTCTTTTTCATGAGTTTGCTCCTTGTTCAGAAAGTACAATCCAAACCTGCGACGAGGAATTTAGATAGATGTCGTAATCCCCGGTTTCGGTGATGGTGATGTCGCTGCCGTCTGTGCCGCTTGCGACGGCGCTGAGGTCGGAGCGATAGCCATACCAATTTTGGTACTTGCCGTCGACGATTTTCAAGGTCGCGCCTTTCTCGAGGTGATAACCCTTCAAAACAGCGAGATCGTCCGAGGAATCCTTGTCCATCTGGATGGCGCCTTCGGTGGCTTTCCAACCGCAGAAGCTGCCGACGAGCCAGTAAGAGGCTTTGGTGTCATCGGTGGCCTTTTCGACCCAGACCTGTTTGTCTTTATTCAAATAGAAGTTGTAATATCCCATTTCAGTGATGGTGATGTTGCCGCCGGTTTCACCGCTTGCGACGTTGCTTAACGCATCGCGATACCCATACCACTCAGAGCTGTTTGGCTCGCAATCGGAAATTTTGAAGGTAAACCCGGCGTCGACGACGAAATTCGTCAAGACGGCAAGATCATCCCCGGAGGAAGGCACTTCCATTCTATAGTCGGCGTTTTTGCCCCAAGAGGAGAAACTCCCAGTGAGATAGTATTTGGATAGCTCCGCCCATTTCGCGACAAGGGTGATGTCGCTTGTGACTGGGGTGTCGAAGGAATAGGCCTTGCCATCGTCTCCTTCGATATACCAGTATTTGAAGACATAACCCTCGCGGGTCGGCTCTTCGGGTTCTTTCACCGTTTTGCCATCAGCAACCTCCGTGTTGTTTCCAAGCTCGTCACCGTAATTAAAACTCACCGTGCGGGGAGTGGCCCAGTGGGCGTAGAGGTCGATGCTTTCGGTGATGATGTCTTCTTCGAAATTGAATTCAGCGCCTTCGGTTTCGGCGGTGTACCAGCCGGCGAAAGCCCAACCAGATTTTGTTGGAGCCACTGGGCTTTCGATGGTGTCGCCGTATTTGGCCTGCATGGAATCGACATCGCTGCCGCCTACGGAATGGAAGGTGATCGTGTAGGTGTTTCTATCCCACTTCGCGTAAAGGTCGATGCTCTGAGTGATTGGGGCAGAGGCGATAGCGAAGGAGCAGGAATCGCTGCAGGCTTCGTCGGTGTACCAGCCCACGAAGGTATAGCCGGTCTTTGAGAGGGAGGAAGAAGGATCGTCAACATTGCCGTTGTATTTGACCCTCTTCGTCTCGGCCGCAACCTCGCAGTTGGTGTGGAAGACCACGTTGAAGTAGGCATCGCTCCATTTGGCGTAGACGGTGACGTCGCTAGTGATCGCCGAATTGAAGTCGAAGACCTGCGCGTCTTCCGCCTCGCTGACATACCAGCCATCGAAGACATAGCCGACTTTGGTGGGGTTCTCTGGAAGCGTGGCGGTTTCTCCCTCCGGCACCTCCTGAGCGGCGACCGAGGTGCCTTCGTTCGTGTCGAAGGAGACGGTATGCGTCCTGATCTCCTCCCACCTGCCGTAAAGGGTGATGCCCGCGACGATCTCACTTTCCTCGAAATCGAATTCGGTGCCTTCGGTTTCGGCGGTGTACCAGCCCTTGAAGGCGTAGCCCGCTCTAGTGGGTTTGCTCGGCTTCTCGACCTTATCGCCGTAATTGACCCTCTTGACGAGGTCCGCGGTGGAGGAGTCGCAATATTTGAAGGTCACCTCGTTGACGATGACGTCCCATTTCGCGTGGAGGGTGATGTCGTTCCTGATCGCGGAGGAGAAATCGAAGGAAGCGGTGTCGTCGCTGCCCTCATACCAATACTGGAAGTTGTATCCGGTCTTGACGGGGTCGCTAGGTTTGCTAGCCGACTGCCCGTAGGTGAGTTCAAGCGGATCGATGGAGCCCGCTCCGTCCGTATCGAAGGTCACGGTGACTTTCTTCTCCGTCCATTTGGCGTAAAGAGTGAGGTCGGCCGTGATCGGGGTAGACTCGAAGGCGAATTCGCTCGTTAGGTTCTCATCGGCGTACCAGCCCGCGAAATCGAATCCCTCTTTGGTGGGGTCTTCGGGCTTCGCGGCGTTTTTGCCGTCGGCGATCGAAGCATCGGCGACGTCGCTGCCGCCTTTGGAATCGAAGCTCACCGTGTGGCTGACCCATTCGATCCAGACTTGGCTCGATCCATTCAGGTAGACGTTGTATTTCCCGCTTTCGGCGATGACGATGTTGTTGTCGCTATTAGCGCTGGCGACGCCGCTGAGGGAATCGTTGTAGCCGTACCATTCGCTGCCGAAATTGGTGACCTTATAGCCTTTGTCCTTCTCAAGGGAGACGCCGTATAGGACCGCTTTGTTCTCATTCGCCGTGTCTTTGAGCATTTCGAAAGCCCCGGTCCCAATCGTCCATCTGCCGTCTCCGGCGAGCCAATAATCGGCCTTCTTGTTGTCTTCTTCGCTCGAAGAGACCTTCGAGACCTTGATTTTGAAATCGGAGGTTAGGGCGAAATCATACGTCCCGGCGCGCTTGATGATGACGTTGGGGCTATCCCCGCCGCCCGAGAGCACGAGGCCATCTTGATCGGAGTCATAGCCGATCCATTTTTCGTTGTTTGCGGCGAAATCCGTGATCTTGAATTCGAACCCGGCCGTGACGGTGTAGTTCTTAAGCACCGCGAGGTCATCGCCTTCGCTTGGCAGATCCATTTGAACGGCCGTGTCTTTCTCCCATCCGGTCACGCTGTTTGCGATCCAGTACTGGGCTTTTTGGGCTGGCACGTTCCATTTCGCGAAAAGCTCGTAATCGGTGGTGATAGCGGTGTTGGCGAAGTCGAATTCCGTTGTGAGGCTCTGCGTGATGAACCAGCCGCCGAAGGTGGATCCCTCTTTCGTAGGATCGGCGGGTTTGGTGGCCTTCTCGCCTTCCTTCACCCTTTGGGAGGCGACTTCGCTGCCGCCATTGGAATTGAAGGAGACGGTATAGTATTTGCCTTCTTCGGTCGAGGCTTCCTCCGCGCTGGACTCAGGCGTAGTTTGGGCGGTCGAGGTATCCTTTGAGGATTCGCTTGAAGAGGCGCTGCTAGAGGCGGAAGAGGAGGATGAAGATGACTCCGGCGAATCGTCGGTGAGGGTGTCCTCAGGCTGGCTGTTGTTGCAGGAGGCGAGGAAGCTCGCGCTCACGACTAAGAGGAGGGCTGCTTTGACAGGTTTCTTCATGGTTTCGATCTCCTTTTCTGTCTTTTTTATTTCTCGAGAACCAAGGTCTCGAAGGTTCCATCGATGCCGGAAGCGGAATTCACGGTGAAAGAAGCACCTTTAGCTAAGCGGGCGGAGGAGCAATAGACGACTTTGTATTCGCCTTGGTAGGCTTCGGGGATGCTCGTGAGGTCCCCTTTGTTGCGGCCTACGGTTATGACTATCCTGCTGCCATCGCCTGATTTGAAGGCGCCTCCGACGGCGCTTCCGCCGAGGCAAGTGACGTCGCTTTCGATCTGGCTTTGGCTCTTGCCGAGGAAATTGCCGAAGCTAGAGGAACGTAAGGCGACGGCCTCCTTGAATTTGACGAAATAAGCCTCGTTATCGACTTTCCTGGAATAATCGAATCCATTGACCTCGTCCCCGTACTTATAGGAGTTGCGGACGAGCCAGGCATTGTCATTGATCTTGCAGCCGTCCCCTTCTATCCAAGAGGAGGTGGCGTTGCTCTTGCTTTGGTAGGACTCGACGAATTCCTCGTAGTCTTCATTGTCTGAGGTGATGACCTTGCTGCGGAAGAACTCCTCGCCCCCTTGGATGAAGCCGATGCCTTCGCACATGAGCGAATTCACGGTGGCGGCAAGAGAGGCCTCTTTGGCGTTCTTGTTCTGCTTCAGGCAGTTGCCGGCCCCGTTTAGGAGGTAGTTCATCTGATCGTAGAGGGTGTAGTTGTCGTGGCAGGAAAGATAGTTGACCGTCGCGCTGGCCGGGGTGGAAACGCCCGCGCTCTTCCTGCTTCTATTCTCCCCTATCATCCCGCAGGCGCTGTTCCAGATCTCTTCGCTGCTAGGGGAAGAGGAATCCATGAAGCCGCCGCTGGGGGTGACGTCGCCATAGGTGGTGTTGCCTTTCATCCCGTCCCGATAGCAGTCGTTGAAGCAGCCGATGGCCCCTTTGCCGTTATCGGATAGCTTCGCATACACGTTCAAGGTATCGGAGGGGCTATTGGCGTGGCTGCCAGAGCCCGTCCACCCTTCGCCGTAGACGACGATCTCGGGGTCGATCTCGTAGAGGGCGTCTTTGACCGCCCTCATCGTATCGGTCTCGATGCAGCCCATCAGATCGAAGCGGAAGCCCTTGATCTTGTATTCGCTGGCCCACCACTTCACGGAATTGACGATGTAGCGGCTGACCATCAGCCTGGAGGAGTTGACGGTGTTGGAGCAGCCGGTGTCGTCGATGGCGTTGCCCTCGGCGTCGTAGCGGAAGTAATACCTAGGCATCGTCAAGGAGAAAGGATGGGTGGAGACCGATCCGACGTGGTTGTAGACGACGTCCATGATGACCCTGATGCCGTTATCGGCATAGTCCTTCACCAAGGCCTTGAATTCCTCGATGCGGCGAGTGGAGCTATAGGGATTACTGGAATAGGAACCCTCCAAGCAATTGTAATTGAGGGGGTTGTATCCCCAGTTGTAGGCGGGCTTGATCGCATTGCCTTCGCTGTCTTTGAGGGTCCTCTCGTCGTTGTTCTGGTCGAATATCGGGAGGAGCTGGACCGCGTTGACGCCTAGCTCCTTGATGTGGTCGAAGCCGGTGGTGACTCCGTTATACCCGGTGCCGGACTCATGGAAGGCCGCGTAGGTGCCATTGGCGTTCCCTTGGCGCGACCTCCAGGTCGAATGGGAGGTCAGATCGCGGACGTGGACCTCATAGACGGTGAGGTCATTGGGCGAATTCAAAGAAGGCAAACTCATCTCGTCCCAGCCTTCGGGGTTCGTCGAGGAGAAATCGACTACGCCTGAGCGCACGCCGTTTAAGCCGCAGCTGGTCGCGTAAGGATCGGGGGTATCGACGTACCAGCCGTTGTAATAGAGGCGGTAGAGATAGAAGTATCCGGAGTAATCGCCCGCTAGCCCCGCCCGATAGACGCCATGGCTGTCGTAGCGCATGTTGACGACCTTGTAGACGTAGTCGTTCCATCCGGGGTTCTTGGCCAAGCTGTTGGGCTCGCCGTCAGAATAGAGCAAAACGTCGGCCCTGCAGGAGATCGGGGTCCAGACGGCCCAGGAGGTGCTATTCTGACTATAGGTGACGCCCAGATCGTCGCCGTCGTAGGTGTAGTCCTCCTCGAATTTCTTGGTGTCGTAGAGCTTATCGAAGGTCGCGAACTTGGTCTTCGTCTTCTCCGGGGCGTCCTCGAAGTGGCCGATGAGGCCGTAGCTGAGGTTCGGCTTCACTTCCACCGCTTTGCCATCGGGGTAGGTGAGTTTGGTGAGATCGAGCTCCCAGCTCTTCGCATTCGGGGAGCCGCTAGAGATCAGGTAGCTATCGATCTTGGCCTCGGTGATCGTGAGCCCTTGGGCGGCGAAGCGCGCGTCTAGGGCGTATAGGGAATAGGAAGTGCAGTTTCCCGTGCATTCGATCTTTAGCGTCTTCCAGTCGCTTTCGATACTCGCCGAGTCGAAGCGATATCCCAAAGCGTCCGCGGGGTGGTAATAGGTGACGTAGCTAGAGCCCCCTTCGTCGCAGGCGTAGACGTTGATCCTCTTCCTGCCATCATCCAAAGTGTCCACCTCTCCGTTAGAGAGGTAATCCGACAACGTGACCTTGATGTCGTCGCTTTGGCCCTCCCAGGTTTTGGGGAATTTGATGATGAAATAGAAATCGTCGGTCACTTTGCCCGCGAACTTCTCGTCCTGGAGGTCGATGTCCTTATACATCCCATACCCCTCCGACTCGCCGTCCCAAGAGTATTCGCTCCCGTTTACCCCGCTGATCCAGCAATAGATGGCCTTGGTTGAGGCGGTGCCGGCGTCGTCATGGAAATGGACCCTGACGATGCCGTCGAATGTTCCGGTGTCTTCGTCGGTGGAGGCTTTGGAGGTGGAGGAAGCGCTATTGGTAGAAGCGGTGTCGGTGGAAGAGTTATTAGAGGTGTCTTCTGAGTTGCTCCCGCAGGAAACGGAGGTCAGCAAAAACAAGGGAAATAAGAGCAAGGCTAATCTATTTTTACGCATGTGATCTCCTTTCAATGAGGATGGAACGGATGGCGTCTATAAGTAAGTTAGGCGGCCGTCAAAGGCCGCCTAAACTAAACGCCGGTTGGGTTTACGAGACTGTATTCGCCCAGAAACCGTCTTGTGAAGCTTTACATCTAACTATATATTTCCCTGTCGAGTTCAGACTTGCATTACCATCGGAATCTTTATTTCCAGTATTGCTATCAAGTTGGTTGCAAGTCCTCCAGCCATTTGTTTGCGAATTATCAAATACTTTTAACTTAGTAAAGCCACCGGTTACCTTATAAGTCCATACCTGTACCGTGTCGCTGTTCCAGTCAACATCAGGGACCATCAAGAAGATTTCCTTGTTTTCATTCCAGCTACAAGCGGAATGGTCGCCCCTAATATAGTAAGTGGGGACAATGCTCTTATAAGAGCCGGTAAAGTCGGTAATCTTAGAGGTATACGGAGTCAAGGACGTTTTGATGGCGAAAGCTTTGGAGACGTGTTTTAACGCGTATTCATCGCACCCGCTGAAATCAAGCGTAACAAGCGCATAGATGCCGCTATTTTTGATTGCGGTATCGCTGGTTCCGCTTATTGTGTTCGATGAGTCGGCCGTCAAATTCTTGCCTGTCAAGAAATCACCACTCATATTATTGGCGAACCAAGACCCGGATTTATAGCCAACGAGCTTTGCAGACACGGAAGCGCCTGCAACAAGG
>CAVAGB010000020.1:0-358 GCA_963588055.1 Erysipelotrichaceae bacterium | reverse complement strand
ATTCAATTCAACGTCCATTTTGAGACGGACCATCGCATTCTCCTGCGATTGTCGGCCACTTTCAGTTAAAGTTTGAAAGCACAATGGAACTTTTACATAAACAGTTTTTCCGCTCGTATCAAACAGATTTGAAGCGGTTATTGAGGCTTCACAAGAGGAATCGCTAAACGCTCCGGACTCCTCGAAATAGCAAGACGTCATATAGCTTTTCACATCGGAGAAATCAACGGACCCAAAAGCCACGTTGTCCGCATCCTTGCTAGAGGTATACTCTAAGTCATCCTTCGGCTCAGCGCTTGTTGAATAGCTGAGCCCCGAGATCATGAAATAGCCGCGCAGATCGGCGAACTTGAAGGAG
>CAVAGB010000019.1:0-37292 GCA_963588055.1 Erysipelotrichaceae bacterium | reverse complement strand
GATTTCGTCCTTTTTCGAGGATCTCTCCGCGCTTGACGACGCTTACGTCGAAAACATCATGATGGTCGCCGTATTCGAGAACATCGACATTCTTGCTAGCGGAGCGAGATGCATCAGTCGTTTCAAAGACAAGACGCGCAAGCTCTACGAAAAGTTCCGTGAACAGCCGGCTTAACGTCGCTTCCGTCATTTGATTGACAGCTCTTAGAAAAGCCAAACGCTATTGCTGGCGGCAAGGCGAATGTTCTAAAGGAGACCATTTACCTAAGACAAACCATTTTGATTTTGGTGAGTTTTTGGCGGTTGCGCAAAAGCTTTTCTATACCCCCCAAACTCAAAAAATAACAATCCGGGGGAATATAAGGGTTTAGATGCCTTGATATTCGGTTGATTTTCAGCGGAGATAAAACTGTGTTCGTATGAAAGTTTCACCGGGGGAGGGGAACACGAACGCCCTGCCTCGATGACGGCGAGATGCTGAGATCTTATTTGGCTGCGCGCTTTGCCATTCTGGCTTTTGCCAAGCGGGAACGGGCCAGGGGAATGTACCACGGGAGAGACGCACGAGCACGCGAGGGCTCAAGAGGTAGAATGTTTTTCTTGCTTGGGCTTTCCCTTCTTTCTCCTTTTTATATAAAGCCTTAAAAGGCTGCCTTCAGCCCGCTTGACATATCGCCCTTAGAAAAAAGGGGGACGCCATGTCCGGGGCCAAGAAGACAAGGGTCCTTTGGCTGGAAGAGGATGGCTGGGCTTTTCACTCGTTGCTGCGCTTGCGACTAAAGAGTAGACAGAGGGGATAAAGAAGCTCACTCCGAAAAGCGGCGAAAGCGTCCGAAACAGATACCTTCCTCATGGCGACGTGCGGAAGAAGCCTTTTGATCATTATCTTCTCTATTGTTTGGCTCAGATGAACGAAAGGGCGATCCTGGTGCTCAGGGTCGTCGATGCCAGACGATCCCAAAGGGCTGTTTTTGAGAACCATGGGGCGTAAAAGCCCCTGCCATGGTTTCGAAATCGCTTTCGATAGAAAATCGATTTCGCCGCGGAACGTTGAATGAAACTCGCTGGGAATGGCGTTTATGCGAGGTAAAAACAGCGCCGCCAACATCGTAGAACACCAAAACGAAGAAGCAGAAGCAGGATGGGGCTTTTTCGGCCCCGAAATCTTTGCGCGCCGCGCTGAACGAGGAGAGGGACGGCAAAGTCCTTGGGGGAGTGTGATGCAAAACGCTTTACCACATCCGAAGGCGAGACGGGGGTTTAGTGCTCGCGGCTCATTTCGGCGCCGCTGCATCCACGAAAGGCCAGAATCGGGGCGAAATTAAGTCGATTTCTCTTGCACCCGCGCTTAGGAAGCGCTTTCATTATCTTCATATGAAAAAGTACATCTTAGCCATCGATCAGGGCACGACTTCAACGCGCGCGATCCTGATCAACGAGAAGGGGGAGAAGGTCTGCCAGGCCCAGCGTCCCCTCGAATGCCTCTATCCAAAGCCCGGCTGGGTGGAACAGGACCCCAACAAGATCTGGATCTCCGTCATCGACGTCATCAACGAGCTCATGGTCGTCTCTTCCTCCTCGATGGAGGAGGTGGCCTCCATCGGCATCACCAATCAGCGCGAGACGACCGTCGTCTGGGACAAAGCCACCGGCAACGCGGTCGCCAACGCCATCGTCTGGCAGTCCAAGCAGACCCAGCCCCTCTGCGAGCAGAGGATGGACAAGATGGACTTCATCCATGAGCGCACGGGCCTTAGGATGAACCCCTATTTCAGCGCCTCCAAGATCCGCTACATCCTCGATGAGATCCCTAACGGGCAATCTCGCGCCGAGAAAGGCGAGCTGCTCTTTGGGACCATCGATTCCTGGCTCATCTACAAGATGACCCACGGCAAAGTGCACGCCACCGACGTCTCCAACGCCTCCAGGACGATGCTCTTCAACATCTTCACCATGAAGTGGGACAGCGAGCTCCTCGCTTTGTGGGACATCCCTT
Organism: Erysipelotrichaceae bacterium; assembly: GCA_963588055.1. GTDB lineage: Bacteria > Bacillota_I > Bacilli_A > RFN20 > CAG-826 > Alloenteromonas. The sequence goes on along the minus strand of CAVAGB010000019.1, from coordinate 35,296 downwards.
CCTGCATGCTGCCCGAGGTCAAGGACAACAGCGACGACTTCGGCGAGGCGAGCTTCTTCTCAGGCGGCGTCCACATCACCGGGGTCGCCGGCGACCAGCAGGCCGCCTTGTTCGGGCAATGCTGCTACAGGGAAGGGGAGAGCAAGAACACCTACGGGACCGGCTGCTTCATGCTGATGAACATCGGCGAGAAGCCGATCCTCTCTAAATCCGGCTTGCTCACCACCGTCGCCTGGAGAGAGAACGGCAAGACCACCTACGCCCTTGAGGGCTCCATTTACATCGGAGGCGCCATCGTGCAATGGCTACGCGACCAGACCCGCTGGTTCGAGGACAGCTGCGACTCCGAGATGTACGCCGCCAAGCGCCCGGACACCGCCGGGGTCTATTTCGTCCCCGCCTTCGTCGGCTTAGGCACCCCTTGGTGGGACGACGACGCTAGAGGCGCCATCTTCGGATTGACCAGAGGCGCCGACAGGCACAACATCACCCGCGCCGGGCTCTACTCCATCGCCTATCAGTCGAAGGACGTGATCGACGTGATGAAGAGGGAGGCCGGGCTTGAGCTCAAGGTCCTCCGCGTCGACGGAGGTGCGAGCGCCAACGCGATGCTCATGCAGTTCCAAAGCGACATCCTCCAATGCGAGGTCCACGTCCCTAGCTGCGTCGAGACCACCGCTTTGGGGGCCGGCTACCTAGCAGGGCTAGGCGTCGGCTTCTGGAAGGATAAGAAGGACATCGAAAGGAACCGCGCCTTAAGCAAGCGCTACGTCCCGAGCATGAAGAAAGAGGAAGCCGAAAGGCTTTACTCGGGCTGGCTTAAGGCAGTGAAGGCCACCCAGATGTTCAAAGTGGACGAATAAGAGGGCGAACGACCCTCTTATTTTTCCTTGCAGGTGTTAAGATAGGGAGATGGAACTTGAGGAGAAGAAGAAGCGATACTTCGAGATGCTGAATGCTCTTGGGGTCCCTTCGTCCCTAGACAGGGAATTCCTTTACTCATGCCAGGAATACTGCAAGGAGGGGGTCGATTCCTTGGTGAGCGTCTCCCCGATCATCGCCAAGATGGCGATCAACCCGGCGCAGCTTGCGCTTTACATCGCCAACGAGCACGCCTTCTATCTGAAGACCCACCCGAATCAAACCCAAGAGGAGATCGTCTCCAACGAGGACTACGTCGGCGCCATCGCCTCGATCTCGATGGACAAGTACTTCACCAACGAGCACCTCGCCTACCGCATGGGCTCCTTCACCAACCGCTACGACCCCTCTTCCTCCACCTTGGACCTCTACCTCAACTTCATTTTGGGCATGCTCTCCCGCTACAAGCACGGCAACCCCTCAGAGACCCTCGTCGTGGACATCATGACCAAGGGCTTCCAGATGGCCAAATGCGTCTCCGGACTCCTTGAAAGCGGCTTCGAGACCGAGGCCTTCTCCACCTGGCGCACCCTCCACGAGAACGAGTGCATCCTGCAGGTCATCGCCAAATACGGCGAACCGGTCATGAAGCGCTACAACCGCCATCTGACCTACGCCGTCGCCTTCAGAGGCGGCTTGCCTTCGAAAGAAGAGACCGACGCGGTTTTCTTAGAGATCAAGGAAGGCATGAAGGAGATCGGGCTCAAGAGCAAGGACATGAAGCGCTACATCGAATACGGCTGGCTGCTCGGGGTGAAGGACGTGATGAAGATCGAGGATTTCAAGTTCAATTTCCGCGACGGCGTAGAGCGCGTGGCGGGGTTATCTAGCTACTCGAAGGTCTACGAGATGTCCAGCGAAATCGCCCACAGCTCCCCTTTGCTCATCTATTCGCGGAAGAACTATTTCTACCTCGTCACCGTCTTAAACCTTTACGAATCCTTCTTCCGTTTGGAGAAGATCTTCTCCAGCCTTTATATGTCGAGCGTCGGCGAGGAGCAGAGGCAAGCTTACATCAGGATGAGGAAGCTTTACTTCGATCAGCTCCTCGCCTGCTACCAACTAGAGAAGAAAGCCTTCCTGAATCTGGGGCATAAAAAGGAAAAAGACGCCGAATGAGGCGTTTTTTTCGCGGATGGGCGAAACGTAGATAGTCTTCGCCCTTTGCTCCTGCACAAACTCGTTGCTGTCCACATCTGGGTGGAAAAGTGTAAGAATTCCATAAGAAACAGGGTGGAAAAGTGTCAGATTTTCCCTTGAAAATGGGTGGAAAAGTGACATATCATTTCCCTAACATGGGATTGTTGGAAAGAAAAATCAGCAAAAAGATCGGCGATTGGTTTGAGCACAGCTCCTCCGCGCTTTTGCTTGACGGCGCCAGGCAGGTGGGCAAGACCACGATCGTTGACGAGTTCTTCAAGGACAAGGACGTCGAATTCATAAAACTCGATCTATTGAAGGACAAATTGGCCAGGAAGGCCTTCGACACTTCCGAAAACGCGGAGCAACTGATGCTCAAGCTTTCCTCGTTCGCGAAAAGGAAGATCGATTATGAACGCACCGTTTTCTTCATCGACGAAATCCAGGAAGCCAACGACGCGATCACGCCAATCAAATATCTGGTCGAGCAAAGGAAGGCCAGGTTCGTCTTCTCCGGCTCTTTGCTCGGAGTCAAATTGAAGGACATCGATTCCTTGCCCATCGGCTATCTGCAGATCGAGAGGATGTATCCCCTTGATTTCGAGGAGTTCTGCCTTGGGCTAGGCGTATCAGGCGACACCATCTCCTATTTGAAAGAACGCTTCGAGCGCGAAGAAGAAGTGGATGAGATCGTCCATGCGCGGATGATTTCCGTCTTCAGGGCCTACCTTGCCGTAGGAGGCTTCCCGAAAGCGGTCTCCTCCTTCAAAGAAAGCAACGATCTCGCGCGGGTGAATGCAGCCTTGGGGGAGATCGATGCAGGCTATCGGATCGACGTCGCCAAATACGAGAAGGAAGACAAGCTCCTCATCCAGGACATCTACGATCTGATGCCCAGCGAGCTCAACCATCAGAACAAGCGCTTCATCCTGAAGGACCTCAATGAGAAGTCGCGGTTCTATCAGAGGGAAAGTTCCTTCGTTTGGCTCAAGGACAGCGGCGTGGGGCTTTTCGTCAACAACGTCGCCAATCCGGTTTACCCCCTCTCCGAAAGCAAGGACAGAAGGCTGTTCAAACTGTTCCCCAACGACGTCGGGCTTTTGGATTACAAACTCTATTCCGGGAATCAGATCGCCTTGCTGGAAGAAGGAGGGCCCCTCAACTGCGGGGCCTCCTACGAGGCTTTCGTCGCGGAGGAGCTCGCCTCCCATTCTCTGCCTCTTTATTACAGCAACGACAAGAAGCGGGGCGAGATCGATTTCCTGATCGAGATCGAGAACAAAGTCGTGCCCATTGAGGTGAAGTCAGGGAAAGACTACAAACGCCATTCCGCCTTGACTCGCTTGCTGAGCGACCCAAGCTATGGAATCGAAAAGGGTTACGTCCTTTGCAATGGGAATCTGAAGAAAGAAGGGAAGGAGGTTTACCTCCCGATATACATGGCGATGTTCCTTCGAAGGAAGCCGACCCCTTCAAGCATGAAGGTGAAACTCGATCTAAGCGGGATCTCTTGATCGCGAAAGGGCGTCCCCGCGGTCCGGAGGCTCTCTCGGCGTTTTTCTCTCGCTCAGACGTCCGCGTAGCAGCTGCCGCCGATGAACTCGCGCATAAGCGAGTTGCTCGGCACCCATTCGTCATCCATCCCGATGAAGAACTTCAGCATGCGGATGAGGCGCTTGGCGGTGTTGTAGTGGGGGGAGCTGGAGGGGATCTTCTTAAGCAAAGGCAAAGCGTACTTCTTCATGACGGGGAGCTCGTAGGCGAGCATCGAGTTATAGACGTAGTCGCTGCCTTCCTGGGTGTCGTAGATCCAGCGGAACTCCCCTTTGCGGACGTTGGGCCACATGGAGAGGGTCTCTTCGGCTGAGGAGGCGCGGAAGCGGTAGTCCCTGACGATCCTGCGGATCAAACGGAGGTCGGTCAAGGAGAGGGGGGTGTGGTCATCGAGGTTGAGCTGCGCCTGAGGGGCGATGAAGATCTTGAATTTGTTGGCGTTTGCTATATCGGGTGCGAGCTGGTCGTTGAGCGCGTGGATGCCCTCGATGATGATGGGCTGGTTCTTCTCGATCTGCAGGGTGCGCCCGATGACCCTCTTCCCTTGCTGGAAGTCGAATTTGGGCAGGGTCACCTTCTCCCCGTTGATGAGGTCGACCATGTTCTGGTTGAAAAGCTCGAGGTCAAGGGCCCCGATGGCCTCGTAATCGGGCTCGCCTTCGTCGTTCAAAGGCATCTCGCAGTCGCGGAGGTAGTAGTCGTCGATGGAGATGCGGACGGGGCGGATGCCTCTGGAGAGCAATTCGATGCGGAGGCGGTTGGCGAAGGTGGTCTTGCCGGAGGAAGAGGGGCCGGCGACGCAGATGAGCGAGATGTCGTCTATCCCGTCCTCTATCGTTTGGCCTAGCTCGCAGAGCATGCGGTTGTGCCTGGCCTCGCACATGTTGATGAAGTCGATGGGGCCGCATTCCTTGATCTGCTCGTTGATCGAGGCGACCTTGTTGCTGCCCACGGCCGTCTTCGACCAGGCATAGGATTCGTTTAGGGCCCTATTGAAGGTGGGCGCGTCTTTGAAGGGCGGGATCAGGCCCCCGCATTCGGCGCGCGGGTATTGGAGGAGGAAGCCCGGGGTGTAGAGGCGGAGCTTGAAATCGAAGAGGTAGCCCGTGGAGGGGAGCATCTTGCTGTACATGTAGTCGAGGTACTCGCCGCAGGCGTAGAGGTGGACGGTGCTCTCGGGACGGTATTGCAGGATGTCTAATTTATCGAGGAAGCCCCTTTCCTTATAGATCTTGGCGGCTTCGCTCGAGCTGACGATCTTCCTAATCAAAGGGAGGTCGGCGTCGATGATGTCGTCGATCTCATGCCTCACCTTGAGCAGCATCGCGTTGGAGGCGGTGTAGCCCGGGGTCAATAGGTGGATGGAGACGCAGCGCGAGACGTTGTAGGCGAAGCGGATCTTGAGGTCGGGGTAGGCGCGGGAGAAGGCCATCGCGACGACGTAGCGCAAAGTGGATTCGTAGATCTTGCAGGCCGCGGAGTCGCTTAGGTCGAGGAATTTGACCTCGGCGTCGTCGCTGACGACGTAGGTGAGCTCGCGGATCGTCCCGTTCACCTCGGCGGCCTTGTATTTCCTCTCGGGGTCGCTTTCCTTTAGAAGGTCGGTCAGGGAGACCTCTTTCTCATATGTTTTCTCTTCGTTTCCGATTCTGATTTTGAACGCCATGTCCCATTGCCTCCTTGCAAGGTTTTCTATCCTATCTTGAAAGGGCTTTCATCGCAAGAAGGAACATGCAAAATCCCCCGATTTCGTAGCAAAATATAACTTGCATCGAGAGGAGGGGAAAAGAAGGGGAAACACCGGTTCTAAGCGTATTGTCGTCGATTTGCCGATTTGCTCGATTGACGAACGCTGTAAGCGCTTTTAGGATATGTGTGTTTTAGATTTCCCCCTAGCGATTATGAAAGCCGTCGAACGTTTCAAAGCCTTGGACATCGAAGTCCAGAATTTGATCATCCTCGCCATCATCGGCGTCTTCGGGACCCTCATCTGCATCCCTTTGGCCTTGCTTCCGAACGTGGGGCTAGGGGGGCCGCTAGGATTCTTGCTCGGCTCGATCCTTGAGCTCTTCTCCTATTGGACGATCTGCCGGGCGACCGCGGTGCTTCTCGGCAAGGCGCGTTCCAAGCCCGGGGCGACACTCTTCGTCGTCATTTGCTACTTCCTCCGCCTCGCCCTCATCGCCGGGGCGCTCGTCCTCGCGAGTTTCTGCACCTTCCGCTGGGACGCCCATTACCTTTATATATGGACGGTCTTCGCGGCGCTATTGCCCGTCTACCCTGTTTTGATCATCACCACCTTGCAGCATACGAAGAAGAACAAGAAGCAGGACGGGCAATGAGCTTGGTTTTGGATTCGACGAACGCCTCCCCCCTCGAGCAGATGATCGAGAACTTCAAGAACCTCGAGTTCCGCCTTTCGGCGCCGGTCATCTCCTCGCTCGTGGTCATGGGCATCGTCCTCATCCTCACCATCATCGTCGGCATCGAGGTCCGCGTTCAGGACCCCCTCAAGAAGCCGAAGGGCCTTTTGCTGATCGCCGAATCCTTCGTCTCCTGGCTCGAGGATTGGACGCGCTCGATGATGGGCGCTGAGCCTGGCGATTGGCCGGGCTACTTCATGTGCCTGTTCGTCTATCTTTTCCTTTCCTTCATCTGGTCGATCACCGGATTCCCTTCCGTCATCGACTACCTCGTCTGCCCTCTTTGCCTATCGATCGTCATGTTCGTCCTCATCCAGGCGACGGCCATCCGCTACCAGAGGTGGCATTACTTCCATCGTTACATCGAGCCCGTCCCCTTCTGGCTCCCCATCAACCTCGCGACGATGTGGACCCCGATCATCTCGACTTCGCTCCGCATGTTCGGCAACTGCCTTTCCGGCTCGGTTCTGCTCGGTCTTCTCAATTGGACGCTCCGCCGCCTCTCCGCGACGATCTTCGCCTTCCTTGGCAACGCGGGGCAAATCGTCTTGAGCCCCATCGTCATCGCGGTGCTCAACCTTTATTTCGGCTTATTCTCCGGGTATGTTCAGACCCTGGTGTTCGCTTCTCTTAACGGCGTGTGGATCGGGGCGGAAATCCCCGAGAGCGCCCCGATGGGTAGCGAGGGCCAAGTCACCAGATCCCTTGAGGATAAGGCCGTATAAGATCCTATAGGAGGTACATTATGGGACTTTTGCAAATGCTGTCGGCCCTCGCTGAGGCGGGTCAGGCCGGGCTCATCGCCATCGGCGCGGGACTCGCCGTCTGCACGGGCACTTTCTCCGCGATCGGCGAAGGCATGATCGCCTGCCACGCGATCGATGCGATCAGCCGCAATCCGGCGGAAAGCGACCGCTTCCAGAAGATCATGATCCTCGCAGTCGCCCTCGACGAGTCCACCGGCATCTACGCGCTCATCACCGCGATGCTCATCATCTTCGTTTTGGGAGCCTGAGATGAAGGAAGAGAAAAAAGCGAAAAGGAAGCGCCTTGAGACGCCTTACATCGTGGCGATCGTCATCGCCGCGGTTTTCCTGGTCGCTTTGTTCATCGGGATTTTCCTCGGCTTGACCCTGGAGAACTCCGGGACGATCCCTGATTCGCCATTCAAGACCTCGGAATTCGTCGACAAGATCTTCCCCAACGGGCTTTGGGACTTCGTGATCCAGCTCTGCGCCTTCGTCCTGCTCATCCTGATCGTCTTCTTCGTGGGCTATAAGCCGATGAAGAAAGCCATCAAGGCCAGGGGCGATGCCATCGAAAACGACCTCGCCACCGCCAAGGCCAAGCGCCTTGAGGCCGAAGCCGCCGCATCGACGAAGGAGCTGACGATCGAAGAAGGCAAGAAAGAGGCCGCGAAGATACTCGCCGAAGCGAAGGCTGAGGCCGAGACCAAAGGCAAGGCCATCGTGGAAGAAGCCACCCTTCAAGCCTCCCTCGCCCGCAAGAGGGCGGATGAGGAGATCGCCTCGGCGAAGGAGAAATCCCGCCAAGACGCCAAGAGCGAGATCGTCGACGTCGCCATGGCCGCCTCAAGCCAGATCCTTGGCCGCGAGGTGAACGAAGAAGACAACGCGCGGCTTGTCTCCGATTTCATTGACGAAGTAAGCGGGGGGCGGAAGTGATGGATAGCTGCGCTGCCAATTACGCTTCCGCCCTCTATTCCTTGCTAAGCGAAGGCGAGAGGGGCGATTACCTCTCCGCCCTAAGCGAAGTCAAGGAGAGCCTAGAGAAGGAGAAGGGGCTTTTCGCTTTGCTTTGCTCCTACTCCGTCAGCCAAAAGGAAAAGGAAAAGATCCTTCAGAAAGTTTACGGGGGCTACCCCCTGAAGCATCTTTTGCCTTTCCTTTATTTACTGTGCAAAAAACACAGGATAGCCCACTTTTGCGGGGTTTTCGAAGCCTTCGCTTCCCTCTGCAACGAGCAGGCCAACATCAAGGAAGGCATCGCTTATAGCGCCTTGCCCCTCAATAAGAAGCAGTTAGACGACATCGAGAGCGCCCTAAGCAAGAAAGTCGGGGGCAAAGTCGTCTTGAAGGCGATCGTCGACCCCTCGTTGCTAGGCGGGGTCAAGGTGGCCTTAGACGGCAAGGTATACGATGGCTCCCTGCGCGGGAAGCTAAGCGAACTCAAGAAGCAATTAAAAGGAGGAGAAGCCTCATGAAAATCGACACAAGCGAAATCGCGTCCCTCATCAAAGAGCAGATCAAGGGATACGAAGGGAAATTGGAGACCAGCGACGTCGGCACGGTCATCTCGGTAGGGGATGGCATCGCCATGTGCTACGGGCTCGACGACGCGATGCTCGGGGAACTCCTCCTTTTCCCTAACGACGTTTACGGCATGGTCATGAACCTCGATAGCGAGGACGTCGGCGCGGTGCTTTTAGGCAGCGACCGGGAAATTGAAGAAGGGGACACCGTCAAACGCACCCATAAAGTGGTCGAAGTCCCCGTGGGAGACGAATTGCTTGGGAGGGTCGTGAACGCTTTGGGCCAGCCCCTAGACGAGAAAGGGGCCATCAACTGCTCTTCCTCCCGCCCCATCGAAAGGATCGCCCCGGGCGTCATGACCAGGAAATCCGTCGACACCCCTCTAGAGACCGGCATCAAGGCCATCGACGCCATGATCCCTATCGGCAGAGGCCAGCGCGAGCTCATCATCGGCGACCGCCAGACCGGCAAGACCGCCATCGCTTTGGACACCATCATCAACCAGAAGGGCAAAGGCGTGAAATGCGTCTACGTCGCCATCGGCCAGAAGAACTCCTCCGTGGCCTCTTTGGTGGAGCGCCTGAGCGAGCTCCATTGCATGGATTACGTCACGGTAGTCAACGCCAGCGCCTCCGAATCCGCGCCTCTGCAATACATCGCCCCCTTCGCGGGCATGGCGATCGCCGAGGAGTGGATGGAGAAGGGGCAAGACGTCCTCATCGTCTTCGACGACCTCTCCAAACACGCGGTCGCTTACCGCACGCTCTCCCTTCTTTTGAAGCGCAGCCCGGGCCGCGAAGCCTATCCCGGCGACATCTTCTACCTCCATTCGCGCCTTCTTGAGCGCGCCTGCCGACTCAATGAGGATTACGGCGGCGGCTCGATCACTGCTTTGCCTATCGTCGAGACGCAGGCCGGGGACATCAGCGCCTACATCCCGACCAACATCATCTCCATCACCGACGGGCAGATCTTCCTGATGGTGGATCTATTCAACGCGGGCCAGCGCCCGGCCATCGATTCGGGCTTAAGCGTCTCGCGCGTCGGCTCCTCGGCCCAATTCAAGGCGATGAAGGCGGTCGCCAAATCCCTGAAGATCGAGCTCGCCTCCTATCGCGAGATGCAGAGCTTCGCCCAGTTCGGCAGCGATCTGGACGCCTCGACCAAGAAGATCCTCTCCCACGGCGCCGTGCTCATGGAGACGCTCAAGCAGAAGCAATACAGCCCCTATCCGCTTTGGAAGCAGGTCTGCGAGCTTTTCGCGGTGAAGAACAACTATCTCGACTCCCTCCCTTCTAGCGAAGCCCCTTCCTTCTTAAACGACTTGGACGATTTCATCCTCTCCCGCCATGGCGAGATCAAAGACGAGATCGAGAAGAGCAAGAAACTAGAGGAAGCGACCCAAGAGGCGCTGAAGAAAGCGATCGAGGAATTCATCTCGCTGAGGAAATAAGATGGCCTTAGGTCTAAACAAGACGAAAAGAAGGATCGCCTCCGTCCGCTCCACGCAGAAGATCACCAAAGCGATGGGGATGGTGGCGACGGTCAAGCTCAAGCGCTTCAAGGACGCCCATTTCGCCTCGGAGGGGTATTTCGCCTCCCTGGAAGAGGCGATGGGCAGGTGCTTCGCTTTCCTTGACGGCAAGCAGAAGTCGCCTTACCTTGAGGAGAATAAGGACGCCGAAGGCGACCTCATCATCTTCCTCACCAGCGACCTCGGCCTCTGCGCGGCCTATAACTCCAACCTCTTCCGATATCTCGATGAGGTCATCGACAAAGAGAGCGACAGCGTCATCGCCCTTGGGGGCAAAGGGCTTTCCCACCTCCTCCATGAAGGCGGATACCACCTTGAGGACGCCTCCGAATACGGCCTCTCCCTAGGCTCCACCCCGCGGGAGATCGAAGCCTCCAGCAAGAAGCTGCAGCAGGCTTTCCTCGAAGGGAGATACAAAAGCATCAAGGTCATCTACACCCATTACGTGAACTCCCTTTCCTTCCTGCCGCAGGAATACGCCTTATTGCCCGTCTCTCTAGACTATAAGAAGAAGGAAGACGAGGATTGGTGCCCGCCCATCTTCGAGCCTAGCGCCAAAGAGCAAGGCGAGCTCTTGATGGGGCAATACCTCTCAGGCGTCCTCACCTGCCTTCTCAACGAGAGCCAGCTCTCCGAGCAGGCGAGCCGAAGGAACGCGATGGACGCGGCAAACGACAACGCGGACGAACTGCTCAAGCAGCTCTCCGTCGAATACAACAAAGCAAGGCAATCTTCGATCACCCAGGAGATCACCGAAGTGGTGGCCGGGGCGAGCAACGCCCGATAGGAGGAAAAGACAATGAAAAACGAAAAGAAAGAAGTCAGGACCGGCAGAGTGGTGCAGGCCCAGGGGCCGGTCATCGACGTGAGCTTCCCCGACGCTTCTCTCCCCAAGATCCTAACCGCCTTGAAGGTGAGGCTAGGCGAAGGGAAAGAGCTGACGGTCGAGGTCATGCAGCACATCGGGGACGACGTCGTCAGGACGGTCGCGATGGGCGCCACAGACGGGGTCAAAAGGGGGATGGAGGTCATCGACACGATGTCCCCGATCTCCGTGCCCGTTGGGGAGAAGACTCTGGGGAGGATGTTCAACGTCCTCGGGCAGCCGATAGACGGACTTGGGGACGATTTCTCCGACTGCAAGAGGATGCCCATCCACAGGAGCGCCCCGACTTTCGCCGAGCAAAGCGTCTCCCACGAGATTTTGGAGACCGGCATCAAGGTCATCGACCTCCTCTGCCCTTACGTCAAAGGCGGCAAGATCGGGCTTTTCGGAGGCGCGGGGGTAGGCAAGACCGTCCTCATCCAAGAGCTCATCTTCAACATCGCCAAAGAGCATAACGGCACCTCCGTCTTCGCAGGCGTCGGCGAGCGCTCCCGCGAGGGCAACGACCTTTACTACGAGATGAAGGAGTCCGGCGTCCTCAAGAACACCGCCCTCTGCTTCGGGCAGATGAACGAACCCCCCGGAGCCCGTATGAGGGTGGCTTTGAGCGCGCTCACCATGGCGGAGCATTTCCGCGATGAGGACCACCAGGACGTCCTCCTCTTCATCGACAACATCTTCCGCTTCACCCAGGCAGGGAGCGAGGTCAGCGCCTTGCTGGGCCGCATGCCTAGCGCGGTAGGCTATCAGCCCACCCTCGCCACCGAGATGGGCCAGCTTCAGGAGAGGATCACCTCCACCAAAGACGGCTCCATCACCTCCGTCCAGGCCGTATACGTGCCGGCGGATGATTTCACCGACCCCGCCCCGGCGACCACCTTCTCCCATCTCGACGCCCGCACCTTGCTCGACCGCAACACCGCGGCCTTAGGCATCTTCCCGGCCGTCGACCCCCTCGAATCCACCTCCAACCTCCTCGACCCGAACTTCATCGGCGAGGAGCATTACGAAGTCGCTAGGGGCGTGCAGAAGCTGCTGCAGCGCTACAAAGAGCTGCAGGACATCATCGCGATCCTCGGCATCGATGAGCTGAGCGAAGAGGACAAAGAGCTCGTCGCGCGCGCCAGAAGGGTGCGCAACTTCCTCTCCCAGCCTCTCCACGTCGCCGCCGCCTTCAACGGCATCCCCGGCATCTACGTTCCTTTGAAGGAGACCGTGCGGAGCTTCAAGGAGATCCTCTCGGGCAAATACGACTCCTTGCCCGAGGCCGCCTTCCTCTATTGCGGCACAATCGAAGACGTCGTCAAGAAGGCAGAGGGGATGAAATGAGCCTCCTCCGCGTCCGCTTGCTCTCTCCTAATGGGATCGTCTACGAAGGCGAGGCCCTTTCTTTGATCGTGCCCGCCCTCAAAGGGCCGACTTACCTCTGCATCGATTCGACCTCGCTCCAGCTTAAACTCGACCCGGCCGGCATCATCAAGCTCGACACAGGGAAAGGGAAGCTCTATTTCGCTTCCTTCTCCGGCTTCGCCAGCGTGAAAAACGGGGAGGCCGTCGTCTCTTGCCCGCTTTTGGAGAAAGGCTCGAGCATCGACGCGGCGAGGGCCGAGGAGAGCAAAAGAAGGGCGGAGGAGCGTCTGCAGAAGAAGCAGGAGGGCATCGATCTGGCCAGGGCCAGCGCCTCGCTTTCCCGCGCCTTAGTGCGTCTGCAGGTGAAGCATCTCACCTCCGGAGGCTCGATATGAACTTCATCTTCGTCTCGCCCAATTTCCCTTCGCGCAACTACCTTTTCGTAGAGGCGCTCCGCAGGAAAGGGGTGACCGTCCTTGGGATTGGGGACAGCATCAACTGCGACCTTGAGCCTCGCCTTGTCGCCGCGCTTACCGAATATTATTTCGTAAAGGATTTAAGCGACAAGCAGGAGATGGAGAAAGCCGTCGCCTATTACCAGGCCAAATACGGGAAGATCGATTATCTGGAATCCAACAACGAGTGGTGGCTGGAGGAGGATGCCTATCTCCGCGAGAAGTTCGGCATCGCCTCAGGCTTCTTCCCTAAGCAAATGGAGCACATCAAGGCGAAGTCGGCGATGAAGGAATACTTCCAGCGCGGCGGGGCGAAGACGATGCGCTACCTCGTCGTGAAGGGGAAGGAAGACGAAGGGAAAGCCAAGGAATTCGCCGCAAAAGTCGGCTATCCTCTCTTCGTGAAGCCCAATATCGGCGTCGGCGCCTCCTCTTCTTACTCCCTCAAAAACGAGGAAGAACTAGAAAAATTCTTCAGCGTCCCGCTCCCTGAGCCCTACATCATGGAGGAGTTCGTCGATGGGACGATCATCAGCTTCGATGGGGTATGCAACAGCGAAGGGGAGGTCGTCTTCGCGACTTCTGACCACTTCCCCGTCCCAGTAGCAGACGTGGTCAACGACAACATCGATGACTTCTATTGGACCAACCCCTTCTCTTTGCCGATGGATGACATCGACGCCCCTTCCTTCCTGGAGACGGGGAAAAGGGTCGTCAAGGAATTCGGCATCTCCAAGAGGTGCTTCCACATCGAGTTCTTCGTCTTGAATCAGGATAAGCCGGGGCTAGCGAAGAAAGGCGAGTTCGTCGCCCTCGAATGCAATATGCGCTCGCCCGGGGGCTATACCCCCGACCTCATCGACTTCGCCGAAAGCGCCTCGATCTACGACATCTACGCCGACGTCATTTGCTTCGACGAGAACCGCGAGGACATGAACAAGGAGAAGTACTACGCCTTCACCTCCGCGCGCAGGGACTGCTATTCCTACCTTCATAGCGAGCAGGAGATCCTCGAGAGGTTCCGCTACCAGCTTTGCATGCACGGGCGCTACCCAAAGCATCTCGCCGACGCGATGGGGGACAGCTATTACTACGCCAAATTCAAAACCAAGCAGGAGGGGATGGACTTCGTCTCCTTCGTGCGTGCGAAAGCCAATTGAAGGCTAGGCGAAATAATCTTCGATGTAGGAGGAGCAATCCTCCTTTTCTATCGCCTTCCCGTCGATGAGCAAAGAGGCGGAGCCATAGGAGGCTTCGAGCTTTTTGAGCCCTTCCTCCTCAAGGCTCGATTTGAAAAGGTAGCCGAAGGGCTTGCTGCTTTGCTGGATGTTCGTCTTCAAGACGTCTGGGAGGGAATCGCCCTCATCGAGGAGATAGATGGGATAGCCTTTATCCAAGAATGACTCGCATGCCTCCCAAGTGGAGAACTCATAAAGGTAGGGGAAGGAATAAAGCCCGTCCATCATCTTCGCGACCGCCTTGGCGCTGCCGTGGTTGCCATAAAGCGGGATCTTGGAGAAAACCCCGTCCTTGTAAGAGAAGAGGAGGGGGGTGCCCCAATCGTCGAAGAATGCTTCCGCGCTTTCTTTCGTGATGGCCTCGAATTGCTTAACCGCGGTGAAGTAATTCGGCTCGCTGTAATAGGTGTAGGAGAGGACTTTGACGTCCGTATCCTCCAAAAACTCCGCAAAACCCGCCCTAACCTCTTCGCAGAAATGGCAGGTCGAACTGTAGAAATAGAAGATCAGGGTTTCACCCGTCTTACTAGCGCGACTCACCGCCTCGCTCACGCTGACGTCGCATTGAAGCACCGCGTAGCCGCTTTCTTGATTAATGTAGGCGTCTCCGTTCCTGCTGACGTAGGGGAGGTCCGCCTTGGGCTTGTAATCGTTGGAAAGCAAAGTGCTCCCGCAGGAAGGGAGGCAGAGAAGGGAGAGCAAGGGGAGAAGAAGCTTTTTCTTCATGGGGCAAATTATATAGGCGTTTTGGAAATTGGAAGAAAAGGTTGCGCTGAGGCGCTTCTTCGCGCTGAGGTATAATGTCTCCAGCAAAAAAAGGAGCTATCTTCATGGACATCCTCCACTCAATCGCCAAGTCGCGCATCACCCCGGACCATTTCCTCTCCTGCATCGAGATCCCCGCGGGCAGCAAGAACAAATACGAGGTCGACCACGAATCCGGCGCGCTCATCCTCGACCGCATCCTCTACACGGCGACCCATTACCCCCAGAACTACGGCTTCATCCCAAGGACATGGGGGCTAGACAATGACCCGCTTGACGTTCTCGTCATCACCAGCGAGCCCGTCGTCCCCTTGGCGTTGGTCCGCTGCTACCCGATCGGCATCCTCACGATGGTCGATTCGGGGATGGTCGACGAGAAAATCATCGCGATCTGCGAGAACGATCCTCTTTACAATGAGTTCAAGGACATCAAGGAGATCCCTGAGCACCTCCTAGAGGAGATCAAGCATTTCTTTACCGTCTATAAGCAGCTCGAGCACGGCAAAACCACGAAGATAGGCGGCATCCACGGGGTGCAGATGGCGAAGAAATCGATCGATGAGGCCATCGCGCGCTACAACGAGAAATTCCCCAACCGCTAGGCTATTTCGCCTTCTTCGCGAGGGAGAAGGCCTCTTTTGCTTCCGGGCTTATGCGCCTGAACGTGGCGCTTTTGTATTCCTTCACGATGGCTTGCCCGGGGACGTTTCCCCTTCTCACGTTCTTCCTCGGGCAATACATGACCTCCCCCTCTTCCTTCTTCGAGGCGAGGAGGGCGATCTGGCAGGCGAAGCTTATCTCTTCGTCGCTTGGGTTCTCTTTCCGGAGGATCACGTGGGCCCCGTGGTCGTCTTTGACGTGCAGCCAAAGATAGGTTTTGCTTGTCGCGTAGGCGAAGGTGAGGAAGTCGTTCTGCTTCGCGTTCCTTCCGAATAGGTAGCTGATACCGTCTCTATTGATCTCATAGGGGTGGATGGCCGCATCGGAAAGGGCGGTGGAGGAGACCCCTTTGCTGGCGATTTTGTCTAGGCCGTACTCCTTCTCGGCTAGCAGCAAGAAGGATTCATCCGCGTTCTCGAGTAGGGAGAGCAAGTGCCTTACCTGCTCCCTTTCCTTCTCCGCTTTCTCCTTGTTATCCTCTTCCAAAGCGAGGGTGGCTTTTGCTTTCTTCGCCCTTTTGTAGAAGCCCTCCGCGTTCAAAGAGAGATTCTTCCGCGGGTCAAGGGGGATGCTCTCCCCTTCGTATTCGAAGCTCGAGGATTTCTGGGGGAGGGAGGAGTAATTCATGTAGATGAAGTCCCCGTACTTGCCATCGTCGAGGTGCCTCCTCGCCTCTTCCTGGTCCTTCTCGATCAATTCGATTTTCCTGCCCAAAGCCTTCTCTTTCGTCTTCAAGAATCTCAATAACCCCGCAAAACGCTGCTTTTTTCTTTTGGCAGAGATGCTTTCTTCTTTACTGATGCAACTCTCTTGGAACGCAAGCGCGTCGAAAGAAGGATCGTTCCCCTCATCGATGAGCCCCTTTTTCTCAGGCGGAAGATAGCTCACTCCGTGGAAGATTGGCCTCTCATCGGAGAGGGAATTCGTCTTATGGGCGGATTCGATTTTGCCCCCCTCATTCACCAAGATCAGGTTCGGGCGGTTGGGCAGGAGCTCGACGATGAGGCGGAGGCGGATGGTTTTGAAGACGTCGTTGACGGCCGAGAGGGAGAAGACGATGATGCGATCCCCTTCGATGGGGGAGACTTCCTCTATGACGGCGTTCGAAAGGCTTTTGCGGAGCGCCGTCGAGAAAGGGGTGGAGAAGCTGTTCCCCTCGGGGAAGCTATGGCTGATGTAGACGTAGGGATCGCCTCCGCTTAAGGAGAAGACGAGCTTTCCTCCGTGAGAGAGGGAGAAGGCATAGACGCCTTCGCTGTATTGGCAAAGCTTGCCGATATGGCGGTCCTTTAGCTCCCCATCAAGATAGGAGGCATAGGCTTTTATCTGGCTGATCCTTAGTCCCATGCCCTCCATTATGGACCGAGTCGGCCCAATTGGGGAGGAAAGGGACCTTCTTTCCCTGCCCAATTTGCTAGAAAGCGGTATCTCCATGTTGTTTTTGGGGCTTTTGGGTGTGTAGAATGGACAAATCATGAACAAAAAGGGATTGCTCATCATCCTCTCCGGGCCTAGCGGCGTCGGCAAGGGGACCGTGCGCAAAGAGCTCATGAAGGATCCCTCGCTGGACCTTTATTTCTCCATCTCCATGACCACCCGCGCGATGCGCCCTGGGGAAGTCGATGGGAAGGATTATTACTTCGTCTCCAAAGAGGAGTTCCAGCGCAACATCGATAACGGCAACCTGCTCGAGTGGGCGGAGTTCGTCGGGAACCGCTACGGCACCCCCAAAGACAAGGTCGAGGAGATGAGGGAGCAAGGCAAGAACGTCTTCCTCGAGATCGAGACCAAAGGCACCGCGACCGTCCTCGGCAAGTGCCCCGACGCCATCTCCATCTTCCTCATGCCCCCTTCCATGGAGGCGCTCGAAGAGAGGATAAGGGGCAGAAGGACGGAGCCCGAGGAAGTGATTCAGGAACGCCTCGCCAAAGCCAGGGCCGAGCTCCCCCTCGCCTCGCGCTACAGCCACGTCGTCCTCAACGACACCATCGAAAGGGCCTCCAGCGAGATCGCCTCGATCATCAAAAAGGCCCTCGAGACCGAGTGAACAGCATCGCTTCTGGCGGTGTTTTTTTCTTAGCAACCCTTTTCCGCGCCTCTTCCCTTTTCCTTTATAATTCCCTTGATGCAGATACTCGACGTATTGATCCAGCACGCGAAGACCTCCCTCAACCGCCCTTTTTCCTATCTGCATAAGGGCGATCCGGTAGGGGTGGGGGTCCGCGTTCTGGTGCCTTTCAACAGCCAGAAGATCATGGCCTACGTCGTCGCCGTCCACGCGACCTCCCAAAGCAAAGAGGAGATAGAGAAAGCCAACGGCTTCCGCATGGAATACATCGCAGGCGTCATCGACAAGGAACCTCTGCTCAACGCGGAGCTGATGGGGCTTTGCGACGAGGTGGCCTCCTATTACCTCGCCCCGAAGATCTCCGTTCTCCAGGCGATGCTCCCTTCTTCCTTGAAGCCTTCTTTGTCCGCTTTGCGCGGTCCGAAGATCGCCTACGATTACTATTTCAAGGCCAAAGACGAAAGCGAGGAGGGGCTGACCCCCAAACAGAAGGAGGTCCTCCGCCTCATCGTCTCTTCCGGGGAGGTCCTAAAGAAAGAGGCGGGGAGCCCCGCGGTGGCGAAGGCGCTGTTGGAGAAGGGGAAAATAGAGATTTTCCACAAGGAGAGGGAGCGCTTCCACATCCCCGAATACGAGAAAGAGGAGCCCCATGAGCTCAATCTCGAGCAGAAGAGGGCCTATGACTACATCCTCTCCACCCCCCATTCCGTCACTTTGCTTCAAGGGGTGACGGGCAGTGGGAAGACGGAGGTCTACCTCCATCTGGCGGAAGCCTACCTCAAAGAGGGCAAGACGATCCTCATGCTCGTCCCCGAGATCTCTTTGACCCCCGCGATGGTCGAGTATTTCTCCAGGCGCTTCGGCGGGGAGATCGCCATCCTCCATAGCGAGCTCACCCCCGCGGAGAAATACGACGAGTACCGCCGCATCGCCTCGAAGAAGGCGAGGGTCGTGGTGGGGGCGAGAAGCGCGGTCTTCGCCCCGTTAGAGAACATCGGCCTCATCATCCTCGATGAAGAACACACGGAGGCCTATAAGCAAGACACCCTGCCTTTCTATAACGCCAAGGAAGTCGCGATCATGCGCGCCGCGCATTTCGGGGCGAAGGTGGTTCTAGGCTCTGCGACGCCCAACCTCGAGACCAAAGCCCGCGCGATGAAGGGGGTTTATGGCTATGCGGAGATGACTAGCAGAGCCAACGCCCGGCCCCTCCCCGAGACCAAGATCATCGACCTCACCAACCGCTCGCTGATGATGAGCGACGACCGGCTTTTCTCGAAGGAGATGATCGCCGAGATAGGCGACCGCCTGAAGAAGAAGGAGCAGGTGGTCTTATTGCTCAACCGCCGCGGCTACTCGAGCTACGTCACCTGCTCTAGCTGCGGGCACATCTTCACCTGCCCCAATTGCCATGGAAACCTCACTTACCACAAGCAAGACAACATGCTCAAATGCCACCATTGCGACTTCGTGATGGAATACCCTGACCTCTGCCCCGAGTGCGGGAGCACCGCGATCATGCGCGTCGGCTTCGGGACGGAGAGGGTCGCGAAGATCCTCAACGAGAAGTATTTCCCCGACGCCCGCATCGCTAGGCTAGATGGGGACGTGGGCAAGGTGAGGAACAATGTTAGCCGGGTTTTGCGGGATTTTTCGGAGCAAAAGTACGATATTCTGGTCGGGACGCAGATGATCGCCAAGGGCCATGATTTCCCTAACGTCACCCTCGTCGGGCTGGTGCTGGCTGACGTGGGACTCTCCCTGCCGACGTATCGCGCCAGCGAAAGGACCTTCCAGCTCATCACCCAGGCGGTGGGCAGGAGCGGAAGGGGGGAGAAACCAGGCAAAGCCCTCATTCAGACCTACAACCCGCATCATTACGCCGTGACCTTGGGGGCGAGGCAGGATTACGAGGCCTTCTACCTCAAGGAGATGCAGGTCCGCAAAGCCTCGCTTTACCCGCCTTACCGTTATCTATTTCTGCTAAAGTTCTCCTGCAAGAGTGAGGAGCGCTGCATCGAGGCCGCCTTCGACATCAAGAAGCACCTCGATTCCATGGGCTTCCCCGACACCGTCTGCCTCGGCCCCCTCAGCCCCTATTTCGCTTTGGTGGGGGGCGTGCATCAAAGAACGGTCCTCATCAAGACGAAGAACGCCGATGAGATCAGACGCCACCTTTCTTCCTTGCTTGGCAAACTCTCCGGCAAAGGAGGGGTGGACATCGTCTGCGACGTCGATCCCCTCGATTACTAGTTTCTTCTTTCGCGTGTACTAACGTGCGCTCGCGCATGCTATAATGGCGGGCGAGCAAAAAAGGAGTCCTTTTCGACATGATAACGTTTCAAATCCTGGGGCTTGACCAATTCGTGGTGGGCCACTATTCGAAAGACCACACCGCGAACCTCGCCCAGCTCTATGAGTCCGACGAGTCGCTGATCAATTTCTACGCGCCGAACAGCATGGTCTTCCATAACGGCGTCGAGCAGACGAGCTGGAACACCATCGTGATCGTCCGCGCGCCGGAGAAATACCGCCCCGTGGAAAGCCATATCGCCTCCTACTTGATTCAGACCCTCTCCGAGTTCTCGGTGAACCTCGAGATCGAGTTCGAGTATTTCTCCTCCTCCTCGCGTTATGAGCACGTGAACGACGGCTATCCCCGCTACATCTCCGAGGACAACATCAAGGAAACCGAGGTCACCCTCAGCAACGACATGCCCGACCTTAGCGGGGAGGAGCACGAATGCTGCCATGACCACGATGGGCATTGCTGCGAGCACCATCACCACGACGAAGACGACAAGGAGATCTTCCTAGGCAATGCCTTCGAAGGCCTCGAAGACGAACTTGCAAAGAAAGGGAAATGAACCATGAAAGAATTTGATTTGGCATTGGAGATCCTCAATTCCATCCTCGACGAGAAGGTGTCCTTCGGCGAGGCTTTGAAGGAGAAATTCCAGAAAGAGGCGGCCTTGCGCCCGCTCCGCCCCTCCGTCTCGGGCCTTGTCGGCTGCGAGCTGCGCCACCATCTCCTCTTCACCTACATCATCGACGGCGTCGAGAAGAACCTCCCTGAGGGTGAGACCCCTCTGGATGAGCAGGAGCGCAGATACCTCGCCTTGGTGATCGGGAACGATTTCTTCTACCGCCACCTCGATGGCGAAGTCGCCAACGCCTCCTGGAAGGCGATGCTCTCGGATGAGGCGAAATACGAGCGTTTTGCCTCCTTTTTGGCTTCCGCTTCTACCACCAGCGACCTGATTCCCGAATCCATTTCGCGCTCTAGCGACGAGTACCTCTCCCTCCGCTACAACGTCCCCTCCTGGGCGCTTAAGATCTGGAAGCACTACGGCTATGGCAACCTCTACAAGACCTTGCGCAAGCTCTCCCGCCCCGAGCCGCTCTATGTGCGCGTCAGGACGAGCGTGATCTCCGAGGAAGCGGTCCTCGCTAACCCTGACTTCGTCGCGACCTCCTTCCCGCACATCCTCCTTTACAAAGGCAAGACCCCCATCCGCAAACTGGACTTCTTCCGCGAGGGGAAGATCTACTTCGAGCGCCCGCTGACCAAAGCGGTCATGGACGAGTTCCCCGTCAGCGAGCCTAGCGAAGTCCTCCTCTACAACGGCAACCCCGACTCCTCCTTGGAGAAGGAGCTCATCGAGACCTATGGCAGCTCCATCGGGCTCAACATCGCCGTCCCTGACGCCGATAAGAAAGTCGACGTGAAGAAAGTCATCAAAGAGGGCGATCTGCACAACGTCAACCTCTTCTCCTGCCCCGATCCCCTCTCGATGGAGGCGGCGATCTCCAAGCAGCAGAGCCTCGTCTTCTGCTCGCCCGACTCCACCGGCTTCGACCGCGTGCGCTCGACCCCGGATTTCCTCATCTCCTACGACAAGGATTCGATGGACCGCATCCTCGAAGGAGAGAAGAGCGCGCTTTATGGCTGCGCCAAATTCGTCGAGGTCAACGGCCTCCTCGTCTACATGATCTACACCATCTCCAAGAAGGAGGGGCACCTCACCGTCTCTTCCTTCCTCCAGGAGCACCCCGAGTTCAAGCTCGAGAGCGAGAAGCAGCATTTCCCCTATGAGCCTAGCGACACGGCGATGTACGTGGCCGTCCTCCGCCGCGGGGAGAACGCACTCGCCCTCGACGCCACCGTCCCCCATCCCGGCGTCTTCGCCGCCCCTTCCCAGGGCGTCAGCGCCTCCCTTGAGCAGAAGTGAAAATGAAAAACCTCTTGTCCTACACGCAAGAGAAGATGAAAGAGGAGTTTGTCTCGCTCGGCGAGAGCTCTTACCGCGCCAAGCAGGTCTTCTCTTGGATCTATCAGAAACACGTCTATGACTTCGATTCGATGAGCGACGTCTCGAAGTCTTTCCGCGCGAAGCTGAAGGAGGATTATTGCTTGACCCTCCCCAAGATCTTCACCCGCCAAGACGCCAAAGACGGCACCATCAAGCTGCTCCTTGAGATGGGCGACGGGGCGAAGGTGGAGACCGTGCTCATGCGCTATAGTTATGGCAACGTCATCTGCGTCTCCAGCCAAGTCGGCTGCAACATGGGCTGCGCCTTCTGCGCCTCTGGGCTCCTCAGGAAAGAGAGGAACCTCACCGCCGATGAGATGGTGGGGGAGCTTTTGGTGATGAACCAGATCCTCGCCGAAGAAGCCGAATCCGTCAGCCACATCGTCGTGATGGGCACCGGCGAGCCTTTCGACAACTACGACAGCGTCATGGACTTTGTCCACATCGCAAACGATCAAGCGGGGCTGGCCATCGGGGCCAGGCACATCACCGTCTCCACCTGCGGGTTGGCTGAGGGCATCAAGCGCTACGCCGAAGAAGGGATTCAGATCAATCTGGCCATCTCCCTCCACGCGCCCAACGACGAGATCCGCAACCAGATCATGCCGATCTCCAAAGGCTATCCCCTCCCTCGCCTCATCGAGGCCATCAAATACTACGAGGAGAAAGCCGGCAGGCGCATCACCTTCGAATACATCCTCCTCGCGGGAGTCAACGATTCTTTGGAATGCGCCGACGAGCTCGCCTCGCTCATCCACGACAACCACATCTTCGCCTACGTGAACCTCATCCCCTATAACCCCGTCAAGGAGAAACCCTATAGACGTTCGAGCAAAGAGGCCATCAAAGCCTTCGCCGACCGCCTGCTGAAGAGGGGGATAAACGCCACCGTGCGCAAGGAATTCGGCAACGACATCGACGCCGCCTGCGGGCAGCTCCGCGCCAAGTATCAGGCCAAGAGGTAGCCATGCAGAGCTTCAAGGGGACCTTCGCATTCCGCAAAGACGTCGGAAGGGTGAGGCTGAGCAACGAGGACCAATGCGTCGTATCGCTCAGCAGCTCCGGCGACGTTTTCCTTTGCGTCTGCGACGGCATGGGAGGGCAGAACAAAGGCGACTACGCCTCGAAGATGGCCCTCGACTCCATGCTCGAGGACTTCCGCGCGATGCCCAAAATCCCCACGCTCTTCCTGAAGAACTGGCTCGCTAGGGCCTATAAGAAAGCCAATGGGCTCATTTACGAAGAAGCGGGGAAGAACCCCCTTTACCGCGACATGGGCACCACCTGCGTCACCGCCCTCATCAGGGGCAACAAGCTGATCGTCGGAAACGCCGGGGACAGCAGGGCCTACCGCTATTCGCGCGACACCCTCCGCCTAACCCGCCTCACCGAGGACCAGACCTACGTCGATTACCTCTACCGCACCGGCAGGATCGACGCCAGCGAAATCGCCTCCCGCCCCGACCGCCACGTCCTCATGAACGCCATGGGCATCGCTAGAGGCGCCTACTTCGACATCAAAGCCTACCCCTATAACGGCGAGAGCATCCTCCTTTGCTCCGACGGGCTTTACAACAACCTATCCGAATCCGAGATCAAGGCGGTCCTCTCCACCGATGACCGCAGCGACGAGAAGGCGGGCTTTTTGATAAGCGAGGCCAACGCAAACGGAGGCAGCGACAACATCGCCGTCGCGCTTTGGGAGGCGCTGTCCCATGATTAAGATAGGCGACAAGATCTCCGAGCGCTTCCGCGTCACCTCCCGCATCGCCACAGGCGGCATGGCCGACGTCTACGAGGCCCACGACCTCATCGGCAAGCGCATCGTCTCCATCAAGGTCATGAAGGAGGAATTGATGGCCGACCCCGCCAATTCCAAGCGCTTCGAGCAGGAGGCGATCGCCGCGGCGAGCTTCAACCACCCCAACATCGTCAAAGTCTACGGCCAAGGCGTCGTCGAAGGGCGGCCCTATATGGTCAACGAGTACATCAGCGGCCAGACTCTCCGCGACAAATTGAACTTTCAGATATCCTTGCCTTTATCCGATGCCTGCGAGGTCATGCTGCAGCTCACCGACGGCATCGCCTACATCCATCGCCACGGCCTCATCCATCGCGACATCAAGCCGGACAACCTTTTCTATTTGAACGATGGGACGGTCAAAATCAGCGATTTCGGGATCTCCTCCCCGATCGGGAAGAAGGAGAGGGGGGACGCGGTGGAAGGCACGGTCTATTACTGCGCTCCGGAAGTTTTGACCGGCCAGCCCGCCTCGATCGCAAACGACATCTACTCGATGGGCGTGGTCTTCTACGAGATGCTCGTCGGCACGGTGCCTTTCGACGGCGCCTCGGCCGAGGAGATCGCCATGAAGCAGATCACCAAGCGCTTCCCCGAGCCCTCGAAGAAAGCCCCTTCGGTTCCGAAGGTCATCGACAAGATCATCGTCGACGCCTGCAGGAAGCGCCCGGAAGAGCGCTACTTAAGCGCCGAAGCCATGCACCAAGCCATCGCCAAAGCCATGGAAGACAAAGAGCATTTCAAGGAGAAGAAAGGGATCCTCTCGAGGATCTTCGGCTTCAAATGAGCGCCCTCATCGCCCCTAGCATCCTTTCCGCCGATCCCTCTCGCATCGAGGAGGAGATCGCTTTGGCCTGCGCTAGCGGTGCTTCTTACATCCACATCGACGTGATGGACGGGATCTTCGTGCCCGCGAAGACCTTCAGCCCCTCCTTCGTGAAGAGGGCCTGCCTCGCCACCGAAGATGGCGTCCTTAAGGACATCCACCTCATGTGCGCCCATCCCTATGGGGCGATCATCAGCTACTTGGAAGCGGGAGGGGACATCTACACCTTCCACCTCGAGGCCTGCGAGGATGAAAACGAAATCAGGCGTTGCGTCGAGCTGCTCCATTCCCGCGGCAAGAAAGCAGGCATCTCCATCAAGCCGGGGACGCCCGCCTCCTCCCTTATTCCTTATATAAAGGATATAGACCTCGTCCTCGTGATGTCGGTCGAGCCTGGGAAGGGAGGGCAAAGCTTCATCCCCTCTTCCTTGGAGAAGATCGCCTTCCTTAAGAAAGAGAAGGAAGCGCATGGCTATGCCTATGAGATCGAGGTCGACGGGGGGATCAACGAGAAGACCGCCCCAAAGGCGATCGATAGCGGGGCGAGCGTCCTCGTCGCCGGGAGCTACCTCTTCGGGCATCAGGATTTCGCCTCGAGACTAAGGAGAATAAAAGGATGAAGGCCCTTCCCATAACGATCGCTTTCTCTTCGTTGCTGTTAGTTTGCTTCGTTTCGCTTCTTGTTTCGGGGACGATCGGGCACAAAAAGAGCGCAAAACGAGGCTATTCTTTCCTAAGCGAGTTCCCTTTCGAGCTGAATGAGGGGCATGATATCGCTTCGCAGGTCTCGCGCATCTCCGTCTATGCTTGCGCCGCTTCCCTCGCCCTCTCTTCCTCTAGCCTCCTTTGGGACAGCGACTTCTATCCTTACCTCACCTTCGCCATCGTCATCGCGGTCCTCGGCGTCTTGAAAGCGGCTCTCTTCGCCTTCCTCTTCAAGATCCCCGCTTACAACTGCAAGCCGCACATCCTCGTCAGCGTCCTCTATTTCGCCTTCAACGCGATCCTTTGCGCCTTCGAGGGCATTTTCTTCCTGAACCTCCGCTCGGTGAATGAAATCACCGCCCTCATCCTCATGGGCATAGAGTTCGCCTTGGCGCTCCTGTTGTGTCTGCTTTCGGTCAACCCCAAGCTCTCCTCGTGGACGAAGATGGAGACCATCGGGAACGCGGATGGGAGCATCGACGTGGTGCGTCCGAAGCCCTTCGTCCTCGCCTTCTCCGAATGGCTGGCCGTCTTCGCCGACGTCTTGGGCACGCTGGCCTTCGTCCTAGGCATCGCTTTATTCGAATTGAAATAAAAGAACGACAAAAAAAGCAGCCGCTGGGCTGCTTTTTGAATTTCCAAGCAAGGATTACTTCGCTTCGTTGGCTTTGGCTTCCTTCGCCTTGACGGTCTTGTTCAAGGTACGGAAAGCGCGGGCCGACATACGGACCTCGACCACTTTGCCATCGATGTTGATCTTGTACTTCTGGAGATTGACGTTCCAACGACGACGGGTGGCGCGGAGGGAATGGCTGCGGGCGTTGCCGCTCATCGGGCCTTTTCCGGTAACAGGGCAGTATCTGGACATAATTCACACCTCTTTCGCTTAAGCGCGGTCAATATTATATCCACCTTGCCTAGAGTCTAGCAACAGCGAATTTCGACCAGTTTCGAGGGTCGTTTCCTTTAGGAAAAACCTCGAAAGTTGGAAAAACGATGGAAAAGGAAAGAATGTTCTCCAAAGCCTTTATTTGGGGCGCTTTTTCGGCTAGACTTGTCACCATGGGTAACAAGATCGCCGCCTTAATACTCGCGGGAGGTAAAGGCACCCGCCTGAAGGCTTTGACGCGCAAAATCGCCAAGCCCGCCGTCTCTTATGGGGGGAAGTACCGAATCATCGATTTCCCTCTCTCCAACTGCGCCAATTCCGGCATCCGCTACGTTGGGGTCGCCACGCAATACCAATCAAGCGCGCTGAACTCCTACATCGGCAACGGCCAGAACTGGGGCATCAACGGGGTGGATTCGCTTTGCTCCGTGCTTTCGCCCAAGCAAACCGAGGAGGGCTCGAACTGGTACCGCGGCACCGCCGACGCCGTCTATCAGAACCTCGATTGGCTCGAAGGCGTCAGCCCCGACTACGTCTTGATCCTCTCCGGCGACCACATCTATTCCTGCACCTACAACGAGATGCTCCGCCAGGTCGAGGAAAGCGGCGCCGACTGCGCCATCATGGTTCAGGAGGTTCCCTGGGAGGAGGCTTCGCGCTTCGGCATATTGACCGCCAACGAGAAGAATGAGGTGGTGGACTTCAAAGAGAAGCCAAAGGACCCGAAGTCCAACCTCGCCTCCATGGGCATCTACATCTTCAACTACAGGACCTTAAGAGGCGCCCTCATCACCGACAGCAAGATCGCCAATTCCTCCCACGACTTCGGCAAGGACATCATCCCGAATCTCCTTTCGCAGGGGAAGAAGGTCATCGTCTACCGCTACGAGGGCTATTGGAGGGACGTGGGCACCATCGATTCGCTCCACGCCGCCAACATGGACCTTTTGCTCAGCGGCGACCCGAACGTCAACCTCTACACGGTCATCCAGAACAACCGCATCTACAGCGAGGACAACCACGCCCGCCCCCAATACATCGCCAAAGGCGCCGTCGTGAAGGACTCCCTCATCAACCAGGGCGCCCAGATCTACGGCGAGGTCGATCACTGCGTCGTCTCTAGCGACGTAATCGTCGACGAAGGGGCCGTGGTCAAGAACTCCGTCCTCATGAACGGGGTCCACGTCGGCATCGGGAGCAAAGTCTATGACGCCGTCGTCGGGCCTTACAGCACCATCGAGGACGAAGAGGTCGTCAATGAAGGACACGAGGGCATCGCCCTTATCGCCAACGGCAGAAAGAGTGACATGAAATGAACGCCAACATCGTGGGCATCGTCAACTTCCACAACGCCCCGGAAGTAAATCCCCTCACCGGCTCCAGGCCTTTGGGGTCCACCTCCTTTTTGGGGAGGTATGCGCTCTGCGACTTCGCCCTCTCGAACTTCTGCAACGCGGGCATCAGCAACGTCGGGCTGCTCGTCAAGGACCATCCACGGTCCATCTTGAAGCACCTCGGCACGATGGACGCCTGGACCACCAACACCAAGATCGGCAAGCAGACCATCCTCTACAACGAGCCGGCCCATCTTAAGCCGGAGTTCAACACCGACGTGCAGAACATCAAGGAGAACGACTGGATCCTCTACGACACCACGGCCACCCAGGTCGTCTTCATGCCATCTAACCTGGTCATCTCCATCGACATCCGCCCGATTCTGGCTGAGCATATCGCCCAGAAGCGCAAGATCACCGTCGTCTGCAAAGAGGTGGAGGACCTCTCGAAGGAGTTCCTCGGCTCGACCGTCGTCGAGCTGAACGAGGACGGCTCGGTGAGGAGCGTCTCCCTCAATGACGGCAGCAAGAAGGGCAAAGGGGTCGTCTCCTTGGGCATCCAGATCATCAACCGCCCCGCTTTGGCGGAGATGCTCCAGAACTATCTGCCCCTCTTCCCCAAAGGCACCCTCTCCGACCTCCTTTCCGAGATCAGCAAAGGCCCCGCCTCGAGCTACGTCCGCTACGCCTCCATGTTCCATGGCTACGCCCGCTCGATCGATTCCTTCGAGCACTACATGGACTATTCCTTCGAGCTATTGAACCCGAAGATAGCCGACCACCTCTTCAAGGAGGATTGGCCGATCTACACCCTCACCCACGACACCCCTCCCGCCCTCTATGGCGAGTCCAGTTCGGTCAGGGATTCCTACATCGCTAACGGCGCCATCGTCGAAGGCGAGGTCACCCATTCGATCATCGCGCGCAACGTCAAGATAGGCAAAGGGGCGGTGGTGCGCGACTCCATCGTCTTCTCCGACGCCAAGATAGGCGAAGGCGCGGTGGTGGAGAACGCCCTCATCGACAAATTCGCGATCGTCACCCGGAAGAAGAAGGCCTCAGGCAAAGGCAAGACGCTCTACGTCGAGCAAGGAGCCATCCTATGAAGATAGCGATGGTCGCCAGCGAGTCCAACCCCTTCTGCAAGACGGGTGGGCTCGCCGACGTCGTCCTCGCCCTCTCTAGGGAGCTTGTTTCCTTAGGCCACGAGGTGGCCGTCGTTTTGCCTTACTACTCAACCATAAACCGCATTCCCGGCGTCAAGCTCGAGCGGCTTATGAGCTATGAGGTCGACATGTCTTGGCGCAAGCAGGAGGCGAACGTCTACAAAGCCAATTACGAAGGGGTCACCTTCTACTTCATCGGCAACGACTACTATTTCCTCCGCGGCTCGCTCTACGGCTTCATGGATGACGGCGAGAGATTCGCCTTCTTCACGATGGCCGTCGAATCGCTTTTCGGAAGGGTGGACTTCCATCCTGACGTCGTCCACGTCCACGACTGGCAGCCCGGCATGCTGCCCCTCATCATCAAAGCGCGCCACAAAGACGATCCGGTCTATAAGACCACGCGCACGATCCTCACCATCCATAACCCCGAGTTCAAAGGCATGGTGGATCCCTATTTCCTCGGCGATTTCTACAACCTCCCTTATCGCTACTACGAAGACGGGACCACGCGCTACAGCGACATGGTATCCACCCTAAAGACCGCGGTGATGACTTCAGACAGAATCACCACCGTCTCCCCGACCCACAGAGAGGAGCTGCTCACCTCGCTATATAGCCGCGGGATGGACGGGCCGCTCAAACTCAGGGAGAAGGACTTCGTCGGCATCGTCAACGGCGTCGACGAGGAGGAGTGGAACCCTAAAACCGACATCGACATCGCGATGAATTTCTCCTCCAAGAATCTCACCGAAGGGAAGAAAAAATGCCGCAAAACCCTCATCGAAAGCGCCGGGCTCATCGATAACGGAGGCCCTTGCTTCGGCTTGGTCTCCCGCCTCACCTCCCAAAAAGGCATCCACCTGGTCGCCAAAATCGGCAGGGAGCTGCTGCAGCAAGGCGCGATGCTCTTCTTAGTCGGCAGCGGGGAGGAGGCTTTGGAGAGGGCTCTGCAGGCCCTCCAATGCGAGTTCCCCGAGACCTGCTGCATCTATCTAGGCTACAACAACAGCCTCGCCCACAAAGTCTACGCAGGCTGCGACTTCTTCCTCATGCCCTCGCTCTTTGAGCCCTGCGGCATCGGGCAGATGATCGCCGAGCGTTACGCCACCCTTCCTATAGCCAGGGACACCGGAGGCCTCCACGACACCATCGCCTCCTACCCCGAAGCGGGGGCGAAAGCGGATGGCTTCCTCTTCCGCGACTTCGACGAAGGCGGGCTCCGCTACGCCTGCTCTAAGGCCATGGAAGTCTTCTCCAACAAGCAAAAACTCCGCAAAATGCGCCTAAACGCCATGGAGGAAGACCATGGATGGAAGGCAAGCGCGGAGAAGTACCTCGCTTTGTACAAAGGCGAATAAGCTCTTCTGACGATGGCCCGAGGACGAACCTCGGGCCTTTTTCTCTCCCATCAATCAGCCGCCCCTTCTTTTCCAAAGAAGAGGCTTTATAATTGCCCCCGTATGAGTTACGAACACAAAAAGATCGAAGCGAAGTGGCGGAAGTACTGGGCCGACCACTCCACCTTCCATTGCGACACCCACGATTTCTCCAAGCCCAAGTACTACGCCTTGGACATGTTCCCCTATCCCTCTGGGCAAGGCCTCCACGTCGGGCACCCGGAAGGCTACACGGCCACCGACATCGTCTGCCGCATGAAGAGGATGCAAGGGTTCAACGTCCTCCACCCGATGGGCTGGGACGCCTTCGGCCTGCCCGCGGAGCAATTCGCGATCAAGAACAACCAGCACCCCTCGATCTTCACCGACAAGAACATCGCCCATTTCAAGGACCAGATCCAGGCCCTCGGCTTCTCTTACGATTGGAGCAAGGAGATCAAGACCACCGACCCCTCTTACTACAAGTGGACCCAGTGGATCTTCCTCCAGCTTTTCAAGCACGACCTCGCCTACGTCGCCGACGTCCCGGTCAACTATTGCCCCGAGCTAGGGACCGTGCTCGCCAACGAAGAGGTGATCGACGGCAAATCGGAGAGGGGAGGCTATCCCGTCATCCGCATGCCGATGAGGCAATGGATCCTCAAAATCACCGCCTACGCCGACCGCCTCGCCGACGATCTGAAGCTCGTCGACTGGCCGAAGTCGACCATGGAGATGCAGAAGAACTGGATCGGCAAATCCACCGGCGTCTCCATCTCCTTCAAGATCGATGGGGGAGAGGATAGTTTCGACGTCTTCACCACCCGCGTCGACACCCTTTTCGGCTGCACCTATTGCTGCCTTGCCCCCGAGCATCCGCTCGTTAAGAAACTAGTCACCCCCGCGCAGAAAGAAGCGGTGGAGGCTTACGTCGAAGAGGCTAGCCACAAAAGCGACCTCTCCAGAACCGGCACCCAGCAAGAGAAGACCGGCGTCTTCCTCGGGGTCTACGCGATCAACCCGATCAACGGCGCCAAGATCCCCGTCTACATCGCCGACTACGTTTTGGGCTCCTATGGGAGCGGAGCCGTCATGGCCGTCCCCGCCCACGACACCAGGGACTACGCCTTCGCCAAGAAGCACGACCTCCCGATCATCCAAGTCATCGAAGGCGACATCTCCAAGGAAGCCTATACGGGCGATGGCAAGCACATCAACTCGAGCTACGCCGACGGTTTGGACATCGAAGGCGCCAAAGCCGCGATCACCAAGAAGCTCGTTGAGCTCGGCAAGGGCAAGGTCGTCGTCAATTACAAGCTGCGCGACTGGATTTTCTCCCGCCAGCGCTATTGGGGCGAGCCGATCCCCATCGTCAAGCTCGACGATGGGACCGAGTTCCCCATCCCCGAGGATCAGCTTCCGCTCACTTTGCCCGACATGGACAACTACCAGCCGAGCAAGGACGGGAAACCCCCTCTTTCGAAGGCCCCATCCTCTTGGCTCGACTACGTGACCCCCGATGGGAGGCACGGAGAAAGGGAGACCAACACGATGCCCCAATGGGCGGGCTCTTGCTGGTATTACATCCGCTACATCGATCCTGAGAACCCCAACTGCATCGGCGATAAAGAGCTCCTCGACCATTGGCTCCCCGTCGATCTCTACATCGGAGGCGCCGAGCACGCCGTGTTGCACTTGCTTTACGCGCGCTTCTGGCACAAATTCCTCTATGACATCGGCGCCGTCTCTTGCCCCGAGCCCTTCCAAAAGCTCTATCACCAAGGCATCATCCTCGGCACCAACGGCGAGAAGATGTCCAAATCCAAGGGCAACGTCGTCAATCCCGATGAGATCGTCGAGAACTCCGGCGCGGATTCTTTGCGCCTGTTCGAGATGTTCGCCGGGCCCCTCGCCGAGATGAAGCCCTGGTCGACGACTGGGCTAAACGGGGCCAGGAAATTCCTCGAAAGGGCCTACCGCCTCATCGACGACCCCGAGTTCTCCGCGAAATGGAGCGAAGCGAACTCCGGCGAGCTCGATTATTCCTACAACGCCCTCGTGAAGAAGGTCAGCGACGACTTCGCCTCGCTTTCCTTCAACACGGCGATCTCCGCGATGATGGTCTTCGTCAACGACTGCTACAAGGCGAATTCCCTTTACAAACCCTATCTTGAGGGCTTCGTGAAGATGCTCTCCTGCGTCTGCCCCTTCATCGGGGAGGAGATGTGGGAGAAACTTGGTCACGAAGGCAGCCTCGCCTACGAATCCTGGCCAAGCTGCGATGAGGGCAAACTCGTGAAGCAGACCGTCAAAATCGCGGTCTCCGTCAACGGCAAGATGAGGGACGTGATCGAGCTCTCGCCCGAGGCGAGCCAAGAGGAGGCCCTCGCGAGTGCGAATGCGAGCGAGAAGGTGAAGCCTTGGCTGGAAGGAAAGACCGTGAAGAAGGTCATCTTCGTCAAGGGCAGGATCCTCAACCTCGTGGTTGCTTAATCAGATTTTGAAAAGGGGCGCGTTCTGCGGCGCGCCCCTTTTCTCTTTGGATTTGCTGGATGGGTCCGTGCAGGTTCGAGTCCTGTTGTCCGCGCCATCGAAAGCTAGGGGCGGCGTGATGCCGACCTTTCCCTTTTGAGCGCTCACGTTTGTGGAACGCCACCCCGCTCTTATCCTTTGACTTATTTTTGATTTTAGGGTTTGAACAGGCATGCACATGCAGAATCTTCCGGAAGATTAATGCAATCCCACGAAAGAAAAAAAGATTTCACGAAAGAAAAAGGCTCTTTTAAAACAAACGACTGATAAAAAGGTTATCAACGGAGGCGTGTTATAATCGTCCCGCCAAAACAAACCGAAGACCCAGACCATTTTCACTGGACAAGGAGATGCCTTTGTCCAGCCTCCTCCGATAGGTTTGTTTTGGCGAATAGGTCTGCGGAGCCGGCTGGACAAAGGCCTTTTCAAGCATATGGATTACGCCGAGATGAAGGAATTCGCCGACGGCCTGCTGGACGACGAGGCGGAGGCTATGGCCAGGATTCTATCGCTGCGCTCCCCGGAGCCGCTGGATCCTTTCGCCGAGCGGGCGAGGGGCGCGCCCCTTTGCCCGCGGTGCGGCGCGAGGATGTGGAGGAACGGCAGGGACAAAGGCCATCAGAAATGGGTCTGCCCCGCCTGCGGCGAGACCGCGAGGTCCTGCTCCGGCGGCCCCGCCCAGGGCAGCAAGAAGAAGGCCGTCGTCTGGCTGAACGCGATCGCCTGCGACCTCCACATGCTCTCGCTGAAGGAGAGCGCTGAGGCCTGCGGGATATCGCTGCCGCAGGCCTTCTACATCCGCCAGAAGATGCAGGTATCGCTGAGGGAGGCGCTCTCCTCAACCGAGCTCGCCGGGCGGGTTGAGATGGACGGGCAGTACTTCCGGATAAACCTCAAGGGGACCAAACCGCTCAATATGCCACGGGAAAGCAAGAAGCGCGGGACCGCGATCCCCGGGGAGCCCCAGGTCGTCGTCCTCTGGGCGATAGACGAGAACGACAACATGGCCGGCGAGATCGTCGGCCTCGGATGGGAGAGCAGGGCGATGGCGAACAAGATGCTGCCGCATCTCGCGGGCTGCAAGACGCTCGTCACGGACGACAGGAGCTGCTACGAGGGCTTCGCGAGGGACAACGGGTTCAGGCACGTTGAGATAAAGTCCGGCTGCCACGCCAACGAATGGGGCGAGACCATGAACGAGGCCAATTCCCTAATGGCCGATTTCATGGACTCGACGGCGCGCTTCAGGGGCCTCTCGACTAGGCATCTGCAAGGGTATGTCGACCGCTTCCTCTTCCAGAAGATGCTCAGGTACGCCAAAGAAGCCATGGAGCGCCCGGGCACGCAGATAGACGCGATCCTGAGGGAGAAATCGGTCATAACCTGCAGAAAGATCCTGAGGAAACTGATGCCGGTCGATCTGTCATTGGCTTACGGGCCGTTTGTCGGCGACGCATTCAAAACGCGCTAATCAGTCGTTTGCTTTAAAAGAGCCCGATGTTTTGGGGATTGGTTCTGAAAGAAAGAGCACTTCTGCGGAGTTTTCAAAAGATTAAAGTCAGTTTCTAAGGCAGGCAAGAGGAACGACATACACCCCATCTTCACGTCTATATGCAAACATGTTTTTCGTGATTATCATCATGAAAACAGGTTTTGGTTTGTATTCATCGATATCATTCGACAGGTCAATCAATTTCCTAGCAGCCAAATCCAATTCAGATTCATCGCAAAGTTTGATTTCGATCAAGGCATAGTTTCCATCATCGAATTGAATAACGGCATCCGCTTCGCGATCAAGCTTATCGCGGTAATGATATAGATGGGCTCCGATACTATCGCAATAGATTTTCAAATCGCGGATTGCCAAGGATTCGAAAAGGAATCCAAAGGTTTTCATATCCATAAAAATGCTTTGGGGGGTCAAGTCCAAAGAAACGGCTGCGATGGAAGGATCGACAAAATGCCTCGTGCCTTTCGTTCTAATGGCAGTCTTACTTCTCAAATTTGGATTCCAGGCTTCAAGCTCATCAGTGATATAAAGACGTTCCAAGGCCAAAAGATATTTTGCAAACGTATTGCGGTCCATTTCTTCTTCTGGACCCATGTCCCCTCTAAGTTCTGCATCCGCTGCTTGAGAGCAAAGGTGACGGGCGTAAGAGCGCATCAGCTTACGAGCCCTTGCTTCGTCCTTTTTTAATGGGATGTCCTTCAAAGAGAAAAGATCTTTGGTCACAACGCCGATAAAGAAGTTTTTAGCCTGCTGCAGGGCGACGTCTTTTTCTTGGCCTAACGCCAATGGCCAACCACCACGGCAAATAAAGAAAGCATAGTCGTAAATATCTTTTTCCGAGACCGCGGCATTGAATTTGCCTTCTTTCAAGTCTCTTAAAGACACCGCGCCATTGCTATCTCCACTTTCGAATAGCGAAAATGTGCGAAGCATCTTCGTGATGATACGGCCGGTTCCTGTGTGGGTTTCTCCTGACTCATCATCTTTTTTTGTGTAATCTGTTACGCTCCCCGTCAGAATGTACTGCCCAAATTTGCGACTTTTGCTAACCGCATCTTTGATGTCGTTCCAAAGAAAGGAAACCATTTGCCATTCATCGATCAGCTGAGGCTTCTCTCCAAGATTAAGAAACGTATCCGGAGCGTTCTTTGCAAGAGAAAGATATTGCTCTTGGCTCTTCTTTTTTGTCAGATCGACAATTGTTTTAGCGTATCTAGAAGCCGTCGTCGATTTGCCGCAGAATTTTGGGCCTACGATAACAATGGCACCAACGCTTCTTAAATAAAATTGCAGTTGTTCATCGAACAATCTAGGGAAATATTCATCATCCATAAAAGTAGCCTCCTATGCCATTATTTTAAACCAATTCAGCAGTTTGGCAAGTTTTCAATAAGCAGTTTGGCGCGTTTCCAATAAGCAAAATGGCGCGTTTTCAATAAGCAGTTTGGCGCAGAAAGACAAAGTAATGTGCACTGCTAACCTGAATTGCTAGTTTGTTTATCGCCAACCACCAATGATGTTTGGTTGGTAATAAAGGTTGGTGATAAAAATGGAAAGCGATAGCGAAAGAGCCG
>CAVAGB010000018.1:24000-38888 GCA_963588055.1 Erysipelotrichaceae bacterium | reverse complement strand
TACATCAGCGAGGCGAATTTCGCCGACGCCTTCAAGTTCGAGGGCGACAAAATCACCGTCCACTGCGACTCCGTCAGCGACAGCGCATCCTTCCAGGACACCGAGACCAAGAACGGGAACATCGTCCATTGCGTCTCCACCGGCGATGGCGCCGTCGAATACTACTACACCGTCGAGGGCGAGGGGAGCGACGCGAAGTACTACGTTTACTCCAAAGACAGCTCCGGGGCCTGGGTCAAGAACCGGGACGGGGACAAGTATTACGACGTCTATTCGAAATTCGACGCCAACGTCAGCGCCTTCGACTCCATGCTGACCTACCAAATCCTTAACTTAGACAAGGAGAAGGGCTGCTACAATGCGACCTACACCAACCCCTACGGCACGGAGATTTCCGCCGAGCTCTACTTCAACAACGGCAAGATCGTCAAAGCCATCAAATCCTATGATTCCGTCGTCAGGACGTACACTTTCTCCGAAGACGCCTCAGCGATCGAATTGCCTTCGAATGTACATGAGCATACCCTCGGGACCGCCGGCACGCTTGACCTCAATTCCTCCAATGCGGCCTTCGAAGTCACCTGCACCTCCTGCGGCCAGACCCAGACCAAGGAGCGCCTCGAGTCCGATACGATCCTCTCAATCCTCTACGGCTACTATCCGCAGACCCACGTGGGCGATACGGCGATCACCGATAAACTCGATAAGCTAACCCCCGAGACCAACGGATGGTACAAATTGGACGGCGAATACTACGCGAAAATGACCGCCGCGAACCCCTACGCGGTTAAATTCAACGACAACACGACCGTCACAAGCGGCACCGAATATTGGTTTAAGTGCGACCCCATCGAATGGAAAATCCTTTCCAACGAAAACGGGACTTGCTCGCTCCTCTCGAGCTTGCTTCTAGACACCCATAGCTTCAACACCTGGTGGACCGGGAAAAACGCATCGACTGGGCGCTACGCATGCAATTACATGTACTCCGAATTGAGAAGCTGGCTCACCGGCGACTTCTTCAACAAGGCTTTCGCTAACGACAGCTCCAGAATCGAGAAGGTCACCGTGGACAATACGGTCTCAACCATCAATAATGACAATTCCGCTCTTGCCTGCGCGAACACCGAGGACAAGATCTATTTGCTCAGCTATAAAGACCTCTACGGGTCGGAGAGCTACTTCCAAAGCAACGCCGAAAGAGCGGCCGTGGCTTCCGATTACGTGAAAGCCTGCGAGTGCATCGTTTCCGCGGCCGACAACTGCGGGCAGTATTGGACCCGCTCTCCAAACGGCGCCCAGACAAATGGCGATGGCGCGCTGGGCGTCAGGACCACGGGCGACTTGTGGATGGCCATGGTGTCTGCCAAAAACGCCATCCGCCCAGCCATCACGGTCAAATTGCCCGTGACCAGCGACCACCAGCACAAGAACCCAACCAGCGGTTCCCTCGATCTGAATAACGGAGGCACCAAGCTCCACGGCAAGTGCCCCGTCTGCGACGCCCAACTCACCTGCGACTACGACTCCTCTAAGCACACGATCACGGGCTACCTCTACGGCTACTACCCGCAGAGCCACGTCAAAGACAGCGAGACCATCGCCTCGCTCGACGCGCTGACCTCCGCCGGCACCGCGACCGGCTGGCACAAGCTAGACGATACCTATTACGCGAAGAAAACGGCCGCTCCTTTTGCAGGAACTTACACCTTCGACGATGGGGATAGCATAGTGTCTGGCAAGGATTATTGGTTTAAGGTCGAACCGATCGAGTGGAAAATCTCCTCTACAGCCGATGGGAAGCAAACTATCTACTCCGATCTTCTCTTGGACGCCCAGAGATGGAGCAGCGGCGGTTTGAAATATGCGACTTCCGAAATCAGAACCTGGCTAAATGGCACATTCCATGATGCCGCCTTCAGTTTAGGCGATTCTTACATCACCGTGACAACCGTCGATAATAGCGTTGCTTCAACCGTCGATAACCCTAATGTAAACGCTTCGGATAACACTGTAGACAAGATTTATCTCTTTGATGTTACGACCGCTTGCAAAGACATGGTTGCCTACACAAC
Organism: Erysipelotrichaceae bacterium; assembly: GCA_963588055.1. Classification (GTDB taxonomy): domain Bacteria; phylum Bacillota_I; class Bacilli_A; order RFN20; family CAG-826; genus Alloenteromonas. Next base: position 36,813 of record CAVAGB010000018.1, on the reverse strand, counting down.
GGACTATGCAAGGGCTAGCGGCGCTCGAATCTATAGCAACAATACAAGTTGCTTCTGGACGCGCACCCCATCCAACGGTGGCGCTGTGTATTACATCTATTCCGCAAATAGATCCGGTGAACGTAGCTATTCGCCACAGGAAAATGGTTACTGCGTCCGTCCGGTGACGACTTTGGATCTGAGCGTAGTAGCGAGCGCAAGCAACTAAAGCGACCTAAGACTAAGGGCTCTTTAAATTCCTAGTTGGTATTAGTTGGTATTTGCCAAAACAAGCCCACCGAAAGTTAAAAGTTCAGTTGGTGTGAGCGGCGCGCGTTGGCGCGCTGCTCTTTTATATGCGGAAACAATGGCTGAATTTGGAGCGTGCCGTGCCGCGAGAAAGGGCGCTGGGAATCTGTCCCAGCCCGAGAGCGACTAAAGCCTTCCCCTTCGCTTCCCGTGGCTTTTCCCTTCTTTCGCCTTCCACCTTGTGAGGAGGAATTTCCTTCTCATGCGGTCGAAATTCCCACAGCCGTAAGCCGAGTCTATCTCGGTCTGGGCGGCGTGGGCCGGAGTTATGTCTCCGTCCGTCCCGTGGTCACCATCAAGCCCCCCCGTCACCAGGGACCATCAGCACAAGAACCCCACCAGCGGGTCCCTCGATTTGAATGGCGGAGCCAAGAAGCTCCACGGCAAGTGCCCCGTCTGCGACGCGAAGGTCGTCCGCGACTACGACGCCGCCAACGACAAGGTCACCGGCTTCCTCTACGGCTACTACCCGCAGACCCGCGTCTTCGATGAGACTACGGTAAATTCCTTGAAGACCCTGACCGCCGAGAGCAACGGCTGGTACAAATTGGGCGATTCCTATTACGCGAAAGCGACTGGCAATCCCTGCGGCATCAACTCCACTCAGAAATTCGATGACGGGGACTCGATCGTCAAAGACGGCGAATACTGGTTCGGCTGCGACCCGATCGAATGGAACGTCGTCTCCTCCTCTGGCAAGACCTATAACCTCATCTCGAGCGTCCTCCTTGATCAGCATAGGTTCGGCGACGAATACACATACACTGGGCAATACCCCAACAACTACAAGGAATCGGAAATTAGGTCGTGGCTGAACGGGGATTTCTTCACGAAGGCTTTCCCAAGCGACGACGCCTTCATCCAGACTGTTGAGATTGATAACAGCGCCGCGACGACCGACGATGATTCGAACCCGCATGTCTGCGACAACACGAACGACAAGGTGTACTTGCTTTGCTACCGCCAGTTCTTCGACGAGCCTTATTTCAAGGAAGACGCCAACTGCATGGCCATGACTACGGATTACGCAAGGGCCAACGGGGCCTACTGCGCCAACAACCCGAACTATCTTAACAACGGCTTCTATTGGACGTGCTCGCCTCTATCTGACACCACATATGACACCTACGTGGTTGAGGTTGACCCGGACGGCACCTGCTCGCAGACCTACGTCGATACCACGATGAACTGCGTCCGCCCCTCCATCACCATCACTTTCGCCCTTTCCTGATCCCTCCTAAGGGAGCTTGAATCCTCTAGCCCGCCTCCATCCTTATCTGGGGACGGGCTTTTCCTTTGGAGCGGAGGGAACCCGCCCGTCCCTCTTCTTTTTCTTTGAAAAAGGGGAGGAGGGGTCTAGAATGTGCCTGTCCGTAGAAGCGGAGCAGTAACGGGGCAATCCTGGAGAAGAGGGAGGGGCGAGCAGTGGAACCGCCCCGGAAGGGATCCGCGAATTCGCCGCCGAGGGCGGGAGGGCGACCTCCCCGGGCCCGCCGTTATCGGGAATAAGAGCAAGTTGAAATCGCTCAGCTTGAAATGGGATGGCACCGCGGAATCTTCCGTTCCCAATGGCCGTCTTTTTTATTAGAAGGAGTCAGTTATGGACCAGATCGAAATCGCCCTTGAAGTGCTAGAGGAGGCAAAGAAAGAGGAGGCTGGCGTCGTTGATGAAGCCACCCTCGTTTCCTTTTATAACGCCTACCTTTCCAAGAAAGGCAAGGCGATGGGGCTACTGTCCCTCATCAAGGACGTCCCCAATGAGAAGAAGGCCCTCTTCGGCAAGACGGTCAACGAAGTCAAAGGGCAGATCGCCTCTTTCTACGAGAATAAGAAGAAGGAGCTGGAGGAGGCTAAGCTCGCCGCGAAGCTAAATAGCGAGAAGATCGACGTCTCCTTGCCCGGAAGAGGCTCCCTCTCCGGCAGGAAGAACCCTTATTACCAGGTCATAGACGAGGTGGAGGACATCTTCGTCTCGATGGGGTATGAGATCGCCAGCGGACGCGACGTGGAGAGCGACCATTACAACTTCGAGCTCCTCAACGTCCCCAAGGACCACCCCTCCCGCGACATGCAGGACACCTTCTATTTCGACGCGGAGACTTTGCTCCGCACCCAGACCAGCGCCGCCCAGGCCCACACGATGGTGGAGAAGCAGGGGAATTCGCCCATCAAGATGATCTGCCCCGGGAAAGCCTATAGAAGGGACGACGACGACATGACCCATTCGCACCAATTCGCCCAGATCGAGGGATTGGTCGTGGACAAGGGGATCTCGCTTGCCAATCTCAAAGCCACGCTCGAGCTCTTCGTGAAGAAGATGTTCGGGGAGAAGAGGGAGATCAGGCTCCGCTCCAGCTACTTCCCCTTCACCGAGCCTAGCGTCGAGGTCGACGTCTCTTGCTTCTGCTGCCAGGGCAAGGGATGCCCGATGTGCAAGGACACCGGGTGGATAGAGATATTGGGCGCCGGCATGGTGAACCCCAAGGTGCTCTCCATGTGCGGATACGACCCTGAGATTTGGAGCGGCTTCGCATTCGGAGTGGGCGTGGAGAGGGTCGCGATGCTGCGCTACGGCGTCGACGACATCCGTCGCTTCTACCAGAACGATGTGCGTTTCCTGAAGGACTTCTCCGGAAAGTGAGGATAAGAGCATGAAAACCAGTTGGAACTATCTTAAAAGCGTCCTCCCCTTGGAGGGAAAGACCCCCGAGGAAGTCGCCTCGAAATTGACTTTCGCGGGCGCCGAGGTGGAGGGCATCTCCCGCCTTGCTTCCGGCGACCACCTCGTGATCGGCCATGTGCTTTCCTGCAAAGCGCACCCTGACTCCGATCACCTCCACGTCCTGGAGGTGGACGAAGGCAAGGAATGGGGCGTCCATCAGATCGTCTGCGGGGCGCCTAACGCGAGAGCGGGCCTTAAGGTCATCGTCGCGACGAACGGGGCCAATCTCCCCGCGGGGAAGATCACCCCCTCTATTATCAGGGGCGTGGAAAGCGATGGCATGTGCTGCTCTTTGCTTGAGCTAGGGGTCGATAAGAGATACTTGACCGATGCCCAATGCGCGGGCATCGAGGAATTGCCTGGCGATGCGCCGGTGGGGGAGACTGACGTCCTTGGCTACCTAGGGCTAGACGATGTCGTCATCGACGTCTCCGTCTTGCCCAATAGGCCCGATCTTTACGCGCTGAACAACATCGCCCGCGAGGTCGCTTGCCTTGAGGAGCTTCCTTTGAGCCTCCCCGAGTATGAGCCTCTCTCCGATAAGAAAGACGGTTTCGTCGTGGGCTCCAATTCGCCCAAATGCCCCCAGTTCTCCGCGATGAGGGTAAACGGCATCAAGAACCACGCCTCCCCGAAGGAAGTGGCTTCTCTTTTGAATGCCTCGGGCATCAGGAGCATCAGCGCCGCCGTCGACGCGGGGAACCTCGTGATGCTGCTTTCCGGCCAGCCGGTCAATTTCTACGACGCGGACAAGCTGCCGAAGGACGAGCTCATCGTCTCCGACGACTACGAAGGCGAATTCCTCGCGATGGATGGGAAGACCTATCATCTAGAGAAAGGCGACCTCGTCGTCACTAGCGAGGGCAAGCCAATGTGCCTAGCCGGAGTCATGACCGCGGATTGCTGCAGGGTGGACGAGAACACGAAGAACATCATCGTCGAGGTCGCCAATTTCGCCTATGCGAGCATCAGGCGCACCAGCAACCGCCTAGGGCTATCTAGCGACTCCTCCTTGCGCTACTGCAAAGGCATCAACCCCGATCAGGCGTTGGAGGTTCAGAAGATGGCCGCCCATTACCTGAAGGAATATTGCTCCGCCGAAGAGCTATTCGAAGTCAAGAACTACGACACCTTAAGCCACGAAGCCAAGAAGATCGAGGTGAGCCTCGATTACATCAATTCCCGTTTGGGGACGTCCTTTGGCGAAGAGGAGGTCAAAAACGTCCTCATCCGCGACGGATTCTCCGTGCAGGCAAAGGGCGACTCCTTCCTTTTGACCGTCCCTAGCTACCGCATCGACATCGACGGGAAGGCCGACATCAGCGAGGAGGTCATCCGCATCCTGGGCTATGGCTATGTGCCTAGCACTCTCCCCGAGACCCGCCTCTCCTGCCAGGGCTTCACTTCCTCCCAGGCCAAGGAAAGGGAGATCAGGCATTACCTTTTCGCCTCAGGCGTCAGCGAGGCCCTCACTTATACCCTGGTGTCGAAGAAGGAGGTCGGGAAGTTCGCTTATCTTTCTAGCGCCGAGCCTTACCTCTTGTCCAACCCGATGACCGATGAGCATGAGGCGGTCAGGAAAGGGATCGTCCATAGCCTTTTGAAGGCCGCTTCCTACAACTCCGCCAGGCAGAACAAGGACGGCGCCTTCTTCGAGATCAGCGACGTGGACGCCAAAGGCCTCTCCTCGAGGTATCTAGCCGCCGTCCTCTTCGGGGCGAAGAAGGAGTGGGGAGACCTCTCCAAGAGGGATTATGACTTCTACGACGCCAAAGGCCTCGCCGAGGGAATCCTCGATCTGCTCGGATTAGGCAGCAACAGGGTGAGCTTCAAGCCTTGGAATTTAGACGGGGAGGAGCTCCACCCCGGCAAAAGCGCCCTCCTGATGCAGGGAAAGAGGATCCTCGGATTCCTAGGCGATCTCCATCCGAAGGCCAAGAAGGAATACGGGCTCAAGAACGCGGTTGTCCTTGAGCTGGATTTGGGCGCTTTGCTTGAGATGAAGACCTCCCTCCCCAAAGCCGAGGCTCCATCCAAATACCCCTCGGTCAGCCGCGACCTCGCTTTGCTCCTCCCTAAGGAAGTCACCTATGAGGATCTAGGCAAGGAGATCAAGAAGGCCGATAAGCTCGTGAGCTCAGTCTCCCTATTCGACATCTACGAAGGCGAAGGAGTCGCCGAGGGCAAGAAGTCCCTCGCCCTCACCATCACCTTCCTCGACAAGGAGAAGACCTTGAAGGATGAGGAGATAAAATCCGCGACCGACCATGTCTTGAGCGCCATCAAAGCCAGATTCGGCGCCGAGGTCAGGCAATGAGGGTCTATCGGAGCCAAGTCACCCCGAATAGGCCCCTGGATCTGGATGAGGCTTATTCCTTCTCCAGGGAAGATTGCAAAGGGGAGCATCCGCTTCTAGAGATCCCTAATTGCCGCTTCGAGGCCACCTTCTATGACGACGACGGCCATCTCTTCTGCTCTTACCGCGTCTACGGGGATTGGGTCCTCTCCGACTCCAGGACGGCGAAGGAATTCCTCTCTTCGTTCGAAGAAGAAGGGGAGGTGGAGATCCTCTCTTCCTTCGAGGAAGAAGGGGATGGCTACGTCTTCCCCGGGACCTTCCTAGAAAGCGAAGAGCTCGCGCATAAGATCGCGAAGACCCTCGTTCCCTTTTCTCCCCACGAAAAAGGCAGTACCCTGCCTTCTGGAGGGGAGGGTTACTCCGTGATGAGCGAAGACGAGGCGAGCGAAGAAGGAAAAGGCGACTCCCCTTTCGATGCAATCCCGGACGACTTCGCCTAGCCAATCCGAGCAAAAGCCGCATGACCGCGGCTTTTCTTAAACAGAAAAGTTTCATAAAAAGACAAGCGGAAGATATTAGATAAAACTAGCAGAATTGAAAAACCGAATGATGCATCAGAAAGCCTGATTTGGCGGGTTATAGCCATAAAAACGCCTTATAATCCGCCAAATCCTACCCCAAGCACCTTGATTTGGCTGATTATAACGCCTTTTTGCTTTTCGAGACTTTTCGTTCCGACGCCGAAAAAGGCATTTAAAAAAAGACCATCTAGCATTCTTGATTAACCGTTTTCGGCCTCTTTTTCGATTCCTTCATCAAAAAGTGTTTGCCACCTTTTCGCTTGCAAGGTAACATAGTGGTGCCGAGGTGGTAAAAAGTGGTAAACGTGTTCTTCGGATCATATTCCCGCAATCTCGATCCCAAAGGGAGGCTCATGCTTCCTAGGGAACTCGGGATCGCTCCCGGCGATTCCCTTTACATCATGAAGGGATTCGAAGGGTGCGTGAGCATCTACAGGGAAAAGGATTTCGAAGAGGCGCTCGCCAAGCTTTCCTCTCTCAGCTACACCGACCCGAACAGCCGCGCCTACGTCCGTCTGGCCGCCTCTTCCATGAAGAAACTGCCCCTAGACTCCGTGGGACGCGTCTTGCTAGGCAAGGATCTCCTGAAGGACTACGCGATCGGGAAGGAGGTCACCCTCATCGGGGTGATCGACCATCTTGAGCTATGGGACGCCAACGCCTACGCGCGCTACCTCCTCCAGAACGGCAGGGACTACGAAGCCCTGGCGGAAAGGAGCCGCTAGCATGGGAAGCCATTACCCGGTCTTGCTCCATGAAGCGGTGGAGGCCTTGAACGTCAAAGAGGGCGGCGTCTACGTCGACTGCACGCTTGGGCGCGCAGGGCACAGCTCCTTGATCCTCGCTAAGCTCCGCGACGGGCACCTCTATTCCTTCGACCTCGACGAAGAGGCCATGAAGGAGAGCAAGGGGAAGCTAGAAGCGGTGGGGGGCAACTTCACCCTCATCCGCAGCAACTTCGCCTTCCTGAAGGAAAGGCTAGGAGAACTCGGCGTGACCTCGGTCGACGGCATCCTCGCCGATCTAGGGGTCTCAAGCCCCCAGTTCGACGACTCCTCCCGCGGATTCTCCTATAGGGAGGAGGCGAGGCTCGATATGAGGATGGACCAAACCCAATCGCTCAGCGCCTATGAGGTCGTCAACTCCTACAGCGAGAAAGAGCTCCTGCGGATCTTCTACGACTACGGGGAGGATCCTGATTCCAGAAGAATCGCGAGGAACATCGTCTCCGCGAGGGAGAAGAAGCCCATCGAGACCACCTTCGAGCTCGTCGACCTCATCAAAAGAAGCAAAAGCGCGAAGGAGCTCGCCAAGAAAGGCCACCCCGCCAAGCAGATCTTCCAAGCGATCCGCATGGAGGTCAACGGCGAGGAGGAGGCCCTCAAAGCCCTCCTTAAAGACGGGCCTAGCCTACTTCGAAGCGGCGGCAGGATGGCGATCATCACCTTCATGTCCACCGACGACCGCCTCGTGAAGAAAGCCTTCCAAGAGCTAGCCATCCCCAAGGTCGATCGCCACGCGATCTCTTTGCCAGGAGAAGAGGAAATGCCATACTCCCTCCCCTTCAAAAAGCCGATCCTCCCAAGCGAGAAAGAACTGCAGGAGAACCGCCGCTCCGCCTCCGCGAAGCTGCGAGTCCTCGAAAGAAAGTGAAAGAAAGGAAAAGGAACACATGAAAGACAAACTCAGCAAAACCGGCCACAAGAAAGCCTATTACCGCCTGAAGAGGACCATGCGCCTTTCTCTTTTCGCCTTGGCCTTGGGGCTAACCACGGCCGCCCCGGTCCTCATCACCTACGGCGTTGAAATCGCCAAGGCCGAGTCGCAGAAAGCGGAAGCCCCTGAGGCGGATAGCCCCGCCCCCGGCATCGAGGAGGAATCCATCCTCTCTTACTCTTTCTAGACGATAAGGAACAGCAGGGCGCGCTTCGGCGCGCCCTTTTTTCGTCGTTTTTGAAAGGACAGGAAAAGAAAAATCCCATCCAAAGCGTTTAAAAACGCCCGTTACTATGCTTTCTTTTCTAAAATTGAACAAATACCAAAAAACTACTAAAAGCCTACGAGTAACTTTCCAAACTGGTCTCTAGAAACAGGGCAATAGGTATATTAGAATATACCTCGATGGAAACGCCAAAGATTGCTTGCTTCGAAATTACCTCAGAGGAGATCAAGCTCCTCATCGGATTCTGCCTCGCCGATAAGCCCTATGTGCTTTACTGCGGGAAGAGGCCCTTGCCGAAAGGCCTCATCGAGAAGGGGATCATCCAAGACGAGGACCGCCTCAAAGGCGAGCTCGCCTCCTTCGCGCGCTTCCAGCTCCCCGAGCAGAAGCTCATCGTCAACCTCCACGAGATCTGCCTGATCCTCCCTCCCCTCGGATTGAAGATCTATCAGACCAAGAAGATGACCGTCATGTCCAACGTCGACAAGAAGATCAGCAAGATAGACCTCGCCAACGTCATCCAGATGGCCAAGAACGAATCTCTGCCGCAGGGCGAAGAGGTGGTGGACATCATCCCCGCTAGCTACGAGCTCTCCGACAAAAGCGTCTACGTCAACCCTCCTTTGGAGGTCAGCAGCGACTTCATGTACGCGAACCTCTTCATCCACGCCTTGCCGCGCACCATCTCCTCGGATTACCTTCGCCTAGCCAACCTCGCCGACTGCCACGTGAAGAAAGCGGCGGTCGCCCCTTATTGCGAGGCGCTTCTATTCGCCTCGGACGAATCTCTTCCCAAGACCTATCTCCTCATCGACATCGGCGAGCGCTATAGCGCCCTCACTTTGATCGGGGACGGCCAAGCCTACCGCTCGCAGAGCATCTTCGAGGGCGGCTCCGAGCTTAGCGAGCACATCTCCAAGCAGCTGGGGATCCCCTTCGATGAGGCCGAATCGCTCAAGCGCACCTTCGGCTACGTGGAGAAGCGGGGCGGCTATGAGCCTTCATTGGGCAAAGGCACGAAGGAAGGCTCCCTTTTGGAGGAGAGCTTCACCCAGAAGGACCTCAACGCCTCGATCGAGGATTATTTCTCCTCCTTCTTCAAGAAGGTGAGCGGGGCCATCGGCGCCCTCTCTAGCGATAGCCAGAACGACCTCACCCAGATCCCGATCGTCTTAACCGGAGGAGGCAGCAAGCTCAATGGCCTAAGCCGCTTCTTCGCCTCTTATCTCCCTAGCCACGAGCTTCATTTCCCTAGCCTCAGCTACCTCGGCGCAGATCAAAGGGAATTCGCCGCGCCACTAGGCATGGTGATCGCCGCGAGCCACTACACCGGGTCAATGGAAGACAATCAGCGCGGAGTGGCCACCGTCACGCGCACAAGCGGCAAAGAGAAGAAGGCGGAGAGAAGGAACCTCGCCTCGGAAGACACCCTATAAGGAGCAGCAAGATGGAACAGGAAATCGATTTGGACAGCTTCGAGCCCGTCGCGCGCATTATCGTGCTCGGCGTCGGAGGCGCGGGCAACAACGCGGTCAACCGCATGATCGACGACGACATCAAGGACGTCGAGTTCTACGTTTTGAACACCGATAAGCAGGCTTTGGCGACCTCCAAAGCCCCTTTCCGCATCGTCTTGGGCGAGAAAGTGACCCAAGGGCTCGGCGCCGGGGGAGACCCCGCGGTGGGCAAAGAGGCCGCCTTGCAAAGCACCGAGGAGATCAGGAGCATCGTCAAAGGCGCCGATCTCGTCTTCATCGCGGCCGGGATGGGCGGAGGCACAGGGACTGGGGCCGCCCCAGTCATCGCCTCGATCGCGAAAGAAGAGGGCGCGCTGACGATCGCCATAGTCACCCGCCCCTTCAGCTTCGAAGGCAAAAGGCGCATCGGGAACTCCGTGACCGGGCTCAATGAGCTGAAAGACGCGGTGGACTCGATCATCATCGTAAGCAACGACAAATTGCTCAGCGCCTCAGGCAAGCGCCCGGTCAACGACGCATTCGGGGACAGCGACAAGGTCCTCGCCCAATCCGTCAGGACCGTCACCGACCTCATCCTCCGCCCGGCGGTCATCAACCTTGATTTCGCCGACGTGAGGGCCACTTTGAAAGGCTCTGGGCTGGCCCTCATCGGCTTCGGCTCGGGGACAGGGCCAGACAAGGCCATGGCCGCGGCGGAGACAGCGATCAACTCGCCTCTATTGGAGGCCTCGATCTCCGGGGCAAGGAAGCTCATCGTCGCCGTCACCGCGGGCAGCAACGTCAGCTTGTTCGACGCGCAGGAATGCGCGACGCGCATCAGCGAAGCCGCGGGGAGCAACGTCGACATGATGTTCGGGATGAACGTCAACACGGCCTTCGAAGACACCATCTTGGTCTCGGTGATCGCCAGCGACTTCTCCAGCGAATACGACTTCACCTCCGTGCCTAAATACACCCCCCTCACCCGCGACAACGTCGGCAATGGCGTCGAAGCGACCAGGGAGAAGGCCATCAAGGAGATCGAGGAGAAGGAGAAGCAAGCCGGGGATGGGGAAGAAGACATCAGGGAGAAGATCCTCCCCAACTTCCTCAAAGGGATGCTAGGGAACGACGAGGATTGAGATCCTAGGCGGGGCGGGGCGACCCGCCTTTTCTCTATTGCGCACGCGCGCGCATTATGAAATAAGGCATGGGGCATCGGTGCCTCCTCGCTCGGAAGTCCTTCAAAAGCGGGGATATCTCCTCCTTTATCAAAAAGGGACATCCAAGTCTGAAAAAATGCGCATTTAGTCCGAATGGACCCTTTACAGAAGGCGTTTCGGGCCGCAGAATTCATCTATAGGCCACGTTTTTGCGTGGTGCGCGTCCATTTGCCCATTCGTTGGATGAAGGGCAAAAGGCGCGGAAAGGGAAAGAACAATGAACAAGAAACTGATTGTCGTCTCCCTCGCGGGCCTGTTGGCCCTTGGGGGAATCACCGCAATCGGCGCAGCGAATGGTTCGGGGGGGGGTTCTCTAAGACTCGCCACTGAGACCAATCCGCACGCCAATCACGGTACCTCGGACACCGACGGAAAGGAAAACCCCTTCTGGGCGCCGGGCACCTATAAGGAGAGCGATGAGGCGGAGGCCTTCTCCACGGGCTTCAAACCCTATTGGAACTGCACGGCATGCTGCAAAGGTTCTGGCCCGAATGGTGCTAGATATTCCCTTACTGATAGAAAGACCTTACTACAATATTCAGAGATTGAGATCCCTGCCCTAACGAAGGCGCAGGCCTCCGAGATTTCTAGCGGCGACGAGATCGCCAACGTCAACACCGGGAAGTTCAAATACGTCGACCAAGGCGCCAACGGGGTGGAAGGCAAAGAAGGCACCTCGATCCCTTGGTACGTCAAGGATTCGAATAGGACCGCGGTCTATTTCTCTGCCTCCGGCAAGAAAGGCGCCGCTACCAATCCGAATAGCAACGACGGCTGCGCCGAATTCCGCTTCAGCACCGATGCCAAGCGCATCAAATCCGTCAGCTTCGATTACTGCTATCAAAACTGGGGCACGGGAACCTGGGCTGGCGCTATTGAAGAAAGCGAGCCGAGCACCGGTTGGAAATCCCTCGTCCAGTTCCAAACGACCAAAACTGTGGACGGCAGCGAAGTCAAAAACTACTACGGCGTCGCCGATAAGCTGGAAAACGATGGCAGCTGGCACAATATTAAAATTGCTTACGACAACACAACATACTGGGCTTCTTCCACTTTCGACAATTTCACCGGCTTCATCTTCAAATTCGCCGATCTCCGCGGCTACATCATGGTCTCGAACCTCTCCTATGAGCTCGACCCGGACACCTCTTCCTCCGCGAAGCTCTACGACTCCGCTACCGGCAAAGGCTATGCGGACTTCATGACGGCCCTTTCTTCCCTTTCTAAGGGCACTCTGGTCCTCAATAGCGACCTTTCCGCGAGCGATCTGAGCGAAGGCGACCTCGTCACCATCGCAGGCGATAAGGACATCACCATCGATCTGAACGGCCATAACATCGACCTCAGGCTCGCCAATGAAGCCAAGACAAGTGAGGGCTATACCTCCAAACGTTTCGACGTCCACGGCAAACTTAAGCTAACGGGCGAAGGCAAGGTCATCGGCTCCGACGACACCTTGTTCCAGGTCTATGGGCAGTATTATGTCTTCAATCTGACAAACAGCGTTTTGACCCGCAGCAAATTGCTCGGCTCTGCCGGCAAATTGGATGTTGGCAGTGGCGTTACTCTTGAAGGCGACTACAAATCTATCGGCATCCTCGCTAACCCAGAGCAAATTCTCTCTGAGAGCAATGGCGCTTACGTAGAGAAAACTTACAAAGGCGGTTCATCGGATGGGAACTCTGACTTTACCGCCAACAATTACAAAGGCGATGCCTTTGGCGATGCGATCCTCTACGCGAGGAACGTGGAGATCAATTTCTCCGGCACCGACGCGACGAAAGAAGGCTTCTATGTTTCTAGCGACATCCGCGACAAAGACTATTACACCTACAACAACGAAACGGTCACTTACTCCGACGGCTCCAAGCTCCCTGTGATCAACATCAACAAAGCGACCATCAAATCCGGCTCCTACATCGCCGGCTACGTCGACCTCAACGTCACCGATTCCAAATTCGACGTCATCGGCAACGCCTTCAACATCGAAAGCGGCGATGTGCTCTTCCAGAACAACGCCTTCAACGTCGAGCTCGGCGTCGTCGACGGGGCCGAGATCTACATCAAGGAACCCGATTACTTCGATGCCGACGTCGATGGCAACGCGACCCTTTACTTCAACCAAGGCAGGGATTACAGCGCATGCATCGACAAGGCCGTCGTCGAAGGCAATTCCTTCAAAACGGTCAACACCAATAGCTCCATCTCCGGGAAGCTCGACTCCTGGAAAGACGTCGCGACCTTCTACGACGATGAGAACGACGTTCGCAAAGAGGGCGTGAAAGCCCCTGAGCTCAAAGT
>CAVAGB010000018.1:0-23810 GCA_963588055.1 Erysipelotrichaceae bacterium | reverse complement strand
CTCGGCACAGTTAGCAGCCATAAGCTTGAAGCCAAAGCTGACTGGACCTCGAGTACGAACTCCTGATTATCGCCGCTCCTCTAGCTCTGGAATGGCTTGGGAAGCGTAGGTAATTACGAAGCAAAAAAGAGCAAGGCAGGAAATTCTGCCTTGCTTTTGGTTTAGGAGACCGCAAACATTCTTTCGACGATATCTGATTTTTTCTTCGTAGCAATCAACAGTTAATTTTTCTTTCTCCGCCCTAGTTCCTTTTGGGTTATACTAAGGCGATTATGCAAAGGAAAAAGCCAAGCCCCTATTCTTCTAGCCGCGCCTTCTTCGAGGAATCCCTCCTTGAAGAAGCGAAAAAACTCGTTGATTCCGGCAAGGTCTCTTTGACCTTTTTCGACGAGGAGGCCAAGGAGGCGCATGGCAACGTCGTCGATGCCGGGCAGACCTACGCCTGCCGGCTCGATTTCTCTTCCTCCGATCTCCTTAGCTCCGCGAGATGCTCCTGCAAAGGGAGCCTCTCCTCCCCCTGCCTCCATCTCGCCGCTTTGCTTTTGGAATTAGAGAAAGAGACGGGAGGATACTCTTTAGGAGGCAAGGAAGGCTACTCGCTTTTCCTTAAGGCCCTGCTCAGCCGCGGCTTCTCGCCCTTGCCTTACTTCAAAAGGGCTTTGAAGGAATACGTCGATAGGAGGAAGAAGGAGGGCTGGGAAGGCAAGGAAGCCATCTCCTGCCTCAAACTCATCTTCTCTTCCTACACGGGCTATTCGGGCTTCGGGGACGCTAAGATCGGCTACCTCATCGCGCCGATGCTGGAAGAGATCGGCTACGAAGAGGAGGAGAAAGGGCTCCTGGTCGACGAGATCCCCTCTTGCCTCTCCGCTGAGGCGAGGAAATCCTTCTGCCTCGCCTGCTTCAGCTCGCCTTGCTTCGCTTCGACTTGTTTGGAGAGGTTCGAGGCCGGGCTGACAAACGGCAGAAGCTATGACCTCCTGCGCCTATTCGAGAGGGAGGAGGGGAAGCTGCTTTCCTTGTTGCCCCCATTCACCCTGCATCTTCTTTGCCAAGCGGATTTCCGCTTCCATGGGTTCCTGGCTTTGAGCGAAGAACTCCTGAATAGGGACGACAAGGACGGGATCGCCCTTCTAGCGAAGAACCCAAACGCCGCCCTCAGCAGCGATTCCTGGCAGAAGCTAGGCAAGAAATTGGAGGAAGAAGGGGAGGTGTCTTTTGCCCTAGCTTGCTTCAAGAGGTGCTTCGGGGTAGGGGGAGGGGATTTCCCGACCCTTTGCTCCTATTACAAGGGATTAAGCGAGCAGGAGAAGATGGACAAAGGCCCCGAGCTTCTAGCCTCTTTGGCCAATTCGAAGCTCCTTCTTCCTTTCTCCTTCCTTTTAGGCAAGGGGAAGGAAAGCGACATCGCCTATTTCATGCTGAGCGACTTCCCTTGCCTCAAGGAAGAACTCGCCTCTTATTCCTACCAAGGCCCCTTGGCCTCGAAGCTCCTCTCCTGCCTTAAGAAGCAGGGGATCAGCAACGAGGAGGAGAAGGCGATTTGGGATTGCTTCGAATCCTTCCCTTTCCTCTGCCCTCACTTGGAGGACGAGGAAGCGAAGAAGCTTTCCCTTAGGACCCCTTCTTCCAGGGCGAGGTACCTTTCCTTGCTTGAGGGTTATAGCCTGCTTCAGAAAGAAGGATTCAAGGAAAGGAGGGAGAGGGCATGTATCTAGCTAGATTAGGCGAAGAGAAGCTAGCCGAGATGCGCGCCTACCTCGCCAAAAGCAAAGAGGCGATGGGCCTTTTGTCTCGCCTGAAGAAGGGCGAGTTCCATATCGTCTACTCCCTTTCCAAACCCACGAAGACCTTGCTTTATGAGGCCTATGACGCCCAGGGCGACTACCTTTCTTTCTCGATCGATTCGGGCAAGAACCTCATCAGCAACCCCTCTTTCCCCAGCCAAAGCAAGGAAGAGGGGCTCAGCCTAGCCTATTTCCTCGCCCTGGAGGAAAGCAAGATGGGCGAGGAGGAATTGTCCTCTCTATACGGGGAGGACGCGCATTTCCTAAAAGACGACGCGAGCCTTACTTACGCGGAAGCCCAATCCCTTTCTTTGGCCTATAAGGATCTATCTTCCTTCAAGGAGAGCCTTTCCTCCCTTTTGCCTAACGCCCCCAGGAAGAAGCCCTCGCTGCTAAGCTTCTCCTTCGAGAAGGGCAGCTTCAGCACCTTCGAGGTGCGCTTCTACCTCAATGACAACGGCAAGAAGAAGAGGCTCAGCGACCCCAACGCGATCATGGAGGCCTATTCGAATAGGAAGAGGGTCAGCTTCATGGGGGGCGAGCTCGATTTCAAAGGCGAGCCCAAGCAAGGGAAGTTCCTAGAGAAGCTATCCGCGAGGTGCATTAACCGCAACGGCGTGGAGGATTGCTTGAAGATCAAGGAGGAGGACGTCCCGGAGGTCCTATCGACCTTGGCTGGCGAGGAGATCCTCTTCCTAGGAACCTTGCTTGAAGTGCCTCCTTTAACTGAGGCCTATTTGAGCGAAAACGAAGGCGGGAGCTATTCTTTGCATCCTTCTTTAGAACTAGGCGGGGAGGCTTATTTCGGCAGGGGCATGGCCTTCTACGCCTTAAGGAGCAGATCCCGCTGCGCTCTCCTTCGTTTCCCCAGCAAACCCGTCGAAAGCTATTTCAGATTCGTCCTCTCCCATCCTGGCTTCCCTTACGCGAGCCTAGGGAAGGAGCTTGGCGAAGCCCTCGCCCCTTACCTGGAGGAGAGGAAGGGGAAGGACGGGAAGCCCGTCCCGAGCATCTCCTATTACCTTTCTTGGGGAGAGCAGGGCGCCTTATCTTGCAAAAGTGAATACTTCCTCGACGGGGAGCAGGCGGATCCCTCCGATTACTCTTCCTCTTCCCCAATTAGGAGGAAAAGGAGAGAGAACTTCCTCTCCTGCCTTTCCGTGCTTGGGCTGAAGGAAGAGGGCGAGATAAAGGACGAGGAGGGCGTTTTGACGGTCCTCACCGAGGATCTATCCCCCTTGAAGGAGCATTGCGCCTTCTTCCTAGACGAGAAGCTGGCCAGAGCGCACGTGAGGCCCGCCCCGAAGATCAGCTTCTCCCTGAAGGGGCATGGGGACTGGTTCGATTTGACCTGCGCTTCCTACGGCTATTCCCTCGAGGAGCTCTCCGCGATCGCCTCGGCCTACAAGAAAAAGAAGCGCTACGTCCTGGTGAAGGGCAATTACCTCAATCTTTCGAGTTTGGAGAACACGCTCGCCGGGGAGCTTTTCCTCGAGATGGACCCCTCTAGCAGCAGAAGCCTATCCCTGCCCCTTGCCCTCAGGCTATCTTCCTTCCAGGAGGAGGGGCTTGTCCTAGACGAGGAGGTCAAATCCATATTAGGAGAGATCCTAGATTACAAGAAGGCCTCCTTGAAGGATCTCGACCCTGCGATTCTAGGATTGCTCCGCCCTTATCAAAAAGGCGGGGTGCAGTGGATGAGGACGCTGGCCAAATACCGCCTAGGCGGCATCCTAGGCGACGAGATGGGATTGGGGAAGACGCTTCAGACGATCGCCTTCCTGTCGCTAAGCAAGGGCAGCCTGCCTTCTTTGATCGTCGCCCCGAAGTCGCTCCTATACAACTGGAAGGAGGAATTCGCGAAGTTCAACCCCTCCCAAGAGGTCGTCGTCCTCTCGCAGAACGCCAAGCAAAGGGAGGAAACCATCAAAAAGATCAAGAAGGATGGGAAGGTCTACGTCGCTAGCTACGATTCCATCCGCAACGACATCGCCTTGTACAAGAACAAGAAGTTCGCCGCCCTGATCCTCGACGAGGCCCAGATGATCGCCAACGCCTCCGCGAAGAAAAGCGAGGCGGTCAAGGAACTGCAGGCCTCTTGCCGCTTCGCCCTCACCGGAACCCCCATCCAGAACAGCCTCCTCGACCTCTGGTCCATCTTCGATTTCCTTTTGCCCGGCTATTTCCCCGACTACGCGAAGTTCAGGGCCGATTACGGCTCGGGCGAATTCGTCTCTAGCAGCCAGAGGAAGAGGCTAGAGGCCAAGATCACTCCTTTCCTACTGAAGCGCAGCAAAGAGGAAGTGTGCCTCGACCTCCCCAAGAAAGAAGAGAACAACGTCTACCTCTCCTTGGGCGAGGAGCAGAGGAAGACCTATGAGGCCTACCTCGCCTTGGCTAGAGGGGAGCTGAAGCTTGGCGAAGGGAACCGCATCGCCATCCTGGCCGCGCTCACGCGCCTCCGCCAGATCTGCGTCTCGCCCTCGCTTTTCCTTGACGGGGAGAGGGAGTCGGTCAAATTCGATTACCTCCTTTCCTCTTTGGATGAGCTCCTCCCCTCAGGCCATAAGGCGCTCGTCTTCTCCAGCTTCACCAAATCCCTGGAGATCCTCTCCGAGAAATTGAAGGGAAAGGGGATAAAACACGGCTTCCTCTATGGGGCGGTGACCTCGGAAGAGAGGATCGCGATGGTGAGGGAATTCAACGAAGACCCCGAGGTCTCCCTGATGCTCGTCTCCCTTAAGGCCGGAGGCACCGGGCTCAACCTCACCGGGGCCGACACCGTCTTCCTCCTAGACCCTTGGTGGAACCTCTCCGCGGAGGAGCAGGCCTTCGCGCGCGCCCACCGGATAGGGCAAGATAAGAACGTCAGCGTCTTCCGCCTCGTCTGCTCTCAGACCGTCGAGGAGAAGGTCCTCGCCTTGCAGAAGAAAAAGAAGGAGCTCACGAGCATCCTCGGCGGGGTAAGCTCCTCTTCGATCGGCAAAGAGGACCTCGCCTTCCTCTTGTCTTAATGGCCGAATTCGGGCATGAAGGCATCGGAATACGGGAAAAAACAGGCATTTTGGATAGGCTTCAAACAACGGAAATGTTTGAAGCCTATTTTCAATGGCTAGCCTTTTTAGGCGGATGAAGGTATATCTTCTGTAAATTCCTTCCCAAGGGGAACACGAAGAATTCGCGCTTGCTAGAATATAAGGGAAGCGAGGGAACTGATATGAAATACGTATACAAAAGCGAGACCTTCGGGTTCGGGGTGACGAACAAAGGGCTGAACAAAAAGATCCAGGCGTTGCTTGATTCCTATTCGGAAGATGGATGGAGGCTCCATAGCATCGCCCTCTCAGGCGATTCCGCAAGCACTTGCGTGGTCATCTTCGAGAAAGAGGCGGAGTAGAGGCTGCGTAAACTTTCTTGGCTTTTGCGAGCTTCATCTGACCTGAAGCATCCATTTGACTCTATCTTCAAACAAAAAAAGTGTTCGAAGCCTTGTTTTGTGATTCTTTTCGATTACAATTTGACCGAGTAAGGAAGATTTCGCCGATGCTTACCATTCTCAATGCAAAAATCACTGGTTTCCGTCTTCTTGAGGATTCCTTCGAACTCGATCTTTCGCCTAAGGCGAGGGTCTACGAGAAGGACCTGGAGAAGGAGGTCTATGAGCCTGCGCCGGGTCTTTTCGCCTTCCATAGCGTCGCTTTCGCCGGCGGAAACAGCAGCGGCAAATCCACCGTGTTGGCTTTGCTTTACAAAATCCTGGTTCTTCTTCAAACGGGGAGGTGGGGCTACGATCCATTCGATTTCCATGGCGAGGAGATGAAGCTCTCCGTCATGTTCTACCTCGAAGGGAAGCTCTTCTCTTATTCCTGCCGCTTGCTTAAGCCCTCTGAGCCATCCTCTTCCTATTGCCCGATCGTGGATGAGGCGCTTTTCCATGCGCGCTACGACAGGGCGAAGGGGAAGAGGAACATCGCCCTCTTCGATTCGGAGAAGGAAGATGGCGGCATCATCTTCGAATATTCCCTCTTCGACACCTCCGCCATCACCAAGATCACCCAAGGGAAGGCATCGGTGGACGCCTTCTATTCCAACAGCGTCTTCACCTTCCAGGACGCCATCGTCAGGAATTCGTTCTATTCCTCGCTCAATTGCCTCGATGAGGGGCTACTTTCCTCGCTCGTTGGATTGCTTGATGAAAGCATAGAGAAACTCGCCCCGGACGGAGAGGGCGGCTTCCTCTTCAAACGATATGGCGAAGCGGAGGCCTCCTTGAAGCTCGGCGAGCTGACGCGCATCCTCTCCGCGGGGACCTTCAGGGGGGTCGAGCTCTACATTCGCGCGATCAGGGCCCTGAAAGAAGGAAGGTCGCTCATCGTCGACGAGATAGAGAACTGCTTCCATAAGAACCTCGTCTACAACCTGCTTTTCCTCTTCAACGACAGCTCGCTCAACAGGAAAGGCGCCTCGCTTCTTTTCTCGACCCATTACGTCGAGATCCTCGACTACCTATCGCGAAGGGACGACGTCTTCATCACCCATAAGGGGAAAGGGAGGGTCACCGTCAGCAACCTATACGAGGATTACGACGTCAGGAGTGAGCTTCTTAAGTCCAGACAATTCGACAACAACGTCTTCAACACTTCCTTGAATTATGAGCGCCTGCTTCAGGTGAAGAAGGGGATAGCGGATGAACTTGGTTCTGCCAATGGCTGAAGGGAGCACCGAGGTTGCCTTTTTGGAGGTGCTTCTAGGGAAGGGGTTGCTGCGCTTCCGCAAGGAAGATCTTCTCATGGAGAAAATCTTCCACGCGAGGCAACTCGACCCCGAAATCGTCGGTTACATCCAGCTGCTCAGAAAGGGGGACGGCGTCTCGATCTATCGCGTGGGCGATAAACTAAGCGACTCTCTTCCGATTCCAAAGGCGATCTTGCCTGAGAAGATCCGCAGCAGGACCGATATCTCGACCACTCCGGAATTCGAGGTGCTCTTCCTCATCCATGAGGGGCTTTATGGGGCTTATCTAAAAGAGAAAAGCCGCATGAAGCCAAGCTCTTTCTACAAAAGCAGGAACCGCTCCTACAATAAGCAAGCCTCCTACGTGAGGGATTATTTCGAGCCGATGAGCGGCGAGGAGATCGTAGCTCTGGTCAGAAGCTACGTCCATCTTCACGCGAAAAGCCATCCGAAAGGGAAGAAGACCCTTTTGGAGATCATGAAGGCCTAGCTTTTGTTCTAATCCTTCGTCGGCTGGTCATCGTCTTAGATGGGCCTTATCAAACCGAAAAATGGGGTTTTTGGACGTAATTTCAAGAGCGAAAGAAAAGATGGCTGGCCGTTTTCTTGTCCAGCCATCGCATTTATTCGCGGATGAGTCTAAGGAAGGAAGAGATCTCATTTTCGCTCAGCCCGCCTTCTTTAAGATAGGACTTCGCATCCTCTTCGTAAGAGGCTCTTTCCAACTCCGCCTTGCCGTTTACCCCATGGAGGAACTCGCAGAAGGAATCGAAGTAGAGATCGGAGATCGCCTCGTATTTCTCGGGTGTTTTTTCCTTGCTCACCTTGTAATAGTTCGCGTAGGTCTGCATGTAGTCGTCTTTCATCTCCGAGTAGCTCGCCCCGGCGAGCGCTTCGAGCAAGGTGCAGACGAAGCCCGTCCTGTCCTTGCCTTCCATGCAGTGGATGTAATAGGGGCCCTCGTGGCTGAGCATGTGCCTCACGCCTTCGGCGACGCTTTGCTTGTAGGGAAGGGAGCCATAGCTTGATCCCATCCCCAGCAACGCCACCTCGCCCTGCCGGTAGAGCTCTTCTCCGCGGGGGAAGGAGTAGGTGGGGTCGCTCAGGTAATGGTTCATGTCCCCTTCCCCGTCGGCGAGGTCGATTATCGCCTTGATGCCTTCTTTTTGAAGGAGGCCATCGGATGCGCTGGCCCTCCCCCTGGAATTGTCGAAGGGGCTCGCCCCGCGGTAGAGGAGGCCTTTCTTCAGCTTCCCTCCGGATAGCTCCCTGAAGTTGCAGAACTCCTCATCGCTGAGGTATTCGCCCCTGTCCAGGGAATAGCTTTGCCCCAAGGCTTCCTGGGTGGCTAGGTATTTGCCTTTCTCCGCCAGGGTGATGGTGATCTTGTCTCCCTCCGATAGAGAAGCTTCATCCCAGATGCCTTCGTTATTGAGGGTGAAGAGGATGCTCTCGCTGCAAGGGTAGGCGACGAGGACGGGGGAGGCGTTGCGGACGTAATATCCGTTGTAGTAGGGGACGTCTTGGTAGGTTTTCCCGTTGCTGAAGGAAACGTCGATTGAATCCCCAAGCGCGAAGCCCAAAGCCTCGAATTCGTCTTGGGAGCAGGAGATGTTGGCGCTCCCGAATTTGGCATCCTCGCTGATCGAGGCCTCTTTTAGGGCTGGGGGCTCTTGGCTGCTAAGATTGCAGGAAGAGAGGAAGGAAAAGCAAGCAAGGCAAGCAAGCGCCTTGCTGAGGTTTCTTTTTGATTTGCCTTGATTCATTTCCTTTTCCTCCTGCTTATCACTTTCTTATATATTGGAATGAAGAAGGGGCGGTCGCCCGCCCCTTTCCTTTTGCCGGCTTATTTTTTGTGCTTCTCGAGGAAGCCGAGGCAAGTCCCCCTGTCTTCGCTCCAGGTGTAGTAGCCTTTCTGGAGCATGTTCCAGGTCTTGCTGTGGGCGGTGGCGCTGTTGACGTAGCCGATCGTCATCCGCTTCACCGAGCCAAGGAAGGCCTGGGAGTCGGCCCTGATGAAGGCCAGGTACCAGCTGTTGTAGCCCTCGCCCCTGTAGTAGTTGTAGTCGGTGGAGCTCCAGATGTAGTCGGTGTAGGTTTGGACCTGGTCGACGAGGTCGCTTTCCTCTTTGCGGTTCTGGAAGCCGACGTAGTTGACCTTGACTCCCTTGTGGTCGTTCTGGAAGCCTTCTCTTTCGGTCCAGCTAGCGATGTCCATCTTGCTGTAGAAGCCTTTGGCTTGGCTGTACTTGTCGCTTTCGTAGCAGACGAAGCCGATGTCCTTGAGGTAATCCTTGACGGTGTACTTGGCGAAGTCGGTGTAGCCAAGGGACTGGGCGTATTGGGCGTATTCGGTGACGATGGTGTTCGCCATCTTGGCGTATTCGCTGGCGTCGAGGTAGTACATGAACTCCCCGTAGTCCCACTGGCCGTACTTCAGATCGTTGAAGTAGTTGTTCTCGAGGGTGGTGAAGGAGACGTAGTTGTACTCGTTGGCGCCGGGATTCACCGGGAAGAGGCGGGTGGAGATGGCGTCGTCCTTCTTGATGATGAGGTTGCCTTCGGCATCGCTCGTCCTGGTGCGGTGGACCATGTGCCTGTTCTGGTCGTGGTCCTTCTGGATCTCGTCTAGGGCGAGTAGCTCCTTCTGGAATTCGCCGTTGAGCTCATTGACCGCGCTCGCCATGGCTTCAAGGCCTTTCTCGATGACGATCCTGTTCGCGTCGCCTTCGACGTAGAAGCTGGCTTTGTAGCTGCCTTGGATCTTGGCGAGCTCCGCTAAGGAGTTCACGATGAGGGCGAGGTAGGTGATGAATTGCCTTCTGGGCTTGATGGTCATGTAGTCCCAGGTCTCCAATGCCCCGAAGGTCTCGTCGTAGAGGTCGAAGATCTTGAGGTTCTGGTCGGACTGGCTGGGCTTCATGATGGAAGTGGCGAGGTTCTCGGCCGCGTTCCAGAGGTTGTTGACGCTTAGCTTGGCGAATTTCACATCGTCGAGCCCTTTGTAGAAGGTCTCCTTCTCGGCGAGGAGCTTGCTCTTGTCGTAGCTTTCGTCCAGCTCCTTCTCGGAGATGGAGACTAGCCCCGCCATCTCGGAGACGATCGGGGTGCGGACCTCCTGGATCTTGTCTAGGACCCCGTCGAGGACGTCTTTGTTGTGGATCTCGACCATCTTGCGGGTGATGTTGGTGTAGGAGGTGGCGATCATGGCCTTGAGCTCATCGACTTTGGCGCTCAGCTGATCGAGCTTCTTCTCCTCGACGGAGCGGGTGTCGAAGCCGAGCTCGTTTAGGAGCAGGTTGAAGCCGGTTTTGGCGAGGCTAACGATCACTCCGCTGACGAGGCTTTTGCCGCTCGTCTTGAGGATGTCGATGAGGCCATCGGTGAAGCTGCCGCCTTCTTCTCCTTCGGATAGGGCGGCGTTCTCGTGGATGACGAGCTCTGCGGCGATGGGGGTCTGGCTGGATTCGGCCTCATTGGAGCTGTTGCTGCAGCCCGCGAGGCTCATGACGGCGGTGGCGCCGAGCACCAGGCAGATAGCTTTCGTTTTCAAGGAAGTGTTTTTCATTGGTTGATCCTCCATTCCTTTTCAAGAGCCTTTGTTCCTCTTGACGCCATTATTGTAACGAAACATTTAAAAGTGTGTCAATAAGAAAATTACAAAAAATTTAAAAATGTTTCTTGACCCCAGAAATTGAGATACTTTTCGTTCGATGTGGTGGCATTTTATTCTTTACGCATATGCGCGCGCATTTATATAAGGAATAGGCCGATTTCGCTTGTTTTGGGCTTTCTCCGTCCTTATCATCCTTGCTTATGAGCGTCCTATTGCTTCTAGTCATC
Organism: Erysipelotrichaceae bacterium; assembly: GCA_963588055.1. Lineage (GTDB taxonomy): Bacteria > Bacillota_I > Bacilli_A > RFN20 > CAG-826 > Alloenteromonas. The sequence goes on along the minus strand of CAVAGB010000018.1, from coordinate 13,446 downwards.
TACCTCATATTCATCTCCTTAGGGCTCCCTGACAGCGTCCTTGGCAGCGCCTTCCCGGCGATCGCGGAGAATCTGGAGACCTCGCCTGATATGGCGGGCTACATCGGGTTCGTCGTCTCCTTCTGCACGATCATCTCCTCTCTCCTCAGCGAGAGGATGATCAAGCGGTTCACGACGAAGTTCGTCGTCAGCTTCTCCATCCTTTTGACCGCTTTGGGGCTCGTCTGCTTCCACCTCGTGAGCAAGGATTACGTCTGGGCCTTCTTCCCGATCGCCGTCTTGCTGGGCTTGGGGGCTGGTGCGATAGACGCGGCCCTCAACAACTACGTCGCCCTCCATTACAAAGCCATCCACATGAACTGGCTCCATTGCTCTTGGGGAGTGGGGGCTTCGATCTCGCCTCTGCTCATCGCCCCCTTCATCGATTCCTCCAACCAGTCCTCGGGCTGGAACAAAGGGATTCTCCTTATCGCCTGCATCCAGTTCGGCATCGCCGCGATCGCCTTCATCAGCCTCCCTTTGTGGGGGAGGGTGGAGTCGCTTAGCAGGGGGAAGGAGACTCCTGAGGAAGAAAAAGCCGAGGCCCCGAATAAGAAAGCCGTTTTTAAGAACCCCGTGTTTTACCTCGCGATGCTGGGCTTCTTCTGCTATTGCGGGTTCGAAGTCACCAGCGGTGCCTGGGGAGGCTTCTTCTTCCAATACGGCAGGGGATTCAACACCCAGGAAGCCGCGCGTCTTGACTCCCTTTTCTACATCGGCATCACCGTCGGCAGATTCCTCTGCGGCCCCCTCTCCCTCAAGATCAAGGAGAAGAACATGATGAGGATAGGGGAGGGCATCTTGCTTAGCGGCGCCATCTTGGCCGCCCTCCCTTTCCATAGCGCCTTCTCCATCGCCGGCTTCCTCCTCATCGGGCTTGGCTGCGCGCCGATCTACCCCGCCATCATCAGGAGCACCCCTTACCGCTTCTCCCGCGCCCTTTCCCAGCACATCATGGGGCTGGAGATGGCGATCGCCTACGTCGGCAACCTCACCGTCTCCCCGCTTTTCGGCCTCATCGCGAAATCCTTCAACCTCTATGGGGCTTTGCCTTACGTCGTCCTCATTCTGGGGGCGATCATGGTCGTCTCCCACGAGGCCATCAACCTCATCCTGAGGAAGCGGGACGCCTCGCTTAGCGAAGAAGAGAAAAAAGAGTACGCGGCTGCGTGACTTTTCGTTTTTTCAGATACTCTGCTTAATAAAGCAAGGCATCCACTTGTCGACTATGATCGACAAAAAACGGCTATTCCTGTCGACTATACTCGACAAAAACGACACCAATCTGTCGACTATACTCGACAAGGATTCAATTTCCTTGCGAAAACGCTGATCATTAACTCCTCTGCGACGACTAAAGGGCCGCTTTTATCCCTTAACTATCGAAAGTGGATGCCCGGATGTGGTTTTTGCGTTTTCTCCATCTAAAATAACCTTTAGGAATTTTCGTTCGTCGAGGAGGTCTTGAAAATGAATAGAAAAAGAACGCTAACCCTGCTTGCGGCGCTCGCCGCGATCTCTCTGCTTTCTTCCTGCGGCCCCTCGCAAGGCGCCTCTAGCAGCGGAGAAAGCGAGACGGCAATCCAAGGCAGCGACGGCAAAGACGGCAAAGACGGCTCCTCCATCTTGACCGGAGAAGGCATGCCTAATGACGATTCTGGCAAGGAAGGGGACCTCTACCTCGACACCGCCTCTGGCGATCTCTACATGAAAACCGCCTCGGGATGGGAGAAAAGCTGCAACCTCAAAGGCAATGACGGAGTCTCGATAAGCGAAGTGAAGTTCAACGACGAAGGCAACCTCCTCATCGTCTATAGCGACGGGACCTCGAAGATCTGCGTGCTCCCGAAAGAGGAAACGAAGACCCATACCGTCACTTTCTATTTCGAGAAGAGGAAGCTCGGCGAGGCGAAGGTGAAGCACGGGGAAAGGGCGGAGGAGCCCACCGATCTATCCGTCGAGGGCTACGACATCAGCTCCTGGTGGTGCAACGAGGATGGGGGATACCGTTGGCTATTCAGCGCCTATCCCGTCCTAGACGATTTGAGCCTCTACGCGAAATACAGCTCCTCGACGGGCCTCGATCTGAGGAGCGAGGATTCGAGCAAAGGGACGGCCGAGGTGGTGGAGACGAAGACCGAAAACGGCGTGACGAGCTACGAAGTCCAGGCCAAAGCCAAGGAAGGCTACGCGTTCGAGGGGTGGTACAGCGGCGATGCCTGGGTCAGCCAATTCAATCCCACGACTTACTCGCCCTCCTCTTCGCCCGCCTCGCTCACCGCGCATTTCATCACCCAGGATGAGTTCGACCAAAAATACGGGGTCACGCCTGAAATCTCCGACAGCACGGTCACTTTCGGGCTTTATCCTCAGACCCTGGTGAAAGACAGCGAGGTTCTTGCGGCCCTCAATTCAGGGAACATCAGCTCAAACGGCAATCTCTACTATTGCTATAAGGGAGTCTATTACGCGAAGGCGGTCGCTAACCCCGCCGTCTCTTCGTCTTCCTCTTCCGGCGAAGAAGGGGGCATTTCCCAAGCGACCTCCCAGAACTACAAGTTCAGCGACGGAGAGACCGAGATCGAGAAGGGCAAGACCTACTGGTTCAAGTGCGAAAGGATCTCCTGGAGGATCCTTTCCACGGGCGAAGGCACCTATTCCCTCGTCTCGGAGAAGGTCCTAGATGGATCTCTTTACGACGCGGACAGCAACAACTACGAGGAATCCGACCTCAGGCATTGGCTCAACAATTCCTTCTATTCGGCCGCCTTCGGCTTCGGGGCGAGCGAAAGCTTGAAGCTCACCTCCGTCGACAACAGCGCGGCCTCAACCGGCGCCTCGAGCAACCCTTATTATTCTGGAGACACGGAGGACCGCGTCTTCTTGCCAAGCTATAAAGAGGTTTTCGACGGGACGGAGGCGGCTCTTTATCCCGATATGTCGGACCGCAGATCCGTGGCCACCGACTACGCGAGGGCGGTGGGCGTTGACTGCTCAAACTACCCGGATCAGTATTCTTATGCCGCGACTTATTGGACCAGGTCGCCTGATGAAAGCGTGACAAGCGCCGCCACCAGCGTCCATTGCGTGAGCCCCGAAGGCAGCGGCTATAATTACTGTTACATCAATCGAAGCCTCTACGGCGTGCGCCCCTGCATCACCCTCTCCCCGAAAGCCTCCTGATTCTCCTTTGATAGCCGCCTGCCCGCGCTTTGCTGGATGGGCGGCTTTTCCTTGCCCCTTAGGTTCCCTAAGAAATGAGCGAATCACCTTGTTTGCCTCCCCTTTTGGTTCTATGATTCTCTCGGCGTTGACGAAGACGCGCCGCTTCCCAAAGACAGAGAACCCCGCCGAAGCTGAGAAGGGGGAAGGGAAGGGGACATCACTTCCGAGCCCGTTCCTCGATTCCCTCAGGGGAGGTAGGGGAGCCTGATTTGGCAGCAATCCAAAGCGAACTAAGCGCTTGGGGAGACCCAAGAAGCAAGGTGGTACCGCGCTACTAGCGTCCTTGCACGATACTTGGACGCTTTTATTTTTACGGAGGAAAAGCAAATGGGATTCAAAGAGACCCTTCACATGATGCAGACGCCCTTCCCGATGAGGGCGGGGCTGGCGGAGAAAGAGCCGCTGCTGGTGAAGAAATGGCAGGATGAGAAGCTTTACGAGAAGATGAACCAGAACCGCGTCGACTGCCCTGAGTTCATGCTCCACGACGGCCCGCCTTACGCCAACGGCGACATGCACTGCGGGCACGCGCTCAACCGCTGCCTGAAGGATTTCGTCATCCGCTACAAGAACATGTCCGGCTTCAAGACCCCCTTCGTCTTCGGCTGGGACACCCATGGGCTTCCGATTGAAGTCAAAGTCACCAAATCCGGCGTGGACAGGAAGAAGACCCCCCTCCCCGAATTCAGGAAGATCTGCGAGCAATACGCCCGCGGGCAGGTCGACCACCAGAAAGGCCAGATCCAGCGCCTTGGCTGCCTTGGCGACTACGGCCATCCCTATTTGACTTTGCTCCCCGAATACGAGGCCGCCCAGATCGAGGTCTTCGCCAAGATGGCCGAGAAAGGCCTCATCTTCAAGGGATTGAAGCCCGTCTATTGGAGCTGGAGCAGCGAGAGCGCCTTGGCCGAGGCTGAGGTCGAATACGCCGACGTCACCGCGAAGACGATGTACGTCGCCTTCCCGGTGAAGGATGGGAAGGGCATCGTCCCGGAGGGCTCCTTCATCATCATCTGGACCACGACCCCCTGGACCATACCCTCGAACCAAGGCATCACGGTCAACCCCGCCTTCGAATACGGGCTGTTCGACACCGAGAAAGGCAAGTTCGTCTTCCTCGCCTCCCTCAAGGAGAAGCTCCAGGCGGAGTTCCTCTGGGAGAAGTGCGAGCTGATCAAGACCTTCAAAGGCGCCGAGATGGAGCTCATGAAGGCCGTCCACCCCCTATACGAAGACAAAGAATCACTCGTCATGACGGCGAATTTCGTCACCAGCGACTCCGGCACCGGCTGCGTCCACACCGACCCCGACCACGGATTGGACGACTACAACACCTGCCTCAAATACGGGCTCAAACCCCAAGAGACCGTCGATGAGAGGGGCATCATGCACACCAGGGAAGGAGATCCCTGGAACGGGGTTTTCTACGAGAAGAGCAACGACATGGTGATCGAAGCCCTCAGCAAGAAGGGCTACATGCTCAAAGAAGAGGACCTCGTCCACAGCTACCCCCATGACTGGCGCACCCATAAGCCGGTCATCTTCCGCGCCACCCCCCAGTGGTTCTGCTCGATCTCCCCGATCAGGGAGGATCTTCTCAATGAGATCAAAAACATCTCCTGGATCCCCAGCTGGGGCGAGGAGAAGATGAGGAACATGATCAAGGACAGGGCCGATTGGTGCATCTCGCGTCAGAGGGTTTGGGGCGTCCCCCTCCCCATCATCTACAACGAAGACGGCTCCCCGATCATCGAGGAGGCGGTCTTCAGCCACATCAAAGACCTCGTCGCCAAATACGGCTCGAACGTCTGGTTCGAGCGGCAGGCGAAAGACCTTCTCCCCGAGGGGTACACGAACCCCAAATCCCCGAATGGCAGATTCACCAAGGAGAAGGACATCATGGACGTCTGGTTCGACAGCGGCTCCAGCTGGAACGGCGTCCTCAAGCAGAGGGGCATCAAATACCCCGCCGATCTTTACCTCGAGGGCAACGATCAGTACAGAGGCTGGTTCAACAGCTCCTTGATCCTCTCCCTCGCCGTCAACGGAGTCGCCCCCTTCAAAGCCTGCTTGACCCATGGCTTCGTGATGACCGAGGACTGGCAGAAGATGAGCAAAAGCGCCGGGAACGGGGTCGATCCCAACAAGATCGCGAACCAATTCGGCGCGGACATCCTGCGCCTTTGGGCGGCGACGGTGGATTACCAAGCCGACGCGAGGATCGGCGAGAGGATAATCTCCGCGACCGCGGACAACTACAGGAAGATCCGCAACACCTTCCGCTTCCTTTTGGGCAACCTCAATCTCTTCGACCCAAGCAAGCAGGGGAACCCCGAATACTCTTTGATCGACCGCTTCATCCTGGCGGAGGAAGAGAGGGTGAAGAACAAGGCTTTGGATTGCTACGAGAAATACGATTTCGCCGGCGCGAGCAACGCCATCATCGCCTTCCTCGGCAACGATCTCTCCTCCTTCTACCTTGATCTGAGCAAGGACGTCCTCTATTGCGACGCCCTCACCTCGCCTAGGAGGGTCGCCGCCACCTCGGTCCTTTACCGCTGCGCCTTCGACCTCTGCCTGCTGCTGAACCCCATCCTCCCCTTCACGATGGAGGAGGTTTATTCCTATTTGCCCGGGGAGAAGAAGCTCTCCCCTCAGCTTGAGGACATGCCCAAGAAGAGCCATCTCTACAGCCAAGAGGACCTAGACAACTACGCGAAGTTCAAGAAGATCAGGCTCCTCGCCAACAAAGCCCTTGAGGAGGCTAGGCAAAGCGGGCTCATCGGCAGCAACGCCGACGCGAGCCTCGCCCTTTCCGTCTCCGACGCCTCTTTCTTCTCCCTCCTCTCCAAAGAGAGCGAGGAATCGCTAGAAAAGGATTTCCTGGTCTCCCATCTCGATCTGACTAACGGGAAGGAAGATTCGGCCAAGGTCGCCTTGGACGAAGATCCCCTTTGCCCGAGGTGCCGCAACCACGTCCATTCGCTATTAGGCGAAGGCGAGGAGGCCCTCTGCCCGCGCTGCCACGCGGCTTTAGAGGAGGAGGGCGGCCATGAATAAGCTCCTTTCCAAATGGAAATCCCTTTCTAAGGAAGGCAAAGCCGGGATCTATTTCGGGCTAGGCTCTTTGGGCCTCTTCCTATTGGACATCATCTCCAAATGGGTCGCCCAGAATTGCCTCGCCTACCACGAAAGCGTCGCGGTGATCCCCAATTTCTTCTATCTGACTCTCTCTTACAACACCGGCGCCGCATTCTCACTTGGCTCCTCTTGGGGCGTGTGGGGGAGGATACTAGGCATCGCGATCTCCCTCCTCATGAGCGTCGCCTTCATCTGGTATTGGATCAAGGACAACAAGAAATGCAGCAACTTCGAAAGATGCTGCTTGATGCTGCTGGTCGCCGGGGCGGTGGGGAACCTCATCGACCGCGCCTTCTATTGGGAGGGGACGACCGGCTTCAACGGGGTCATCGACTTCCTGCAGTTCTACCTCGGCGGAGGCCCCAACGCCCCCTCCAGCAGTTTCAACCCCTTCGCGACCTTCAACGTCGCTGACGCTTGCCTTGTCGTCGGGGTGCTCTTAATGATCGTCGCGATCGTCTTAGACGCGATCAAAAACTCCAAGCACGACCCCAACACCGTCGACCCCCGCCTGGCGTCGACAAATAAAACTGACGATGCTACGGAAGGAAAAGGGGATAGCCTCGCTTCTTCTGATGCCCCAAGCCCAACCCCTGAGCCCGAAGGAAAGCCCGAAGGCAAGGAGAGCGAATGATCTCCTTTCGTGTCGCAGAAAGCGAGGCGGGGAAACGCTTCGATGAGCTTCTGACCCTCCACAAGGCGAGCTTAAGCAGGGCCAAATGCCAATCCCTCATCAAGGAGGGGAAGGCCAAACTAGACGGCAAGGAGGTCAAACCCTCTTTGAAGGTGAAAGCGGGGCAGCTAGTCGAATGCGAGGATTATGAGGCCCCGAAGTCGGAGCTCACCCCCGAGGACATCCCTTTACACATCGTCTACGAGGACGATTGCCTGCTCGTCATCGATAAGCCCTCTGGCCTCGTCGTCCATCCCGGGAACGGGAACGAGTCCGGGACGTTGGTGAACGCCTTGCTTTTCCATCAGAAGAAGCTCGCCCCGGGCTCTGATCCGCTTAGGCCTGGGATCGTCCACCGGATCGATAAGGACACCTCCGGGCTTCTAGTGGTCGCCAAGACCGAGGAGGCTTTGCTCTTCCTCCAGGATCAGCTCAAAGACCACACGATGCACAGGGAATACCTCGCCTTGGTCAGCGGCATCGTCGCCGAGAACGCCGGGGAGATCAACGCGCCCATCGCTAGGGACAAAGCCCACCCCCTCAAGATGGCCGTGGACAAGGAAGGCAAGGAGGCGAAGACCTACTTCGAGGTGAGGAGGCGCTTCAAGAAAGAGGGAATCACTTTGCTCGATTGCCGCCTGAAGACGGGCAGGACCCACCAGATCAGGGTGCACATGGATTACATCGGGCACCCTGTGATAGGGGACCCACTTTACGGCAAAGGGAACCGAAAGCTTTACGACAAGGGGCAATTGCTCCATGCTTATCGCCTCAGCTTCATCCATCCCAAAACGAAGAAAGAGATGGTCTTCGAAGCGCCCATCCCCAAGGAATTCGCCGACTTCATGTCGACATTGTCGTGATTATCCTTTGATTCTGTTGACGTTAGCGAAGTTCATCTTCGCGACGTTTTCAAGCTCTTCTTTGCCGAATCTCTCGGCGAACTCGCTCGCTTTCTGATCGACGATCTCCCCCGCCCCGAGAGGGAAAGAGAAGGAGTAGCGCTCGCCCATCTTCCTCATCTTCTCCAAGAACGCGTACCGGGCCAAGACGGAGGCCAAAGCGACGCTAGGGAAGGCGAGCTCGCCTTTTGTTTTGAACGTTATCCCCTCAAGGACCTCGCTTTCGCGCTTGAGGTAGGAGTAGTAGAGGCTAGGCTCGGCGAATTGGTCCTGATAGGGCTTGGCCTCGGGGAACTTCTCTTTGAGGTTCAGCAGGCAGCGGTTATGCATCTTGGCCTTGACCGAGGCCATGTTCTCGCCTGAGGAGATGGCTTTGTTGTACCTCGCGTTATCGAGGATGAGGGCGCTGTAGGGGAATTCCTTCGCTAGGACCGCTCCGATATCCAGGATATGCTCATCGCTCATCTTCTTCGAATCGGTGACGCCTAATTCCCCTAGCCTAGGCAGATCGCTTTCCTTCACGTAGGAGGCGACGACCACGACCGGGCCGAAGAAATCGCCCGTCCCGACTTCGTCTGAGCCGATCTGAGGGTATCCGTTGCCGGGGAAGGGCTCTTCTTTCTTCAGGATGATCGGCTTCCTGGGCAATTTGAAGAGGACGGGCTCCAAAGAAAGGGCCTCCCATCTCACCGCCTCCCTTTGCGCCCCTTTCCCTTGGAAAAGTACCTTATGGGCCCCGTTATGGGATTTGGAGTAGATCCGGAGGCTGTAATCATCCCCTGAGGCGGAGAAAGCGACGCTAGGATCCTGACTGGGCGAGGAAAAAGAGGCGTAATGCGCGCGGATCTTTTCTAGGTCCTCCTCTTTCAGCAGGAGGGCGACGGTGGAGGCCATCGGGATGCTCATAAGCGGTATTGTAGCGCGTTTGCCCTCCTTTTTTGTAGAAGGGTATAATTCGGAGGTTATGCAGAACGCCTTCGACGTGCTTGAATTCGACAAAATCAGGGAAAGGGTGGCCTCTTTCTGCAAAAGCGAGCAGGGGAAAGCGATGGCCAGGGGCCTTTCCCTTCTCCCTCTTGAGGAGCTTGAGAAGGAGAAGAAGAACCTCGAGGAGGCGCTTCTATGCCTAGCTAGATACGGGAATTTCCCCCTCGATGTGAGCAGCGACCTCGCCAAGGACATCGAATTGGCTGAGAAAGGCTACGTTTTAAGCGCCGAGACCCTTGAGAGGGTGGCCCACGACATTCTGACTTCCGAGGACATACGAAGGTATTTCCTCTCCGCCGAGGATTGCCCTTTGCTCAAAGCAAAAGCCGAGAACCTGCCCCAATTGCTTCCACTAGAGAAGGAGATCCACCGCGTCATCGCCCCGGATCTATCCATCTACGACAACGCCTCGCCATCGCTTAAGCGCATCCGCATCGCGATTTCGCGCCTTGAGAAGGAGATGGTGAGCAAACTGGGGTTCGTCTTGGAGCAGAACAAGGTGTATCTAAGCGACGCGACCTTGACCATCAAAAACGGCCATTACGTCCTCCCCGTCAACAACGCCTACAAATCCAAGGTAAAAGGGATCGTGCAGGACGTCTCCGGCTCAGGCAACACGACCTTCATCGAGCCTGAGCTGCTGGTTTCTTTGAACAACAAGATGGTGGAGCTGCAGGGGGAGGAGAAGGAGGAGATCCATCGCCTCCTGGGCGAGCTTTCCGGCAAGGTCGGGGGCTCGGGCGAGTCCTTCCTTTCGCTGAACAGAACATTGGGCTACTTCGACCTTCTGCAGGCGAAATCCCTCTACGGGAACTCGATAAAGGGCCATGTCGCCTCGCTTTCGAAAGACGGGGAGATAGAACTTCTTAGGCTCCGTCATCCATTGCTTGATCCCTCCAAGGTCGTGCCTAACGACTTCACCCTCTCCCCAAGCAAGAAGGTCATCATCATCTCCGGGCCCAACGCAGGAGGCAAGACCGTCGCATTGAAAACCTTGGGGATCGCCTCGCTCATGCACCAATGCGGGCTTCTAGTGCCCGCCGCGCAAGGGGCGGTGCTCCCTTATTTCAAGAACGTCTTCGTCGACATCGGGGATTCGCAGTCTCTAAGCGACAACCTCTCCACCTTCTCCGCGCACATGAGCAACCTCGCCGAGATTTCCTCTAGGGTCGGAGGCAAGGATCTTGTGCTATTAGACGAGGTGGGCACGGGGACTTCCCCAAAAGAAGGGGAGGCGATCGCCTATGGCGTCGTGCGCTTCCTCCTTTTGAAGCATTGCTACGCGCTCCTCAGCAGCCACTTCGAGGGCCTTAAGGCCTACGCGATGGGGGAGGCGAGGGTCGAGAACGCCTCGATGCTCTTCGATAAATCCACCCTCTCCCCGACTTACGTCCTCCAGATGGGGCTTCCTGGGGAATCCTATGGGCTTACCGTGGCTTCGAGATATGGCGTCAGCGAGGAGATACTCGGCTACGCGAAGGAATACAACGACGGCAAGGGCGATTTCTCGCTTGAAGAGGCGATCAACCGCCTGAGCCTATTGGCGAAGGAGAACAGCGACCTCAAGGAGAAGAACCTCAAGCAAGAGGCCGCGTTGGAGCTGAAGGAAAAGGAACTGCAGACCAAGGAGAAGAGCATCTCCCTCCGCGAGGAGAAGCTCCTTTCTAGCGTCGAAGCGGAGAAGGCGAGGATCCTGAAGGAAGCCAGGGAGCAGGTGGATGAGGTCATCGCCTCCTTGCAGTCCCCGGAGGTGAAGCTCCACCAGGCGATAGAGGCCAAGCGCAAGCTCGCCGAGCTGGAGGAGAGAAGCGTCAAAGAGGAATCCTTCTCGGGCAAGGTTAGCGTGGGGGACTACGTGAGCATGCCTAGCCTCGGGGTGGAAGGCAGGATAAAGGAAATCAGCGGGAAGAACATCACCCTGATCTCGCAGGAAGGCATGACCTTCCATACGAGCAAAGACCGGGTCGTGAAGACGACCGCACCAATATCTAAGAAAGTAGCCATGAAGGGGAATGTGCTCGACAAAGTAGGCGATTCCAGCCTTTCTTTGCAGCTCAATCTCATCGGGATGCACGTAGAGGAGGCCCTTGCTGAACTCGATCGGTATCTGGATAAGTGCCGCCTTAAAGGCTTCAAGAGGGTCAAGATCGTCCATGGCTTCGGCAGCGGGGCGTTGCGCAATGCGGTGCACGATTACCTCAGGAAGCACTCTTCCTTCGTCGAGAGCTTCGAGCTAGGCGGGGAATACGAAGGGGGAGGCGGGGCGACCGTCGTCCATCTCAAATGAAGGAAGTAAGCGAGAAGCTCGCTAGGCTCATCTCCTTGCTCCCTGATTCCCCGGGCGTCTATCAGATGAAGGACGAGGAAGGGAGGATCATCTACATCGGGAAGGCGAAGAGCCTCAAGAAAAGGGTCAGCCAGTATTTCCTGCGGCCCCAAGAGGGAAAGGTCAAGGCGATGGTCGATCATGTCGACTCCTTCGACATCATCCTCGTGAGCTCGGACAAGGAGGCCTTCATCCTCGAGATGAACCTCATCCAGAGCCACCATCCCCGCTACAACATCATGCTGATGGACGATTCCCATTACCCCTACATCGCCCTGAAGAAGCACGGGGACCCTTTCCTGAAGGTGGCTCGCTCGAGCAAAGATCCTCGCTACTTCTATTTCGGGCCCTTCCCGAATTCGGGGTATTGCTACAAGGTGATCGACCTCCTCAATAAGCTCTATCCCCTCAGGAAATGCAAGACGCTGCCTAAGAAAAGCTGCCTATACGCGGACATGGGGCGCTGCCTCGCCCCCTGCGTGAACGCGATAAGCGAGGGCAAGCTTTCAGAGATGTATGAGGCCATCAAATCCTTCTTCAATAGCGATTCCCAGCCCGTTGAGAAGGAGCTCAAAGAGAAGATGGAAGAAGCCTCTGAGAAGCTCGACTTCGAAAGGGCGCAGGAATGCAAGGAGGCCTTGGATTCGCTCCAATACGTGAAATCCCGCCAAAGCGTGGAGCTCACCCTGGACAAGGTGAGCCGCGACGTCGTCGCCTACGCGGAGAGGGAAGGCTACCTTTGCCTTTCCATCCTCACCTACAGGAACGGCATGCTCCTAGGCAAAAAGGAGTTCGTCGTGCCTTCTTTCCTTTCCCCCGAGGAGCAGATCGAAGGGCTGTTGGAGCAATATTACTCCGACCACGAAATGCCTAAGGAATTGGTCAGCAGGCTCCCTTCGCTGGCCTCTTTGGAAAGCGAACTCGATCTAAAAGTGCTCTCGCCTAAGGAAGGGAGGCTCGTCGACATGCTTTCCCTTGCTGAGCTTAACGCCCGCCAGGGGCTCGACGCCCATTTCTCCTCCTCGAGGCTGGAGGACGATAAACTTGAGCTGCTGGAAGAGCTGGGGAAGCTGCTTGGGATGAAGGAAACCCCCATCAGGATCGAGCTTTTCGATAACAGCCACCTGCAGGGGTCTGACGCGGTGGGGGCGATGGTCTGCTTCGTAAACGGCTCCCCGAACAAGAAGATGTACCGGAAGTTCCGCTTGGAGGAAGAAGACGCCGGGGACGATTACCATTCGATGGCGGAAGTAGTCTGCCGGAGATACAAACGCCTCAAGGAAGAGGGCTCCTCCTACCCCGACCTCATCTTGACCGACGGCGGCCTGCCCCAAGTCCACGCCTCTTTGGAAGGGCTTGGAAAAGCAGAGGTCTACATCCCCGTCTACGGCCTTTACAAGAACGGCAAACACCAGACCGAAGGATTGATCGACAAGGATGGGAAAACCTATCCGATCGAAAGGAAATCCCCTTTGTTCTTCCTGCTGATGAGGATGCAGGACGAGGTCCATCGCTTCGCCATCTCCTTCCATAAGCAATCGCGCTCCAAGTCGATGACGCGCTCCCTCTTCGAGGGCGTCCCAGGACTAGGGGCGAAGCGGGTCGAGCTGCTGCACGCCCATTACCCCTCCATCGATTCCTTGCTCAGCGCTTCCATCCTCGAGCTCAGCCAGCTCATCCCCTCTAGCAGCGCCGAGGCCTTATTCGCGAAGCTCCATCAAGGAGAAAGCCCGGAAAAGTAAGCCGCCGCCTTATTTTTCGTGGATAAGCGCCAAATAAGAACTTGAACGCAGGCTGGGCGGAGTCCATAATTTGCTCACGCGCCCGTAGCTCAGCTGGACAGAGCAACGGCCTTCTAAGCCGTGGGTCAGGTGTTCGAATCACCTCGGGCGCGCCATATGCCTTGAGGTGCCTCCAGCAAACTGTCTGGAGGTCTTTTTTTGTTTTCGTTGGTTTCGCTTTCCGATTACTAACGTTCGTTAGTTTTTGATATTTCCAAACAATAATCGAGAAGGGCAGGGACGTCCTTTTTTGCCGTCATATAGACCAAATCGAGCTCAAGCGTTCCATAGCCGTGGGCGACTTTATCCCGCATTCTTTTGTGCTCAGCATAATTCGATCAGATCCTTTTCAATCTGCTCTTTGAAATAAGC
>CAVAGB010000017.1:0-41544 GCA_963588055.1 Erysipelotrichaceae bacterium | reverse complement strand
TCCCCCGTGGCGTGCGAGCAAAATGATACGCCCCGAGAAGAGTGGGCGCAAGGGGGTGTTTTGAAAAAAATCCAAATTTTGTGAACGCAGGTCCTATTCGGCCCCTTGAAGGAGCGGCCGTTAGCAAAGAAAGAGGCTTTCCGCCTCTTTCTTTTGCCTTCTTAATCTTTGATTAAGGACTCTTCGATGATCTTGCTGACGCTTAAGGAAGAGAAGTCCTTGTTCTTTTCCTTATATATATAAGAGAACTCCTTGAGGATACGGTTGGCCTCTTCTTTGCTTAGACCGTCTTTCTTAGCTTTGGAGAGGTCGTAATCCAAGGAGAGTTTGCTTCTAAGCTTAGAGGAGAGAAAGGCTTTCCTGAGCTTCGGGTCGTCAAGAAGCTCGCAATAAGCGCGCATAGTCGCGAAGCAATCCAAATGCTCTTGGGCCCTATCCGGGTTCTTGCGGCTGGTCGCGGAGAATTCGCCTTCTTTGGAGTAATGGTACAAAGGCTCCCGCAGGGTCACGATCTTATTGCATTTGGCGAAAGAGGAAAAGCAATAGGCCACATCTTCGAAGACGTGGTTCTTCGGAAGCATGATCAAAGGCTTTTCCAGCAAGATCTCTTTCTTAAACATCTTGCTCCAAAGGAAGCCTCGGACTGAGCAATCCATCAAAAGCTTTTGAATGGCCTCGTCGCGGCTATAGACCCCATTCCTCCCGCGGAAGGGGTAGATGAATTCCCGAGTCGGATTCTTGAGGTAGAAGGAGCAATTGACGATCTCGGCGCCGTTTTCCACCAAAGCCCCATGCATCTTCGAGATGAAGTCTGGCTCTAAGAAATCGTCCGCGTCGATGAAGCCGACGTATTTCCCTTGGGCCTGCTCTATCCCCATCATGCGGCAAGGCACGATGCCCAGCCTTTCCTTGTTCGCGATGAGCCGGATATGGGAAGAGGCCTGTTCCTTCAGGAGCTGTTCGCTTCCGTCTTTGCTTGGATCGAGGACGAAGATGATCTCCGCCTCCCCTTTGAAATCCTGCTTCTTGAAGGAATCCAAAAGACGGGGGAGGGAGGATGCTGAGTTATAGCAAGGGCAAACGAGGCTGACGTCCATATCGCCTTTATTATATAGGAAAAGGCCGCCCGTGGGCGGCCTTTGAGCAGAAGCGAGGCTATTCCTTCTTGCTAGAGACGAGCAAGAGGATGTAAAGCACGCGGAGGAAGATGATGATGTAGTCGCTATACATCGTGAAGGCGCAGTAGAGAGCGACGTTTTTCATGCCATCTGCCTTCTCGAGGATGTTTTTGATGTTGAAGGCGTCGATCGCGACCACCAAGACGGAGATCAGGAGGATCACGCCCGAGAAGATCATATCGAAGGCGAAATATCCCGCCCCGTTGCCGCTGATGAGGATCTTGATGAGCCAGAAGAGGGCGAAGAAGAGGGCCATCGTGCCAAGCAGCGAAGCCACCATCCCGAGGATCCTCACCCCGCCTTTTGAGAAGTAGCCGATGAGGAACATGGCTAAGAAGGAGGCGGAGGTGAGCAAGAAGGCCTCACCGATCGTCTGGAAGTCGATTCCTAGGATCAGGAACGAACTCAGGAACACGCCCATGAAGACGGTATAGAGGATGTAGGGAACCCAAGCGGAATGCTTGTTCCTCGCCATGACAATCGACATGACCACCCCCGTCACGAGCAATCCCACGAAGGAGATGGCCATCACGGCGAAGTAGTAGCCAGCGAAAGCGGAAGCGAACTGACCCCTTTCTCCCGCCCATTTGAGGACGTAGACGAAGAGATAAGAGACGAGGAAGGCGACTAAACCGGAGATCGCAAGCCCAAGGGCCATATAGCCGAAGGACTTCGCGAGCTGGCGGTTCGCCGGAGTGGTTGCGTTGCCCTCTTGAAATGAGGATTTCTTTGGGGAATCCCCTTGGGGATAAGAAGCGTAAGCCATTACTTCACTAGGTTCTCGATGAGCCCTTTGTAGGAATCAAGGGCGAGCGATGCGCCGCCAACGAGCGCGCCATCGATGTCTTTCTCGGACATGTACTCGGCGATGTTGTTCGGTTTCACCGAGCCGCCATAGAGGATGCGGATCTTCTCCGCGCTCTCCTCACCGAACATCTTCTTAAGGACGGAGCGGATGGAGGCGATGGTGTCTTCGGCAATTTCTTTGGTAGCGTTTTTGCCGGTGCCGATGGCCCAGATGGGCTCATAGGCGACGACGACTTTCTCGGCGTCTTCTTTGCTTAAGCCCGCAAAACCCTCCTCGATTTGCTTGCCGACCCAGGATTTGGTCTCTCCGGCCTCGAAAGTTTCAAGGGTTTCCCCGCAGCAATAGACCGGGGTCATGTCGGCGGAGAGGAGCGCTTTGATCTTCGCGTTGCAGGCAATAGAGGTCTCGCCGTTGTAGGTTCTCCTCTCGGAGTGGCCGAGGATCACCCAGTTCACGCCGATTTCCTTAAGCATCGGGATGGAGATCTCGCCGGTATAGGCGCCATGATCGTGCTCATTGACGTTCTGCGCGGCGATGATGAGTTTCTTGTCCGCGTTCTCGACGACCGTCTGCAAGCAAACGAAGGTCGGCGCGACGCCCACGTCGATGCCGTGGCTCACCGCGAATTCGACCATGTCCTTGGAGCCAAGGGCGAATTCCTTGGCCTCCGAGGGGGTCTTGTTCATCTTCCAGTTGCCGAGGAGGAGCTTTTTCCTAGCCATGGTTATTTGCCCTCCGCGATGACGTCGATTCCAGGGAGGTGGCCATCGTACTGAATGAGTTCAAGCGAGGCTCCGCCGCCGGTGGAGATATGGGAGAATTTGTCGCTGTAGCCGAAGATCTTCGCCGCGGCCGCGCTGTCGCCGCCGCCAATGACGGTGAAGGCGCCTTTGCCGGTTGCATCGGCAACCGCTTCGCAGATGGCTTTCGTGCCAGCTTGGAGAGCGGGGTTCTCGAAGACGCCCATCGGGCCGTTCCAGAAGATGGTCCTCGCACCTTCGATTTCCTTCTTGTAGAGCTCGCGGGTCTTCGGGCCGATGTCGGCGCCTTCATATCCCGCGGGGAAGTCTTTGTCGTTCCCATCGAGGATCTGAACATCCTCAGGGGCTTTGCCTAGATCATCGAAATCAAGGCCTTTAACAAGGACGGTGTCGACCGAGAGCATGATTTTCCCGGTGCCATAGCATTTCCTCGCGTATTCGAGCTGATCGTCTTCGCAGATGGAGCAGCCGACGTCGATGCCGTAGATGGCTTTCTTGAAGGTGTAGGTCATGCCTCCGCCGATGAGGATCTTGTCGCACTTCTTGAGGAGGGAATCGATTACCTCGATCTTGGAGGAGACTTTCGACCCGCCGAGGATCGCGATATAGGGCCTTTCGTCGTCTTTGGGGCTCACGCAGCGGCCGAGGTTCTTGATTTCCTTTTCCATCAAATAGCCGACGGCGGTCTTCTTGCCTTCTTTGTTGAGGATCGAGGGCACGCCATAGGTGGAGGCGTGGGCGCGATGAGCGGAGCCGAAGGCGTCCATCACGAAGATGTCGAAATTCTTGGCCCAATCAGCCGCAAGCGCGGCATCGTTGGCCTCTTCGCCGGCTTCGTAGCGAGTATTCTGAACAAGGAGGACTTCGCCGTCGTGTAGCGAGGCGATTTTGCTGGCGAGTTCATCGCCATGGGTGGCGAAAGAGAAAGCGACTTTGACGTCTTTTCCAAGCGCGGCGTCGAGCTTTTCCTTCAAAGGATTGAGGACGATGGAGAGATCGTTTTTCTTCATCTGCTTCTCGATGTCTTCCATCGTGGCCTTGCCTTTTTTGATGTCCTTCCATTTTACTTTGCCGAGGTGAGACATCAGCACGACCCTCGCGCCTTCCTTCAAAAGCTTGGCGATGGTCGGGATCGCGGCGGTGATGCGGTTGTCATCGCTGATGGCCTCTCCCTTGTGGGGAACGTTGAAATCAACGCGGACGAGGACTTTTTGGCCGTTCAGGCCTTTCAAATCTTCAACAGTAAGCATTTTGCACTCCTTTTTGCTTAGCGGACGAATTTTAGCACCCTTAAAGGGTGCTCCGGTAATGATAGCACCTCAAAGACAAATCCCAACAGGAATATCGATTTCCCTATATGAAAAGCCTCCCGACGAGGGGAGGCTTGGGGTTAGCTTGGGACGAATTACTTCGCGCCGAGGACTTCGCCGTACTTCTTAGCAAGGCGCATCATCTGGCAGGTGAAGGAGTATTCGTTGTCGTACCAAGAGGCGACTTTCACGAAGGTCTGATCACCGGTCGGGATGAGCATGGTGAGGGTGGCGTCGAAGATGGAGCCTTCGGTCCTGCCGAGGATGTCGGAGGAGACGATCTCTTCATCGTTGTAGCCAAGGATGCCCTTGAGCTCGCCGTTGGCGGCGTCTTTGAGGGCGGCGTTGATCTCGTCGACGGTCACATCCTTCTTAAGGAGAAGGGTGCAGTCGCAGATCGAGCCATCGGTGACAGGAACGCGGATGGCGTTGCCGTTGAGCTTGCCATTGAGTTCGGGGATGACTTTGCCGACGGCCTTGGCGGCGCCAGTGGAGGTCGGGACGATGTTGGCGGCGCCGGCGCGGGAGCGGCGGATGTTGCTGCCAGCGAGGTCGAGGATGCGCTGATCGTTGGTGTAGGCGTGGACGGTGGTCATGGTGCCTCCGACGACGCCGAATTTGTCGTTGAGGACCTTCATCATCGGGGCGAGGCAGTTGGTGGTGCAGCTGGCGCCGGAGATGATGGTCTGATCGGCGGTGAGCTTATCGCTGTTGACGCCATAGACGTAGGTCGGGATGTCTTTGGAAGAAGAAGGGGCGGAGATGATGACGCCTTTGGCACCGTTCTCCATATGGACGTCGCCGTCCTCGTGGCTCTTCAAGCGGCCGGTGCACTCCAAGACGATGTCGACGCCATAGTCTTTCCAGGCAAGATCGTGGGGATCTTTTTTGCCGAGGACGGGGATCTTGTGGCCATCGAAGACGATGGAGTTGTCTTCGCTGGAGATGAGGTCTTTGTTCCAGGTGCGGTGGGTGGTGTCGTACTTAAGAAGATAAGCAAGGGTGGGGGCGTCGACGAGGTCGTTGATCGCGACGACTTCGAAGATGTCTTTGCCGGCTTCCTTATTCATCTCATAGGCGCGGCGGAACGCGAGGCGGCCGATGCGGCCGAATCCGTTGATTGCAAGTTTGATGGACATGTTTCTTAGGTCCTCCTTAATGAAACTGCAGCTCGTATTATACAAAGTGAAAAGGCGGTTTCAAACACCAATCAAAAGCCAAAAATCGGCAAATCGGGAAAATTCTCCTTATTCGGATTCAAATATCGATGGGGACGATGCCTTGGAAGAGTTTTTCTAAAGAAACGCCTAGGCCGTTGGCGATCTTTTGAAGCACTTCGATCGTGGGGTTTCTGCGCCCGTTTTCGAGGTCGCTGATGTAGTTCTTGCCGACCCCAGAACGGACGGAGAGCTCAAGCTGCGAGATGTTCTTTTTCCGCCTGAGATATGCGATTCGCATCCCAAGCTGCCCCAAAAGGGAAAGGGAGGCATCGAGGCTCTTATTTTTTTGCGTTCTTGATTTCGGATTCATATTCTTCAAGCAGGTTGCGGAAGAGATGGTTCACGTTGCTTTTGCTGATCGTGGTCGCGAGCTTCTCGGAAAGGAGCTCCCTCAGCTCATCCAAGCTTGCGTCTTTGTGTTCCAGGCGCAGTTCCATCAAGGCCTTCTTCTTGGGGTTGTCGAAATAACCCCAGCCGTCATGCTCTACGAAGTATTCGATCGCCTGAACCTGCTTCTGGGAGGCTTCCATCGTTTTGGAAAAGTTAGCCCCGTCTAGATTAGCAAGGCGGTTGCCGATGTTGGCGAAATCGCGGTCAACGCGGACGTTTTCGAATTTAAGGCAGCTTTCTGGAGCCCCTATCAAAACAAGGAAATCAGAAATCTGATCGCTGCGTTTTAGATAGACGACGTATTGGGAACGTCTCTTAGCGACTTTGGAGGTGAAGTTATGGGAAGACACCCTATTGATCAAATGGGAGATCCAGTTCGCGTAGGTTTGGTCGCTCAAAGCGATCTCAAGATGGTAATTGCTGCTTGAGGGGTCATTCACCGACCCCGCGGCAAGGAAAGCGCCCGCTAGATAAGCTGCAGCTTGGTCTGGGGTCGAGGTCAGATCCTTCGGCAGTTTGCCGGAAAGGAAATCGACCTGCAGATCGGAAAGGATGTAGTCGGCCTCGGGGACCAGACAATGGAATTTAACCCTTTTCCTGAAACCGATGCCTTTGGTGTAAGCGAAGCGAGGAGTGACCCCATAGACGTTGCGCACGGTCAGGTAGAGGAATTTTGCGATATTGGCTTTTTCCGTCGATAGATCGAGTTCTTCCTGGCCGTTGGAAAGGTGAATCTCCCCGGCAGTTTTGGCAAACGAGGAAAGCAAACTCCTAATCGCGGAGTCGGGGAAGGCATGGGTGGCGATCTCTTCTTTTACTTCGCCGGCGAAAGATAGCGTTTTCGGCATAGGAGGTTACTCGATAACCTCGGCTAGTATACTAAGTTTTCGAAACGAAAAAAGCCCGCCCGGTTCTCAACGGGCAGGCTTTAAACGATAAGTCAGAAATTACTTACGCTTTTTGCCTTTGGCGAGGAAATCCGCAGCGGCAGGGAAGATGGCGAGGACGCCAGCGACGATCGCGCAGATGCCAGCAATGATCCAACCAGCGCCGAGGTTCCAACCATCGGTGCTGACCTCCGAGCCTTCAGCGGTTTGGGCGGCACAGAAGCAAGGAACTTGAACGAAGATGAGAATACCGCCGACGACGAGGGCGACGAGGGCGATGATGTTCAAAAGCCCAGCGAATTTGTTGAGGGCCTTGATTTTGAGGATTGGGAGAAGGGCGCCGAGTATGAGGATAGCCGCTCCGACGATCAAAAGGATGAAGGCAATCAAAGCACTCGGGGTGGGATTGATCTTCGCGCCGAAATACTTAAGAACGGCGTCGACGAGACTACTCCCGCTCGAGGGCCAATCGCCGCCGAAAATGCCAGAGGTGCCAGGAATAACGACCGTTCCAATCAATTTACCGCCAACAGAAACAGGGTTGTTGACGGAGGGGCAGGTCATCATAAGAACGAACCCAACGACCGCAATGACGGCTGCGATCAAACCGGAGAACTGGAGAAATTTCTTCATGGTAAAAACCACCTTTCTGGCGACTATTGTAGCCGAATGAAAATGGCTTGTGGAAAAGAAAAGAACGAACTTTGGAAATTCCTTTAAGAAGAATTAGTTTTTGCCAATCTTCCTTAGCGAAGATATGGCAGAAGTGGCGGCAATCGCGCCGTCGCTAGCGGCGGTGATGAGCTGGCGGAGCTTTTTGGAGACGATGTCGCCACAGGCGAAGACACCGGGCACGGAGGTCTCCATATTTTGATCAGCCTGGATGAATTGCTTGTCGGTTGAAAGGCCTAAGTTGGACGCGAAAGCGAGGGAAGGGACCTCACCATATAAAGGAAACACGCCACTAACGGGATAGGAGACCTCTTTCCCGTCTTCGAGGACGTTTATTGACTCGACCAAGCGCCCTCCGGAAACAGAAAGAAGAGGGGCGTGCATATGGATTTCAATGTTTTTAAAACTAAGCAAAGTTTCGCGATGCGCATCGACGGTTTGCATCTCCTGCGGCAAGAAGAAATGGACTTTCTCAGCAAGCCCAGCGAGATAGATAACGTCTTCTACGGCATGGTCTTCATAACCTACGACGGCAACCGTTTTCCCTTTGAAGAAATTGCCATCGCAAGTCGCGCAATAAGAAACCCCCCTGCCAAGATATTCCTTCTCGCCAGGGACACATTCCTTGCGGTTGTTCATGCCTGTCGCGATGATGATTGAGACGCAGTTAATAACATCGTCTTCAGTGATAATTGAGAAGCCTTTTGCGGCTTTTTTGATTCCGATTACATTGCCGTAATCAATCGAAATACCGAGGTTTTGCGTCTGTTTTAATAGGTTTTGCGCCAATTCAGGCCCAGAGATGGGCATAAAGCCAGAATAGTTCTCGATCTCGTGAATCTTGTTGAGTTTCCCACCCGGAGCGTCTTTGTCGAGGATGAGGAAATCCACGTTGCTGCGCTTAAGATAAATGGCCGCGGTCAGCCCCGCGATCCCAGCTCCGATGATGACGATTTGAGTTTCTTTTTCCATAGGCAAGACAAGGCTCACTCCCCTTTGTCATTGTCTCCCGTCTTCTTCGAATCGGAATCCAATTTGCTCTGCCCATCATCGATTTGGGCAATTGGAGGAGTGGGCAAACCTTTGAAACGTTTCAAAGATCGGTAGAAGAGGAATCCGTTCAAGACGAGCATAATTAAGCCGAGCACGAACACGAAGATGTAAGCGGGGGCTTTCGGCCCGTTCATCTTCATCGCCCCGTCGATCGTGAACCACGTCCCAACCCCGAAGAAACCAACTTCAAGGATCATATAGAAAATGGAGTAGGTCTTGCTTTGGTCAGGCAGGCCTTTCTTCTTCTCGTAAAGCGCCAGAAGCTGAAAGACAACGACGACGAACACGCCGAGGATGATGTAGATGAGCGAGTTCCAGATGGACCACATGCCGTTGCTGCCCATATTGAAGTCAGTGCTTCTCATCGGCTCAAGGATGATGCGCACGACACCATACCAAATAAGATAGAACCCGACGAGATCCCCTTTTGCCCTGCCTTTGGACTCAGGCCAGAAATGGGGGACGATCTTCGCGATGACGAAGTAGCCGATGATATTGATGACGCCCTCGATGAGGAAAAGAGGAACGTACATCGTTTCTGTCGAAGGCATCCCATTAGAGAAGCCAGTCGCCATTTGGTAACGGATCCAAGTCGGGAGCCAAGAGAAAGTGCTCATGCTCACCTCAACGCCATATACCTCATGGTTGAAGAAGTTGCCCCAACGCCCGATCGCCTGGGCAAGAAGGATCGTCGGAACGCAGGCGTCAACCGCGAAACGAAGGTCGACGTACTTCCTGCGTTTGGTCACGTAAAGCATGCCTACGATGATCCCCGCGACCGCGCCGCCTAGAATCGTCAATCCGCCATTCCAAATCTGGAACATGGAGACCCAGTTTCCGTTGGTGATCTCATCGGCGAAGCTAACGCCTCCGCCCACGTCCCCTTCGAAGTTCCCAACCACGTACCAGATGCGCGCGCCAAGAATGCCACCAAGCAACGCGAGGACGAACAAAGTGTCGATGATGCCGTGCTTTTTGAATTCCTTGTAGAAATTGTGGTCCGCGATTTTATAAGCCAGGTAAGCGCCGATCAATATGCAGAAAGCGTACCAAGCAACGTGGAAACCAGAAGTCCGTGACTGATAGTTGGCCCAGTGGAATCCACTGCCATCGATCCAGAAGCCAGAAACAAGAGGATAAACGAGATGGTTCGCCACTCCTTCGCCAAGCATCAAGAAAGCGCAGATCGCCAAAATAGGGAGGGCGTACACCAATATTCCGTTGATCTTCGCCTGCTTCTTATCGAAATCCGCTTTGTAATGCTTAAGGGTGAAGGATAGGCAGAAAGCACCAAGCAAGCCCATGAAAAGGGAAGCCCCGATGAGGGAAAGGGCAGTTTCTCCGGAACTCAAGCTCCAAGAGCAGCCCATTTGGATGGAAAGCTGAAGCAGCAACCCCCCGATTGCGAACAAGCCGCATTCGATACCCAAATAGAGGAAGTCGTTTTTAACTAGCGTCAGGGTCTTATGATTTTGACAAAAAGCCTTGAGTTTGGTGAGGGCGAAGTAGACCCCACCAGCAAGGCAGAGCAATCCAAGAATCAGGAACAAGATAAACATGGCGATATTCTAAGTTCTCCTCTTGTCTAGGGCAATCGCTTTAAGGCAAAGCCTTAGCTCACTTCTTTTCCAACATCTTCTTCAGGTATTGGCCGGTGAAGGAGGCTTCGCATTTACAGACGTCCTCTGGCGTCCCTTCCGCGACGATTTTGCCCCCGCGATACCCGCCTTCTGGCCCAAGATCGATGATCCAATCCGCGACTTTGATCATGTCGAGGTTGTGCTCGATGACGATGACGGTATCCCCGTGGTCGACGATGGACTGCAAAACCTTAATAAGTCTAGAGACATCATCGCTATGAAGCCCGGTGGTAGGCTCATCGAGGACGTATACCGTTTTCCCAGTGGCCTTCTTTTGAAGCTCAGCCGCCAACTTTACGCGCTGCGCCTCGCCGCCTGAAAGCTGCGTCGCCGGCTGCCCCAGCTTGATGTAGCCGAGGCCGACATCCTCCAAAGTTTTTATTTTACGGTAGATCTGCGGCCTATTTTTGAAGAATTCGCAGGCCTCTTCCACCCTCATCTCAAGAACGTCATGGATATTCTTTCCCTTGTAATAGCAACGCAAAGTGTCTTCGTTGTAGCGTTTCCCCTCGCATTCGTCGCAGACGACATAGACGTCGGGGAGGAAAGACATCGGGATGCGCGTCACGCCCGCGCCTTGGCATTTCTCGCACCGCCCGCCAGGCACATTGAAGGAGAAACGGCCTTTTGAATAGCCTAAAGCCCTCGCTTCTTCCGTCTCGGCGAACAAGCCGCGGATATCATCGAATACCCCGATGTAAGTGGCGGGGTTGCTGCGCGGGGTTCTGCCGATCGGCTCTTGGGTGATGGCAACGAGTTTATCGATGTTCTCAAGGCCTTTGATTTTCTTTAGTTGCAATGGCTCGCCGGATTTGGATTTGGAAAGGGACCTGGAAATGGCTGGGACGAGGGTCTCGTTGATCAAAGACGATTTGCCTGAGCCGGAGACGCCCGTTATCAAAACGAATTTTCCTAGAGGGATCCTCACATTGAGGTTCTGAAGGTTATGGCAGGTCGCGCCGAGGATCTCAATGGATTTGCCATTGCCTTTTCTTCTCTTCTTCGGAACTTCGATTGCCTTCCTTCCAGAAAGATAGGCGCCAGTAATGGATTCGGGGCATTCCTCAATCGTCTTCAGATCCCCTTGGGCGACGACCTCTCCCCCATGCACACCTGCGCCAGGCCCGATGTCGACAAGGTAATCGGCCGCCCGCATCGTATCCTCATCGTGCTCGACGACGATCAAGGTGTTCCCAAGATCGCGCATCTCCTTAAGGGTGCGGATGAGCTTGCCGTTGTCCCTTTGGTGGAGGCCGATGGAAGGCTCATCCAAAACATAGAGGACGCCAGAAAGGCGAGAGCCGATTTGCGTGGCGAGACGAATGCGTTGGGATTCACCTCCAGAAAGAGTCATCGCATAACGGGACAAGGAGAGATAATCGAGCCCGACATTCACCAAGAAAGAGGCGCGATTTGCAATCTCTTTTAGAACCAAATCTGCAATTTGGTGTTGGTTTTGCGTCAATTTTGACTTTGTCTCGTCGATCCAGGCCACGAATTTATCCAAAGACAATTCCGTCGCCTGATAGATGTTCAACCCGTTCACCTGAACGGATAAAGCGGCTTCGTTTAGCCTTGCCCCGTGGCAGGTCTCGCAGACGGAATCCCTCATGAAGGATTCGTAGTAGGTCCTCATCCAATCCGAGGTCGTCTCGCGGTAAAGCCTCTCGATCCTGGTCTTCGCGCCTTCGATGTAGCCGTGCCGGTTCATCTTGTTGCCATTGACGGAAGTGAGGGTATAGGAGATGGGCTCCTTCGAGCCATAGAGGACGATGTCCTTTTGCTCTTTGCTCAGCTTGTTCCAAGGCTTATCAAGAGGGATCTTGTAAAGCTTGCAAAGATATTCGAATTCCTTCCATTCGAGATTGGTGGTGTTAACGATGTTGGCGAAATAGCGGATGGCCCCATCCCCGATGCTTTTTTCTTCATCCGGGACAAGCAAATCCAAAGCGACTTCGCGCTTGATGCCTAAGCCATGGCAATCCGGGCAATAGCCAAGCGGGGCGTTGAAGGAGAATAGACGCGGCTCAAGACCAGGAATGGAGAACCCGCATTCGGGGCAAGAATGGTGGGAAGAGAAGAGCTTCTCCCCATCCGAAGAAAGGACGATCAAATACCCATGTCCCCAATCCAAAGCGAGTTCGACATCCTCGGAAACACGTTGACGTATCCCCTCTTTTATCACCAAGCGGTCGATGATGACCTCGATGTCGTGACGCTTGTTCTTGTCTAAGGGCTTCACGTCCTCCATCAGAAGGATCTCCCCATCTATGCGCAGACGGACGAAGCCTTGCTTCTTAAGCTTTTCCAAGGTGGGGGCGTGAGTCCCTTTCTCGTGTTTCACCACAGGGGACAATAACTGGATTTTGCTACCTTCTGGGTAAGCAAGGATCGCATTGGTCATCGCTAGAGGAGAGAAAGCGGCGATGGGCTGATGGTGATTGGGGCAATAAGGCACGCCGATGCGCGCGTAAAGAAGGCGGAGATAATCGTAGATCTCAGTCACCGTCCCAACGGTCGAACGAGGGTTATGGGAAGTGGATTTCTGATCGATTGAGATGGCAGGCGAAAGGCCTTGGATCTCATCGACGTCCGGCTTTTCAAAACCGCCTAGAAACTGCCTGGCGTAGCTGGAGAGCGATTCCATGTAACGCCTTTGCCCCTCGGCGAAAATCGTGTCGAAAGCCAAAGTGGATTTGCCTGAGCCGGAAAGCCCGGTGAAGACGGTCAAAGACCCTTTTGGGATGTCGACGTTCACGTTCTTAAGATTGTTTTCCCTAGCCCCGCGGACCAGGATCCAGTTCCTGGAATTTCTCTCTTCGCTCATACTTTGAGGATTATACAAGAAGGGCCAAAATCAAGGCAAAAAAGCGCTTTGAAAAGGGCTTATGAAATAATGTGGCAAAGTCAAAAGAGGTGAGTATAATAACCATCGCCGGGACGTAGCACAGCTTGGTAGTGCACTACCTTGGGGTGGTAGGGGTCACGGGTTCGAATCCCGTCGTTCCGACCAGGCAAATTCACGGCGCTGAAAAAGCGCCGTTTTTTATTCCTAAACAAAAACTCCGCAAAAATCAGTTATTTTGGGTTTCTGCGGAGATTTTGAGCGTTTTCTTCATTCTTGCGAAGCCATAGATGAGAAACGGAATCGCGAAAAGGAAGGCAGCAAGGTCGCCCGCCATCTGAGTGAGGCAAAGCCCGGTCCTCCCCAAAGTGGATCCGAAAATGAAAAGGAAAGGCACATAGAAGAGCCCGCTTCTAGAGGCGGAGACCAGGGTCGCTGGAACGGCGTAATTGACCGCCTGGAGGAACATCCCCGATACGGTAGTGAAAGCGGAGAAAGAGAAGGCGATGCAAGAGAAGCGAAGCGTCTCGGCGCCTATCTCTATCAGCAAAGGATCTTCCTTTCGGAACAAGGCGATGATCTCCGGGGCGAAGAAATACCCTAGCAAAGAAACCGCCAAGGCATATCCCGTTCCCACGCCGACCGCGAACCAAAAGGCTTTGATGACGCGCTCCGGCCTCTTTGCCCCGTAATTGAAGCCGCATACCGGCTGGAAGCCTTGGCCGAATCCGATGATGATGGCGGAAGCAAAACTGAGGGCTCTGCTTGCCACGGAGAAAGCCGCGATCGCCGAGTCGACTTGCTCTATATCCATATATATAGAAGCGGCATTATTGAGCAAGACCGAGGATAAGGCCATAAGCCCTTGCCTGCCTAAGGAAGGAACGCCTCCTGCGATGATTTCCTTTGCCTCGAATAAAGTGGGGTGGTAGAGCTTCAAACGGATGGGAATCCCTCCCCTTCGCCTTTCTAAGACAAGCAGCAATCCCCATGAGACGATCTGGGAGATCATCGTCGCTAGCCCTGCCCCGGCGACGCCCATATCGAAGACGAAGATGAACAATGGATCGAGTCCGATGTTGAGAATGGCCCCAGCCAATATCCCGATCATCGACATCGCCGCGTTCCCTTGGAAGCGCATGAGGTTGTTGAGCACCAAAGAGGTCATGATGAAGGGCGAGGCGATGGCTATATATAAGAAATAGGAACGCGCGTCTGGGAGAATCGTCTCCGTCGCCCCCATTAAGCGCAGCAAAGGGTCCATGAAGGCAAGGCCAAGCGTCATGAAAAGCAAACCGGTTATGAAGCAGGAGACGAAGCCATTCGCCGCCATCGATTCCGCTTTGCCTTCTTCTTTCGCCCCAAGGGCCCTGGATATGAAGTTCCCAGCACCATGCCCAAAGAAAAAGGCGAAAGCCTGAATGAGGGACATATAGGCGAAAACCACGCCAACTGCTGCCGTCGCTTGAGTGGATATCTTACCCACGAAGGCCGTATCGGCTAGGTTATAGATGCTTGTGATGAGAACGGAGACGATAGAAGGCAAAGCAAGACGCGAAACGATTGCGGGGATCTTCCCCTGCGTCATCATCTCGTATTTGCTTTGTGCCGCTTTCATGCCGGCAAGTATATACCAACATGCAAGGAATTTTCGTTAAAGAGGAAGAAAAGCGACACCAAAGTGGTTGCCTAAAATGCGCGGCCATCAGACGTTTGTTCTAGTAAATTCAGCATCTCCCTTGGACTAACCACAAACGATCGAACTGGAAAATGCTTTAGATTCCCCGTAACGAGATAAGCTTCCTTGCTTTGCCTACCCGCGATGGTCACTTGATAGAATACGGCGTCTTTCGGATCCGGCATATCTTCAGTGATTTCGGCTTTGCCAGGCGCAACGCTTCTAGAAATCAGTTTTGTAAGGACAACGTCAACATCGTTTTGGTCGAATCTTAATTTTTCTCTGCTAAGCACGCCTTTGTATTCGCGGATGATTTCCTCGCAAAGCAAAGGTTTGATTCGGAGGCAAAGCGTCTCCAACAAAATCTGCCCAGGAATGGATTCGCTTTTCAGAAAAGCTGAAACCAGAACATTTGTGTCGAGAACGGCGTAAAAATCCACGAAGATCTCAGTCCCCTCTCCGATAAGCGTCAATCTCTTTGTTGATATCCTCTAAGCTCATATCCGCTAGCCCGTTGCCCTTAGCGGAAGCACTTAGCTTCTTAAGGGCTATGAGGGCTTTTTCCGAAGCGTCGTCTCTCTCAAGGCTCACCTCAAAAGGAAGCCCATTAACGCAAAGGGAACGTTTCAAAAAGATCCTTATAGCAGTGGAAAGGTCCATACCCAAATTCTCATAAAGAGCCGTGGCTTGTTTTTTAAGTTCGTCATCGACGCGAACTTGCACTAATGATGTGGACATACTGATTTCTCCCTTAAACTCACAAAATGATTATATGTGGAAGTATGGTTTCAGCAAGACATTGTCATTACGAATCTATTTTTTCTGCAACAAAAAGCCACCACGGATCTCTCACGTGGTGGCTTAGCTTCAACAGAGGCTTATTCGCCGAACTTCTTGATGTCGGCCCAACGCTGCTTGGCGTAGGCTTCGCACTTGTTGAGGAGTTCCTCGGCGTGCTCGGGATTGACGATCGGGAGCTGGGAGAAACGGGTCTCGTGCATGATGAAGTCGCGGAGCTTGGAGAAATCGGGCTCTTTGCAGTCGATCTGCAAGGGGCTCTTGCCCTCGGCCTTCAGGCGAGGATCGTATCTCCAAGTGGTGAAGTAGCCGCAATCGACGGCCATCTTCTCCTCTTTGATGGAGTTGACGAGACCGCCCTTGATGTGCTGCTCGGCGCAGGGGCAGTAGCAGAGAACGAGGGAAGGTCCGTCGTAGGACTCGGCCTCTTTGAGGGCTTTGATCGCCGCGGCGGGGTTGGCGCCAAGAGCGATCTGAGCGACGTAGACGTGGCCATAGGCCATCGCCATGAGGGCGAGGTTCTTCTTCGCTTCTTTCTTGCCGGAAGCGGAGAACTTGTTGATGGAGCCGGTCTGCGAGGACTTCGAGCACTGGCCGCCGGTGTTGGAATAGACTTCGGTGTCGAGGACGAGGACGTTGACGTCGGCTTCGTTGGCGAGGACATGATCGAGTCCGCCGTAGCCGATATCATAGCTCCAGCCATCGCCGCCGATGATCCAAACGGACTTGTCGACGAGGTCGTTCTTGTAGTTGAGGATATCCTTAACCGCCTCGTTCTTGCTCGCTTCGACGAGTTTGACGAGCTCAGGGACGATGATCTTCTCGGCATCGCGGTTCTTCACGTTGGCGAGGTATTCATCGATCTTGGCTTTGAGCTCGGGCTCAACATCGTCAGCAGCCTTGGCATCATTGAGGGTGGTGCAGATCGCGTTGAGCTTCTGATCGGTCGCGATCCTCATGCCGAAGCCGAATTCGGCGTTGTCTTCGAAGAGGGAGTTATCCCAGGCGACGCCGTCTTTGCCGTGGTCGTTGACGAAGGGGGTAAGCGGGGTGGAGCCGCAGTAGATGGAGGAGCAGCCGGTCGCGTTGGCAACGAGCATGTCCTTGCCGAAGAGCTGGCTCACGATGCGGTAATAAGGAGCCTCGCCGCAGCCTGCGCAGGCGCCGGAGACTTCCATGTAAGGCTTCTTGAAGCCGAGGCCTTTGACGTTGTTCTCGATCGGGGCGGGGAACTGATTCGCCTTGACGGAGACGGAGGAGTAGCAGTAGTCGGCCGCTTCCTGCTCGGAACGGGCTTTGTGGGCATCGACCATATAGAGGGCGAGATCGGCGTTGTCGGCGCATTTCTTGCCGGCAGCGATGGCTTTGGTGTTCGCGACTTTGTTGGCCTGGCACTCGGAGACGCAGAGGCCGCAGCCGATGCAGTTCTCGGTGGCGACGGTGATGCGGAACTTGAGGCTCTTGTCACTGGTGCCGATGGCGGGCTTCAGGTTGCTCTTCACGATCTCAGGGGCGTTGGCGACTTCCTTCTCGTCGAGGAGGTAGGCGCGGATGGTGGCGTGGGGGCAGACGAAGGCGCACTGGTTGCACTCGATGCACTTGTCGGGATTCCAGACAGGGACCCTGTCGGCGATCGCCCTCTTCTGACGGAAGGTGATGTTCTCGTTCATCGTGCCATCGAGCAACTCGTGCTTGGTGAAGGCAGAGGTCGGGAGCTCATCGCCATCGAGGCGATCGATGATCTCGACGTATTCGTCGTAATAGGTGTCGCCGGTATCAGCGGAGGCGACTTTCTTCGCGGGGAGGTTGATCCAGTCGGGGTCGATGGCGATTTCGCGGAGGCCTTTCGGGCCGGCGTCGATCGCGTTCCAGTTGTTCTGGACGATGTCCATGCCTTTCTTCGCATAGGACTTTTCGGCGAATTTCTTCATCCACTTCTCGGCTTCCGCATAGTCCATGATCTTCGGGGAGAGCTTGAAGAAGGCGGCTTGGAGGGTGGTGTTGGTATGACGGCCCATATGGCATTCGGCGGCGAGTTTGTTCGCGTCGATGACATAGAACTTCGCGTGCTTCTCAGCGAGGAGGTGCTTCATACGGTTCGGCATGGATTTGATGAGGGTCTCATCGTCCATGTTGGTGTTGAGCAAGAAGGTGCCGCCGTCTTTGAGGTTGGCGATCATGTCGAACTTGAAGATGTAGGTGTCAAGGGAGCAGGAGATGAAGTCCGCGTTCTTGACGTAGTACTCGCTGTGGATCGGCTCCTTGCCGAAGCGGAGGTGGCTGCGCGTGGTGCCGCCGGCTTTGCGGGAGTCGTATTGGAAATAAGCCTGCGCGTACTGGTGGGTCGCGTCGCCGATGATCTTGATGGAGCTCTTATTGGCGCTCACCGTGCCGTCGGAGCCAAGCCCATAGAACAAGCAGGAGGTGTAGTTCTGGGGAATCTTGAAGGACTCGTCAACGGGGATGGAGAGGTGGGTCACATCGTCGTTGATGCCGACGGTGAAGCCGGTCCAGGTCTTCTCGGCGCTCAGGAAGTCATAGACGGATTTGACGTCCTTGGGCTGGGTGTCTTTGGAGGAAAGGCCATAGCGACCGCCGATGATCTTGATGTCGGTGCGGCCTTCTTTGGAGAGGGCGGCAAGCACATCGAGATAAAGCGGCTCGCCTTCCGCGCCCATTTCCTTCGTGCGGTCGAGCACGGCGATCTTCTTGACGGAAGAGGGAATCGCAGCGGAGAGGAGTTTGCTGGAGAAAGGACGATAGAGGTGGACCTCGACAAGGCCGACCTTCTCGCCGTTCTTGTTGAGCGCGTCGACGACTTCCATCGCGGTCTCGTTGACCGAGCCCATCGCGACGATGACCCTTTCAGCGTTGGGATCGCCGTAATAAACGAACGGAGCGTAGTTGCGCCCGGTGAGGCGGCTAGCTTCTTTGAAGTACTTCTCGCAGATCTCGATGACGTGGGAGTAGTGCTCATTCTGAGCCTCTCTGCCCTGGAAATAGATGTCATCGTTCTCGGCGCCGCCGCGGGTGACGGCGTGGGAGTGGGGGTTCAAAGCCCTGGCGCGGAACTCATTGACCTTGTCCCAAGGCATGAGCTTCTTCCACTCTTCTTCGTCGACGAATTCGACGTTCTGGACTTCATGCGAAGTGCGGAAGCCATCGAAGAAGTGGCAGACTGGGGTGGAGGAATCGATCGCGACGAGGTGCGCCACAGGGGCGAGGTCGGCGATCTCCTGAACGGAGTTGGAAACGATCATGGTGATGCCAGTCTGGCGGATGGCCATGACGTCTTGGTGATCGCCGAAGATCGAGAGGGAGCGGGTGGCAAGGCTGCGCGCGGCGACGTGCATGACGGCCGGGAGAAGCTCGCCGCACCATTTGTAGATGTTCGGGATCATCAGGAGCAAGCCCTGCGAAGCGGTGTAAGTGGTCGCGAGGGAGCCGCCCTGAAGCGCGCCGTGAACAGCGCCGGAAGCGCCGGCTTCCGATTCCATTTCAACGACTTTGACGGGATGACCGAAGAAGTTCTTCTGACCTTTGGAGGCGAAGACATCCACGTTCTCGGCCATCGGGGAGGACGGGGTGATTGGGAAGATCGCCGCTACTTCGGTGAAGTAGTAGCTCTCCATGGCGGCAGCGGTGTTGCCGTCGACGGATTTCATCGTCTTTTTGATTTCTGCCATGTGTGTGCAAAATCTCCTTAACGGCGAATAGTATAGAAAGATTGGTTGCGGCATTCAACGAAATAAAAAAGTTAAGCCCCCTAAAGGGGGCTGCTTGGATTTTCCGCTTAACCAGATTTCCCACGCGACACATCAAGGTTCTAAAGGTTGAAAGTAAACCTAGAAGTTGTTAGAAGTAACATTAGAAGCGCTTAGAAGTAAACCTAGAAGTTCTTAGAAGTTTTTGGTATCATCATGGTGTAATTTCAACAAATGGAGGCACTTTTATGATCTTCGAAGAACTGTTCCCGAATTTGAGTCTTGAGACCACTGAGGTCGAATTCAAAGGCATTTTGAATTCCGGAGCGGGAAAAGAGGGCGAAAGCAAAGAGGTTTCCTGGCTAAAAACGATTGCTTCTTTCGCCAATGGGAGCGGGGGAGATCTGTTCATCGGGGTGGAAGACAAAAAACACACGATAGTCGCCCTCGATCACGAGACGGCTGACAAGCAAGTCGTCTTGCTGCATCAAGCGATTAAGCAAAGGCTTGAACCCGCCATCCATTACGAAGTCATCCCTCATCAGATAAGCAACGGGGAGCAGCCGAGGTTCATCCTGCAAGTCAAAGTCAAGCCCTCCACCGTTTTGCCCGTGTTCCTCCATGAGAAAGGGGCCGCGCTGGTTTTCGTGAGGGATTTCGCCGTGACGAGGCTAGCGACCGCCGAGGAAATGAGGAGTCTCGTCCTTTCAAGCGACAACATCACCTACGACGCTATGCTAAGCGAGAGCAAATACGAGGAAAAGGATTTCTCTTTGCTTCACGAAACGGCGAAAGCAAGAAGCGAGAAAGACATCAAAACGAAGGAGCTGATCTCCCTTGGCTTTTGCTCAGGGGACCTGACCCTTTCTAAAGGGGCGCTCCTATTCAAAGACGATTGCCAATCCATTCTGACCAGGGTCGACGTCGCCTTCTATCCTTCCGTCAATAAAGGGATGCGTCAAATCATCGCGCCCAGATCCTTCTTTGGCCCGATCACGAAGGTGATTGACGAGGTCGTCGATTACGTTGAGGAACATTCGGAAGTCGTATGGAGAAAAACGGATGAGGGGAGGGTAAATCAACTTTCCTTCCCGAAGAGAGCCTTGATGGAAGGGGTCGCCAACGCCCTCTGCCACAGGAACTATTACATCAATACGTCGATTATCGAGATAAGCGTCTTCGTCGACAGGCTCGAGATCGTCTCCCCAGGGGCGTTATTAGGGGTGAAGAAGATCGATAAGCTTGAGGACATCGCCTCCATCAACCCCCGCAGGAGGAACGAAGTCATCGCCAGAACGCTTCAGGCATTGAATTACATTGAGAGCAAAGGCAGCGGCTTCGAGCTCATCAGCGAGGAATACCTAACCGCGGATAAAAAGCACAAACCATACATCAAATCCGACAGCGTCTCCTTCACTCTCGTTCTTCCTAACCTTAACTATGAGAAAGGGCTGATCGATGAGGAAAACGATTCACCGGAAATCTTCGTCGACGATGTATCGCTTGCCAAAAGAGACATCGAGATCCTTTCTTTCTGCTATATCAAACGCAGGAGCGCAAAGGAAATCGCGAACAGGCTTGGCGTGGCTTCATCCAGTTACTTAAGGATGAAGGTGTTGGGCTCCCTCGTTGGCAAAAAGCTCCTCATCCTAGATCAAAGCGAAGCCTATCCTACTTATTTGACGAACCATTCTTTGGTCAGATTGACGAATCAATAACAAGGCGCTTCCAAGGGTTGGAAGCAAACCTAGAAGTGCTTAGAAGTAGCCCACCGCATCGAAAGAATTTGGCCTTCTTGTTTTTGGGTTTTCTAGGCCTACTTCTAGGGCAGAAAAGGCTTATTTCTTCGCCTTGCTCTTCTTATTCTGCTCTTTCAGAGCCTTCAACTCGTTGTTAACCAAGCGGTGAAGGATCTTGAGGTCCTTCTCACTTAGATGGGAGGAACGGTCCACCAAGCCTCCCGCGGAGGTCATCTTCTTGTAGACGAAGTCGTTGACCCCTTTGTATTCCTCGATCTCCTTCTTCTTCACCGGGGCGGAGGAAGGGGCTTTCTCCTTCTTCACGGAATCGAAGCTCTTCACGTATTCCTCGATCTGGGGAAGGAGGTCTTTGCAGTTGACGTCTGGATCCATCAGGATCATCGGGGAGAAGTAGACCAGCTGCTCCCCGAGGACGTCGGGATAAAGCCCGATGAGACGAGAAAGAGCGTCTAAGGTGATGACTTTCTTCTTGCCTTTCCTTAGCGCCGCGGCGATCCGCTGGGCCTCTCTTTTGCTGGGCTTGTTCATATTGATTCCATTATAGAGGCAAGAAGGGAAGAAGACACGATTTGTTGGGGCTCTTTCAAAGGAAGAAAGGGGGTGGCCAATTCCGATAATTCAGCAACGCATGGGCAAATCAGATGCTTGCCTTTATAACGGTGTGCCGTTATATTGGAAGCGTTATGAGGCTGAAAGAGATCCTTGAGCAAAAGAACATGACCATCTATCGCCTAGCGAAAGCTAGCGGCGTCCCTTACGCGACCTGCAGCGATCTGGTGAGGGAGAAAACCAAGCTAAGCGAGGCGAAGGCGGAGACAATCTACCGAATCGCCGGGGCTTTGGGGATGAAGATGGAGAACCTGCTCGCCCCCAGTTTGGAGAAGAGGCCGAGGTTTTCGAATTTCTGCAGCGAAATGTGCCACCGACTTAAGAATTTCGGGGATTTGCCTTTTATTAATAAGGTGGATAGGGAGCAATGGATAAGAGATTACTACGAGAGGGGCTGGTACGAAGAGGCCCTCTACCTCCTCGCGATGATCGACTATCTATGCAGGGTCAACTCGCTCCCTCTCCGCGAAGGATATGAAGAACTTAGGGAATCAAAACTCGACAAGCCCGTCTATGCGATCGGGACGATTGCGCTTTCCAAAATCTATGGAAGCGATGAGCCTTACCGCAAAGCGGAGGAGAACGCGATTCCCGAATTCAAACGCTTCAACATCATGGAAGGAGAAATAAGGGATGCCGTCTAAAGAAACAGCAGAAAAGCAGAATGCCGAATTCGAACTAACAAGAGAGAGCATCGATGCCTGCCTCATGGATGAGCAAAAGAATACCGGCGCCTCGGTGGGAAGAAAATGCCAGCCGAGATGATCATCATCGGCGGAGCCTCTATCCTTCTCAACTATGGATTCCGCACAACAACAAACGACATCGATGCGATACTTTTCGCGCCCTCCGCTATGCAAGAAGCAATCAACCGGGTCGGAGACTCAAGGAATTTGCCGAGGGGCTGGCTGAATGAGGATTTCAAAATGACGAAATCCTATAGCCCAGCTCTAGTCCGTTACTCTGTGCATTACAAAACTTTTGCGAACGTCCTGGAGGTCCGCACAATCTCAGCGGAATATCTAATCGCCATGAAGCTCACCTCCATGAGGGAATACAAGCATGACTATTCCGACATCCTTGGCATTTTGGCCAAGCACAAGGATCTCACTTTGAAAAGGATAGAAAAGGCCTATAGCGAGCTTTATGGAAGCAAGCCAATGAGTGATAGCGCCCATGACCTCATCGTTTCCGCCTTGAAATGTGAGGATTATGAGAAGGTCTATAAAGAAACCGCTGAACTGGAACAAGAAACGCGTTCACTGCTCAAAGACTTCGAATATGAATACAAAGGAAAGCTGACTGAAAGCAACATCGCTTCTATAGGCGCCTCGCTTCGTGAGAAAAACGGATTCTCAGCTTCTATAAATCCAGTTAGCAGCGAGACGAACCGCCAGTCCAAGAAGCATTCGTCAAAATAGATAGAACGAAAGCCTGCTTCCACATGTTTCTTGTTGCAATATGTCTCCCTTGGAATTCCGGGGAATTAGCCTTTCTCCGAAGCCCGTTCTAGAAGGGGATGATCTCCGTGGTAGAATCACCCTCGTGAAGAATAAGACCCTGCTAGGCTTCATCGTCGCTTCATCCTTAATCAACGCGGCCTTTCTCGTCTTTTTGTTCTTGTTTCTTGCCTTTGATGGCAAACAGCCATATCTGGCCTTGCTCATCACCTTCCTTATGTTCACCTACCACATCGACGTACGATTGCTTTCAGGCGCCTTGGTGAGCGCCTTCAAAGGCAAAATAGACATCGAGAAGAAGTCCCATCGAATCTCCGAGAAGGAATATAGGCGCTTAACGAGGCTCAAGGTCAAGAAGTGGAAAGACCGTTTCCCAACCTTGTTCAAGAAGCAGTTCTCCTTAGACAAGGAAGGAGCGGTGGATGAGGTGCTGCGCAGCTGCATCAACGCGGAGATCGTCCATTGGCTTTGCCTTGTTCTTGGTTTGGGCGCGATCCCTTTGGGGTGCTTGCTATCCCTCGATGAGCTCTGGCTTTATGCGCTGACCTCCCTTCTTGCCCTGCTCTTCTTTGATCTGCCTTTCATCCTCATTCAGCGGTACAACCGCTTCAGGCTTT
This sequence comes from Erysipelotrichaceae bacterium, assembly GCA_963588055.1. GTDB lineage: Bacteria > Bacillota_I > Bacilli_A > RFN20 > CAG-826 > Alloenteromonas. The sequence goes on along the minus strand of CAVAGB010000017.1, from coordinate 18,154 downwards.
ATAAAATGAAAGACAGGCTCGACGCTAGAGAAAGGCAACGAGCAAAGGACTGCTAAGCCACTGCCGTTCTAGCTTCGCGCCTACGCCTTTGATGGGCCGGTTATAATCTGAACCAAGCCGATTCTGTAGCCATCCTGGCACGAGGTCCGAAATAAAATAGCGTCCTAGCCTACCCCCGTTTGAGGGCCGTCGTTTGCGATGGGCTGGATGAAAAGCCATAGAGACGCTTCATGATCTCCACGCCTTTCTTGGTAGGATCGATCTTTTGATAACCGATGTTCTCCATCATCCTTTCCGCGGCTTCCTCGATGCCGAAAGTGTGGTAGATGTTGTAATACTTCACGATTTCCTTTGCGGGGAAGAGGCGGTATACGGATTTGCCGGAGAGCCCGTATAAAAAGCCAAGGGCGCCATAGATATAGCCGACCCAGTACATCGTATCCCTATTCAGAGTCGCTCTCTTCATGGGCGCGGCATACCTCTCATTCATCAGGTAGATTATTTCTTCCTCGTTGCTTGAAGAAGCGAGATAGGTTTTGTCGAAGAAGGATTCTGACTCTTCCAAAGTCATGAACCTGCGAATGAACGTCAAGGAACTGAGAATGGAAAGCGAGACCGACTTCTCAAAGATCCTTCCTAAAATCTGACATAGCTTGTATTCGTTGAAATCAAGATTCCTCATTTGAGCAGCTCCTCGATGTAACGTCCTTTGCCTCGATATTGCATCCTCGCCACGGAGACTTTGTCCTGATTGAGATTATTCATCTCCAGCCTTTGTTTGATGCAATCTTCTTTCTCGGGCTTCGAAAGATAGTTCTGATGAATAAAAGCAAGATGACGCAGCGCATTCTCCGTTCGGATGACGCATTGCTTCCCCAGGCTCGTGGCGGAGAGACAAAAACAAAAAAGGCGGATCCTTTCGAATCTGCCTGATATGCGGTCATCGCTTGAGAATATCTCTCGCATCTAACCTTATGCCGAACGTTCCGTTATAGAGATACATCTCCAATAACCCGGTTCGACTGTCGTCCAAGATGGTGGACCGTGAGGGACTCGAACCCGCGACCCGCTGATTAAGAGTCAGCTGCTCTACCAACTGAGCTAACGGTCCATGCGCTTTCGCGCTCAAGAAGTTTACTACCCATTATAAGGTTGGGCAAGAGGTTTTTTACTTTGGCCCAAAAGGGCCAGAAAGCAGCGGAAAACCATCAAAAATAGAAGTGAATAGAAGCATTACTTCTATCGACTTCTATCGTTACTTCTATCTGTTGGAAGTAGAAATATCAATCCTCATACGTGGGCTTGAAATCGACCGGTTTCTTATCCCCGTCGATCCCATCCACGGATATCTCTTCGTAGCTCCTATAGAGCTTGTCGTGGCTTAGATCCACCTCGAATAGACCAAGCATATAATCCGGGAAACCCTGCTTCTTCTTGGAAAAGGCCATCAAGGTGAAGGAGGCTAAGCAAGGGATGCCGAAGGTGAATAAAGAAAGGAAAAGCTCCCCAAAGAAGAAGATGGCCCATCTAGCTAGGTAACGTTGCCAGGTGCAGGAGAGCAAACGGGAATCGCATAAGCCGATCTGATAGGCGAATTTGCCTAGAGTCATCCTGCCGTTTTTGAAGAAGAGGGGAGGGATGAGGTAGACGAGGACGCCCGCAAGAAGATAGGACACCGGGATCTCCACGAATAAGAGGATATTCGATTCGAAGCGCGTGACTTCTAGGTAACGCGGCACCAAGGTCAATAGATACCCTTGGCAATGGTCGTCGATGTATTTGCCGTAGGCGTTCTTGAAATAGGCCTCGTTGTCCGCTTTGCATTCGGCTTTGTTACGATTGATGTTCCCTTCGTCGTCTTTGACGAAATAAGACACCCCTTCATAGACCAAATTAGGATCTAGGCGATACTCGTCGTAATCCTTTTGAACGGTGTCCCTAGCCTCGTCTCCTGATTGCTCGCCCACATAGGCGATGAAGGTGTTTATCGCCTCTTCGGAGAGGCTCATCTTCGCGTATCCGGTATACCCGTTGTCGTCTTCGTCTAAATAGGAGACGATGTCGATCGAATCCTTGCCGTCCACGTGGTATAGTCCGCTGTCTTTGCGGATCGTCAGCAATTCATTGTCCACCTCGACGTATCCTGGCATCACGGTCGTGATGGCCCTTACGCCGAGGAAAAGGAGGGCGAAGCACAAAGCAAAGCAAAGGAAATCCAAGAGGTTCGCGAATACCCTCCGATGGAACTTAGGATAGGAATAATGGATTTCGTAATGGGGCTGATACATGCCTAATCACCATACCCCTTCGCGCGGTAAATCGCATCCATGGATTCCTCGTCGATATAGGAGGTAGTCGTGAGGAGATCGCTTAAGGAACGGTCGAACTTATCGCATAGCAAGAAGACTAAGGACACTAGATCCAAAAGAATGGAGATCAAAGAAAGGATCCATAAGGCGGGCAGGGAGAAGAGCTCATTGAAGCTCACGATCGGCCAGGGCAAAAGGAAGAGAAAACCCGCGGAGAAGAACATGGAGTACAGCGTAGCCAAAGGAAGCCTTCTCCGCCTTATGGGCAAAAGCTTCTTCGAGTCCACCCTCTCTTCTTTTAAGAAGATGAGCCCCAAGGTCTTTCTGGTTTTGCTGATAAGCGGGACGACGATATCTAGCAAGAGCAGGGAGACTAGATAAGCCCCTCCTGCAGAGAGGCACACCACGAGGTTCGATTTGGTGGCGTAGCCATCGACGATGCTTTGCTCCTTTATATAAGAAGCCCCTTGATAGATAAGATCGTTCTTCTTAACGTCCTCGATCAAAGAAGAATAGGCGGGCAGGAAGAATTCCTTCTGGAACTTTTCGTAGTCCTCCTCCCCCTGTTTTGAAGGGGAGTTCCCTGCTTCGAAATAGGGGGAGAACTCCTTGATGTACCGCTCCTTCAAAACAGGGAAGGAACTGAAATCGAAGAAAGAAGTAGCGGTGTCCTTGAGTTTTAATAAAGCCACGTATCCCTCATTGTCGTTCTTAACCGTGACGTAGTAGTTATAGAAGACATCGTAGTTGGTTTTTGCATTGCCGGTTAGATAGCAAAGGTATCGATCGCAGGTATAGGTGAGGTTAGTGGAGAAAGAAGATGGTGTGGCGTCGCTTTCTTCTTCATCATAGAAAAGCACCTTATTCCCATATAGGGTGCCATCCCTTAGTTTCATCGCTTCCTGATATTCGGTCTGGGAGGCTTCTAAGTTTGTGGATGCGCTAGCGATAGGAAAGAAAGCCAAATGGAAGAAGGCAAAGGAGACGATGAAAAGCAAAGCGAAATCCGAAAGGAAAGCAAGGATTCGCTTCCCTTTGCTAAGAGGGAAGATATCCACGTCTCTGCTCGGCTTTTCTTCTTTCTCTTCCATAGGAAGAATATTAGCGCGAGCAAAGGAGAAACAAAAGGAAAGGACTGCCCGAAGGCAGTCCTGATCCTAGGATGATGTGCGCTTAGGGATTAAGCGTTAACGGTATAGATAATGGTGATAGAGGCAATCTGACCATTATATGATTTGGAGGTACTCGCAACCTGGAAATACTTGGCGTCAGCAGTTGAGCAGGTATATTTATTTTTGCTTCCTTTTTTTACAGTTGTGCCAATTTCCGTGGTGATAGTCGAAAGAGAAGCGGCACCAAACGTCACGGCATAGGCTGCAGAATCTGAGGCGCCAGACCCAGTCTGGATGGTAATCGATTTGATGCTACCAGGCATAGCGGAAGTGGAATAGATAAAGGAATCTCCTCCTCCTGCACTGCTCGCCGTTTTTGACTTAAAGAACAGATACGAGGCATTATAGTTAATATAAGTCCCGGACATATCGATGGAGCTCTCGCCAAAAGTCATCTTGAAATTCGACAATGTGCTACTGGCACTTGTTGGAATATCCTCAGTGCTGTTACTAGTGCTCGAGGGAGCCCAAGTCACTTTCCTCTCATTAGCGGCAAGAGCCTCAACGACTTCCACCGTGAGATAAGCCTTGCGGCCTTTGCTCGAGGTGATGGTGATGGTCGCTTTGCCCTCAGCAACACCGGTGACGACACCCGCATCGGTAACGGTTGCGATAGCATTGCTAGAAGAAGCGTAGGTGAAGGTCGCGTCCGTCTCAGCGGTGGCAGTGATCGTAGCGGTCGCTCCAACATCAATGGACTGTTTATCAATGGTTGCAGTGATATCCATGCCGATAGGCGCATCAACGACGGAGACCTTGGCGTTGCCAGAAGCAGTCTCGTAAGTCGTGTTGTATTTGGTGAGCAAGCTCGTGACTTTGACTTTCGCGCCGGGCTTGATGGTGTTTGCAACTTCTTGGGTCACGGCAACGTTGTAGGCAATGAAGGTGGCGGAAGGATCGTCCATCTCATCAGACATGTAGAAGCTAATCACTCCATTCGCATATGCGGTTTTGATGGAAGTCACATAGCCTTCGATCTCATACTTCCCGGCAGTCAGATCATTATTCGCTTTTAAAGCTTTAGCAGCGGTGATTGCCTGCGCGACGTTAGCGGTGGTCACGGTGTAGTCGCTAGCGCCTTCGGTCGCATCTACGTAGACGATGGAACCATTAGTAAGTTGAACGGTATCAGAGGAGGTTCTCTTAAGGTTCGTGCGGACAACGACCTTCGCGCCAACATAATCTTTGTCGCAGTCTAAACTCGCATCGATAGAAGCCTTGGAGACGGTGAGCGTGGTGGTTCCTCCTTTCGTATCGGAAAGGGTGAAGGACATATTCTTCGCCGAGTAGGAATAGGCATAAGTCACTTTCACGACATAGCCCTCAACGTCGTACTTGACAGCGGATGTGGCGCCTATCTCAAGCGCGCCACCCTTCGTGGTCGCCGTAGCAACGGTCAATTTATCGTAACTCGCTTGCTCGGCAGCTTCAGTGACGGAGATGACGGTGCCTTGATTGAGCTCAAGGGTGGTAGTGGTCTTGCCGCTGCTGGTCTTCACGAACTTCGTGAGGAAACTGCGCACGGTTACTTTGGCGCCATAGGTGATCTTGGTGTAATCAACGCCATTCGCCATGGAGACTTTGTAAGCTTGGAGATAGGTGGTCGTGCCAAGAGTCTCAACCATCTCGAAGGTCATCACACCGTCGGCATATGCGTAATCGATATCGGCGACAAAACCGGTAACTTCGTATTTCTTGTCGGTTGATTTGTTGTCTTCCAAAGCGGTGGCTTTTTCGATGGCCTGCGTCGTGGTGAGCGAATCGAAGACGACTTGCTCGCCGGCCTCGAGGATCTCGATGTCGCCATAAATCTTTCCGGTCTGGTAGTTGTAGTTGGTGGTATCGCTAGTGGAGCGATAGTACTGAAGCAAAGCGGTGACTTTGATCTTCGCCCCTTTGGTGCAATCATCAGCGTTGGTGCCGGAATAGTTATAGACGAGGAGATCTTCCTTCTCATCGGCCTCAGCGCCTTTGGTATCGCTTAGATAGTAGCCCTTGGAGGTGACTTTGGTGATGTAGCCGGTGATGGTGTATTTCTTGACGCCATAGGTGCCGGCTTCAAGGGATTTGGCATAAGCCAGAGCGTCGGCGACGTTGGAGGTAACTTCTTCGACGGCGGGCTTGGTGCCTTCGACTTTCGTGATCGATCCGCCGGAAGAGCTTTCGGGGATGGAGCCTTTGTAATTGACGATTTTCACCTTCGCGGTGGCGGTTGCGCCGACCCAGATGTCGTCTTCGGTGACGCTAGCGGTATTGCCGTCGCTCCCGAGTTTCTTCGCGCGGTAGACGATGAACTTCTTGCCTCCGTCGGTCGCGGCTTTCAGATAATAGGAGACATTGCCGTAGGAACTAGGGACATCGGTGAAGGCAGCGACCTCGCCTTTGACGTAGAAGTAGTTGCTGGTCTCGGTCTCGCCGACGGATTCGGCGACTTTGATCGCGTCTTCATTGGTGAAGGGGTCTTCCTCGGTGCCGAAGTGATCGACGCCATAGAGGTCCTTGACGTTGCGCTTGGCTTTGACTTCGATGGTGACGGAATCGCTCTTGCCGCCATAAGCGACGGTGATGGTGGCACTGCCTTGCTTCAAGGCCTTGAGGACCTTGCCGCTGACGGAGATGACGGTCGCGTCGGAGGAGGTGATCGTGAGATCGCCGCTGGCGATAAGCGTATTGACGTTGCCCGCTGGATCGAGGGTGATGTTCATCGTGCGGTCCTCATCCTCGAGGTGCCAATCGTTGGCAAGGGCTTCCTTGTTCGAGATGGTGACCGAATTGACGACTACCTGCTCGCTAGAAGAGACGGTCTCGCTTTCCGAGCTGGAAGTGGGTGTCTCCGCGGGGCTGCAGGAAACAAGCGCGAATAGCGCCAGGGCTGTTAATGGGATAAATGATTTTTTCATAAATTCCTCCTATTCCCAAGTTAACGACAGTATCCGGACTTACTGTACGAAGGTCCGGTTGTTAATATCCTTCAGGAGCGAAGCGTTCCTCTTGCCCCGGATTATGCCCAAGGCGAGTAATATGCTTCCCCCTACAAGGAGAATAACCGAAAGGATGAGGAGCACTACGAAGACGTAGAACTCCGCGCAGGTGGTGACGAGCTGATATTGGTTGGATGGCTTTTTGGCGAGGAACAAGAAGAGGATCGAAAGGATCAGCGCGATCGTCCCGATCGAAAGCGAGCCCATGCCCGAGGCGAAATGGTTCCTCGCGCGCTGGATCTGGGCGTGCGCGGCCTGCGAAAGCGACTTGACCTCGCTTTCGTCTAATCCCTCATGGATGAGGTGGCCGCAGCGGGGGCAGACGTAAGCGAGCTTAGCATCTTCAGCGATCTCCACCTCAGGTGAGTAGGAGGAGCGCTTAGCCTCTAGCTTAGCCTCATCGATATGCTTGGCGCAGTGGGTGCAGTACATCAGTTGCCCTCCGAGGCGCCTTTCTGCCAGACGATGTCATTGGAATTGGACGGATAGATGTTCATCCTGTTCTTGCCGCTGGTGGTGGTGTGCAGCCCCAAGACGCCGGAGAAGAGGAAGCTCTCGCCCACGAACTTCGCGTAGGTGCTCCACATATAGGCGGAGTCATTGGGATCGGGGCGGTAATTGAAGGTGAAGTAGACCGACCAGTCGCTGTAATCCTTGCTGATGTAGAGGCCGTGGGCGCTATCGGAATCGTAGCCATCGACGACTTTCACAGCGTCAGTGACGGAGACGCGGCAATTGAGGGCCTCGTAGTTGTTGCCCTTCACCGCCGCGGTGAGCTCCGCGGAGGTGTATTCGAAGGTGTAGAGCTTATGCTCCTCAGTGTTGTCTTTTGCTTTGATGAGGAGTTGCGCGTCGTTCTCATCGTAAGAGACGGAAGGGAAGGTGCCGGAGGTCAATTGGAAGCCGAAGTCGCTTTCTAGAGCGAGGGCGGAAACCTGGATGTAGTTACCAACGGTAGTGAACTTAGAGGGGATCGCGGACATGCCGACGAAGATGTTGATGCCGGCGTATTCGCCCGTGATTCCCGCGGCGATCTTATCCGCGTAGATGGAATTGCCATCCTCATCATAATAAAGCGGCTCGCCGGATTCGCTGAGGTAGGAGCAGTAGTCCTGGATGTAGATGATGTGGTTGGCAAAACCCGCCACGGTGCCTTGTACGGTGACTTTGACGTTATCGAAGGCGTTGGCGTGATTCTCGTCCTTCAAGTGGGCGACGACCTCGTTTTTGATGTCCAGCAACGAGACGGTCTGATACCCGCCGTAGTTGTAGGTGGGGTCGTCCTCGTCGCCGAAGAGGTTGAGCTTCCAGTTCTTCGCCTGGGTCTCGGCCGCGTAGAAGGTATCCACGTAATCGGGGATGTCGGAGACGCTCTTCACCCATGAGTAGCCGTTTTGGACGATCATGAGGTTCAAAAGCTTCAGTTCGTTATAAGCGGCGTTCTTCTTGGTCTCGTTGACCCAAACTAGAGAGACGTAACGGGAGCCGGTGGAATCGGCGGAAGGGGCGGTGTATGTGCTGGAGGGGGAGGAGATGACGATCGTGCCGTTTTTGGCAGCGTTGTTCAAAATCCCCGAGGTGTACTTGGAAGCGGGTTTGCCCCAAGGCTGGACCTTGCCGGTAGATTCAGGGGTATCGATGCCATAGAAGCGCGCTTTGAGGAGGTTCTCCCCGGCGGAGTTCTTCGTGGTGGTGTTGAAGTGGGCGGTGTCGCCGTCGATCGTCTTGTAGAGGGTGACCTGCTCAATGCCATCCGTCCAGAAGGAATGGCCAGAGTAATCAAGCTTCAGTTGGACGGAACCATCGGAGGCGTAGTCGATGAATTCGCCCAAACCGCTGGAGGTGGCGGTGTCCGTCTCGCTAGAAGAAGTAGCCGCAGGGGTGTTCGTGCAGCCCACGAGCCCAAACAGGGAGCAAGCGAGGGCGAGGATCAATTTCGTGTTCAATCTTTTCATCGTCTTCTCTCCTTTGCTTAGAAGCTCGTCTTCGCGATGGAAATGGCATCGCTTAGAGCCTGATGGACGTCGGTTTTGGTGTTTTTGAGGATCTGGGTGAGGACGCCGCCGATCTGATCGCGGAGCTGGGCGGAGCCGACGAAGACGTCGGTGTTGAGGTAATGCCCGTCGATGTCGTTGATGAGCACTTTGGCAGACTGGGCGTATATCTCGCCTTCATCCATGAAGGAGAGGTAGTTCGTGGTCTCGTAGGCGCTGTAACGCACGGGGAGGTAGCCCTCAGAACCATAGATGCAGAGGTAGACGTTGACCTCGGGGTTGGTGAGGTATTTGGCGAACTGCCAAGCGTAGCGCATCCTGGTGTTGTTCTCCTCTTCGCTAACGGCGCTGGACTTAAGGAAAGTCATCGTCGGGCCTTGGGTGACGTAGAGGGGGTTGTTGTTGCTAGCGGGCACTTTGACGATGCCCACGTCAATCGAACCGCCTTCGGGGCTATTGTATCCGGTGCCACCGCTGGAGCCGATCTCAAAGATGACCTTGCCGCTTTTGAAGGCGTCGGAGCCATAGGTCCCTTCCACGCCTTTGGTGGTCAATAGGCCATCGTCGTAGTTCTTCTTCAGCTCGGTGATGAGCGCTTCGGTTTTCGTGCGGTTCTCGCCATCCTCGAAGTCGATCTTCCCTTTGCCATCGCTCCCTACGGAAGAGTAGCCGATGTTGTTCTGATACATCTTCGAGATGATGAAGTTGGAGTCGCTGTCGTACCAAATCGGCGTCTCCATGGTGGAGAGGACGCTCTCTTTGTTGTCTTTGGCTACTTTGGCCAGCTCAAGCAGCTCTTCCCAGGACATATTCGCGATGTATTCGTCGACCGCGTCGTTGGAGAGCATGTCGGGCTTATAGATCTTCATCGCGTTGTAGACGGCCTGCTTGTTGTAGAACATGACCTCGGAGGATTTCATAAGGGGCAAGGAATAGATGCCTTCTTTGGCGTAATGCTTGCCCTCATCGAGGAAGGTGGTGACGAAGTCGTCGGAATCATAGACCGTCTTGCCGCTAGAGGAGGTATCCCCTAGGTAAGATTGCTTGCCTAAGCCGATCTCGGGGTCATTGATATAGGTGGAGATGTCGTAAACGAAGGAGCCGTTGTTGCTGCTGAGATAATTGGCGACGTGATCGGGGTAGGCGATCGCCATGGTGGGCGTGTCGCCGGCGGAGAAGCCTTTGGTAATCTTGGCTTCGATGTCATCGTAGCCGCCTTGGTATTCGATGCTGATGCTGAGGTCGACGTTCTCCTTTTCCTTGATGATCTTGCTGAAGTCGGAGGCGACTTTGGAGACCGCTTCGGCGTTCTTCTGCCCGAAGGTGGTCCAGAATGAGAAACTCACTTTCGTGGCGGCAGCAGCGGATGAGCTGCTTTCCTCAGAGGAATTGCCGCCCTGCGAGCAGGCGCAAAGAGCGATTGCCGCGGGCAAGCAAGCGAAGAGGAATTTGCTGAAGGACTTCATAAGCGATCTCCTAAGTTGACGGATTGCCTAACGGCAATTACATATTCTTCTTGACCTCGTTCTCGGCGTCCGAGAAGGTCTTCTTGATGAAGGCGTCATCCGCCCCTTCTTTGGTGAAGACGGTGGTGATGATCGAGCCGACCTGTTCCCTGGCCTCGTCGCTGCCTTTGAAGACGGGGGAGGTGTAGAGATAATCGGCGACGTCTTTCCTAGCGACGTATTTGGCGACGCGGGCTTTTACCATGTCGAGCGTCCCGGCGGATTTGCCTTCTTCGCTAGTGATTTCGAGGTAGTCGGCGCTCTCCATGGAGCTGTAGCGGATCGGGGAATAGCCGGTGTTGACGCTCCACTGCAAGGAGTTCTGGGAGTTCGTCATGAATTTGTAGAAGAGCCAAGAGGCGAGCTTGCGATTGGCATCGCCATGGTCCAATACGCAGATGGAGGGGCCTTGGTTGATGATGGCGGTCTTATGGCCGGTGCCAGCAGGGGCCTGAGGGATGCGCGCGACGGCGGTGTCCAGATGGTTGTCGGAAGCGATCTGGTACTTGAGCCCGCCGGTGGAGCCGATCGTGAAGAGGCAGGAATCGGCGGTGAAGGAGTAGTTGGTGTAGTTGCCGCCGTTGGAGGAGCCTTTGGTGAAGAGGTAGCCCTTGTCGTAAGCCCCTTTGAACTTCTTGACGAGCTGCTTCATGCCGTTGGTGTCGTTCTTCCCGTCGCCATCGCTATCGATGTCGTCGACGTTGAAGAGCAATTGGCCTTCGCCCGTCACCGGGTTGACCGAGGTATAGCCATAGCCATATTGCTCGGCGAGGGTGATGAAGAAGTTGTCGTCGGAGTCGTAGCCGAAGATGGCTTTGGTGTAGGTGCTGTTGTCCTTGAGGATCTTGTGGTCGTTATCGAGGGTGTTGTTATAGGCCATGATGGCGGGGCAGAGCTTGTCGAAGAGCTCATCCCAGGTGAGGTTGTTGATGTAATCCTCGGTGAGGGCCTTGCCTCCGTTGATCGTGGCGTCTTGGGCGGAAAGGTCGAGGCCGACCAGCACGCCCTTGTTGTAGAACATGGCTTCGGTGGACTTGGCGAAGGGGAGGGAATAGGTGCCTTCGACCGTGTATTCCTTGCCTTCTTCGAGGTAGGTGGGGATGTAGTCGCTCAGGTCATCCTCGCTCCAGCCGTATTTGCTGTTGCTGATGTAGTCGTCGAGCTTGGCGACGATGCCGTAGTCCATCAAGGTGCCGATGGCGTCCGGATAGAGGACGACGAGGTCGGGGTAGTTCTTGATGGCGATGTTCTCAACGACCTTGTCCTTGACCCCGTCATAAGAGGCGGATTCCTTGGTGTTGGTGATGGTGACGTTCGGCTCGATCTCCTTGAATTTCTCGATGAAGCTGTCGATGGTGTCCCCATAGGAGGAGTTCGACATGAAAGTGATCTCGGTCTTCTCTTTGATGAAGTAGGCCTCTTTCGCCTCTTCGGAGCTGGTGGTTGATTCAACAGGCGCGCTGGAGCTCGAGCCGGCGACGTCGGAGGGCGAGCAAGCGCAGAGCAGCATGCTTAGCGCCATGGGGAAGATAAGATACGACTTTTTCATGGAATGTTTCCTTTCTTTTCCTTTTTATCCAAGATTCCGTAGGAATCCTTGAACCACATTAGATTTTAGCCTTTTATGCCGGCGCGTCCAACACCCTTCATGATGTATTTTCGGAAGAAGACGAAGAGGAGGAACAAAGGCACGGTGACCAAGACGGTCGCGGCCATCTGGTAGCCGTAATCGGTGACTCCGGCGTCCACGTCAACAAAGGCGCTGGAGCGAAGACCGTTGGAGATGAGGCGGAATTCCTTCGATGAGGCGACTAGATTGGGCCAGACGTAAGAGTTCCAGGTGCCCATGAACTTGAGGATGGTGATGGAGATCAAAGTGGGGGCGGCTAGCGGGACCATGACCCTCCAAAGGAAGGACCAATCGCTTTTGCCGTCGACTTTCGCGGCCAGATAAAGCTCATTGGGGATCTGCTTGAAGTTCTGACGGAGCAGATAGATGTGGAAGACGGAGACGACGAAGGGGACGATCATGGCTAGATAGGCCTTCCCCAAAGTCTGCCCCGAGCCAACCCAGCCGAAGCTTGCCACGGTGATGTAGTTGGAGATGACCATCATCTCGCCCGGGATCATCATCGTCATCAGGAAGATCGCGAACACCGCGTCCCTCCCTTTGAACTTGAGTCTAGCGAAGGCGAAGGCCGCCAAAATGGTGGTGAGCAAGGTGCCGATCGTCGAGAAGAAGGCGACGACGACGGTGTTCCACATATACGTCCCGAAGTCGAAGACCTGGAAGACGTGCACGTAGTTGCTCCACATGACGATGCTTGGGAAGAAGGTCTGGGTCGCCCCGCGGATCTCCTCGTTCTGCTTCAAGGAGGTGATGATCATCCAGTAGAAGGGGAAGATCACGATGAGGGCGAGGGCCAAGATGAAGATGTAGGTGAGGACGGTCATGACGACGCGGCTAACTTTCTCCGCGCGCTTGATGGCCTCGACCGTTTTGCCTGATTCGCCCAAAGAGAGGGTGAGGTTGTCGCTCACGTGGATCTCTTTGAAATCGGGATAGATTCTAGCTTGTTCCATATTCGCTCCTCCTTCCTCAATAATGGACCCTCTTCTTGGATACCAGGAACTGCAGCGCGGTGAAGATCAAAATGATCACGAAGAGGAAGACGGCCGCCGCGGCTGCGTAAGAGGTGTTCGTCGAGAGGTTCTCGTAGATGTAGTAGACGATGGTCTCCATGTTCGGGTCGCCCGCGGTGCCCAAAGTGCCAGGGCCGTTGAAGAGGCCGACGATGTGGGTGTATTCCTTGAAGGACCCGATGAAGGAAGTGATCATGATGTAGAGGATCTGAGGCGAGAGCAAGGGGACGGTGATGCGCCAAAGCACCTTGCTTCTGGAGGCGCTATCGATCTGAGCGGCTTGGTAGTATTGCTTATCGATGCCCTGCAGCCCCGAGAGGAAGATCAGAATCTTGAAGGGGATGCTGCCCCAGACGATGTAGAGGGTGAGGGGGATCATCGCGACCCATCTGTCGGCGCCATAGATCCAAGTGGTCGTGGTGTTGAAGATGTAGTTGATGACGCCTTGGTCGTCGAAGATGACGGAGAAGACCATGCCTACGGCGATGGCGTTGGTGACGTAAGGCAAGAAGAAGACCGTCTGGAGGAATTTCTTGAACCAGGGGATCGAGTTCAAAGCCACGGAGATGATGAGGGCGATGAAGATCGAGATGGGGACGGTGATGACGACGAGCAGGAAGGTATTCGGGATCGCGTAGCGCACGAAATTGAGCTCGACGCCCCCTGAAGCGTTCGCCTTCAGCCCAAGGATGTAGGCGAAATTCTCGAAGGTCATGTAGTCGAAATTGCCGGTCGCGTATTCGTAGTTCCCGGTGAAGGCGATGAAGATCGTGTTGATGAGAGGATAGATGAGGAAAATCGCGACCAGGATGATGACCGGGGCCAAATACAGCCAGCCTTTCCAGTTGTTGCTCGCGCCGATGTCTTCGATCCCTCTGGTCTGATAGGCTTTCTCTTTTTTGCTGGCGCGGCGGGAAACCAAACGGACGACCGTCTTGCTTTCCGCGTCGTAGCCTTCTTCGTAATGGGGCCTCTCCTCTGCGAAGAGCTCCTGCGCGCCGAGGCTAGCAGAGGTTGTTGCCTTGCTTCTTCTTAGCAGCATAAGCGGGGATTAGAAACGGATCCTTTCTTCCGTTTCCTCATCGAAGAGGAAGGTCTTGTTTGGCTTCAGGGTCAAACGGACGCTGACGCTTTGGTTCATCTCGTCGCTGGAGATGATGACCTTGAAGGTGGGCTTGGTGCAGTTCGGGTTCTTGGCGACAAGGGAGATGTCTCTTCCCATAATCTGGACCTGCTCGACTTCAGCCGGCAAAGCGAATTTGGCTTTGGCGTCAGCAAAAGCGAAGCCTTCCGGGCGGACGGCGAGGTAGACGTTCTTCTGCCCAAGATCGCTTGGGACCTCCATGACGAGGTCATCGCCGACGTAGACTTTCTTGCCGTCGACCCTGCCTTTGAAGACGTTGATTGGGGGGTTGCCTAAGAACTGGGCGACGAAGAGGTTGGCGGGGTTGCTGTAGACATCCTGCGGGGCGTCCATCTGCTGCATGACGCCGAACTTCATGACGACGATCTGGTCGCAGATAGACATCGCCTCTTCCTGGTCGTGGGTGACGAAGACGGTGGTGATGCCGGTTTCCTGCTGGATGCGCCTGATTTCTTCTCTGGTCTGCAGACGGAGGCGGGCATCGAGGTTGGAAAGAGGCTCATCGAGCAAGAGGACGCGCGGCTTCTTGACGAGGGCGCGGGCGATCGCGACCCTCTGCTGCTGTCCGCCGGAGAGCTGGTTGGGCTTGCGTTGGAGGTATTCCTCGACCTGGACGAGCTTAGCGGTCTCATAGACGATGTCGCGCCTCTCCTCTTTGGTGAGGGTGCGGTGGGTGACGGCTTGGACGGTGTCGACTTCCAAATCGCTAAGTTCGAGGGCGGAGGAGAGCTCGGAAAGGATCGCTTCCGCGTCTTCTTTCTTCGTCTTCTTGAGCTTGAAGTAGACCTTCGTGTTCTTCCTATCGAAATAGAGCTTGAAGTCGCTGTAGGAGACTTTCTTCTCCTTGAGGGCTTTCTTGATGTGGTTCTCGAATTCCTTGTCCTTGACTTGGTAGATCGAGTAGCCGACACCCCTTTCGAAGGCGAAAGAGCTGCTCACCGCCTCGATGAGGGCATCGAGGGAACGGCGGTTGACGTTATTGAGGGTGGACATCAGCTCATAGCCTTCGCTGGTCTTGGCGATGGCGGCGTTCTCCACTTTGCCAAAGCCTGAGGCCGCCTTGCGGAAGGAGGTGATGCACTCATCGATCGAGCTCGTCTGGAAATGGAGGCCTAGCTTGCCTTTGATGGCGAGGCGGATCGTCTCCTTCTCCCCGATGCGGTTGACCGTCGCGCGGACGGTGGAGTCGAAGAGAGGATCGGAGACCTGGGTTTCCTTGCTGGCGACTAGCTCCGCTTCGATGATGGAGGGGAAATGCTTCAAGAAGGCATCTTTGACGCTCGGGGTGACTTCACGGAGCTTCACCTCGATCTTCAAAACGGATCCTTCGGACTTCGCGGAGACGCTGTATTGCTTCTTCGAGATGCCTAGCTTCCCGCAAAGGGCGCAGATGGATTTGCTGATGCCGGCGGGGATGTCGTCCGCCTTCAGGGTATAGGAATAATTGAGCTCGTAATCGAAGAAGGTGACGAGGGGGACTTCGACCTTGAGGTTGGTGAGGGGGAACTCGATGTTCTTGTAGATCGTCATGTGCGGATAGAGCGCATAGTTCTGGAACACCAAGCCGATGCCTCGCTTCTCAGGGGAGAGGTTCGTGACTTCCTGATCGCCGAACCAGACCTCACCAGAAGTCGGGGTCTGAAGGCCGGAGATCATGTATAGGGTGGTGGATTTGCCGCAGCCGGAAGGCCCAAGCAAGCCAACGAGTTTGCCATCGGGGACCACGAAGCTCATGTCTTTGACGGCAATCGTGTCGCGGATGCCTTTTTTGGCGTCCCCGGGGAAGATTTTCGTTAAGTCTTTGATGCGAATTTCCATAACAGTCTCCTATTTATTTGGTCCCGTCTTCGACCACGTCCTGGTCGAGATGGAGTTTCTCTTTCTTCTTTTTCTCGTTCGTGCGCTTGATGAAGAGGACGAGGTCGCGGATCACTAGCCCCAAGGCGATCGCCCCGCAGATTGCGAAGATGATGACCCAGACGTCAAGCGGGTTATAGACGACGACCGCGTTGTCGAAGAGGCCCCAGCGCGCGACGATGAAGAGGATGGCGGAGAGGATGAGGGCGTAGCAAAGCATGTTGCGGGAAGCCTTCTTGATGAAGCGCTTGGTGTCGACGCGTTTGAATTCGTCGTTGCGGTATTTGCTCTTCGCGTAGAAGTAGTAAGCGAAGGAGCCTCCGACGAAGAGGACCACGTAGATGGCGTAGCTGATGCCTAGATATGCGCCGATGCTGATGGGGGTGGTCGCCTCTTTCTGGGCGGAGGTGAGGAGGTCGACGTAGGCGAAGCGGGTGACGACGGAAGAGCTGTTGGTGATGTAATCCTTGACGTTGTTATAGAGATCGACTTTGATGGACAGCCCGATGATCTTCACGTAGCGGATCTTCGAATAGGAGAAGTCGCTTCCCACGTCGGAATCCTTGAGGAGGAAGCCGATCTCCTCGCCATCGCTTATCTCGGTGTTGGTGACGGGGGTGTTGAAAGGGATCTCCGCGCTGACGAGCTCGCCGTTAGGGCCATAGTAGGTGACTTCGTATTTGGCTTTGGCAAGGCTGGAAAGCAAGATGCGGACGCGCACGGCGCCGGAAGCGATCTCGTCTTTGTGGCTGCGGTAGCTCGAGGGATTGACCTTCTGGAAGACGTCGGTGTTCGTATGGACCCTGAGGGAGAACATCGTGTAGCCGGCGAAAGTGGTGACCTTGCTTTGCTCATAGGTCATGAAGTCGGTGAAATAACGCGAGCTGCTGAAGGCGAGCTTGGGCTCGGCGTAGAAGCCGCCTTTCTCTAGATCGGGCACGACGGTCCTCGCCCCGGTGGAATCGGTGGTGATCTTCGCCTCGTAGATGTTGTGGAAGGCGAGGGAATCGGGATCGACGTGGGTCCCCGAATCGATCGAGATGTCGAGGTTGACCGCCAAAGCGGAGCTCCCTAGGCTTGAGCCCACCGCATCGTAGTTGCGGTTGGTCGAATTGAGTTCGCATTGGTAGATGCAGCCTTTTTCGACGATCGTCTCATCGCTGTTGCTGACGGTGTTGTAGGTGACGGTCAAAGGGAGGTTATTGGAAGGATTGGCTTCATCGAAATAGCCGACGATGAAGTCCTTGCCCTCACCGAAAGGAGTGGTGCCGGTCGTGTTGACGTCGAGCATCTTCGATTCGGAAGAGCTGAGCTCGTAGCCATATTCGACATCGGCGTCAGTCCAGCCGTCCACCCATCCTTCTTGCGCGGAGGAATAGGAGGTTTTGATGGCAATCCCGGCTTCTTTGGCTTCCGCTAAAGCATTCGCCTCGATGGTCGTGTAGCCATCGGGGATTACAATGGTCGAGATGTTCGCGTAAGAGATCTCTCCAGTGTCCTCATTGTAGCAGGCATTGCTTTCGATGCCGGTCACGTGGATCCTGAACAAGGGATCGGAGCCGCCGTAGTTGATGTATTGGGGAAGGACGACGGTCGAGGAGGATTTGGCGGAGTTGGAGATGTTATAAACCCTCGCCTCGTAATCGATGGGGACGAACTCCGTCCCGTTGGAGGCGGCTTCTTCCTTGGCGGCGTTAGCATCCGACACCGCCTGATCTTTTGAGACGAAGCGGTCGTCGATGATGCGGGAGAAGACGTTGTTGAGGCGATTGGAGTTGTTCCAAGCGTCGATCTTTACGGAGGAAACGGTGCAGCTGAAGGATTGTGAGGTGTCGGTTAGGGCGGAAGAGTTCACCGTCACGGAGAAATCGCTGCCATCGACGAGCGTCTCATTCGGGAAAGGATCAGAAGAACCTTCGGCGCGAAGCGCGACTGCTGACGAGTTTGCGATGCCGAGAATTCCCCCTAGCAACAGGGCGCAGGAGCCTAAAAAGGCGAAAAGCCTCTTCTTCATAGGAGGCAAGCTCCTAAGCGAGAGGGGCATTCCAAAAATTGGGAGCACTTCATAACTGGCTGTAATATACCGCGAGCAGGGCTCTATTGCAAACTGCCATATTGGTTTTTAAGCGATTTGCCAGCCCAGAAAACAAGAAGCGAAAAAGCATCTTTGAAGAGGGAGCATCTCATCTAGGAAACGCCTTTCACGCGCGCGCATTACTTAATATAGATAAACGCTCATAAATCAGCGTCTACTTCCCTTCTTTCGCCTTAGACCCTTTTTTCCTTGCCATCCGTTCTTTATAAGTGGGGAAGATCTCATCCCAAGGATGTTCAATCACCATCGGATGGGTCTGGCTGGCTTTTAGTTCTAGCCATTCCCTATCAAGGCCGCCATTCCGAACGACGAAGTCAAAAAGAAAACCAATGAGTACATTTGAGTACACCCGAGTACACGTGAAAAAACAAAGTACATCTGAGTACACCCAAGTACATCTGGAAGGATCTAAGCGAAAGAGACAAAGAGATCCTATCGCTTGTCTCAGAAGGAA
>CAVAGB010000016.1:0-42839 GCA_963588055.1 Erysipelotrichaceae bacterium | reverse complement strand
GAACTAGATGGTCGCAACGTGAAAATTTTGCCTGTCAACAGAATCGCAACTAAAGCCGATTTGACGGGTCTAGTTTCTAATCTTCCCTACAAAGTTTATGACCAAAAGCAGGATGAACTTCCCAATGAACCTGTTGATAAAATTACATTGGTTTGTATGGGGCATGAACCTGGACTTGAAGGCGGCTTCAAGGAAATGGTTGGCAAATATAAGATCGATGTTCGACTTGTTGATGTTTTGCTCGATAAATCCTCACTTGAACTTAAACGATCTAGCGAAGGTTCTGCTTCTTTGATAAACGGAATTTTGACTATAGATGATTTCTTCCCAATGAACCTTATGCAAAAGCTCTCTTTGCAGAATGACTCCGTTGAAGATTGGAGACAACTCGTTGAGTCCGTCATGGTCGATTACAACTATGATGGATCCGTGCTGAACCCACAAATCATCGATGTCCCTGAGAAAAACGAATTAGTCAAATGCGCATACAGTATTCCATCATCACACGGAAGGATCATGGTAAAAATCACTGACCTGCTTTCAGAATCGCTTGAATTAGAGGTGAAGTAATATGGCAAAGAAGAAAATAGATGCCAGCTTCCCTTTCTATCGAGCCTTACTTGAGTTCTATAACGATAGAACCGGGGCTATTCGCAAACACTATAGAGACATAACCAAAAAGTTTTTGGATTACAACGACAAAAGCAAAAATCCAAACGCATTCTTGAGAACTCCGCAATTTGAAGCCCTTGAGATTTATGTGTTCCTTAAAGAGGCCTTAAACAACAAAAAAGTGAAAGAAATCTTTTCGGAATGGGCCCATATGCGCGGCATTTTCGAAGACAGGGATGCTTTTTCTGGCCTTGGCAAAGATCAAGGAAGCTTGTTTGACGATAAAACGAAAGAGACTTATGACGCCGTCTTTGACCAAATGGACAAAGACGATCAAATCTACCCAAACTACATCTACGCTTTGACTATGGGAACCGGGAAAACCATATTGATGGCCACCTGCATTTTCTATGAATTCATCTTGGCAAATAAGTTTCCGAAGGATCCAAAATACGTCCACAATGCCTTGGTTTTTGCACCAGACAAAACGGTTTTGCAATCGCTCAAAGAGATTCAGACCTTTGACTTCAAGAAAGTCGTCCCGAGTGAATATGCCGACTTCCTTACTGGAAATTTGAAATTTCATTTTATGGATGATTCCGGGATGGCTTTGTCAACGACGGATGGCTCCAATTTCAACATCATCATTTCCAACACGCAGAAAATCATCCTGAAAGCCGTTCATAAAGATAAGACAGCCGCCGAGAAACTCTTTGATCCGAACGAACTGCATCTAGACTTCGGCGACGATTTTATGGAATCGATCTATGGAAACCTTGAAAGCGACAACGACGTCAAGATGAACCAAAGGTTCGAGAAAATAGTCCGTTTGAAACAACTTGGCATCTACGTCGATGAGGCCCACCACACATTCGGCAAGGACTTAAAGGCCGAACTGTCCGATTCCACGAAAGAGACGTCGCTGAGGTTCACAATCAACGAAATCGCCAAGTGTTTGGAAAGACAGGGAACGAAACTCGTCGTTTGCAACAACTATACGGGCACACCCTACGTCGAGAACAAGATCCTTCCCGAGGTCGTTTATGCGTATTCGCTGAAGGACGCCATCAACAACCAATATTTGAAGCAAGTTGAAATCCAGAGGTATCAGAACGTCAAAAGTACGGACTTCCTAGCCCACATCTTGACGGATTTCTTCCATTATTACGGCGACAATCTTTACGAAGGACTGAAACCGAAAATCGCGGTTTTCGGCGCTACCATCGACGAGGTTGTGAATGAGATTAAGCCTGCCGTTGAGAATATTCTCAGCGATCTCGGAATCGATTTGAACACGATTCTGGTCAATGTCGGCGATCAGTCCGCGACCAAAGACGCCGATATCAAAAACTTCAACGATTTGGACGTTATTGGGTCCGAAGGGAACAACAAGCAGGTCATATTGCTCGTCAATAAAGGCCGCGAGGGCTGGAATTGTCGATCGCTGTTCTCGGTTGCTTTATTCAGATCACCAAAATCGACCATTTTCGTTTTGCAATCGACTATGCGATGCTTGAGAAGCATCACGGACAGGCAGCAACTCGCGCATGTCTATCTATCCGATGAAAACTATAAGATTCTTGACGCCGAGTTGAAGAAGAACTTCAACGTCACGATCAAGGAAGTCAGCGATACTGCGGATCTTAAGAAAACTTACGACGTCAAAATCAGGGAAGACGTCTGGCTTAATATCCCGGAATTGAAGAAAAGCTATGAGCTGATTGAAAACGCATATCGCTCGACTCCCTTCAACTTCGACATCGGCAGAATCGACACCGAAAAGTACAAGTCAAAGAAGATAGTCAAGAAAGGTCTGGACGATGCTTGGGGGGCGACCGTCAAGGAAATTCAATCCACCGAGAACCGGCCATACTCCTTCTATGAGATCATTTTCGAAATCGCTAGGTACATGAACATAAACCCCCTGACAATAAAGGGAATCTTGAAAAGTTCGGGAGAAGTCGATGACATCGTTAAGCTGATTTCGAGCTACAACGACACCCTTTATGATGAGATTGTCCCAGCGATTTTCGATTATCTGTACACAGTGAACGAGGAAGTTAAATCCCAATCGAAGAAGGTCCCTTTGATTAAATATCCGAAGGGGTCGGATCGCTTCATTTTCCATACGAAGGAGAATCTCACCATCGATGTCAATGATGCTTTCGTGCGCAAATACAGCGGAAAAAGTTTCCATACGGACAGGTATTGCTTCGACTCAGAACCAGAAAAGAGGCTCTTCATTGAACTGCTAGAATCCGACAAAGTCGAGAAAGTCTATTTCACGGGGATGTTCACCGGCTCAGAAAATGGGCTCTCAGTTCAGTACGTCGACCCTGATTCCAACATGATTAGGAACTACTATCCTGATATCCTCGTCTACTATAAAGATGGCTCGATTGAAATCATCGAGGTCAAAGGCGACAACCGCATCAACGATAAGGAAGTCGAAGCAAAAGGATATGCGATGATGACGCTAGCCGAACAGTGCGGCATGTCTTATGACATCGTTAAATCAAGCGACATCATGAATGGCAGCTATGTCATCAAAGACAGCGCCAGATCCAAATGACTCGCGGCGGCTGACCCAGCGATTGATCAAGATCGCGGCCGTCTACAAATGCAAAAAGTCCCGTATTTGCGCCAGTTTTCGATGAGAACGACCATTCTTAAAATGTTCCCGAAGTAGCGACAACCCACGTTGAGACTGTTGTAGGACTATATTTGAGAGGCGACCGGCAAGACAGCGTTGAGATGCGCTGCGAGGACGAGGATATTTGGCTCACGCAAAAATGATGGCAACGCTTTATGATGCGGACGTTAAAACGATAAGCTATCGCATCAAAAAACATGTAGCGACAGCGAACTGCAAGAGGGCTAAGTTGTCCGAAAATTAAGGATAACTGCTACCTATGTGATTTTTTCGTTGAACTTGTTTCGCGCAACGTTTGGTGAAAACGTCTCGCGCCGTTTATTTAGCTTGGGCAGAGTTAATCCTTAAGTCTGTCCAATAACGCCTGATAATGATTCGGGCCAATATGTCGTCCCGCGCGTTGGAGGCCATCAACACAATTTCTGACCTCGTCTGACGTCAAAGCCTTTTCTTCGTAGGCAGCCATTAAGATACCAATCGTCCCCATAATTTTGAGTCCCATCTGAGCGGAGACGCTTCTTCCTTTCGCTTCATCCATTAGAAGGAGGTCCGCTTTCGTTTCATCTGTTAGGACAATGGCTTCGCTTTCCCCTTGGTCAAGGCCGGTCGCCCTTCTTAACAAGCTTACTGCGTCTTTGTTCGACACGCCTTTTACGAGGACGAACTTTGTCTGTTTTATTTGACGCGCCTCCAATTGGAATTTCTCATTCGAAGTTAGCTCATTGAACACGGCGTCGGGGATTAAGACTTGGCCGAAAAGTCTCTCCAGCAAATCAATTCTGTTGATCTTCAAAAGCGATATCAGCGGGGTCGTGTCGGAGACGACGATCATAAAGCAGCCTCTTTCTTTTTAATTTCCCGATACGTCTTCAACTCGGAGTCCAACTCGTTCATCGTCATATCCAAGTAGGAATATCCGAGCTTGTCATATAAGTCAATCAGGTCGGATTTTCGGATTCCAAGGATCTCTGCGGCACGGCCGTGGGATATGGTTTGATTCAGGATGTAGGGATAGAGCAAAAGCGCGTTCCTGGTGAGCTCCGCTTCCGGATTCTTGGTGACCAGATACTGAGACATGCCCTTCGGCACTTGGATTGTTATTGATTCCATTGGCATAGTATGTGTCCTCCTTCGGATTATTGCTTTGCCGCGACCAATTTCTCGATCTCGGCTTTGTATTCCATCAGTTTCAGAAGGTATTCCGGCATTTTGCGTTTGCCCGCCTCCCAATCCGTCATCGTACGGTATGGAATGCGAAAGTAATCGCAAAACTCTTTGCGATTCATCCCCATAGAAACCCTCAGCTCTCTTACTTCTTCAGAAATCATCTTGGCAATTCCTTACCGAGATATTATAGGTATTGACGCAACGCGTCAATACCGGGCTTCAGCAAGAGATAGCGTTCCTTTATTCTTTATGTCCCTTTTTGGATTTCTACACACGTGAAGACTATCGTGGGAATGTGTTTGAGAAGCGAAGACAAGAAAAATGGTTGATGACGCATCCCTTGATCGTGCTTATTTCGCCTAGCCCTAGGGATGCATCAATTTAGGCATCTTCGAGCTTTTCTAATACCTTGAGGATGTTGCTGCCAATCTCATCTACGGAAAGGGCGTTTCCTCTTGTCAGCCACCACTCAATAACGCCCGATATGGCGGAAACGCGAAGCTGAATATCGAATTCGCCCTGTAATGAGTCGGATCCTTTCAGCAAGGACAAGTCAGACCTTATGAGCTCGGCGACTATGCTTTTGAAGCGAGGGGAAAAATAAGGGGAATTCTGAGGGGAGAACATCGTGCTGAAAAAGTCCCTTTCTTCATAAAAACAATTCAATATTGCGAGGATTTTCTCTTTTCTATCCTTTTCGTTTGCGGATTCATGAAGCAGATTTCGTTGCTCATATAAGGAGGCGAGCATGTCGTTCGTGTATTCCTCCATAAGGGCGTATTTGTCTACGTAGTGCAGGTAAAAGGTGGAGCGGTTTATGTCGGCCCGTTCTGAGATTTCGTTGATGTTGATCTTCTCGAAGGGCTTATGGAGCAAAAGCTCGGCGAAGGCTCTTTTTATGCTTCTCTTCGTTCGGACGTATCTTCGATCGGTTTTGTTCATGAGGTTTCTTCCTAAGAGGGTGGATAATCGACAATTTGGCGGGTTCGTCGTATATCAAACGCATATTGATTTCCGGCGTTTGAACGTCCCATTCCTTAAAGCTATTTTATAGCCAACGCATTAGCGTTAAACAACACTTATCTATTAACTTTGGAAAGAAGGAACGTTCCTATGAATGCTGCAGGGCTTGTTCTCGTTGGGATCAGCGGGCTGTGCTGGACCATCGTTTATATTGAGCTCATCCGAAAGGGCTTCAAAGACAAATCCTGCGGCATGCCCCTTTTCGCCTTATGCCTGAACATCGTTTGGGAGTTCCTTTATTCGATTGATGGGTTTCTCATCTCTAAAGAATTCATCATGGCCCAGAACATCGCGGATATGGCCTGGGCTTTATGCGATGTTGCAATCCTCGTTTGCTGGTTCAAGTTCGGTAGACAGTATCTCCCCGAGAACGCGAGAAAGTATTTTGTTCCTTATTCCTTGCTGGCCCTTCTTGTCTGCGCGGGAATGCAGTTCGCCTTCTATTTTTATTGCCCCACTGCGACGGAGGCTTCTATCTATTCCGCTTTCGCCCAAAACGTGGCGATGTCCGTGATGTTCCTTGCTGCTTTATTCAAGCGCGATTCAACCAAAGGCTTCTCGCTTCTTGGAGCGATATGCAAGTGCATCGGCACCCTCACCCCCACCATTTGGGGTTGTGTGGAAGCTGGAGGGGTCCAGATATACATCTTGATCACGGGATCCCTTTGTTTTCTTGTGGATTTGATCTACATCTATTTCTTCATCAAGAAAAAGAAAGCCTCCGATAATTGATCCCTTTCGAAGTTGCATATCCGCTGGGGGTTTCACCCGCGCTGAGTTTTGAATAAAGGCAAAACGAAATTGTAATGTGGACCCCGTGTCAAGGACACATTAAAAATGCTCAATGAATAGGAAAATGGGTTGCCGCCGACTGAAGAACTAAATGCAGGTTTGTAGGCCGGGACTCATTTTTCACCGACTTAATGCAGGAACCCGCTTTTCTAGAACTGCGTTTGGCTCTCCAAATCCCCTCGGAACCCTTTTGCCAGGCGCGCCCTTGGCCGATCTTCCCACGTTGAAAAGGCCTGCCCAAACGCAGTTTGTGAGACTAAACGCAGTTGTGATGGCCGACGCTATTTGTGCATGGGCTTGAGTTTCACCTCCTTAGGCGGGATCCTCCTCAGGTGGAGGAGCTCCAGCATCTCTTTGCCGAATATCTCGACGAAGAGGTCCGCCGGCGTCCAGGCGACGATCTCGTTGGTCGACGCCTCCTTGATCGCCGAGAGGTAGCGTCTCTTCTCGCGGTGGGGCCCGTAGTAGATGTAGCTGATGTCGGTGAGGAGATGCTCGCCTGGGCGCCCGATAGCGAACTGGCGGTTGAGCTTGTTCGAGAAGACGGTGTTCGACTGCAGCGCCTTCGATATCTTCCTCAGCGGGTTCGCCCTCCTTATCGGGCATTCCAGCCCGTATTTCCTCATGAGCCTCTGCACCTTCTTGCGGTTCATCTTTCTCCCTTGGAAGAGCCTCGGTATCATCATCGCTATCGTCCTCGCCCCCTTGGGCCTGTTCCTGAAGTCGTAGACCTGCTTGACGACGAGGAAATCCTCGTAATCCTCGGCTTCGCGCGGATCGAGGAGGCCGGCGGCCTTCCTTCCCTCATAGGCGTAGTATCCGGATCTGGATACGTCCATCTGCTCGCACATCCAGGAGACGTCCAGGCGGAGCTTCCCTCCGTATTTGCTCCTTGTGCGGCTTATTATCTCGAATCTTTCGTCGACGGGGATTTTGATGGCTGGTGACGTCGCTCCAGCCTTCGTATTTGGCGGAGGAAGTCGTTCTCCTGCCTTAGCATCTCTATCTCCGCTTTCTACCGCTCTATGATCTCCTTGTCAGACAGCTCGCGCGCGACCCCCTCGGGGGTCATGTCGAAGGTGAGCTTCCCTTCCCTGTAGGCTTTGACCCACAGTAGCTTTTGTTCTTTGCTGTATTTCACAAAAATGCGTCCTCCTTGCATTGAACTTGTTTTGTCCAATGTTTGGGGAACGCATCAAGTGTAATCGGAGGTAGTCATTTATGCCGTCATTTTTTTAAACTGTCCGAATTACGGGGTCCAGTTTAGTACGCCGCGGCCTTTATAGAATGAAGCAATTCTATGAGCTTTATAAGGACAACGAAAAAGTGTCACCACTGGTGACACAATTGGGGTGGTCAAATCACTTGAAGATAATGTTTGCGTGCAAAACGCGTTCTTTGCCGAAGAGCCTTTCAAGGCCTTTTTTGCCGCTTGGTCTGCGCGGCAGGATTCGCTGATGGCCTGGATGATGTCCGCTTTGCTTATAGCCTTCGAGCCATGTCGACAAAGAGATCTTTGGTGAAATAATCTAAATTCTCATTCGAATAGAGGAACTTCCTCGCGTCTTCTTTCGCTTTCGCGAAGTCCACCGTCTCAAAACGCTCCGTCAACATTTTCTTCAGAACGTCGACATTGAATTCTCCGTCTTCTTTTATCTTTCCTGTGTCGATGAGCTTGTTTCTTAGATAGGCAAGGTTTGGAGAAACCTTCTTCTTCATGTAAAAGAGGAAGTCGTAATAATCTCTCCCCTTTACATTGTTCTTATAGTTTCTACACAAGACCGCGTGCAGTTTGCCGGCGAACAGGCTCGGCTCGTCCAAAACCGAGACGGAGGCGAATTCTGGGTCGTCTATCCATCTGACTTCCGAGTTAAAGCCGGGCAAAGGGGCGCAGTCGACTTCGAATTTGACCTTGATGACCTCGTCTTTGTGGAGGAGGCTCGCAAGTTCATCGTTCAACTTGAGGCTTAGGAAAGTCGAATAGGTGTTGGCTTTGGCAAAGGCGCTTTCGATGGGCGTTGGGCTTCCCTTCTTTTTCGTGCTGATCTCTAAAGAAATCCCATATGAGGAGGCAAGCTCTTCGACGTAGCCTATGTAAGGATCGAAAGAGAAGGAATCGTCCCTTTCTTTAAGGGTGAAGTCCAAATCCTCGCTGTAGCGGTTCAAGCCGTAGAATATCCTTAAGGCCGTGCCGCCATAAAAAGAGGCTTTCGAAAAGAAGCCGCCTTTGCTTAGCCCAGCTAGGACAAGCCCTTGGAGAACCTCGCGTAAAGCGGCTTTCGTTTCTTCTAAAGTCGATGGATGGCGTTGGTCAATCAGTTCTTTTATTGCGCTCATGGAGCAGCTCCTTTCGTATGTATTTTCCAAAAACGTTCAGCGTGTTCGACCGATAGAGCGGGGTGATTCCAAGAATGAAGTCGAAATCAAGCTCATTTAGCCTTGCTTCATCGATGCGGAGATCCTCGAACAGCTTTGTCTTGAGATCTTTCAGCGAGCGGACGGGATATGAAGAATAAAGGGTGTCGCAGAGTGCTTTTTCCGGCCTTGCGATCTTGTAGCGCATACCCGCTTCGTTCCTCAGGAAGCGGATGCCTTCTGGGAAAACGGGTTCTGGGATGGAGGAGTAAGAGAGGGTCAAGGCTTCGCTCTCAAAGACCTTGTTGGTCTTTTTCCCGAAGCAAGCGGAGGTACAAAGCGACACTTTTTCGGGAATCAACCCATAGAAAGCAAGCGCGTATTCGAAGGAGAGGTAAGAGGGGGAAAGACAGACATTTGCCAAAACTGGCGCATCGACTTCGACGTCATCGGAATAAAGGCCCCGTTTGATTTTCACGAATGTACCCTTCCTCATTTCCAAGGCGATTTTCTGGTTCACATTCGAATAAGCCTTGAACTTGTCCGCGAGCATGATGTGATCGTATATCATTGTCGATATTCCCTTGTTAATCTTATCCTATAATATTAACTAAGGAATATCAACAAAATCACTGCCTATGGAATCAGGATATTTTCCGGCCACGTCGCGGATCTCGCTTCTTTCAAATTGATCTCACCTCCTTCCTGGGTTTGGGCAAATTAAGCCCCTCACCATTCTATAAAGAGGAATTTGCCAATTTTCCCAACCGGAAGAAAAACATCTGCTTTCTCATTTCAAAAGGCGGGCCGTTTAGGAGCGCGCACTGTGCGTCGAGTTGTTTTTATGTGCAAATTCGTATTTTCAAAATATAAGCACCTTGGAATAGCAAAGGCGAGAGCCCCTTCGCGGCGAAAACAGAAGGCATTGAGGCAAAACGGCCAATTCCCCTTTATTAATAAGGTGAAGGGGTGCAAATCGATATGAGTTTTCGAAGCCAAAGCAAAACGGCACCAATGGGGAAACCGATCCAATATGGCGAACAAATCGAAAGGATAGTCGGCATCGTCGAATCCGCCAGAGAACGAGCGTTCCGCAAAGTGAATGAAGAGCTGGTTTTGATGTATTGGGATATAGGCGAGTACATCAGCAAACTCTCTCAGGACGCCGAGTACGGCGATGCGTTCGTGCAAAGACTGGCCGATTTCTTCGCGGAGAACTATCCGGACTTAAAGGGTTTTACTCGCCGCGGCCTTTATAGAATGAAGCAATTCTATGAGCTTTATAAGGACAGCGAAAAAGTGACAACGCTGTTGACACAATTGGGTTGGTCAAATCACTTGAAGATAATGTCTGCCTGCAAAAACGCCGAAGAACGCATGTTCTATATGAATATGTGTATAAAGGAGAAATATAGCGCGAGGGAACTAGCAAGGCAGATCGACAGCGGATACTACGAACGCTATATGCTGTCGCAGAAGCCGCTTACACCTGCTATAGATGAATCAAAACAAGCAACCGGGAACATCTTTTTGGACAGATACGTGCTGGATTTCTTGGATTTGCCGAGTGAAATCTCAGAGCGTGATCTGCGGAAATCCATTGTGCAAAACCTCAAAGAATTCATCCTGGAGATCGGCAAGAATTTCACCTTCATCGGCGAGGAGTATCGCGTGCAAGTCGGCAATCACGACTACTATATAGACTTGCTGTTTTACCATAGAGGGCTTTCCTGCCTTGTGGCGTTCGAACTGAAAATCGGGGAATTCAAACCGGAATACGTGGGTAAGATGAACCTCTATCTTGAAGCGCTTGATCGAGAGGCAAGGAAGGAAAGCGAGAACCCAAGCGTGGGAGTCATCCTCTGCGCGAGCAAAGACGATGAGGTTGTGGAATTTGCCCTCGGCCGCAGCTTATCCCCGACGATGGTCTCCGAATACAATCTGAAATTGATCGATAAGAAACTATTGCAGAGAAAACTGAGGGAATATATCGAATTGGCAGGAACGGATTCCGATGAATTGAAGAGACGATGATTCCTAATCGGAGCCTAAGGCAACTATAAAGAAACACTTAATGGTTCAAAACGAAGTCGTTAGCCAGATTAAAAGATGAGCAAGTCCCCGCAATCTCCAGATGATCGTCGTTGTCGGGTTTGCCGATCAAAACAGCTGGAGGATTCAGTTATTTGAAAATTTCGGACAACTGTTGCCTGCGCGATTCCCTTCGATAATCTTGTTTAACAATATTGACTAAGGAATATCGACAAAAAAAGTCCGTTTGGGAAAAACAGTCTATTCCCCTTTATTAATAAGGTGAGGGGGTGCAAATCGGCATGGATTCTCAGGGCAAAACAAAACCAATGAAAGTCTTCCGGAAGAACATCTAAACACAGTTGGTCAAAGATGCTGCTTGGCCTCAAGGGTGGCTGATGTGACTAAAATCAGAATTCAAAAAACATTGAAACGCTCCATTAAATCCAATAAAATTGTATTTAGAGGTGCAAATATGATAGTTACGGCATCGATGTTGAAAGAGAAATATCGCGGTTACGCCAATCCATTGGACAAAATAAAGAGAGATGCCGATAAAGGGGTTCTCGTTAGACTCACGAACGGAATCTATGAGACCGACAAAGGAACGGACCCTTGCTTGCTTGCTTCGTCCATCCTGTCCCCCTCCTATCTGAGCTTTGATTGGGCTCTATCGCATTATGGGCTGATTCCAGAGAAGGTCGTCTCCATCACATCTGCTACCCTTGGGAACAGGAAGAACAAGACTTTCGAGAACTATTTCGGCAGATACGAATACACGGACATCCCGGCGAAGGCTTTCCCTGAAGGCTTGACGTATCTTGAAAATGGCGAGTACTCGGTGAAAATCGCAACTAAGGAAAAAGCCATATGCGACTCTCTGTGCAAGTGGAGGGTGGTCAAAAACGTGAAGGATCTCAAAGATCTGTTGTTCCTTGACAAGAGAATCGGTGAGGATGAGTTCGCCACTTGCGACTTCAAGTTGATGGAAAGGCTAGCCGGGTTATATGGCAAAACGAATCTCAAATTGCTGATGAAGCTTATTAAAAAGGAGTACCAATATGAATAACGTGATTGAGGCGATGCTGGGGAAATATAGCCCAAAGAACAATGAAGAAAGAGAAAACGCCGCCAAGGAGATTATCCAAGAGATCGCCTTAGCTGGATTGTCGCGCGGCGGCTTCTTCGAAAAGGCCGCTTTCTATGGAGGGACCTGTCTAAGAATCTTCTACGGTTTGAACCGCTTTAGCGAAGACCTTGATTTCGCGCTGCTAAAGAAGGACCCAAATTTCAGATTGAGCGGGTATTTCCCAGCTTTGGAAAGGGAATTCGCCTCGTATGGGATAGAGATCCACATCGAGGAAAAGAAGAAGACTGTCGAATCGGAAGTTCAAAGCGCCTTCCTGAAAGGAAACACATTGGCTTTGATGGTGTCGTTCTTCCCTAAAAGCGAAGATGCCAAGAAAATCATCTCAAACCAGAAGATGAAAATTAAATTCGAGGTGGACACCGATAACCCCGGCGGAGGCAACGCCGAAACGAAATATAGATTTCTTCCGGCCCCTTATGAGGTGAGGGTCTTCGATGAACCAACCCTGTTCGCTGGGAAGATCCACGCAATTATCTGCAGGAACTACAAGAACCACGTTAAAGGTAGAGACTACTACGATTATCTTTTCTATATCGGAAAGGGCTCAAGGTTCAATCTTGATTACCTCGAGAACAAATTAAAGAACACCGGGGCAATACCCCAAAGCGAGAAGCTGACGCTGGAGGGGGTCAAAGAAATGCTGCGTGCAAGATTTGAAACCGTTGATTACGGATCAGCAAAAGAGGATGTAGCGAATTTCGTATCCGACAAAACAGGATTGAGCCTGTGGAAGAAGGAACTGTTCCTTGCGACTTTGGGCGATTTGAGAACGGATTGAGTCCATAAAAAGCAACGAGGTTCTTAGCGTGGCCCGCATCCAAATCTTATATCTGGTGCGGGCCTACGTTATTCACCGGCGACTTCTATGTCTTCCGGCTGCGCCTTGGCGAGCTTATAAAGAAGTTTGCTGCTCAGTTCCCCTATCTTGTCCAAAGAGAGGTCGATCTCGCCTTTGAAGTAATCCACGAGCATATGGATGATCCCATTGGTGAGAAAATCGATTTCGAACATGCGCACGCTTGGATCGCTGGACAAAGCATCCAGATGGACGTCCTTGTTGATGCGGTCGATGCAGATGCTTTTCAATTTGTCGATGAATTGGTTCGGCAGATCGGAGACGATGATCTTTTTGTATAGGTTCTCGTTCTCCTTCAGGTGCTGGATGATTCTGCCGATGTAAGGGGCGAATTCCTCCTGATGGTCTTTCACGTAAGTATTCAGGGTCTCATCCAATAGGGACAGCAGCTCTTTCTCGAATTCCTCGATCACCGCGTAGATGTCCTGGTAATGGCA
Organism: Erysipelotrichaceae bacterium; assembly: GCA_963588055.1. Classification (GTDB taxonomy): domain Bacteria; phylum Bacillota_I; class Bacilli_A; order RFN20; family CAG-826; genus Alloenteromonas. Next base: position 29,763 of record CAVAGB010000016.1, on the reverse strand, counting down.
ATAGAACGTCGATTTGGATATGTCGGCCTTCTCCACGAGCTCTTTCACGGTGATCTTCGCGATGTCTTGCTTTTGCGAGACGAGCTCCGCGAAGGCCTCGCGAATCATCTTCTTCGTCCTGATCGAATTTCGGTACGTAGCTTTCATGGTGATGCCTCCTAGGCAATCAATTTATGCACCTTTGTCCAATTTTGGACTTAGATACGATAATTGACTTTTGTCTTGCTTTCGCCGCCCCATCATACTTTGCCGCGTCATCAAAATCAAACCCAAGTCCTAAATTGGGCTCAGGTTCGAAGAGATGGGAAGGAGGAAACAATCTTGAGCGTAATCGAAGTGAATCATCTGAGTAAGGACTACGGCTACGGCCGCGGGGTCTTCGACGTCTCTTTCAAGATCGAAGAAGGCGAGGTCTTCGGCTTCCTTGGCCCAAATGGGGCGGGGAAATCCACGACCATCCGCCACCTGATGGGCTTTTCCAAGCCCGGGTCAGGCAACGCCAAGATCCTTGGGATGGAGTCGTTCAAGGATTATTCGAAGATCCTTTCTCACGTTGGCTACATCCCGGGCGAAATCGCCTTGCCCGCGGGGCTCACCGGCTATGAGTTCATCGCCATGATGCAAGACCTATACGGCATCCATAACCAAGAGATGCTCGATAAGATGATTGGGCTTTTCGAACTTTCCGACAGCGTCCTCAAAGGCGATACCAAACATATGTCGCTGGGCGTCAAACGCAAACTCGCCATCGTGACGGCCTTCATGTCCGATCCGCAGGTGCTGATTCTGGATGAGCCCACCTCAGGGCTAGACCCCGTCATGCAGCAGCGTTTCATCGCCTTCATCATCGAGGAGAAGAAGCGAGGCAAGACCATCTTGCTTTCCAGCCACATCTTCTCCGAGGTCGACGCGACCTGCGATAGGATCGCGATCATCAAAGACGGGAAGATCGTCTCCGAATTCGTCGCAGATGAGCTGAAGCACGCGAGTTTGAAGCAATACCGGATCGTCTTCGAGAACGAGAAGGAATACGAGCGCTTCAAAGCGACCTACAACCCCGCCATCATCCGCCTGATCAAAGACAGGAAGGAGAAGAACAAGGTCTTCGTCGCAACTGAGGATGAAGAGATCAATGAGGTCATCTCCTACCTTTCCCTCTTCAAGATAAAGGAATTCAACAACATCAAGGAGACCTTGGAGGACTACTTCATGAAGTTCTACAAAGAAGACAAAGACTTCGGAGGCGCCTTATGAACGAGCTTAAAGACAAAGGCTTGATCGAGATAAGCGATCTAAGCAAGGACTACGGCTCGGGAAGGGGCGTCTTCCACGAGAACCTAACCATCGACAAAGGAGAGATGATCGGCTTCGTCGGCACCAATGGATCTGGCAAGACCACGACCATCAGAAGCATCCTGGGCTTCATCAAGCCAACCTCGGGCCACTGCTATGTGAACGGGATGGAATCCTGGGCCAATCAGGCGGAGATCGCTCGTTTGGTGGGCTATGTCCCCGGAGAGATCTCCTTCCCCGACCTCAAGACGGGGATCGCCTTCCTGCATAGCCAAGCCGAGTTCTTGGGAATGGGCTCCTTCGATTATGCGAATGAGCTCATCGCGAAGCTCCAACTCGACCCTAGGGCCAATCTCAAGAGGATGAGCAAAGGGATGAAGCAAAAGACGGCCCTCGTCGCCGCGCTGATGAACGACCAGCCCATCATCATCCTCGATGAGCCCACCACGGGGCTCGACCCTTTGATGAGGGACGCCTTCCTCGAGATCATCGAAAGCGAGCACAAGAAAGGGAAGACGATCTTCATGTCCTCCCACATGTTCAACGAGATGGAGGAGACCTGCGACCGGGTCGCCTTGATCTCGGACGGCCACATCATCGACGTCGCCGACATGAAAAAGATCCGCAATCGGAGCGTCACCGACTTCAAGATCGAGTTCAATGACGCCTCTTCCTACGCGGAGTTCAAAAACGCCGGATTCAAGATCATCCGCGATCAGGAGAACTTCCACCAGCTGACCATCTCCATCCCCAAAACGGAGATAAATGACCTGTTCAAGAGCCTTAAGGGATTGAACGTCAAATTCGTCTCCGAGGTCAAATACACCTTGGAAAAGCACTTCAACCAAATCATGAACGAAAGGACAAAGGAGGCTAAATAAGATGAAAAAGGAAAACAAACTGTTCTCAAGGGCCCTGTTCAAGCAATCCTGCAAAGCAAACGGGGTCATGTGGGGCAGCGTCACCGTCGCGGTCTGCTTCATGCTCGCCTGCGTGATGCTGATCTCCGGGAACTCATCCATCTCATCCGTGAAGGATGGGGTGAGGACCACGATCGTCGAGGAGGCGATCAACGCGACCATCAAGAAAAGCGCGATCACCGAATACGAGAAATCCGCGGAGGGCGAGGAGCTTTTCGATGAGGAGTTCACCGTCAAGTTCAATGAGCTGAACACCCTAGAGACCTACGCGGATTCTTACGTGCCCGCCTTGACCGAGCTGATCACCGAATACGTATCAAGCGAGGAAAGCAAGGAAGCCATCGCGGCTGAGGTCACCGAAAGCGTGACTTCCTATATGAATTCCAGCGATGCCCAGGCCAAGATCGGCGAATACATGTATACGGGCCTAAGCATGGAAGAAGCGATTGAGAGGCTAAAAAACGAGAAGGTCGCCGAATACACCGCTTCCGTCACCGCCGCTCACATCGCCGCCGCAAAAGAGGACAAGACGCTGCAAAGCCAAGCCTTCGTCTCCGTCTACCTCACCCCCTCCTATACCCACGCGATCAACAAAGTGATTGATAAGTACACCGCTTCCTCTAGCCCCATCGTGACGATCAACCCGAATAACCAAGCGGATTCGACCTACACCAAATACGGGGAAGAGATCCCCGAGGAATACGTGACCGATCTCACTTCGTATATGATGAACGACGTCGTCAGCGTCGCTTCTGGGGCGCCTTCCACCACCCTATCCGACTACATCGAAACCGATGAGAGGGCCTCTTTCAGGGAAGAGCGCGCCTACGCGGCGAGCTCGATGCTCGTCGCCGGGAAGATGAATGAGCAAGAGACGATCGACGAATTGCTCGACAACCTGAGCGATTACGGGGTGACCAGAGAGAAATACGACGAGATGGGCTTCACCTATAAGGCCGTCCATAAGACCGCTTACGAAGCCTCGCTCGAATACCAAGACAAGCTGAAGTACGAGATCTCTCTCCTTGATAGCAACCTTTCCCAAGAGGAATACGAAGCCAAAGTGAGCCAGATCAAAGAGGATCTAGGCGTTAGCGTCGCCGGGAGTCTGCTCGACAAGCTGCCAGAAGACGTCACCGCGGGCATAGAAGAGCTAGGCAAGATGGACATGTACGGCCTCATCGTCGGCTCGATCTTCTTCAAGATGGCGGGCCTATTGCTCCCAATCATCTACATGATCATGGTCTCCAACAACTTGATCGCTGGCCAAGTTGACAGCGGCTCCATGGCCTACGTCCTCTCCACCTCGACCAAACGCCGCCAGGTCACCTTCACCCAAGGGCTCTTCTTGGTGCTGTCTCTCTTCCTTATGTTCGTCGCGACCTCAATCACTTCCGTCGTCTGCTTGAACATCGCTAACGTCAGCACCGACCTGACCGTCGGCAAATTGCTGCTATTGAACCTAGGGGCCTTCGTCGTTCTCTTCGGGATGAGCGGGATCAACTTCTTCACCTCCTGCTACTTCGACCGCTCCAAGAAGGCGATGGCTCTTGGAGGGGGGCTATCGATGTTCTTCCTCGTCGCGACGATGCTCGGGCTCTTCGGCTCGCCTGCGATTCCCTCTGTCGTGAGGATAAATGCGCTCAACTACTTCAACTACGTTTCCATCATCTCCCTCTTCGACGTCATCTCCATCCTGGATGGCACGATGGATTGGATATGGAAGCTGGCGATACTCCTTGTGATCGGCTTGCTGGGCTATATCCTCGGCAGCGCCAAATTCAAAAAGAAAGATCTGCCTCTATAAGTTAAGGAGACCCTATGAGTTACCTAAGCCCATAGGGTTTTCTTTTGTTCTGCTTTCCGGACGGGTCAGTTTTCGATTGCCGAAGCCTAAAAAGGTTTAATGTCTAATATGCAAGACATTAAGTGGCTTAAGGTTTGCGATATCAAACATAAGGAAAAATAACTCAACGACCTTGGTATTAAGGCGAAAAAGCATATAAGACGATAGAGATGAAAGAACGCTTAAGGTTTTGACGATTCTAATTCAAAGTGCGGTGTAAAGGTTCTACGTCGCTCGCTTTTCATTGGGATTGTATTGCGCGTGGTTGCCTGCATATGAATAACGAGGTTCCTTTTTTGCCTAGCCTTCCAATGGACCCTGACTAAGTAATACCTTGCGTTGGGGAGGCCCGCGAGAAGATATATACTAGTGGGATTATGCAATCCAAGCAAAAATGCATAAGGGAAGCGCTTGAGAAGTATATGAAAAATACTTTGATACAATACAATATGACCTGTTGGCGTGGCGATATAAAAACATTAGACAGCAACTGGCATTATTAAAATTAGAAAACAACTAAAAAACAACTAAAAATAAACCGAAAACAACCTAATTGGCACGAGCAATACTAATCTATAGCACCACCTAATGGCCCAGAATCAAAACGGGTGATTTCCTCATATGTTAGGGCTGCCCACGGAACCAGAGACTTCTTTTCTATTGTGCTGGCTTTCTTACCACGCGCGCCTTGGGTCTCAAAGTCTATGGGCCTATTCCAAGATGTCTTCTACACCGCATCCCAATATTGTTGCGAGCGAGATAACCGTTTTGGCTGAAGCTTTGTTTATGTCCTTGCCTTTGATCTCATATTGCTGCAACGTTCGCAGATTAATGTTCGCTTTCTGCGCTAATTGCCTTTGGGAGTAACCGCAGGTTTTCCTTTGTTTTTGCAGCCTTGAGATGTCCTTGTTTCTGCTGGCTATGGCTTTTGCCACATCCACGAACTTGTCTTCTGGGGCTTCGTGAAGAGTTGGGTAAAATCTCAAGATGTCTTTAGCCGATAGATACTCATGGATCTTTTGAAATGATTCGTTGCTCTTCCATTGGTAATAGGCCAAGATCCAACCGCACCAATATTCGGGGGAACATTCGTACTCCGTTTGAGGTCTAGGGAAGTTTTGCTCCATGCCCGATTTTGAGAGTACCTCTATTGCCAACTCCGTTCCTGAAAGCCCGGCGATGAATTTGGGGTTGCCTTTGTTGAAACTGTTTCCGGCCTTCGTTGCTGCGAGGAGGCTCCAGAATTCGTCTCCATCAAGGGACAGCGCGTTACAGGCGTAATCAAAAGCCTCACCCAAGTTCCTCATCGCTTCTTCTAAATAGATTTCATCGTAAGCGGTCATCGTTTGGCCCCAACCTTTCTTTGAGGATGTCCCTTATGTAGATTCCTTCGTCGTCTGTCTGCTCCAACTCCCTGTAGAAAGCTTCGCGGGCTTCCAAGTCGCGCGTCTTTCTTTTTGGGTAATAAAGGGCGTTGTTGGCTATCGCATAATCAAGGAAACGAATGGACGAGAAAGCTTTCTCCGATTTGAGGACGACCTGCTCCCCTAGCTTTCCTAGTTTCATGGCGTGGCCGAGCTGCTTCAAGGATATGGTGTTACTCACGAAGGAGCGCGCGAAAGAGAAATAGGAGTCGTCCGCCCTATAGCCGATGATGATGTCGTAATCTTTGTAATCGGGAAGGAAATTTTCCAGCAGGTAATCCCTACCCCTTTTCTCAATCGGAGAGGAAAGCCTGACCTGTCGGTTTTCCATCAGGATGGCTAACCAATTCAAAATGGTGAATTCCCCCGAAGAGAGATTAAGGACGCTCAAGCCCTCCATTTCGATTTCATAGCGGTTTGCGTATCCGTCAATCCCTTCGCTGCAGGCCCATTCCTTGGCGAGCTCCAAATGTTCGGTACAATAGAATCCGAGCCCGTAGTCGTTGTTCGGCTTTCCTTTGCCGAAAATCGGGTGTTCCAAGATGATCGGAGAACCGTGGTAGAGAACAAGTTTGCTCATCGCATACCTCCTATACTTCTAAAGAAGTACATATATTATGTTTCATAAATTGGGAAACGCAAGGCGGATTTAACGCCGCCGTGGCCGTTTCCCTAACGCTAAAAGAAGTACTGTATATTCTTCTGCGGGTCGAAAACGAGGGAATTGATTGAACGAATCGGATCAAGGAAACGGGACTATTTGCCCCTTGAGGTGATTCGCGTAAAGAACGTTTAAAGAAAGAGACATCATTGGATATGGATTACATCGCCTACTACACCTCTCCCTTTGGAAAGGTGACTATTACAACCGACGGTGAGAAGCTGACTGGCCTCTGGTTCGATGGGCAGAAGCATTTCGCCTCCTCCTTAAAGGGGAGCCCCACCAGAAAGTCTCTTCCTGTTTTTAAAGAGACGATTCGCTGGCTCGATATCTATTTCAATGGAGGAGTCCCAGACTTCATTCCCCCGCTTTCCCTTTTAGGAACCTCTTTCCAAAAAGAAGTCTGGGAGATCCTGCTCACCATCCCTTATGGGGAAACGATGACGTATGGGGAGATCGCCAAGATCCTTGCCGATAGAAGAGGCCTTCCCCGCATGTCTGCCCAAGCCGTTGGCGGCGCGGTAGGGCATAACCCTATTTCCATCATCGTCCCTTGCCACCGCGTCCTCGGATCGAACGGCGAATTGACCGGGTACGCCGGAGGGATTGATAAAAAGGAAAAGCTTCTTCTTCTCGAACATAGAATGAAGGCCCCGTGTTAACCTAAAAACACAACTTGAAATATAGGTTAACTGTGTTACGATTCCCTTATGGATAAGGCCGAATCGCTATACAGGCAGCTAGAGGATTTGCCAAAAGGCTACATCAGCAAGAAGAAGATCAAAGGCAAGACCTATTTTTACTTGCAGCATTTGGAGAATGGCAAGCTGAAGAGCAAATACATCCGCCAAGGCGAGCTTGATGCCGTGAAGGAAGGCTTAGAGCAACGCTCCGTCATAGAAAAAGAACTTAAGGCGACCAAAAGCAACGCAGCCCCTTTGCCTAGGCTTTCTAACCGCGCGAAGAAGTTCACGGGCTGCCTTATGGCTGGCGAACGCGTCGCGGCGAAGTTCTATGAAGGATCTTTGACCTATATGGATGAAGCCATTTGTCCCTTATATATCAAGCGCACCGGCAATATAGAAAAGTTCATGGAAGGCAGGTGCTTGGATTTGTCGCGTCCGAACGCGAGGGTCTTGCTGAAGTTCCTTGGGATATCCAACAAAAGCGAATCGCTCATCCCCCTTTATTCCTACGGCGCCTGCATCAGCGACGATTATTGGTTCAAACCCTCGGGAAGCAAGAAGACATACGAGGACATCCGCTTCGACAACGACCTATTCAGCGACATCGCCTTGAATGGGGGTACCCCTCAACTAGGGGGCTTCGCCAGTCCCTCGCCCGAGCTCACCAACATCGGGAGCTTCGAGAAATGCTGGAAGCTCATCGATGGGGAATGGTGGATGATCAAGAAAGGCGATGAGGATCAGATCTTTTCGGAGATCTTTTCCTCTAAGCTTGCTGAAAAGCTAGGCATCCCCACCGCTCTCTACGAATACGATGAGGGGAAGGTCAAAACCAAGAACTTCGCTTCCGAATGCAATTTCGAGCCGGCGTATGCCTTATGCGACGATGAGGAAGATTACGCCTATGTATTCGACGCCTTTAAGAAATTGGGAGACGAGATCGCCCAGGCCTACCTCGTCTTGCTTTTCTTCGATGCCCTCGTCTACAACGTGGACCGCCACAACAACAACTATGGGGTGTTGAGGGACAAGTCCACCGGGCGGATTCTTTCTTTGGCCCCCAATTTCGACAACAACCTCTCTCTGCTCGCGTTCAACAAGAATCTCAATCAGGATCCAAAAGGCGACCCTTTCATGAAGATGTTCGCCGATTTTCTGCGGGATAACTCTGAGGCTTTATCTATGTTCAGGTCATCGCGCATTAATGTGATTGACGAGCAGGACGTCCGCGAGATCATCGCCTCCATCCCTATTCAAAGGGACGCGGATAAAATCACCAAGTTCGTCCTTTCTAGATATGCATATCTCATGAAGATCAAACTGGGCTGACGGGCAAAGAGGCGACGCCGATAGAAAGCGAAGGCGATTTGGTTTCTATTCCTTCTTTTCCTTTTTGTGTGACTGGCCTTCTCTTGACAGTTCAAACGCTTCCTCTATTGTTTTGAAGTCGCCCAAAGGGAGGGGTTCCTCATGGATTACTCATACGTCAATGATTTCAAAAAGCTGGGCTTTGGGATGTTCGTTCATTTCGGCCTTTACAGCAATCTAGAGGCGGGTGAGTGGTTCTATGCCTGCGCTTATAACGGCGGGCGCCTCAAAAAGAGGATCGGCATGGACGAGTACATCTCGATGACGCTGCCCCGTTTCAGAGTCAAAAAGAGTTGGGCCAAAGAACTTTGCAAACTCGCAAAAGAGGCTGGATGCCGTTACGTATGTTTGACGGCCCGCCACCACGAAGGATTCTCCCTTTATGACACGAAAGGGCTCAATGAATACGATGCCCCCCATTCCCCTGCCGGTCGTGACCTTGTGAAGGAATTCGTCGACGCATGCCGCGAATACGGCCTCGTCCCTTTCTTCTATCACACCGTCATCGATTGGTGGCATAAGGACTTCCAGGAAGGGAATTTCGTCTCTTATTTCGAGTATCTCCGCAAGTCGATTGAGATCCTTTGCACCAACTACGGGAAGATAGGTGGATTCTGGTTCGATGGAACTTGGGGACTCCCAAAAGGGGTCGTTTTCCCGAACGAGATATACGAGATGATCCACAAGCTTCAGCCTCGCGCGATTATTACGAACAACACCGGGCTGGAATGCTGCGGGCAGAAAGGCGAGAAGGAGATCGACTGCGTTACCTTTGAACGCGGCAAGGCGTTCCCAGTAACTTCCGATGAGTCCCGTCCTTTGGCGGGCGAGGTCTGCGATTCCATCCACGACCACTGGGGATACGCCAAAGACGATTATTGCGGCAAATCCTATGCGCAGCTGCTCACCGAGCTCATCGACACCAGAGCAAATGGCTGCAACCTATTGCTCAACGTTGGCCCTAAAGGCGATGGCTCCATCCCTTCTTACGACAAAATCATCATGAAGAGCCTCGGCTCTTGGCTTAAGAAGAACCGCTACGTCATTCTCGATGCAGAACCCTCATCCTTGAAGGCAGAAGGCGCAAGCATATTCGAAAAGGACGGAGTTTACTACGCTGTTGTAAACAACGTCTCGATGGCCGCCGATGCGAATGTTCAGCGCGCGGTAAGCGACAAATTGGTACACGTAGATACCGACAAGAGGATCATCTCCGCCAAGATGCTTGACCGTCGTGACGAGAAACCCCAAATGAAAGGCAAACAGTCTTTCGTCATCTATCCCTTCGGCTACGGCACGAGCATGGGCGCCCGTATCGCGGAATTCAAACTGAAATGAAGCTAATCCTCTTGGATCAGATAGGCCGCTTCGCCAGGCGTCAAACTCAGATGAACGTTGCCTGCGAAGCGAATTTTATGCGTCCCTTGAATGAGGGAATAACTGCCTGGCAGGCTTAAGTCGGCCTCGTTTCCGTAAACGGAGCTTAGATTGGTGATGAAATACCTCTTTTTGCCTTCTTTGATGAAGGCGGAGACCATGATTTCATTGCTGCAAGATGCTTTGAGCGAGGAATCTTCATAGCGCACGAAATCAGGCAGCTTTCCGCGGAAGATGCATTCGTTGTCGGGAAGGGAACCTATCTCCTCCTCCCTGAAGCCGTTGTCGTAATTCCCATAGCTGGTCACGCCCAGGAATTCGCTATTCAGGATGTCGTCCTCGATGAGGGAGACGAATTCCTGCTCTTTTTTGACAAACGGATAGACTTCCCCGGGTTTGCCGCTGATGTCGATCAATGAAGACGCGCCGTTTTTAGCGAATTCAAGCTCGGGGCTGAAGGCGAAATCGATTGGGAAGCAGCCGGGGAAATAGCTGTAGCCCTCATTCCCGTAGCCGATCGTCACGTTGGTCTGCAGCAGCATCTCGCCCTCGCTCATATGCTGCCTATTGCTTCCCGCGCCCCATTGCCCGGCTTGCAGATAATTGTAGAAACGGTATCCGTATTTCTTCTTTTTCTCCGCGAAGTAGGCGTTCAGTTCGAAAAGGGCGACGTGGACGCTCGTGGGGACTTCCTTCCAAAAGGCTTCGAAGGGATATTTGTCCTGGCTGACGAACTCGAATTTTGCTTGATCCAAAAGATGGGAGAGTAGCATGTCGTAGAAGCGGAAGCGGTTCTCGAAGGTTATCTTATGGGCGTCGTCGAGCTCGAATGGCTTGGAATATTCCATGTTCGGGTTCCTGGACAGTTCCATTCCGCCCCAGAAGATGGGCTCGTTGATGGAATAGGAGAAGAAGTTGAAATGGAATTCCAAATCCGGGAAATTCTTGGAGAAGACCTTTTTCGCATGGGCTACGCCATTCAGGGAGAGATAGCCCGCCTCATCGCCGAAGAAGACCCCTTTGAAGGCTTTGTAGGGAAGGTATTTCTTGACCTCTTCGATCAGCTTGGCGTCTGCTTGGAGGGTTTCTTCTTCAGTCCACTTGTCGAACTCCTTCTTCTCTTTTGAGCCCAACGCGATGTATTGCCCGAATGAATCCAAGGAGGGAAGGTATGCGATGCCGTATTTCTCGCACAGTTCCAAGGTCTTTGTCTTCGTTTCGTCCCTATTATCCCAGCCGAAGCCGAAGATACGGTTGATCCCCGCTTCCTTCAGTTTCTTGAAGACGTCGTCCGTGAGCCTGGAGGGGAAGCCGTATTCTTCGTATCTCCCAGTTGGGGCGCAAAAGATTGCTTTGACGAATTCTTTCTTTGGTTTTCCTGCGTTTTCCATCGTTTCCCCAATTATCGTGCAGGCGGAGGGGGAACCCATAGGCGTTTTAAAAATCTATGATATTTATCTAAATAAATATGAATTCATTTCGCACTGGTTTGACCGAAAATTCCTTCAGTTTCTCTATTGAGGTGGACAAGCATGAAAAAGAAGGTTCATTTGCTTTGCAACGCGCATATCGATTCGGTTTGGCAGTGGGAATGGGAAGAAGGCGCGAGCAGCGCTCTCTCCACCTTCCAAAGCGCGGTCAATCTGATGAGCGACTTCGACTATATCTTCAACCACAACGAAGTGAATCTCTACCAGTACACCGCCCGCTATTCGCCCGCTCTTTATGAGCAGATAAAAGAGAAAGCCAAGGAAGGCAAATGGAACATTTCCGGGGGATGGTATCTGCAGCCCGACGTCTTACTCCCTCAAGGCGAAGCCATCATCCGCCAGATTCAAACTGGGAAGGAATTCTTCACCAAAGAATTCCATCAGTATCCGAAGACCGCGATCAATTTCGACTCCTTCGGCCATTCTAGAGGCCTTGTCCAGATCATCAAGAAATGCGGCCAGGAGAATTACATCTTCATGCGCCCGTTCAACAAATTCGTCGATCCCAAGAAATACCAGCTCCCTCTGCCCGCGGAGGAGTTCCTTTGGGAAGGCTATGACGGCTCCACCATCAAAGCCACCCGCTGCTCTAACTACGCCTCCCCCTTGGGCCGTTCTGTCGAGAAGATCAAAGACGACATCAAGAACCTCGACGAGTACGACGTGATCCTCTCCACCTGGGGCGTGGGCAACCACGGCGGAGGACCTTCCAGGAAAGACCTCGCCGAGATCAAGCAATTCCAGGAAGAGTACAAGGACAGGGAAATCATCCACAGCACCCCCGACGCCTTTTTCGCCGACATCAATCCGACCGTCACCTTTAATAGGTCCCTCATCACCTGCATGCCCGGCTGCTACACTTCGATGATCAACATGAAGCAAAGCTACCGCGAGCTGGAGAACGAGCTTTTCTACATCGAGAAGATGTGCTCGATCGCCTCGCTTAAAGGAGCGATGGTCTACCCCGTCGAAGAGTTCAAAGCGGTCACGGAGGACATGATGAACGTCGAATTCCACGACCTTCTCTGCGGTACGGTGATTGAGGCTGGCGAGAAAGACGGCATGAATTTCTTGGGGCATGGCAAGCATATCCTGAACCAGTGCCGCGCCCAGGCTTTCTTCTCCCTCATCAAAGGCGAGAAACCCGCCGACCCCGAGACTTATCCTGTCTTCGTCTTCAACCCAAATCCTTACGAAAGCGAGGAATACTGCGAGGCTGAGACCTGCCTCGTCGTCCCTTGGGACTATGACAATTCCTATTCGGCGTTGCTAGATGTCCACGATGAGAACGGGAATCTCGTTCCCTGCCAGACCATCAAGGAAGAAAGCAACATCTGCATGCAATGGAGGAAGAGGGTCGTCTTCAAAGGCAAACTCAAGCCCATGGGAATCACCCGCTTCTACTTGACTTATCACAACAAACTCAAGACCGAACTCCTTGACCGCGGAAAGAGGGACATCGATTTCGACAATGGGCTCAAAAAGGTCAAGATCTCCTCGAAGACCGGCCTCATCGAATCCTATGAGGTGAATGGGGTCGAATACGCGACCGGGTTCTTGTTCCAACTCATGGCCTATCAGGATTACGCGGACCCCTGGAACATGAACTATCCTAACGTCGGCACCGACCCCAAGCCCTTCAAGATGATGGAGAAGACCCACGGCTTCTTCGAGGGCCTAGAGACTTTCGAGATCATCGAAGACGGGCCGATCATGCTCCGCGCCGAAGCTTTCTTCGAGCTTGAGGACAATTACGCCCGCATCTGCTACACAATCTGGAAAGAAGGCGATGCCGTAGACGTCGAGGTCAGCCTTTTCCCAGGCGAAGCCAACCGCGCCTTCAAACTCCACTTCCCTCTCAAAGGGGAGGAATTCTCTGGGGAGCAGATGTTTGGTTACGAAAAGCTCTACGAGGACGGGAATGAATGCATCGCGCACGACTACCTCACCTTGAAGAACGGGGACAAGTATCTCCAACTCATCACGCCCAGCACCTATGGCTGCTCCTATAAGGACGGCACGATGGTTGTCACCTTGCTCCGCACCGCTTCTTATTGCGCTCACCCCACTTATTTCGGACCCTTGCTTGAAAAGAACATCTACGTCAAGAAAATAGATGCAAAGCTCACAAAATTCAGCTTCCGCTTAACAATCAGCGAGGAAAGCGAGCTCAAGAGGAAAGCGAGGCAATTCATTGATAAGCCCTACGCCTTAAACGTCTTCCCGACCGTCGACACGAAAGAAGACAACGGGATCGAAATCGTCTCCACGAACAAGAACATCAACCTCGTCACCGTCAAGAAAGGCATCCAGAAGGATGGTTACATCTTGCGCTTAGAGAACAACTGCTCGCTTGGTCAGGGCTGTTCTGTTAAAGTCGGGGGCGCCAGCATCGACCTAAACTTTGGCAAATACGAGGTGAAGACGGTGCTTTATTCTGGCGGAAAGCTCATAGAGCAATCCGAGATGATCATCTGAGACGGTCCTTATTTGTCTTTATGGAGGCGGCGATACTCATTCGGAGTGACCCCCTCCTTTTTCAGGAAGTAGGAATAGAAGAACTGGGTGCTTGAGAATCCGACGTCGTTGCAGATGTCGGCGATTTTGCGGTTCCCCGTGCGCAGGAAATACTTGGCTAGTTCAAGCCGCTTCGTCTGCAGATACTCGACGATCGTCGTTCCTTCCACCTTCTTGAAGCAATGGAACAAGGAAGAGGAACTGCAGTAGAAATGGTTCGTCATCGAGGCGATCGTGACCTTCTCGAGGATGTGGTCGTCGAGGTAGTCCTTGATCCGCTTGGCGAGGACCTCCTCTTTGGTGAGCGACATGGGGGCTTCTTTGAGCTCAACGGATTTCTCGAGCTCCTTGAGGTAGATGGCGAAGTATTGGTTGGCCGCTTCCGCACCCCCCCCTTCACGCATCAAGCGATAGATGTGCTCTAGAAGCGATCTTGTGAAAGAGCTCTTCGGGCGCAAGGTGATCGCGTGGTTGCTCGGGGAGGTCAAGACGAACTCCTTCTTCTCTACGCCGAAGCCGATGAAGGTCATCGACCCTCCTTGCTCCGTTTCGAAGCCGCTTTCCTCTAAGGGGTTCACGATCAGCAAGTCGTCCTTGACGAGCTTCTTCTTTTTGCCGATCTGCACGAAATACCCCTCGCCTTCGAGGATGTAGTAGATCTGCAGCAGCTGGCTGGAGCCCATTTTGTGAGCGAAGCTCGATATCTTGTCGTAGGCGACGTAGGCAAACGAGTGGTTCTCGCTCGTATTCTCTATGAAGCGGTATTTTTCTTCCATGGCTAAATTAAACATATCACATGTCTAATGAAACCTGCAAAAGAAATAATACAAAATCACGCTGCCATCTTTTGTTTTCGACCCTTTTCCTATTTATCTATAATTACCTCATGCAGCCGAAAATCGAGATAAAAGCCCTGCAGAAAAGCTATACGGACCGCAAAAAGAGAAGCGTTGTGGTTTTGTATCATCTCGATCTGTCGGTGAGGCCTGGCGAGTTCTTGGTGATCCTCGGGGAATCAGGCTGCGGCAAGAGCAGCCTTCTGAAGGTCATCGCAGGCATTGAGGAATACGATTTCGGCGATATCTACTTCGATGGGGTGGATGCTTTGAAGATCGATCAGAAGGACAAAAATATGTCCTTGGTGAGTCAGAATTACGTCCTTTTCCCCAATAAGACCGTCTATGAGAACATCGATGTTCCTTTGGCAAATCTGCGTTGGAGCAAGAAAGCGCGCGTGGAAAGAATCCTTGAGCTTTCCAAGCTTTTGGGGCTGGACCTCATCTTGAGCAGGAGACCGAAAGAATTAAGCGGAGGGCAGGCCCAAAGGGTCGCGATCGCGCGCAGCATCGCGAAGAACCCGGACATCTGCTTGTTCGATGAGCCTTTGAGCGCTTTGGATCCCGTGTGCCACGGCGAGATCATCGACTTGCTGCAGAGCCTGCATAAGAAGACCTTCGCGACCTATCTATATTCGACCCATAACCAGAAAGAGGCTTTCGCCTTAGGCGACCGCATCGCCATCATGCACAACATGAAAATCGAGCAGATCGGCACCAAGGAGGAGATCCTTAATCATCCCATCTCACCATATATCTGCTCTTTCCTGAAGGATGTGTTCGTTGCAAACACGAAGGGCTATGTGGAGGAAGATGGTCGCTTCTATTCCCTCGACGGGGATTTCTCTTTGGACGTCTCTTCCTTCAGGAAATGTTTCCGAGGAAAAGAAGGGAAGGAAATTACCCTCTTCGTCAGGAAAGACGCGATATCTATTGATATGGGGAACGGGGTCAGCTACCCCATCAAGAAAAGGAACGCCCAAAATGTGGAGATTGAAATGGCTGGGCAGAGCATCGAGATCGACGTCGATGAGGATTTCGATGGCGAGGCGATTAAGCTCGCGATCGACCCGGATCGCTGCGCGTTCTTCGAAGGGGAGGGTAATCTAAGGCCATGAAAGAGCTTTTCGAATTCGAAGAAAGCGAGATCCATAGCCAAAAGAAGAAGTGGCTTGCTCTTTTCGTCATCTCGCTGGTTCTTTACGCGGCCCTCGTCGTCACCTTCGTCCTCGTTGAGCAACGGAGCTCCGCCACCGTCTTCTTGGTGTTGACCTACGTATTTACTGCTTTGGAGGTTTTCTTCGCCCTCTTCTATTTGCTTTACAAATCCAAGAGGATCAAACGTTATGGAAAGCTCCTCTCAGGGAGGGGAAAGGCGACGACTGAGACTTATGCGATGGTGCAGGAGAAGGACTACGTCATCCAAGACGGCCTGCCTTTCCGCACGATCGTATTCTCCGATTTGAAGGGCGAGCAAGAATACACCTTCTATCTGATCTCTTCCTTCAAGGAGAAACTCATCCCTGGGGGAAAATATGCAATCGACCACGTAGGCGGCACGGTATACGCCATAAAGGGGGAATATGAAGAATAAGATCCCCTCCGCATTCAAGGATTCATTGGCTTACGATTGGTGGAAGTACCTCGTTTTGACTCTGGGCCTATGCGTCGGCTGGTATTACATCTACCAAACCAAGAACGCCTTGAAGGACTACGAGATCATCAACGTCTATTCCAACCTCGCCATAAAAGACGACAGGTTCAGCGAGGTCATTTTGAAAGAGCATGGGGAGCACGGGATCGCCCAGGTGAATTTCACCTCGATCGATAACGATGCCTACACCCAAACCCTATTGACCTCGAAAGCCCTGTTGGATGGGGATTTGCTGTTGCTATATGAGGCTTATGTCGACCCTCTCGTCGAAGCGAGGTCCTACGTTTTGGACGAGGCAATGCAAACCAGCGTTAAGAACTCCGTCTCGAACGCCGAGTTCGTTTCTTACGAAGGCGAAGCGGTTGGGGTCAAGGTTTATGAGAAAGGGAACGACGCCTATAACGCCTCCTTTCAAATCAACTCCTGCTTCGAATTCGCCGAAACCACGTATTTGTTCGTGAACAAGAACTCCGCGAACGCTTCCTCCACGAGTTCGGAGACTTATTCGAAATGCGCTCTGGATGCGATGCTGATCTTATTGCAGGGGGCGTCTTGAAGATGGGCCTATTCAAAAGAAGGCAACGCATCAAGGAAGATTTCGGCTACGATGACCTACCTCACAGCCGTCCAGAGGTTTTCAAAACCCTTTTCCGCATCCGCTTCGGCTTCCTTTTGAAGGCGCTCGGCATCACTTGTTTGTTTTTGCTCCCCCTTCTTGCCTGGAACACCTATGGCAGGCTGACGATCCGCGTCTTGCTCGCTGAGCTTACCGAAGAGAACCAAAATCAAATCTACCCCCAGATCTATGGCTTCCTAGTCATCCGTTCTTTGGTGAACCTCCCGCTTTTCTTCCTCTCTAGCATCGGGATTGGCGGGATGATCAGGGTATACCGCAAACTTGCGTGGTCGGAGATCACCTTCCTAAGCGATTACTTCGATGGACTCAAAAAGAATCTCCTCCGCTTCCTCTTCGTTTCCTTCATCAGCTGGCTTAGCTATGTCTTGCTGCTTTTCGCCCTCTATTCCATTAAGGCCTTGAATATGCAGCCCTTGATGACGGGGATGATGGTCGGCGTCAGCGTTCTGCAATTTGGCTTCGTCTTGGTCTTCTGCTTCTACTTCTATCTGCAGAACGACGTCTACAAAATCTCCTTCCGCCATCTCCTATCCAATTCCTTCAAATTTGTATTCAAGTCTTTCTTGCCTTCCTTGGGATTATTCGCTTTGCTTTTCTCTCCTAGACTCCTCGTCGTTTTCGGAGATTTCTACTTCGATTTAGGATCCACCCTGCTCTTCGCGGTCTTCCTTTGCCCCGTGATGCTTGGGCAGGTTCTTTTGGGGTGCGCGACCCTCGACAAATGGATCAACAAAAACCTCTATAAAGAAATCTACGACAAAGGCGTTTACCGCCTGGGGTAGTTCAACATATATATGAGCCATTTTGCATGATGCGTTAGTTCACTTTTGTAAGCGTTTTCTAGAATAGGCCCGTAGAGGTGTTTTCTATGAAAAAAAGAGTATTCTTCGCCCTTCCTTTGGTCGCACTCGCAGGTGGTTTGCTTTCCGGCTGCTCCCAGAATAACAACGCGAACAAAACGCAGACCATATATCTAGAATATTTCAATAAGTCCGGCTTCGGCCGCACATGGCTAGACAACATGATCGCCGATTGGAAGGCCGCCACCTCCTACACCGATTTCGACGTCGTCGTCGTCCCCACCGCCTATCTCGGCGGCGACCAGGTCACCCAGATCCAATCGGGGACCTCGCTCACCGACATCTTCTTTGGCAGCAACCCCGAATACAAAACCGGTCTATACCTCAATGACGGCAAAGGCTATTTCGAAGACCTCACCGATGTGGCGAACTCCTCCGCCTATGGCGAGAGTAAGCTCATCAAAGACAAGATCGCCGATTACGACACCACCTGGAAAGAGGTCGGCGGCAAGCAGGTCTATGACTCCGTCTCCGACACCATCACCACTTCCGGGATGTATCTTTTGCCCTATACCTCCACCTTCACCGCCCCGATCTTCAATTACGACGACTGGGTGGAGAAGGGCTTGCTCACCGAAGCCAGCGCCACTGATGAGGTCAAAGCCGCTTTGACTTCCCAAGGCATCGCCTATCATGAGCAGAAGGTCGGCTCCGCCACCAAACTCGTCTTCGACAGCGCGAACTTCTCCGCCAGCTACGTCAGCGGGGACGTCATCATGTCCGCGGGGAAGGACGGCAAATTCGGCACCTACGATGACGGCCAGCCCGTCACCTACGCTGAGTTCCAGACCCTCTATTCCAAGTTGCTCACCAAATACGTGAACACCTGCATCACCAGCGACGCCGGATGCTACAACGAGGACCTCGTCCTCGACGTCTTCGCCCAGATCAATGGCATCTCTGGATACAATGCCCTCGCCAAATTCAGCAGCGACGGCAAGGAAGTCATTTTGGAAGATGGCACCAAGGAAGTGATCTCCCTCCAGAACGGCAACCACGCCTACAAACTCAAAGGCGTCAAGACCGCGATGGATTTCTTCTATACCTATTTCCTAGACAGCAAAGACGGCTACACCCAGGTCGAGCTCAACGTCGGCGACGCCCAAGCCAAATACTGCAATGGGCTTTCCGACACCAACCACAGCGTCGCGATGATCTATGAAGGCAACTGGTTCGAAAACCAGGCCAAAGACCGCCTCGCCACGGCGACGAAGAACCACCCCAACAACCACCTAGGCAAGCTCGATCTCCGCTATCTCATGGTTCCCAATTTCGAAGGTCAGCTTGGGATAGACGGCAAGGGGAACGGCACCTGCCTCACCGCCAGCGAATACGGCTCCATCGCCGTCACCAACCAGACCGATTCGCGCAAATTAGAAGCCATCAAGGACCTCATCAAGTTCTTCCTCAGCGACGCCCAGCTTTCCAAAGCCACCAGCACCAGCGGCATCTCCTTCGCTTATGACTACTCCCTCAGCGACGCCCAGCTCGACGCCATGGCCCCCAGCCAGAAGTACGCCTATCAGATCATGCACGATTCCTCCAACGTCCGCATCTTGACCCAGACCACCGACAAAGTCGCCTCACCGATGTATTTCGCCGCGAGCCTTGGCTCCACCGCCATCATGCGCGCCGGCAAAAACGGCAGCTACGCCACCCCCTATGGCTATATGAAGAGCGGTACCACCCAAGGATTCGCCGACGACTTCGCCAGCACCTACACCGACGACAAATGGGATTCCCTCGTCTCGGAGATGAAGAACTACATCAAGAAGTAACCTGCGCGTGAGAAGCCATGGAACAGACCGTTCAGACATTCGTCATACCTAAGAACAAGAAGAAGGCCAGGAAAGCCAAAGAGTACCTTTTCGTGGCCTCTTTCCTCGTCTATCCCCTCTTCCTTTTCGTCGTCTATTACGTCTGCGTGAACTTCAACTCCATCCTGATGGCTTTCCGCGAGCCCGTCGCGACCAGCTATAACGGAGGCGATTTCGTGGGCTTCCAGAACTTCGAGACCTTCCTCGGGCGCTTCTTCGGAGAGAACGCCTCTTTGGGCTCGGCCTTCTGGAACTCCATCAAGACCTACTTCATCAACCTCATCATCTGCATGCCTTTGTATCTGCTTTTCGCCTACATGATCTTCAAGAAATGCTTCATGCATAAGACGATCCGCACGATCTCGATGCTCCCCCAGATTATCTCTGGCTTCGTCATCGGCATGCTCTTCAAGATCTTCATCTACGGGAACAACGCCCCCCTCACCAAGATACTGCAGGCCATGGGGGTTGACGTCGCCACCCAAGGCGTCCTCTACACGCCTTCCTTGGCCTACGGGGTCATCATTTTCTACACCATCTGGCTCTCCTTCGGGACGAACCTCGTCGTTTATCCCAACGCGATGAAAGAAGTCGGGGATGAGATCTACGAAAGCGCGAGGCTAGACGGGGTGACGACCGCCTGGCAAGAGAT
This sequence comes from Erysipelotrichaceae bacterium, assembly GCA_963588055.1. Taxonomy (GTDB): domain Bacteria; phylum Bacillota_I; class Bacilli_A; order RFN20; family CAG-826; genus Alloenteromonas. The sequence continues at coordinate 9,725 of CAVAGB010000016.1, read as the reverse complement.
GAGATACATCATATTGCCGCTTATTTTCCCGACCATCTCCACTTTCTTGATCACCGGCATCGCGAGCATCTTCACCAACGATCTTGGCTTGCTCTCCTTCTTCAACGTGAGCGCCACCTCCGCCGATGTCATCCCCGATACGTTAGACAACATCGGATTCTATTACACAAGAATGCTGCTCGTCGGCAAGCAGATCGATTACCCCGTTTTGGCCGCCGGAGGCCTCTTGATGACTTTGGTTGTCGCTCCGCTCACCTTGCTAGTCAAATTCCTGCTCGACAAGTTCGGGCCATCCACTGAGGCGTGATTTATGGAAGAAAATGCCTTATTGAAAGCACCGCATCGGAAAGAAGCCGAGCTCCCCTTCGACGAATACACCGTCGTCAGCAAGAAGAAGCTCGTCGAGGAGAAGACCCGCCAGACGGATTTGCTTTTCTCCTTGAACCAGATCGAGAAGAAGGACGAGGCGACGGAGAACACGATCGCCCTCATCCAAGACAACCTCTTGATGCTCAAGAAGAAGATCAAGGTGGCGAGCAAAGAGAACCGCCAGCTCGGCTTCGACCATGTTTTCCGCGCCTTCACCTCGGCCATCATGATCATCTACTGCATCAGCCTCCTTTTCTTCCCCCTTTGGATGGTCAAGGTCAGCTTCCAGGCGGAGACCGATTACCTCTACAACACCCTTGGCTTCATCAAAGAATGGGATTTCACGAACTATCTCAACGTCTTCAGCCAGCTCTCCTATACCAATAAGGTCGTCTACACGAACACGGGCGTGCAGATCGTTTCGGGGAACATCTGGACGATGGCCCTCACTAGCGTCGTCTATTCCACCGGCATCTCCTTCGTCAGCGTCGCCCTCACCACCGGGGTGGCTTACGTTTTGGCCAAATACAAATTCCCCGGCAGCAAGTTCCTCTTCAGCCTCGGCGTCGTTTTGATGATCGTCCCGATCGTCGGCAACACGCCCAGCGCCATGGTCATCCGCAGCCAGTGGCTCATCCCCACCTACAACAACCTCTTCCTCACCATCATGACGAGCAACACGGTCGCTTTCTCAGGCCTCAACTTCCTGCTTGTCTACGGCGCCTTTAAATCCCTTCCTTGGGATTACGCGGAAGCCGTATTCGTAGATGGCGGAGGCCATTACAGCGCCTTCTTCAAGATGTACCTCCCGATGATCCTCCCTACCTCCGCGGTCATCTTCCTCCTCACCTTCCTCGGGCAATGGAACGACTATACCTCCTTCAAGATCTGGCTGCCGAGCTATTCGAACCTCGCCTACGGCCTTTATGAGTTCCAGGACAACGTCTTGAACCTCTCCGGCGGGGGCACCGCCGGGACGGTCCCGATGGTCATGGCGGGATTCACGATCGTCGTCATCCCGACCGTCTTAGTCTATTTCCTCTCGCAGAAGCTCATCATGTCGAAATTCACCGTCGGCGGACTGAAAGGATAGCCATATGAAGAAACTCTTTTTGAAACTTTGCCCAGCCGCGCTTCTCCTCCCCTTGCCTTTAGCGGGAGGGGTTATGGGCGTTTTCGCAGACGGCTCATCGGGGACGAACTCCGTGAAGGACCTCTTCACCCTCGATTCCTGCAGCGTGAAAGCCGAGCATAAAGCGGTCAGCTCCGCGATGGAGAATTCGCCTGACTACGGCGTGGAGTTCTCTAGCAACTCCGGGACGGTCACCTACAAGAACATCGTCGACCTCAACGAAGTCGACAAGACCGAGAACCTGATCGAGCTCGTCGCGAACTCCTCGACCGATTACAGCGATCTCGAGACCACCCTCCTCGAGCTCAGCAAGATCCATATCCGCGTCGCGGACGCCTATGACTCCAGCGTCTATTTCGATGTGAACATCGAGCAGAACAGCGTGATCAACCAGGTTTCGCGCTCGGATTTCTCCGGAGGCTACAACAACGTCTTCTACAACGTCACCTTCAATGGCTACACCGCCGCGAACAATAGCGACTACTCCCCTCTAGAAGGCTATACGGTCGCCTGGAGGCAGTCCCTCTTCAACGCCCCGCATTACATCAAAGAGCCTGAGAAGAGCCAGACCTATCTCCCTACCGGCTTCAAATTCGACATAGCGACCAACCAGGTCCTCGTCGATATGGGCAACGCCTCTAGCGGCGCCACGGTCGATCCCCACAACCAGCTGGTCATGGATTTGGACGATCCCACCGATTCCTATCCCGATTTCGCCGGATTCACCACCGGGGAGGTCGTCATCTCCGTCTACACGGATGAGAGCGGCAGCTTCATGATCAACAAAATCGGGAACGACACCTTCGTTTCCAATGACGATGCGCTCTTCCGACAAAACACCGGGAACCTATTGGCCCATCAATTCGATTTCGAGAACATGATCGACGGGGTCGTCGACCATTATTACCCTTTGCCTAGCATCGTCTCGAATTCCTCGTATGAGTTCTCCATCACCAAAGACGGGAATCCCGTCAGCGTGGCTGATCCCTCCAACTTCATCCCCAAGGAAGCCGGGGGCTACGTCTTGAAGATCAGCTCGGCGAACGCCTTCGGGCAGACTATCGCTTACACCGGGAACTTCACGGTCAATGAGGCCCTCACCCCCGTAAGCGATGCCTCCTCGATCTCTTCCATAGAAGCGAAGATGTTCGAATCCTTCCTCATCCCTACTTTCTCCTATGAAGGGGGGAACGGGAAGCTCAGCAAAACCATCCAAGTCCTGCTGGATGAGGAATCCTATAACGTCAACGAGGGGGACACCTTCGTCATCGAGAAGAAATACAAGAGCTGCTCCATAAGGGTGACGGTGAGCGACGAAATCAAAGTGGACACCTCCTTCACCTATCCAATCAATTTGGACACCAACGTGAAGCACTTCTATTTGGAAGACGCCTTCGACATCAACTACGTCTCCAGCGGCCAGGACTTCGTGGTCCCTAGCTTTGTCGCGATCGACTATTCCAAGGAAGATGTCAGCAAGACCAACATGGACGTGGACATCCGCCGCGGGAAGTCCACCTACTACCACGCGGGAGACCTCATCCCCAGCGTCAAAGGCGACTTCGAGCTGAGCTACGTCTCAGGCGGGGAGACCCTTAAGACCATCAAAGTCATCGCGGTGAGCGGCAACATCTCCTCTTCCGATTCCAGCTACGCCGGCTTCTATTCCTCCAATGAGAACGCTTCCGCTTCTTTGATCACAGCCGCCGGGATGAAATTCAGCCTCAAAGAGGGGGAAGCGACGATCAATGAGCCGCTTAACGTCTCCACCACCGACCTCACCCTCTCTTTCTGCTACTTCCCAGATCTTGCGGACTACGAAGACATCGACATCCACTTCGCCGCCCTCGGCGGGAAGGAGGTCCTCGTGTCCTTCAAGGAGCTCGGCGCGAAGCCGCTCCTTTATCTGAACAATAAGCGCATCTACAAATCCGTGACCGTCTCCGAGTCCACTTACGTCGAGGAGGATACCTCTTATCTATACGGAAAGAAGTATTACAAATACACCTTCATCCTCTGCGGGGACAAAGCCAAGATCACCAACGCGAGCAGTCAGTCCCTATGCGAGATCGATGCCTTCTCAGACGGCTCTTCCTTCACCGGCTTCAAATCCGCTTCGACGCAGATCAGCTTCCATATCAGCGGAGCCAAAGAAGGGAACGCGTTCTTCCTCAACCAGATAAGCAATCAGCAGTTGACCGCCCAGGTCCTCGCCTATGGGGACACTCGCGCCCCTTACATCGGCTTCCAGACCCCTCTTAGCAACGGCATCTATAAGCTAGGCGACACCGTGAGCATCCCAAAGGCCTATGCCCACGACGTCTTGAATTCCACCGCCACCGTCTTGATGAGCCTCACCTCCCCTAGCGGCAGCTACCTCATCAAAAACGCCGACCCCTTCGCCTTCTCCTTGCGCCTTTCTTCCTATGGGGTCTATTACGTCTCCTTCTCCTGCACCGACGGGAACGATCAGACCTCGAGCTATGGCTATCGTCTGGTTGTGTCTGATGACGTTGCCCCAGAGATTTACACGAACGCCTCTTATGGGGAGAGCTATTCCGGCAAGGTCTATATCTACAAAGCAGCGGCCTACGACAACATCGACGGGGCGCTTTCAACCATCGCGATCCTTAGGGGCCCAGATGGCGACAGCCGCGTCGTCACGATGGGACAGGAGGCCGAGTTGCCTTTGAAAGGCGAATACACCTTGACCTACTACGCGATGGACAGCGAAGGCAATGTGGGGATGAAGGAATATTCGTTCACGAGCAAATAAGGAGAGAACGCCATGAAAAAAAGAATCGCATTGCCTTTGACTCTCTTGCTCCCGCTTGCCTCTTCCTGCGGGAACTCCTCTTCCGAGGAACGCAAGCTCCTTTGCGACATGCTCAGCAAAGACTATTGCATCGTCACCAAAGCCTCCCCAAGTCAGACCGAGAGCCACCTCGCCCAAGAGCTTTCCGACACTTTCTACCGCTGCACCGGCAAGAAACTAGAGATCGTGGACGATTCATCCTCCATGGATGGCAAGCACTTCATCTCGCTTGGGGACACCTCCTATTACCAAAGCGCGGCGAAGGGCAATTCCAAGATCGACCTCAGCAAAGACGCCTTGAACGAAGACGGCTTCTACATCTACACCAGCAGCGAGAACGTCTACATCAACGCCTATAACGACAGGGGCGTGATGTATGGGGTTTATGAGTTCCTCGAAGACACCCTTGGAGTCAAATACCTGAGTTACGACTACACCTATTACCCGACCTCTCTGAGAGAAGTGAACCTCTATAGCTATGATAAGGCCTACGTCCCCTTATTCGCCCAGAGGGCCTATCTCAACACCCCGGTCTTCAAAAACGACTACGAATACGTCGCCCACATGCGCTTCAACACCGATTACTGCGTGATGCCTAGCTATCTTGGCGGCTCCTCCCTTTGGCATTCCTTCCCCGTCCCGGGGCACACCGTCGGGGCGATCCTCCCTTATTCGGATTATCTGGCCGGCGGGAGCGATGAGGACGGCAACCCCCTCATCAAAGAGGAATACCGCGAGGTCTATCAGCACCGCACGATCGACGGGAAGAACTATTCGAATTGGTATCTTGGCGCCTTGGATCTTTGCTACACGAACGGGGTCACCTACAACGTGGGGGACGAGAAATCCACCCTCAACCTCATGATAGAGTCCCTCAAGAAGATCCTGACTGAGGACACTACCTGCGAATACATCCATATCGGCCAGGCCGACGTCGCCTCCTCTTGCCCCTGCCCAAATTGCAGCGCGAGCGCGGGGCATTACCGCTCCAGCGGGGTCATGGTCCGCTTCATGAATAAACTCGAGGAAGCGGTGAATTCCTGGCTGAGGCAGACCCAGAACGGCAGAGAGATCACCTTCTCCATGTTCGCCTACAGCTACAACGTCCAGCCTCCCGTCAACGACGATGGCGAGGCCATCGATGAGAGCGTCATCCCCAACAAGAGGGTCGCGGTCAAATACGCGCCGATCCAGGCTGACTACATGTATTCGCTCGACGACGACAGGCAAAACGACAACACCCGCGGGCAATTGCAGCGTTGGTCGAAATTAGGCTGCGACTTCATGGCCTGGACCTATGCGACCGTCTTCTCCCAATATTTCTGCTACATCCCCCATTACCAGTCGATGAAGGATCTGCTTTCGGAGTTGAAGAAGGCGAAGGTCATCTACGAGTTCGACCAATCCCTCTACGACGAATACAGCGTCTTCCAGCAGCATCTTGACGCCTATGTCTTCTCTAAGCTCTGCTGGAACATCGACCTCGACGTGAATTCCCTCGTCAAGGAATTCTGCAAATACTATTTCGGCGAGGACGCCTACGAAGACGTCTATGCCTATCAGACCTCCATGGACAACCACTTCGCCTACATGGAGTCAAAAGGGGTGAACCTCGATGGGGCTGGCAGCTTCTACACCAGCGAGAACTACCCCTATCAGCTCACGAAGAAGGCCTGCGCCTACTTCGAGGACGCGATAGCGAAGACAAAGGAAGACGCGAATCTAGACCAAGCGAGCAAAGAAATCTACCTTTCTCACCTCGAGCAGGCGAGCCTCGCCCCCAATTACACCCTGCTCACCTTCGCGCCTTATTACGATGGATTCAGCGATGAGATGGTTTCATCCCTAGCTTCGTCCTTCTTCGCCCTCTGCGACAAATACGGGGTGAAGAAATACGGGGAGAACGCCTCCCTGACTATCTCTAGCCTTAAAAAGGAGTATGGAATATGAAAAGAAAAGCCCTTTACGTTTTGGCGGCCTCAGCGTTGTTACTGACCTCTGGCTGCAACCCCACCGTCAACGATCCTGACATCAGCTTCAGCAGCGTCGAGACCATCACCTTCTCGGTGAGCTTCCCTTCTTCGCAGGTCGGCTACTCGATCGTCGGGGAAAATAGCGTCAAGCAAGGCGAGGATTACTCTTTCTACGTCTCCGTGAAGGACGGCTACGACTCCTCCAAAATGGTCGTCTCCGCCAATGGCGCCGCCCTTTCTTCGACTGATGGCAATTACCTCGTCTCCAACGTCCAAAGCAATCTCGCAATCGAAGTGAGCGGGGTCTTCGCCGTGCCCTCTTTGGAGCTTTCCCAAAGCTGCTACCGCTTCTACCTCGGTCACATCGAGGATTCCTCCAAGGAGAAAGCCTATTTCCTTAACGGGGTGAAAGGCAGCTACGGAGGGGTCGCCTGCGAGGTGGACGTGGATATCTCCAAGATCGATTTCGCCTCCACCGGGACTTATGAGATCGTCTACACCCTCGTCGGTCACAGCGAGGTTTCGAAGAAAGCCAAAGTCACCGTTCTCCCCAACCCCGACTCCATAAGCGACGTCACGATCGACATCTCCTCAATCTATGAGCATGAGGTCGTCCCCGAGTCCATCTTCGGGGAGGCCAACGTCGACTTTACCCTTTCTTGCGGGGACCACACGCTCACCTCGGATGAGGTCTACGCGAGCCAATCCCTCGGAGGCAACTTCCTTTCGAAGGAATATCTCAAGACCCTTTCCCTGGGCGAGCATGAGTTCAAGATCTATTTCGACACCGACGTCTCCTTCCCCTTCAAAGTCACCTTGGTGGATGATTTGGGGCCCAGCTACAGCTTCCCCGTCAGCGACGAGGAGCTTTGCTTCACCCTCGGCTCGGTGACTCTTCCCGAAGTGGCGGTAGGAGAGAACTCCATCCAGAACATCTCCTCCTCCTATAAGCTCGGGGACGAGGCGAAGACGAAAGATGAGATCCTAAATGCGATGAACGCCTCCACCGGCGACTATTCTTACACCGTCTCCGCCCTTTATAACGGCGCCACCGTCGGCTCGAAGAAGTATTCCATCCACGTAAGGGACGTTGAGATTCCTTTCCTCTTCTCTTCAACGGGCAGCTCCTCCGCCACCAAGAACTACTCCAAGGAAGGCGACATCGTCCTGAACTTCGATTCGAGCGATGATACCAACGTCGCTTTGAGCCAGTCTTACATCCAAGCCCACAACACCGCCAACAAGAAATACGTCCTCATCGCTTTCCGCATCCTCTCCACGGAAGGATCCCCCTCCATGTGGTATCGCGATCCGGAGGTCTGCTTCGACGCCTCGGGGAATTACGTTACCGTGGAGCAAAACGACAAATACAACGGCGCCTCCATCGGGGCGGTCGGCTCTTTGTCCTATGCGACCTTCGCCTTAAATGGGGATACCTTTGAGAACGACGTCTGGATCATGCGCAACTTCCATGGCTCGGTGAAGATCGCCTCGATCGCTTTCTGCGACCTTGGCTACGTCGACCCCATCATCGACGCAGAACAGACTAGGGGCAAGCTTGCTAACATCACCTCTTCCTTCGACACCATCTGGAATTACTTCCATTGCGGCGCCCACGGAAGCGGGGGAGGCGCCTCGATGGCGGGCGATTGCGTTGATATCCAGCCTAACTTCAAGACCGATATGGAAAAGGTTGGATACACCGGGGCGAGGCTCACCCTGAAATTCGATGCGGGCAGCAACGTCAAGAAAGTGGAATGCTGGGAGTACGACACGACCAACCACCTCTCCTCCTGCGATGCAGCGGTGAGCAACGACGAGGCGACCGTCGATCTGCCTTTGTCCGTCTATGACTCTCGTCAAGGGAGCGCGAATCTCCGGCTCGTCTTCAACACCAGCGAGACCAGCGGCAACACTTATACAGGCAGCGGCTATGTTTCTTTGAGCAATTTCTATCTGTCGTCGATTGTCTTCTATTGATTTTGATAGGTTCCATTTATGCAACTTCTATGAGCACGGTGGGCCTTTCTATGATTTGATGGAAACGCTTACAAATCAAAAATATCCTTAATTTCAAGGAGATCACTATGAAAAGAAAATTCCTTTGTTTGGCGGCTGGATTAGGCCTGGTTTCGATCGCGGGCATCGCTTCTCTTGGAGCGAATAACGGCTCCATCATCATGGCTAACAACACCAAAGTCGAGTGGCATCATTACAACGCGGTCAAGGCGACCGCCACTTCCAACGGCTCCCTTGAATATTGGGTCAGCTGCGCCGACCACACCGTGCAATTCACCGCGCCCGCTGGGGACAATGTGAACATCGTTGATAAGGGCGATACGCATGAAGAGGGGTGGCTTGCCACTCTTAATGGCGATGAGGCGCGCCGTACCGCGTATACCCCAAATGCGCTTAAGTCTGAGTCGAATTTCTGGAGGTATTTCCGCCACAATGGTTGGGGGACCACAGATTATGCAAATGGCGTGGTCAGCATAAAGACGAAGTGCACGGTCAATTACGAGCTCCTAAAAGACGCACATGCATTGGGCATCAAGTATCTTTATTTCCACATCAATGGCACAGCCAAAGAGAACGGATCGAAAATAGGGTCAATACCTTTTAGTCGCGAGTCGCTAGGCGGAACTGCTAATTTTTATACCAATCAAAGCTGGATTCAGGACGGAAATGGTAGTTACGGAAACGGCAATGGCGTGATTATCAACGTTGAAGACTTCTATAATTCTTTTACAGGTAACAGGTACGCAACTGTCGAACCTCTCCAAACCATTTTCTCTTTTACGGCGAGGGACACCGATAACAAAGATGTTGAGTTTGATCATCTTACGTTGAGCAATTTCGAAACATTTGAGACTTTGGAGGCCGCGAAAGCCTACAAGGATTTGAATAAGGCCCTTGAGTGGAGCCCGACTAATTATTTCTCTTCTGGTGCCACCCCAACGGGCGATGGGACCAAATTCGTATACCAGACCAATGGAGGCAATTTCGGCATCAAAAAGAAATTGATTGACGATGTTAAGGCCATCGGAAAGACGAAGGTGAGTTTCAACATCAAGATGAGTACGAGCGAGGAAGGTAAAACATTAACGAACGTTGTATGGACGACTGAGGCTCGTGGTACTAACTCATCCGGCACTGCTCTAAATTGGGACACCGATTGGAGTGATTCTGGCAAACAAACAAATCTTGCGACCGACGGTTACACGGTGACGCTTAACGTCAATAAATTGTTTGGCGATAGCGTTACCTATACAAATGATATTGCATATTTCATCGTCGGTAGGCTAGAAGACCAAACTTCTAATTATACAGGCCCTGATGGAGGCAGTGTTGTTACCCTTACGGTCTCCGATTTCAAGGTTAAATAACCCCTGATTCCCAGCCATAGGGACGCCCATCAACAAGGCGATTCCTATGG